>DATJLS010000080.1:0-225466 GCA_035509315.1 Acetobacteraceae bacterium | reverse complement strand
TCAGTGCGCGGGTCGGGACGGAAGAATGACGCCGCCGGGGATCGAACCAAAGAATGCCACGAAACAGGAGGATAACGTGCCATCAGATTACATAGCTTGATCCCAAGCTCTCACCTCTCCACGAAATCGGGGCAAGTCCAGGCTTCTTCTCGCTCCGGCGCGATCAGCGCAGTTTTCCGCATCGGAGATGCATCGCGTGACGGAATTGAGATCGCATGCCGCGCATTGGGGCGCGTTCACGTCCGTGGTCGAGGGGGATCGCCTCGTTTCGGTACGGCCATTCGGCCGGGACCCCGCGCCACCCGCATTGCTGCGCAGCATTCCCTCCGCGGTGCATGCGCCCTCGCGGATCGACCGGCCTTATGTCCGGGAAGGCTGGCTCACCGGCGATCGCGCGGGCGGCACGCAGCGCGGCGGCGAGCGGTTCGTTCCCTTGCGCTGGGACCGTGCGATCACGCTCGTTGCCGGCGAGATCGCCCGGGTGCGGGATCGGCATGGCGCGGCGAGCATCTTCGGGGGCAGCTATGGCTGGTCCTCTGCGGGCCGTTTTCATCATGCGCGCCAGCAACTGCATCGCCTGCTCTCGATCGCCGGCGGCTACACGGGCCAGCTCACCAACTATTCCTACGCTGCCGGCATGACGCTGATGCCGCACATCGTGGGCGACACGGCCCCCATCACGGGGTCGATGGTCGCATGGCGCGACATCGCGCGCCATGCCAGGCTGATGGTCTGCTTCGGCGGTGTGCGCTACAGCAACAATCAGGTGCATTCGGGTGGTGGAGGCGAGCATCCGATGCAGCGCTCCGCCGAGCGCGCGGCGGCGGCCGGCGTGCGGCTCGTCAGCATCTCGCCGTTGCGGGGCGATGCTCCGGGCGAATGGTTGCCCATCCGCCCCTGCACCGATACGGCGCTGATGCTCGCGATGGCGCATGTGCTGCTCGTGGAGAATCGCGCGGATCGAGACTTTCTGGAGCGTTGCACGGTGGGGTTCGGCCGTCTTGCCTCCTATCTCCGCGGCGAGGAGGATGGCATTGCGAAGACGCCCGATTGGGCGGCACCGATCACCGGAATCGCCCCCGATGCCATCGTGGCGCTCGCGCGCGATTGCGCGCTTCTGCCGACCATGCTTACCGCGACCTGGGCGCTGCAGCGTGCGGAATATGGCGAGCAGCCATTCTGGATGCTGGTGGCGCTGGCCGCGATGCTGGGCGGCATCGGCAAGCCGGGCCAGGGCTTCTCTTTCGGCCATGGCAGCATCGCCGGCATGGGCACGCCGCGCGCGGAGGTGCCCGCGGTCAGGCTGCCGCCGCTCTCCAATCCAGCGGAGAGCTTCATCCCCGTCGCCCGCCTGACCGAGATGCTCGAGCATCCTGGCAGCGAGTACGACTATAACGGGCGACGGCTTCGCTATCCGGACACGAGGCTGATCTATTGGGCGGGAGGCAACCCGTTCCATCATCATCAGGACCTCAACCGCCTTCTCTCTGCCTGGGCGAGGCCGGAGACGATCATCATCCACGAGCCCTGGTGGACTCCCCTTGCGCGGCATGCCGACATCGTGCTGCCGGCGACCACCACGCTCGAGCGCGACGATATCGGCTCGAGCGCGCACGATCGCTATATCCTCGCTATGCATCGGGCGATTCCGCCGCAAGGAGAAGCGCGCGACGATTTCGCCATTTTTTCCGATATTGCCGATGCGCTCGGCGTGCGTCCGCGCTTCACCGAGCAGCGCGATGCCGCAACGTGGCTGCGCGTGATGTACGAGCATACGCGCATGGTTTGCAGCCGCATGGGCATCGAGATCGTGGATTTCGACCGGTTCTGGGATGCGGGCTTTGTCGAGATCCCGGCGCCGGCGATGCCGCGCGTGCCGTACTCCGCCTTCGCTCGGGACCCTGTGGGAAAGCGGCTCAACACGCCATCGGGGCGGATCGAAATCTTTTCCGAGACGATCGCCGGCTTCGGCTACGATGATTGCCCCGGACATCCGGTCTGGAAGGAGCCACGCGAGTATCTCGGGGCGCCGCGCGCGGCGCGATTCCCGCTTCATCTCGTCTCGGTCCAGCCAGCGACCCGGCTGCACGGGCAGATGGATCAGGGTGCGCTCAGCCTGGAGAGCAAGATCGCGGGGAGGGAGCCGCTCTCGATGCATCCGGCGGATGCTGCGGCGCGCGGCCTCGCTTCCGGCGATATCGTGCGCGTGTTCAACGACCGAGGGGCCTGCCTCGCCGGTCTTGCGCTGACCGACACCATTCTGCGCGGAGTGGTCGTGCTGCCGACCGGGGCCTGGTTCGATCCGCTGGAGCCTGGCAAGCCGGGCAGTCTCTGCGTTCACGGCAACCCGAACGTCCTGACACAGGATGTTGGCACATCGCGGCTCGGCCAGGGGCCGTCGGCGCATAGCTGCCTCGTCGAGGTGGAGTGCTGGCGGGACGCCCTGCCGCCGATCAAGGTTCATTCGCCGCCGGAGATCGCCGCGGCTTAGGGATCTCGCAAAAGGGAGGGAAAGGTGGTCGATATCTCGAAACTGGATGCCATCGGCGGCGAGTATCAGTGCCTGCACGAACTTGTCGCAGCGGCGCGTGCACGGCTTCCCGATCATTCCTGGGACTATCTGACCGGCGGCACCGAGACGGAGACCACGCTCAGACGGAACCGCGCCGCGCTCGATTCGATTGCGTTCCGGCCGCGCGTCCTGCGCGATGTCTCGCGCGTCGATGCGGCCGGGCCAATTCTTGGTACGCTCGCGCGCCTGCCGGTTTTCTTCTCGCCCGTGGGCTCGCTCGAATCCTTCGATGCGGACGGGGCCGCCACCGCGGCGCGCGCGGCGGCGATGTTCGGCGTGCCGATCATGGTAAGCTCCGTCACGCAACCGGGCTTGGAGGCGACGGCCGAAGCTGCGCCGGCGCGCCGGTTCTTCCAGCTCTACAAGCGTGGCGACGAAGCCTATGCGGACGATTTCATCCGCCGTGCCGTTGCGGCCGGCTACGAAGCCTTCTGCTATACGGTGGATTCTGCGGTTTATTCCCGCCGTGAGCGCGACATCACGAGGCGCTTCGCCAAGCCCTGGCGGCGCGGCGGGGCCGGGATGCATTTCCAGGCCGCCTTGAGCTGGGACGAGATCAAACGCTTCAAGGACAATCATGCGATGCCCCTGATCATCAAGGGAATCGCGACCGCGGAAGATGCGGTGATCGCCTGCGATCATGGGGTCGAGGTGATCTATGTCTCCAATCATGGCGGGCGTCAGCTCGACCATGGACGCGGTACGCTCGATATGCTGCCCGAGATCGTGAGCGCGGTGGCCGGCCGCGCCCGGATCTTCATCGATGGCGGATTTTCGCGCGGCAGCGATATCGTCAAGGCCCTGGCCCTCGGGGCGGAGGCGGTCGGTATCGGGCGGCTCTATTGCTACGGCCTTGCCGCCGGGGGAGAGGCCGGCGTGCTCAGGGTGCTCGAATTGCTCGAGATCGAGATGATCGAATGCCTAGCCTTGCTTGGGTTGACGAGTTCCGCCACGCTCGACCGCAGTTATGTGCAGGGGGCAGCGGCGGTGACCGATCCGCATGTCATGAGTGCCTTTCCCTTGCTGCGCCTGCCGCGTTGAGGCTTCACCCATGACGGAGGAGAAGATGCGCGCCGGATCCTACGAGCTCGACATCGTCGTCCAGGGCTATCCCGGAAAATCGGTCTGCCATGGCGGGCTCGGCTGGAGCACGATCGCACTTCTGCGTGGCGAGGGCCGCATTGCGCTCATCGATGTCGGCTCTTTCGCCCAGCGGGGCCTCCTTCGCCGGCGGCTCGAGGCGCGCGGGCTGTCGCCCGCCGACGTGACGGATGTCATCCTCACGCACTCCCACTGGGACCATTCGGTGAACTGGGTGATGTTTCCCAATGCGACCACCTGGATCGGCGCTGACGAGCTTGCCTGGTCCGTCGCGCAGCCCTGGGGACACGATACGGTGCCCGAGCTTTACGTGCGCACGCTCGATCAGGACCCGCGCACGCGCCGGATCACTCCGGGCGAAATGATTCTTCCGGGCATGACGGCGGGCGCTGCTCCCGGCCATACGCCCGGCCATCTCTTCTTCATTCTTTCCATGCCCGATCGCGATATTCTCTTCACCGGCGATTCGGTCAAGAACCGCGCCGAGCTTCTCTCTCTGGCTGCGGACATGACCTACGATCAGGCGCAAAGCCGCCGCTCGATGCAGACGATCTGGGAGCATTGGCGCCGTCGCGCCGGCACGCTTCTCGTTCCCGGCCACGATGTACCAATGCAGCTCAAGAACGATATTCCGGCCTATATCGGCCCACGCGAAGCTGCGATCTCCGCATGGTTCGAGAATGACCTCGATCGCACCACGCTTTTTTCCCTTATCCTTCCGGCGGCCTCGCCCACGCGCGCGGCCGCGGAGTAGCTTCGAGGCAGGCTTGCGTTGGCCTATTCTGCTGCGTCGTCCGCTGCTGCGGACCGGACCTGCGGCGCGCTGCTGAAACGCTCGGCGAGTTTGCCGAGCAGATCCTTCATCGCCGCTTCCGCGGCTCGAGAGAGCGCATCGGCCCCTCTTCCGCAGCCGATCCAGCCGCCAGTTGAACCTTTCCCCGTGCCGGTGGCGCTGGCTTGCAGCAATGTGCCTTTGGGCCAGGTTACGAGGAGGCTTGCATCCAGCGAGATTTCGGCCTCCGGGGCCGCCAGTAAGAAACCCCGGGAAAAGCTGAGCTGGTGGCGGATCTCTTCACCGGTGATCGCGATCTCACCCGTATAACCGAGAGAGGCGAGATCCCGTGCCGGCAATGGGTGGCCAACAGGTTCGATCTCCGCGGCGGCATCTCGGAAGACTCCGATGGCTGAGTCTCCGAAGGAGGGCGTCAGGTCGATAGGGTACGTATCCACCCGGCAGACGATACCGTCGGGACGGAGGGTTGCCCGGTACGCATGGGGATCGACGATGAGCGCCCATTTGCCCGCAACTTTTGTCGCTTCATGGAAAGGGGTGCCAAGCTCGGGGAGCCTGGCCGTCTGCACCGGATAGCTGCAACCGCCCAAGGCGAGCGCTGATGCAATGGCGACAAAGGCAAGAATCTTCATAAGGCGACCATATCCTCTTGTTCAGCGTGGTCAGGTGCCCCCAATTGGCCAGACGGCGGGTTGTTCCGCAATTTCACCAAAGATGATCTCACGAAGGGCTTCCGGAGCCGACCTCGCTCCGCTCGCCATCGTGCCGCCATGTCCTGTATCTTCTATCTTCGACGGCGATTGCAGCCAAGCTGTTGATATGGCGGCCCTTCACAGACGGTCGATCGAACTCAGGGCATCGTTCCGAGACCCTCTTTCCGCTGGAGATCGGAGCAGATGACCCGCCCTGGGCCGCCCGCGCAATCAGGCTCACCTGTTCGTGCGGTCTCTGATACCGAAGGCGACTGTCCGCGGACATGGAAGTCAGGAGAAGAAGGCCTCAGAGCCGTTTGGGTGGGCCAGTGCCGGAGGGCTTCCTGCACACGATATTTCTCTTGGCCATCTATACGCGACGAGATCGTCGCCGCTGTTCATCGCATCGACGGCCCTGACACTCGGTAGCTTCTTTATTGTTTCAGGCTTTTCGAGCTCCAGTCCCCCATCCCGGCTGATCTTGCGACGCGGGCTGGAAATCGCTAAATAAGGACGGCTAGAGGCTTACGGGCGATGGAGTCCGCCCGGGTCAATCGCCGATATGGCTGATGACTCCTGCCATGAGACTATCGTGGGCAGGAGTACGACCGATGAGCCGTCTTTTCCTTGATGCCGGCAACGGCGCGGGTTGTGTCTGATGGACCTGCGGCGATATGACCGGATGAAGTCCGCGCTCGCGGAGATTCTGCGTAGCGCGGTGACGAACCGGGAAGATGGGCTCCCGCGGGAAGAGGTGCGTGCGCTCTTCTCCCGCCTTGCCGAGGACCGTTTCAACCTCGTGGTGGTTGGACGATTCAGTCGCGGAAAATCCACGCTCATGAATGCGATGCTCGGCACCGACCGGCTGCCCACAGGGGTCATCCCTGTAACCTCCGTCATCACAACCGTGAGCTACGGGACCGAAGAGCGAGCCGTATTGCACTATCGGCACACGAGCCTCTTCCTCGACATCCCGATCCCGGAGCTTGCTGAACACATCACCGAGCGAGGGAATCCAGGCAATAGACGGGGCATCCGCGTGGCCGAGGTACAGCTTCCGGCTGAGCTGTTGCGGCGGGGATTTCATTTCATCGACACACCGGGCCTCGGTTCGTCGATCATCGAGAATACGCGGGCGACCGAGGCTTTCCTGCCCGAGGCTGATGCCTTCGTGCTGGTGACAAGCTATGAAGATGCGCTTACCGAGGAGGAGAGAAACCTGCTCGAGGCTATCCATCGCTCGGGCCGGCGTATGTTTGTAGTCATCAATAAACAGGACTGTGTTAATGACACCGAGCGCGCCGAGGTGCTCTCCCATCTAGCGGAACGGCTCGCCGCGATCTTCGGCAAGCCACTTGCGGAAATTTACTCGCTCTCGGCACCAGAGGCGCTCGAGGCGCGCCTCAAGGGAGATGAAACTGGATTGGCGGCGAGCGGGCTGCGCGCCTTCGAGGTGGCGCTTTTGAGTTTCCTGTTCAATGAGAAGGGCCGAGCATTTCTGCTCGGCTTGTGCGGCCGGATCGGAAGTGCGGTCAAAAGCGTCCCCGGCACCGCAGCGGAACAGGCATGGCTTTCGGTGCTGCGTGAAGAAATCTCAACCGAACAATCAGGACCGATGGCGATAGAGGTGGCGGCGAAAGTCCCCTCGGTTTTGCCCGAGTGCGAGATTTGTGGAGGTGTCGCCGACGCAGTTTTCAGCTTCCTTGCCGCGTACCAATACCAGCTCCATGGCGATCCGAAAGTGTGGGCGAAGCTTGAAGAGCGGCGGGGTTTGTGCGGCCCGCATACGTGGCAGCTCGAGGCAATGGCGGCTCCGCGCGAAATCTGCACCGGATTTGCGGGTATGGTTGAACGGCAAGCAGATTATTTAAGGACGGTGGCGCGAAGCGGGTCCACTGGCGCGCTCGCTTGCGAGTCCGTCGCGGAGGCACTGCCAAGTGCAGATGGCTGCATTGCTTGCGCGGTGGCGCGGGGTGCCGCCAGCGAAGCGGCTATGTCCGCGGCGGCACAGCTTCGATGCGATGGGGACGAGGGGCTGAGGAACCCGTCAGCGATATGCCTGCCTCGCCTTCCGCTGCTTCTCGGTGTGCTTGACGAACCCGCAATGATTGGCAGGGTGCTGGTCCGTCAGGCTGACCTCCTCGATCGCCTGGCCGAAGACATGAGGTACTTCGCGCTGAAGCGCGACGGAATGCCACGCCACCTGACCAGCAAGGAAGAAGCAACGGCAAGTGAGCGCGGGCTTCGTGCGCTGACGGGCAACCCACGCGCCGAGACGGGGCCACCGGCACGGCAAGCAGACACGAATGTCGTGCCACTGACACGACGAGCAGGATAGAGCGATGAATTTTCGCAGTGTCCTTTATCCAGGGGAGGAAAGTGGGGCAGACGTTACAGACGAGCCTCCGTTTTTTTCCGACCTCAATCTCGATCAGATCATCGACGCGATCACGGCAAACAAGGCTGAGTACAACCTGAAACCACTCTTTTATACGCCGCCCGGCACGCTGGAGGCAATTCGCTACCGCCACGAGGTGATGCGCGACCTCGAGGATGAAGAGACCTTCTCCGCTGTGACACGATTTTCCCAGCGGATGCGACGAATGCGTGAGGAGCTTGAGCGCTCGAGAAAGCTCTACTACAAGCAGCAGAAGGAATGGTGGTTTCTCGATGCCGTTACGATCTATTGCGAAGCCGTCGAAGCGATACGTGACGAGCTCGAAGCTGGCGGATCGAAGTCGCGCGGATTGCAAAGGTTCCGTGCGTGGCTCATTGAGTACTTGGCTGGCTTTGAATTTTCAAGACTTGCGCAGCAGGCAAGACGGATTTATGATGATCTCGAAAAGATCGAGTATTGCCTGCTTATCAGAGACAGCTCTGTAACGGTCCGCGAGTACGAAGGCGAGATCGACTATAGCCAGGCAGTGGAAGAGAGTTTCCGCAAATTCGCCCGGGGGGAAGGCAAGGACTATCGGGTGAACTTCCCCGAGCCCGTCGAGATGAACCATGTCGAGGCGGCGGTACTCAACTTCGTTGTCCGGCTGTATCCGGATCTGTTCGCAGAGCTCGAGCGGTTCTGCGCTGAGCAGGCTGAATTCCTTGACCCGATCATTCGCGATTTCGACCGCGAGGTGCAATTCTATGTCTCGTATCTCGATTATATCCGTCCTCTCGCTCAGGCAGGACTTGCGTTGTGCTACCCGCATCTCTCGACGGCCAACAAGGAGATTTCAATCCGTGACGGGTTCGATCTTGCTCTCGCGCGGAAGCTCTCGGAGGTAGGGCAGAAGGCGGTGTGCAACGACTTCCAACTGTCGGGGAGGGAGCGCATTATAATCGTCTCAGGACCGAACCAGGGCGGTAAGACAACCTTCGCCCGTATGTTTGGGCAGCTACATTATCTTGCAAACCTCGGCCTCCTGGTGCCCGGCCGGCAGGCGCGACTTATCCTCTTCGATCATTTATTTACTCATTTCGAGCGAGAGGAGAGGGTCGAGAACTTGCGAAGCAAGTTCGAGGACGACCTTCTCCGAGTCCATGACATCCTGGATCGGGTGACGCCACGAAGCGTCGTTGTGATGAACGAGAGCTTCAGCACGACGACGCTTAAGGATGCGATCTTCATTGGAAAGCAGGTGATGGGGCGGATTATCGCGCGTGACCTGATCTGTGTCTTCGTCACCTTTGTCGAGGAGCTGGCGCGGCTCTCCGATACCACCGTCAGCATGGTGAGCACGATCATACCCGGCGATCCCGCCTCCCGGACCTACCGAATTGTACGTCGACCGGCCGACGGGCGGGCCTACGCAATCGCGATCGCCGAAAAGTACCGATTGACCTATGAGATGCTGAAGGAGCGTATTCGGGCATGAAAGCTTTCCTGATGTACCCCGATCGCGACTTCGACATGGAGCAGCCGCTACCATCCGCCGCAGAGGCGCTGACACAGGATCTCGGTCTTCCGATCGTTCTTGCCGCAATGGCTGGGGGTGACGCATTCCTCAAGGAGGTTGCAACCAAAGCGATTCTCGGCAGTACCGATGATGTTGACACAATTCGCTATCGTCAGGCGATCTTGCGTGACGGCTTGGCGAATCCGAAAGTCGTGCGTGCACTTTACAACCTCGCAGGAGATGCGATTCAGCGGGAGAAGAAGGGATTTTGGGGCGGACTTTCCAGGCATCCGGGCTACATGCTGCACCGTTCGGTTGAAGTTCTGGAGATGTTCACGGAAATGCTGAGGAAGCTGCGAGGAGTCGCCGAGCGCTCGACTGGAGATTTCGAATCGGTGGGCTTCAAGCGATTCTTCACGATGCTGATCACAGAGCTTTCGGATGAATATTTCGGGGAAATCGGCGATCACCTGCGTCGTCTGCGCTTTCGCGGGGGAGTTCTGGAAAGTGCTACGCTTGGTAGGGGGCTCAGGGGGCTTGAATATTGCCTGCGGAAGCCAAAAGACGACCAGCCAGGATGGTTCGACTGGATTCTCGGGCGTGGACCGGCGTCCTTCACCTACCGCGTGCACGAACGCAACGAAGCAGGGGCTCGGGCGCTCTCGGAATTGCGCGACCGGGGCATCAATCTCGTTGCAAACGCGCTCGCGCGCTCGACTGACCACATCCTTAGCTTCTTCACCCTGATGCGGACAGAGCTTGCCTTTTATGTCGGTTGTCTCAACCTCGCCGATGCGCTTGCGGCCAAAGGGCAGCCATTTTGCTTCCCCGCCCCCTTTCCAGTTGGGGGCAGGGAACTTAGCGTCGAAGGGCTCTATGACACAGCGCTTGCACTAAGCGCCGACAGGAAAGTCATTGGCAACACGGCAAATGCAGATGGCAAGGACATCGTTGTCATCACGGGTGCCAACCAGGGTGGCAAGTCAACGTTCCTTCGCAGTCTGGGGCTGGCGCAGCTGATGATGCAGTGCGGTATGTTCGTCTCCGCCAGCCGGTATGCTGCCGCAGCAAGCAGCGGCCTCTTCAGCCATTTCAAGCGCGAGGAGGATGCTACGATGACGAGCGGCAAGTTTGATGAGGAACTTGACCGGATGAGCCGGATCGCCGACCGCATTCGCCCCGAGGGAACAATCCTCTTCAACGAATCCTTCGCAGCGACCAACGAGCGAGAGGGCTCGGAAATCGCACGGCAGATCGTGCACGCGCTTGTCGAGAGCCGCATCCGCGTGGCTTTTGTAACCCATATGTATGACTTTGCGCACGGGTTCGAGGAAGAGAATCGGGGCAATGTGCTCTTCCTTAGGGCAGAACGATCGGAATCGGGTGAACGGACCTTCCGGATGATCGAAGTTCTGCCGCTGGACACGAGCTATGGAGAAGATCTCTTCCGTAAGACCTTTGGTAGCGAAGAATTGCTTACGGATGACACAAAGCAGGTATCGATATGAAAAAAGGGCCCGGGTGCCGGAATTAAGCAAGACCTCCTGTAAGTACCACGAGATGTTGAGCAGATTCTTACCGTGAAAGGCAAAGGCTGTATATCCATTCCGCCTGTTTCCAAGGATACCTACGTGGAACGCAACATGGTATTTCGATCTCGTGGAATCTCGTTCGAAGAGTCAGCGCTGGATCTTATGGCCGATGCGCTTAATTTTTTTCCAGCTGGAGACGACGCGGAGAATCCCCGTCCGTGGCGCGACGATGGTGCCGGATGGGGTGCGTCTGATCTTCGCCAATCTTGCCCGTTGTGACCCATGATTACGAAGATGTGAGGCGGCGGATGTACGCAGCGGTGGCATCCGATGTTGTCACCGGGCTGGAACCTCGCGTTGCTGAATCCATTACCTGGAGCGTATTCGTACGCTTGATGCTTGTTCCGCATATTCAACCATAGCAATTGCAAGATCCGACAAATTGAATGGCAAGTGGGCGCGGCCAGGAGTGTCCAGCCTCGAGTAAATCCGCAAGGCTTCGAACGGCGAAATCACTCTTGGGGGTCCGAATTCGAGGGCCCGTCCACCGCCGAACCGAAACCGAAGATCAAGATACACACCGCTCATCTCGAATGAGGCACGGTGCGACGCCTTCACGACAACAGGCGCTCCCAGGTCAGTGGTGTACTCGATATAGGCCCGCCGATACAGTTTATATAAGTCTTGCCGATACTCGATGAGTCCCAACAACACTGGATCAGGTAGAGCCCCATATACGCGAAGGGTCAGCGCCAGGCAAAGCTCCATGAGATGATTGAATGAGTATCGAACGGGCTTGCCCACGCCGGTGCCCATTTCACTGCGGGAGAACGGAACTCCAAGAACGCGAAGCGACTTTATATAATGATTGAATGTGATCGGGGTTGCGCCGGTGCTGAAACCCATGGCCGTCAGCACCCACACCGCCCTTCCGTGGGCCAGTTGTACATCCGGAACCAACTCGCTGGTCACTCGTGCCGTGGTTGGAAGGTGCGTGATTTTCATTGTCCGCTCTTGCGTGGCGGGTATTCTATTTCCTCGACGCACTGCAATGGGTGCCCAATTGCCCCATCCGCTTTACTCCTTGAAGCGCATTGTTGGAACGCCATAGGTGTCGATTCTGCGATCAAACCTATATCCGCGCGGACTCTTTTCCGAATCTTTCCGGCGAGAGCGTGCGGGTCGCATGAGTAGCGATCTATTCCTCGACACCCTCTGACAGACCACTTGGCCACCCAGACAACTCATATTGGTTGGAATCTGAGGATAGGACCGTGGCCAATCTTACTCATGCTATTTGCGGGTGGCGTGCCAGGCAAGCATATGCCCCTTGGGCACCATTGCCTCGAGCGCGCTGAGGACAGCGTCGGTGATCTTGGGCTGGTCAAAGAATTCGATCACGAGAGGCAGATCGACATTGAGGCGCAGAATATCGGAGGCACGGACCTCACCGCCCGCACCAAGGCCGGCAATACCGCGAAAGACAACGACCCCCTGCACACGATGTTGATCGGCGAGCAGGGTAAGGATTTCTCGCATTAAATTCCTTCGTTTTCCCTGGTCTGCCTCGTGGAGGTAGATACGTACTATTGTCACTTCGTCGTCCATGGTTTCCCCCGGATTTCAGAGATTGCGGGCGATATAGGCGCCGCCGAAGGCGCCCAGAAACCCGAACCCGACCGATAGGAAGACATACAGGAGCGCCTTGAATCCGGCTCCCTGCTCGGCAAGAAGAAGGGTCTCCATCTCGAACGTGGAAAAGGTGGTGAAGCCTCCAAGCACGCCGGTGAGGATGCCGGCACGGACTGCGGGCGAGACGGTGAGCCGCTCCAAGGTCTCGATGAAGAGAAAGCCCATAACGAACGCGCCCAGAACATTGATGCTGAGCGTCGCATAAGGAAAATCGCGGCCGTAGATTGCCTGAACAAGGTTTGTCATGGCGTAACGTGCCCAGCAGCCAAGAACGCCGCCGATGGCAATCGCGATATAGGTCCACATTCAGAAGCATAACCTTGAACTCGGGATTCTCATCGCCTACGCCGGCCCTTGATCGATTTTCGCTCCGTCACGAAGGTCGTCGCCTGTCACAGAACGTGCGGCGGGAATCTGCGCCTGCCTTTTGCCAGGACTTCCCGCATGAGCCATGGACTGCGACATATCGGGTGAACCAAGATCCGCATGATCATCGAGAGATCTCCACGCGCGGTTCTGACTAGAGCAAGGTCAGAACGAGGATGATGACGAGTAGAAAACCAATCAGGGCAAGGTAGAAGTTGAGGTTTCCTGATTGCAACGCGCGCAGCTTTTGCGCAAGGAAAACGACAGTCCGCTCGATCGGCGCAAAGAGAAAAGGACCGAACACGGGCGCAACGTCGTGGGTGAATTCGAGCCGGGTAATGAAGTATCGACGGACACGGGTCACCCGCTCGGTCTCTTCGATCGGGCGGTAGACGAAGCTCAAAAATGTCCTGAGTGCGTTGGAGAAAGTCAGTGACGTTGTTGCGGTCGCGGCCGGGTCCTGGGCGAGCCCTCCGTACCATACCGGCACACGGCGCACGGCGAAGCCGCGCGTGAGAAGCAGAAACGCGACCGGGATGAGCGAAAGGAGCGGACCCGCGATGATCAGCATCGATGGCGAGATGAATGCAAATTTGGCGGTGAGTGGCACCAGCAGCCAGCCATCATGCATAGCCGCCGCCGCGGGGCTTGCGAATTCCGCCAAGGTTGCCCAGTTGAGGGCTGGAAGCCAGGCGGGCATGCCAACAGCAAGCGCAAGTACGCACAGTCCCAGTGAGAAGGTGGATCCCGCCACGAGACGCGGAACAGCGGCACGTGCGTGATTGCCCCGGCCGAGGATGCCGATGCCGAAGAGCTTGACGAAGGTGGCGAAGGCCACCGCCGCGGTGAGCGCGAGGCCGGCGCCTGCGAGGGCGAGGGCGAGGCGCGGTGCCAGACCGGTCAGATGAAAACCCTGGAAAACGGTCTGAAAGACGAACCATTCCGAAACGAATCCAGCCTGTGGTGGCATCGCAGCGAGACTCATCGCGCAGAAGAGAGCGCCGACGCCGAAGGTCCACGACGCGCTTCGGGCGAGGCCCGCATGGCGGATGGCATAGGTGCCGCTCGCGCGTGCAGCACCGTCCGCAGCCAGGAAGAGGCCACCCTTGGCAAGAGAATGGCCGGCGAGATGAATGAGCGCCACTGTCCAGGCAAGGCCGGCGAGATCGCCCTCACTTTCGGTTCGAAAAAGGAGCGCGGCGCCGAGCATGACGACTGCGATCGCGGCATTCTCCGCCGAGGAGAAAGCCAGCAGCGCACGCCAGTCCTCGGCCTGAAAGGCATAGAGCACCGAGAGCACGGCCGAGAGTGTTCCCACCGTGACGACAAGCAGCCCAACGTCGACCGATGCCGGGCCTGTCGCACCCGGAAGCCAGCCGAGCAGGGCATGGCTTAGGCCGAAGAATGCGGCGTTGAGGACCACGCCGGAAAGCACAGCGCCGGAGGCGCCGCTGCCGCTCGTATAGGCACCTGGGAACCATTCGTAGAATGGGAGCACGCCCAGCTTCGCCCCGAATCCGATGAGGAGCAGGGCGCTCACCACGAAGCGGAGCCACCCCGGCAAGAGCGGCGCTGCCTGGGCGAAGTCAAGGAAGTCGAGGGAATGGGAGCGGGTGGCCAACACGAGGACGCCGAGCAGAAGCGCAATCGCGCCAACCTCAAGCAAGCCGAGCATGAAGAGTACAGGCGAACCGGGCGAGGAGGAAAGGCGCTCGGACAACAACATAACGGCGCCACCGAGGCTCATCAGCTCCCAGGACAAAAGGAAAAACGCACCCTGCTGGAGGCCAAAGACGCCGAGCGCACCGAGAAGGCTTGCGGCGACGCCGAACACCCAGCCTCCGGCGCCCTGTGGCGCGGGCGTGCCATGCAAGGTCACAAGGAGAGCAGGCGCCAGCCCGAAGCCGAAGAGCCAGAGTGCTTCAGGTGCCATCACGAAGCGGACGGGGGAACCCACGAAGGAGAGCGGCAGAAAAACACTGTTCGTGCCGAGGGGAATCGCCGAAAGGGAAGCGGCGATCCCCGCCGCCGCCCCGAAACCAAGCGCCGCCCGGCCGAGTGTCGCCAAACCCGCAAGGCCGAGCACCGAAGCTGTCAGCCAGAGCAGTACCGCGGCGAGGAGCAGGTCATTCGCCAATTCGGCCCCCACGGACTCGTTGCGGCGCGCGGTCAAGGAAAACGAGCAATGCCTCGATGATCGCCGCCGGGTTTGGCGGGCATCCCGGCAGATAGAGATCGACCGGCAGCACCCCTCCGAGGCCGTGGCCACAGGCATAGCCTCCTTCGGCAATGCCGCCTGAAACGGCGCAGGTCCCGACAGCCATCACCCAGCGTGGCTCGGGCATCGCAGCGTAGGTGGCACGAAGCGGCTCGAGCATGGCATGGGTGACAGGTCCGGTGACGAGCAGAAGATCGGCGAACCGTGGAGAGGGGGTGAAGAAGATGCCGAGCCGGTGAAGATTGTAGAATGGGTTGTTGAGAGCGCGGAGTTCGGACTCGCAGCCGTTGCAAGAACCGGCATCAACATGGCGGATATGCAGGCTGCGGCGAAAAGCCGCGGTTCCCGGTTGCGCGGCGGGTCGAAATTCCGCACCAAGCAAGAGGTCCTCGCGCCGACGAGCGCCGAAGGCCCAATCCGAGGACGGCTGCATCGCTCCGTTTGGACAGGTCTCTGTGCAGAGCTGGCAAACAATGCAGCGCCCATAGTCGATCTTGATGCCGCCATCCGCGCTTTCGGCAATGGCGGCGGTGGGACAGACATCGACGCAGGCGTGGCAGTCGGGCACGCATCGCTCTGCATCGAACCGCGGCATGCCGAGAAGACCTTCCTGGCCATCCTTGCCGCCGTGCGCGGGCCAAGCCGTGGTGGCCTTGCCTTGGGCGAGCCCGAAGAGGGTCCAGAATGCCATCGCGAGCTCCTAACGATCACAGCCCGCGATCGTAAGACCGAAACTGGCCTCGTTGATGGCGTAGTCCATCATGTTGGTGTCGTGCACAGTGAAGGGAAAACAGCGCCAGTTCGAAAAAGAGGGAGATTTGATCTTGACACGTGCGAGCTTGCCATCGTTGCCAACATGGACGGCGTAAAAGAGCGTGCCGCGAGGAGATTCGGCCCAGCCGAGCCCTTCGCTTCCTGGCGCCGGTACTGCCGGCGCGGCCACCGGCCCTTCGGGGAGGAGAAGGAGCACGCGCTGCATGAGCGCGAGACTCGCGCCGATCTCGGCGACTCGCACCTTAGCACGGGCGTCCGCATCGCCCGCCTGCTCGACCGGAACTTCGAGGTCGAGTACGTCATAGGCGGCGTAGGGATGGTCGCGGCGGAGATCGCGATCGACACCGGATGCGCGGTCGACCGGCCCCGTGGCTCCTTGATCGAAGGCAACTTCGCGCTCGAGGATGCCCGTGCCGATCAGCCGATCCAGGTAACTTTCCGAATGTTCGAGCAGTTTCGTGTATTCGGCGATATCCTCGCGCAGCGCTTCGAGCGCCGTAGCAAGCCACGGCTTCGGGTCGAGATCGCGGCGCAGACCCCCAGGTGTCAGAAGGCTGCGGAGGAAACGACTGCCAGTAAGGCGTGAATTGATCTGCTTCGCCCGTTCCTCGAGGAGCTTGCCTTGCGCCTCGCCCACCTTGAGTGTCGTGGTGCCGGCGAGATGACCGAGATAATGGAGATGGTTGTAGAGCCGCTCGAGTTCGGTGAGCAGCACGCGCAAAGCTGTCGCGCGGGGCGGCACGGCACATTCGGCGGCCGCCTCCACGGCCTGGCAATAGGCAAGCGCATGCGCAAAGCTCCCCACGCCCGAGACGCGCTCGGCGAGCACGACGCCCGCGGCGGGCGCCCGCCCCTCGAACCGCTTCTCCATTCCGCGATGTTTGAAGAAAAGGCTCGGCTGATAGTAGATGATCCGTTCGCCGAGATAGAAGAACAGAAACTCCGCCGATTCGAAGACATCGGCGCGAACGGGGCCGAAGGGAAGCTCCTGCACTTCGGGCGCCTCGATGGCCGGGATGCGGTGGCGAAGGCTTCCCTCGGGGACCAGCGCTTCGCCGCACGCGGCCGGCGAGAAGGGAGGCGGAGCGGGCGGTACGCCCTCATGCAGTACGAGACGGTGCGGCTCGGGGTGGCCACGGAATGGAAGACCAAAAAGATCCATGATTTCCCGCTCGTACCAACCGAGCAAGGGCGCAAGATCGGCAAGGCTTGGCATCTCGGCCTCCGGGGTACACCGCCACATACGGAAACTCTCCCGTGCGGCAGCTGAAGCGAGATAGCGAAGCTCAAGGCGGTCCGGGTTTGGGTACCAGGCATAGACCATCTGCGCCCGCCCACCCTCGGCCAGCAATCGTTCAAGCTCGGGACGAAGCCCGTCAGGAGCGATGTCGGTGAGCGCGGTCCCTCTCATTGCGTGTTCCCGAGCACGTGGGCAATGGTATCGAAGTAATTCCAAAGCGCATTCGGCCACCAAAAGCCGAGCAGAAGGAGGGGAACGAGAGCGCACCACATCGGCACGACACACCAGGCACCAAGCGCTTTTGGCTCCACCGGGTGAGGAACAACGGATTCGTAGTACATCAACCGGAAATGATTGAGGAAGCCGATAAAGATCACGATCAGCAGCACGGCCATCACGATCACCGGGACAATATCGCCGACGGCGAGGCCTCCGCGCAGCGTGGAGAACTCGGCCTGGAACAGTCCGAACGGCGGCGCCCCGGTAATTGCGACGGCGCCGGCAAGCCAGAGCGCCCCCATCACAGGAAAGCGCAGGCCAACCTCGCGGATCCGACTGATCTCCTTCGTGCCGTAGCTCCGCATGACGTTGCCGGCGCCAAAGAACATCAGGGACTTGTTCAGCGAATGGTTCAGCATGTGGTAGAGCGCGCCGGCAATGCCGAACGGGCCACCGAAGCCGAACCCAAGCGCAATCACGCCCATATGCTCAACACTCGAATAGGCCATCAGTCGTTTGACGCCTTCCTGGCGGACGATGAAGAGGGCGGCCACGAAGAGCGAAAATACCCCAAGCGCGATGAGCACATTGTGCGAGACTTGGCCAACCCCGGCGCGATCTGCGAGAGATAGATAGCGGACGATCCCGATCATCGCGGTGTTGAGGAGCGCCCCCGAGAGCATCGCCGAGACGGGCGCAGGGCCTTCGCTATGCGCATCGGGAAGCCAGGTGTGCATCGGCGCCAGCCCGACCTTGGTGCCGAACCCGATCAAGACGAGGAGAAAGGAAAGCAGGGCGAGCATAGGATCGATATGCGGGGCCGCGCGCGCAAGCGAAGCCCACGTCATGTCATAGCGCGGGCCGAGCACGAAGCTGCCATTCCAATAGGAGAGAACAGTGCCGAGCAGGGCCAGGCTGATGCCGCCGGAGACAACGATGATGTATTTCCAACCCGCCTCGATGGCTTCTGACGCCCGCTCGAAAGCGACAAGAAAGGTGCTGACGAGCGTGGTGAGCTCGATCGCGATCCAGTAGAGGCCGGGATTGTTCATCATCGGCCCAACCAGCGTGGTCAGCCCGAATCCCGCAAAGAGAGCGTAAAACCGCGGCAATCGCTCTTCCTCGCCAAGCATGCGCATATAGCCGACAGCGTAAATGGACGAGAGCAGATAAACGATGCTGGTGCAGAGCTGCACCCAGGCGCCGAGCCTGTCCACGGTGATGGCCCCGCCCCAGAAGACATGCGGACCGCGCACCGCCGTGAGCAACGGGAGCAGCAGCGCAGAAAGAAACGAAATCGCAGCCGCTGCCAGATTGACAAATTCCGCGAACCTCGGTTGGCGGATGACCCCGATCAGTAAGATCGCGGCGGCCGGAGCAAGTACCGTCATGAGTGCGAGGGAAAGCATCCGTCAGCCCACCAACCTGCGGAGCTCGCGGCTGCTTGTCGTGCCGGCATTCGCCATCAGGTAGCGTACCAGCACGCCAAAACATACCACGACAATCAAAAGGTCGAAGAGAATGACGACCTCGAGCAGGAGCGGCATCCCGGGCACGAGGATCTGTGACCCGAGAAAGATACCGTTCTCGAGGATGAGAAGGCCGAGGATCTGACTAACCGCCTCCTGGCGTGCCGCGAGAATGAGGAAACCGATCAGCTTCATCGAAAGCATGACGGTGAGCGCGAGCACGGCAATCGTGTCGGCGAGGTTGAGTTCCACCGAGATGTTGTGGGCGACCGCGAGCGCAAAGACGACGCTAAGTGCGCCGATCACGAGCGAGGAGCTTGGCCGCAGGATCTCGATTGGCTCGCGCGGGACGGCAAGACGGCGGACGATGCGAAGCAGGAGATAAGGCAGAAGCAGGCCGCGAAAGAGAAAGGTAAGAATCGCAATCAGGTAAAGCTCAGGGAAATTCGCGTAGTAGCCGACACTCGCGGAGAGGATCGCGATCAGCCAGGATTGAGCGCCGAACGCGTAGAGATAGTGCCGAAGCGCATGAGATCCAAGCATGACGAAGGAAAGAAGCAGGCTCGCGATCGCGACCAGGCTGAAGATGGCGGCGGCGAGCGGGCCAAGCTGGGTGAGAACCACGGCGTCAGCTCAACTGCGAGCCAATGATGGAGAGCACGGCGAGCAAGAAGGACGCGGCGAGCGGCTCCTGGTAGCGGTAGAAGCGAAGGCGTGACTGAGTGGTGTCCACGAAGACGACCGCACAAGCGACGAACGTGAACTTGAGCATGAGCGCGATCGTGGCCGCCACAGCTCCGAGGGCTGTCCCTTGCACCGAAAGGCCCCACGGCAGGAAGAGCACGTTGCAGAAGATCGTATAGAGGATGAACTGCTTCATCATGCCCGCCCAACGCAGAAGGGCGAGTAGCGGTCCGGAATACTCGAGGATCCGCCCTTCTTCGATCATATAGACCTCGATATGGGTCGCAGAATGGATGGGCAGGCGATCCGTTTCGGTCAGCAAGAGGATGAAGAAAGCAGCGACCAGGAAGAGATGTTGGGGGCCCCAATATGCGGCAGGGCTGGCGACGAGGAGGTGATTGACGACGAAAGGCAGCATTGCTTTCGCGAGCAATGTGATGCCGATAAAGACAAGGATGAGGGTGGGTTCTGCCAAAATGGCGACCATCACCGCCCGGCTCGCGCCAATGCCGCCATAAGCACCGCCACTGTCGAGACCTGCAAGCACGATCATGAAAGAGCCGAGAGTGAGGATGAGCCCGCCACCGAGGATGTCGCCCATGTCGGAGAGCGGCAGCGGATAGTTGGTGAGAACCGGGATCAGGATCGGCACGATCAGCATGCAGGTGAAGGCCGTAATCGGCGTCACCCAGAACAGCCACGAGGCAGCTTCCGGTGCCAGGCTCTGCTTGTGAAAGAGTTTCCGGAGATCGCGGTAGGGCTGAAAGATGCCCGGTCCTTGGCCGCGCTGAATTCGCTCCTCGAATTGGAGGATGATGCCCTGAAGAAGCGGTGCCAGCACCAGAACGGCCAGCACCTGCGCAATTTGAAGAAGAATGTCGCGGGCCGTCATGGCCACGCCTAGAGAGTGGAAAGGTGCGGCGAATGCCGCAAAAATCTTACCCTCTCTTTTCCAGTTATCTCCAAAGACTCCTCCTCCATCGACTTCAAACGGAGGAGTCATCAGCCCCGAGGGCGGTTACAAGGTGAACTCCATCACCTGAAGCGAATAAAAAGCGTAAGCGACCCGGGCTGTCAATAGGCGCATGAGAGCGCCAATGGGACGACGACGGCTTTTGACGCATACCCCTGATGAACACGGGGAACCGACCCGGTACGGGTACTATGGCTTTGTACCGGAGACGAAATCATCCATCTGGCGGTCGGAATGAGAGCCCGCGATAAGCTGACATATTGTCGCGTAAATGTTGAATGGAGGGGGTTCAGCTGCGAAGGGGTATGGTTGGCGCGTTATTCCGTTTGGGGGCGCACGTCTCTCCTCGCCAGATGTTGAAGGTTCGGAAGCGGACCGCATGGTGGGCGGCGGCCAACCGGTGTCTGTGTCGGCGTAGGTGGAAATGGTCGTGAACGAACGCGTGAGCGGAAAGGGATCGCTATGCCGGCTTTGTCACGGTGACTGGGCTGGCGGCGGAGGTGGATGTAGGCGCCTTCCAAGCGGAATAATGTGCGCACTCTATCTCCCCCCAGTCGGACTCCCTCTATTCGATATTAAAACGTGACAATACGCTTGCGCCGTCGGTCCGTATCTATTTCATTCCGAAAAATTTTGGCTGGGGCGGGAGGATTCGAACCTCCGTATGGCGGAATCAAAATCCGCTGCCTTACCGCTTGGCTACGCCCCAACGGGATGCCGCGAATTCTACGCGAAGCGGTCGAGCATGGCGAGCCGCCCTTCGCCCACCCTGAGCATCTCCGCCCGCCTGCCGAGAGGCCGAAAAGGTTCGGCGTCGGTGCCGGTAAGCAGAATTTGGGCCTCGTGGCTGGCGAGGATTGCGAGCAGCGCGCCGCGCCGGGCTGCGTCGAGATGCACTGCCGGCTCGTCGAGCAGAAGGAGCGGGGTGACGTCCCGGCGCTCCGCGACCAAAGCGGCATGCGCGAGCACAACCGCAAGCAGGAGCGCTTTCTGCTGCCCTGTGCTTGCCCGCACAGCGGCGGCGCCGCTCGCGGCATCGCGGATCGCAAGTTCGCTGCGATGCACGCCGAGGCCCGCTCCCCCCGCCTCGCGGTCCACCGATCGGCGTTCGGCGAGCGCGCGCGTCAGCCATTCCTCAACAGCCAGCGCGGGCCCGCGCGTGAGTCGTTCGGCGATCGGGCAGGTCAAGGCAAGCTCGGCAACGGGGAGACCCGGGGCGGCCGCCGGCAATATCCGACTGAGCCGGGCGAGCACAAGGTTGCGTGAGGCCGCCACGGCGACCGCATGGCGGGCCATCGATTCCTCGATCGCGGCGAGCCATGCCGGGTCGGCATCCAGTCGGGAAAGCAGCCGGTTGCGTCCGCTCATCGCCGTCTCGTAAGCGGCAAGCTCCCGCGCATGTCCTGGCTCAAGCGCGTAAACCAGGCGGTCGAGGAAGCGCCTGCGGCCGGCGGGGCCTTCGTGAAAAAGGCGTGCCATTTCCGGGGTCAGCCATACCATGGCGATACGCTCGGCGATGGCCGTCTGGCTCGCCGGCTGGCCGTCGAGCCGCAGCACCCGCCGTTCCCTGCTGTCGCCCGGCAAATCCTTGGGCGATCCTTCCGGGAGCACCCCGGTCGCGACCTCGATCCTGCCGTACCGAGGGTGGCTGAAACGGCCGGCGACGGCCCAGCTTCCGTCCGTGCCTGCGTGCTCTGGCGGGATCCGGCGCGCCAGTTCGCCCAAGCGCGCGCCCCGGAGGCCCCGGCCGGGTGCGAGCAAGGAGACCGCCTCGAGCAGGTTGGTCTTGCCCGCGCCATTCGGTCCCGTAATGACGGAGATGGCCGCGCCCGGCTGCCAGAGGAGCGAGTCATAATTGCGAAAAGTCCGGAGCGAAATCCGCTGCAAATACAGCGAAGCTGACACGGGGCTACTCTTTTCCGCGCAATCGCGGCCCTCGGTCTCTATTACGGAAGAACTTCGCAATCGGGATCGCGCGCCGATCAGACCCTGATCGGCATCAACACATAGAGCGTGCTGGCATCCGCCGCGTCCTGCACCACCGTGGGCGCGGTGCCGTCAGCGAAGCGGAACTCGACATCCCCGTCGATCTGGTCGGTGATATCGTTGAGATAGCGCGCCTGAAAGCCGATCTCGAGCGGGCCCGCCTCGTATTTCATCCGCTCTGCATCGAGCTCCTCGCTTGCCGAGCCCTGTTCGGGACTGATGGCCGAAAGCACCAGGAGATCGCGCGACAGGCTGAGCTTGACGGGGCGAGACCGCTCCGAGGAGATCGCCGCCACTCGTGCCACCGCATCCGAGAAATCGCGCTTGGCGACCCGCAGCACCTTGTCGTTGTCGCGCGGGATCACCCGTTCATATTCGGGGAAGGTGCCGTCGATGAGCTTGCTGGTAAGTGTTACGGGACCGACACGGAACTGGATTCGCGTGTCGGAGAGGGCGATTTCCACGGCTTCGTTGGTTTCCTCGATGAGCTTGCGTAGCTCAAGCACCGTCTTGCGCGGCACGATCACGCCGGGCATGCCGCTTGCCCCCTCCGGCAGCGGCTCCTCGACCCGCGCTAGGCGATGGCCGTCGGTGGCAACCGCGCGGAGGACGGGAACGCCATCGCTTTCGGTGGCATGAAGATAGATGCCGTTTAGATAGTAGCGCGTCTCCTCCATGCTGATCGCGAAGCGGGTTCGATCGATCAGGGTGCGGAGCGCACTTGCGGGCAGGGCGAAGTGGTGGGGGAGGGTTCCCGCGGTCATGGCCGGGAAATCTTCCGTCGGCAGGACCATCAGGCTGGTGACGTAGCGGCCGGCACGGAGCTTGAGCGGCGCGTCGCCCCCTGGATGGTCGAGCTCGATTTCCGCCCCTTCCGGCAGGCGGCGCACGATCTCGTAAAGGGTGACGGCGGGCGCGGTGGTGGCGCCGTCCCGGCTGGTGGACGCGGCGACATCCTCGACCACCGCGATTTCCATGTCTGTCGCCGTCAGGGTCAGCCGACCGTCGCGCACCGCCAGCATCAGGTTGGCGAGGATGGGAATGGTGTTGCGTTTCTCGACCACGCTCTGAACATGAGCGAGTGCCTTGAGCATCGTCGCGCGATCGACGGTGAACCTCATGTTGCTGTCGTCCCCAGAAGGCGCCCGCCGCGCTTTGCCTTGGATATGGTGAATAGCCGCCCGAGCGGACTCGCCGGACGCCTGTCATCCGAGTCTCTTCCCACTGTAGCAATACGGCCGGGCGGCGCAAGAAAGCCAGGGCAAGGGACCGTCTCCGTCCGTCCTTGCCTTATTCTGGCCCGCAGACAGGTCGCCGGCCCGCCGGCGCCTCCGCCACCCTGGCCTGGGAGGAAAGTCAGCCTTCCAGCATGCGCCGCAGGAGCTCCACCTGCTCGGCGAAGGCGGCATCCCGGCCGATCAGCTCGCCAACCCGCGCCACCGCGTGCATCACAGTCGTGTGGTCGCGATTGCCGAAACGCCGGCCGATCTCCGGCAGGCTGCGGCTGGTGAGCTGCTTGGCGAGATACATCGCAACCTGGCGCGGCCGGGCCACCGCGCGCGCGCGGCGCGAGGAGGTCATGTCGGTCAGCCGGATATTCCAATGCTCCGCCACCTTGCGCTGAATCTCCTCGATCGTGAGGCGCCGGTCGTGCGCACGCAGAATATCGTGCAGCACTTCCTGCGTTGTCTCGATCGTGATCTCACGGCCAAAGAGATTGGCGTGCGCGATCAGTCGATTGAGCGCGCCTTCGAGCTCGCGCACATTGGAGGCGATCCGGTGCGCAAGGAACTCGAGAACTTTTGGCGCGACATTCACCGCCGCCGCGGCTGCCTTTGCCTCCAGGATGGAGATGCGAAGCTCGAAAGTGGTGGCGTGCAAGTCGGCCACCATTCCACATCCGAGACGGGTTCGCAGCCGATCCTCGAGTCCGGAAAGGTCGGAAGGCGATTTGTCCGCCGATACAACGATCTGTTTGCCCGCATCCACGAGTGCATTGAAGGTGTGGAAGAACTCTTCCTGCGTATTGTCCTTGCCGATCAGGAATTGCAGGTCATCGACCATCAGGACATCAACGCTGCGCAGCTGCTCTTTGAACTCAATGGTCGACTGGCTGCGGATCGCCGCGATGAAGCGGTACATAAACCGCTCGGCCGACATGTATATCACAGACGCCAGCGCGGAGGGATGCTTGGCGCGCCGTCCAAGCAGCTCCCATCCGATCGCATGCATCAGGTGAGTCTTGCCAAGGCCGACGCCGCCATAGAGGAAGAGGGGGTTGAACCCTTGCGAGGCAGGCCGCTCGGCGACGCGGCGCGCGCAGGCATAGGCGAACTCGTTCGGCTTGCCGACGACGAAACTCTGAAAAGAGAATCGCGGTTCGAGCGTCACGGAAAGCGAGTCTCGCGCCTCCATCCTTTCCTCCGCCCGCGTCCCACCTGGCTGAACCGACACTCCAACGCTTTTGGAAGGCGCCGGCGATGGGGTGAGACTCTCCGCCAGCCCGCCCGTCGAAAGGCCACGGCCGACACGAATATCCACTCTGCGGATCACGGGATTCTCGCCGTGCCAGAGCGCGTTCAGTCTGTCTCCGTAATGGCTGCGCACCCAGTCGCGCAGAAACCTCGTCGGCAGATGGACGGTGACTTCATCGCCATCAATGGTGCCGAGCGTCATCTGTCTGAGCCAGGTGCGATATTCCGCCTCCCCGACCTCGACCTGAAGCCGCTCGCGAATGCGATTCCACTGGTACGCCAGTTTCTGGGCAGGCTCCATCCCTAGGGAAATCCCGTCACGGTGAGCCTGCGTTTCCGTTGCGCTGCCGTTCGCCGTCACCGACACCCACCTGTGAGCGGCAGGCCGATTTCTGCCGCTCCCCCCTGTTTGCTCGCCGTTGAAGCCGACGGCGTCGTGGTAGAAGGGCCCGCTTCACGTTGCGGACAGGTGACAAGGCATACAGACACCAGGAAGAAGAGGCAATTCAAATTTGCCGGCGCTGAACAAGAACACAAATAATCAGTGGATTATATCGCCCACGTCAGAAGATCAACGCCAACATTGATCATGTAACACGCCGGCCGTCGGGCATGTATCATCAAAAAAGATCAATGCAGAAAAGAATACGTTTTGGCCACTATTGCCGGCAGAAAATCTCACCGCACATTTACGCTTTGCACAATTTGTACCGAAAGAAAAAGGATTCATTAACGGGCGTTGATGCCCTTAATCCGCGCGACAAGACGCGAGAGATCCCGCGCCATTTTGTTTCGATGGAACACGCCTTTGGTGGCGGCGCGCTGCAATTCCGGTTGCGCCTCTCGGAGCGCTACCTGGGCAGCCTCCTTCTCGCCGCGGACAATGGCCTCCTGAACCTTCTTGACGAAGGTGCGCACACGTGCGCGGCGTGCCCGATTGCGCACCGTGCGGCGCTCGGTCTGACGAATGCGCTTCTTGGCAGAAGCCGTGTTGGCCATGGCGATTGGCTCCGTCCCGCTCCACCAGGAGCGGATCAAGGGATCTATGCTGGATGCGAAAGGCCGCGAAGATTGCAGGTTCGCGGAGGAACCTTTCTAGAGAGCAGGCCGGAGCAAGTCAAGCAAGCCACCGAGCGCGCATGCGCCGCGCGCCTAGTGACGACGCAACCCTTTGATCGACCGCGAGATCTTTTGGAGCGTGATCGACGAAAGTGGGATCGCCGGCAGCGTAAATTACGCGGGAAAACAAATTGCTGGAGTGGGATTTAGGTGAGCGTGAGCACACCCCATCCCGCTCTAACCCCGATGGAAGCGCGGCGGGCGTTTTTCGAGAAACGCCTCCATCCCCTCACGCTGGTCCGGGGTGCCGAAGAGCGAGAGAAAGAGCTGCCGTTCGTAAAGGACACCGGCTCGCAAAGTTGTTTCGAAGGCCGAGTTAACCGCCTGTTTCGCCATCGCGACCGCGACTGGCGAGAGCGAAGCGATACGCTCGGCGAGCTTGATCGCCTCGGCAAGAAGTTCCGCTGCGGGAATGACACGCGCGACGAGATTTGCCCGTTCCGCCTCTTCCGCCGTCAGCATCCGTCCGCTCAGCACCATGTCCATGGCCTTGGCCTTGCCTACGGCGCGCGTCAGCCGTTGGGTCCCGCCGGCGCCGGGAATGATGCCGAGATTGATCTCCGGCTGGCCGAAGCGTGCCGTGTCCGCCGCGAGTACGATGTCGCACATCAGCGCGAGCTCGCAGCCGCCGCCGAGTGCAAAACCCGCGACCGCCGCGATGATCGGCTTCTTCACGCCGAGCACCGCATCCCAGTGGGCGCCGATGAAATCGTGCTGGAACGTATCGGGAAAGCGGCGATCCTTCATTTCCCGGATATCGGCACCGGCGGCAAAGGCGCGCTCCGATCCGGTGACGATGATGGCGCCGATCGCGGGATCGGCATCGAATTTGACGAGAGCGGTCCCGAGCTCCACCATCAGCGCGTCCGAAAGCGCATTGAGCGCCTCGGGCCGGTCAAGCCGGATCAGCCCGGCCCTGCCATGCCTTTCGGTCTTGATCAGCTGTTCACCCGCGCCGCTCATCGCTCACCACTCGTCTCGCTGCCCTGGCTTCTAGCTAGCGCTGCCGGCGCGGGCAATAGAAGCTGGCGCGTCCGCCTTGCACGATCCGCACGACGCCGCGACAGAGCGGCGGGCCTGTGCAAACGGGGCAACGCTCACGGTTGTAGACACGCCAGGCATGCTGGAAATAGCCGAGCTCGCCGTCCGGCTGCATATAATCGGAAAAGCTCGAGCCGCCGGCGGCGATCGCCTCGCTGAGCGTTTCGCGGATTGCCCCGTGCAGCCGGATGATCCGTTGCTCCCCGAGATTGGCGGCGATGCGCCGCGGGCTGATTTCGGCACGATAGAGCGCCTCGCTGGCATAGATATTGCCAAGGCCGGCAATCACGCCTTGATCCATCAGCGCCGCCTTGATCGTCGTGCGCCGCCCGGCCAGTGCCCGTTCCAGCGCTGCCGGGGTGAATTCCGGGCCGAGTGGCTCGGGACCGAGGCGGGCAAGCCGCGGATCCTTGTCCTCCGCCGCCGCCGGCAGAATATCGACGGTGCCGAAGCGGCGCGGATCGATCAAGCCGAACCGGGTTCCATCGTCCATTTCCAGGACGAGGTGCTCATGGGCCATGGGCGCGGCATTTCCACTTGTGAGCCGGACCCGTCCGGACATGCCGAGATGAAGGAGCAGGCTTTCCTTTCCCGAGAGGCGCGCCAGGATATATTTCCCCCGGCGGCGGAACCCCTCCACCCAGCGCCCGCGGAGCCGTTCGGCGAGACGGTCAGGCAGTTTCGCGCGCAGATCCCCGCGCGCGACCCGCGCGTGCGCGATGCGCCGCCCGGCAAGCCGGGCCGCAAGCCCACGCATCACCGTTTCGACCTCGGGGAGTTCCGGCATAGTGGGAGGGAAGGCTAAGCTGCGGCCGCATGAGCGACAATCCCGCCACGACTGACTTCGGCTTCCGCACTGTCCCGCGTGACGCCAAGGGGGCGATGGTGCAGGCGGTCTTCGCCAGCGTCGCGCCGCGCTACGACCTGATGAACGATCTGATGTCGCTCGGTATCCATAGGCGCTGGAAGCGCCGGCTCGCGACCCTGCTCGACCCGCGATCTGCGTCCACCTTGCTCGATCTCGCCGGCGGCACGGGCGATATCAGCTTCGCCTGGCAGGACGAAGGCGGCGGCCCTGTCATTCTCTCCGACGTCAATCCCGCCATGCTGGCGGTCGCCCATCGCCGGGCGGTCGGCCGTGCGCAGCTCGCCGGACTCTCCCTCCTTGTCGCGGATGCCGAGCGCCTGCCTCTTCCCGACCGCAGCTTTCACTGCGCCTCCATCGCCTTCGGGCTGCGCAACTGCACCGACAAAATGGCTGTGCTCGCCGAGGCACGGCGCGTCCTGCGACCGGGCGGACGCTTCTTCTGTCTCGAATTCTCCCGTCTCGAGATCGCTGCCCTGGTGCCGCTCTATGAGGCCTGGTCCTTTGCCGCGCTGCCGGTGCTCGGCCAATTCGTCGCCGGCGATGCCGCGAGTTATCGTTACCTTGCCGAAAGCATCCGCACCTTTCCCGATGCCGAAACCCTCGCCGCGATGATGACCAAGGCGGGCTTTGCGCGCGTCGGGGTGGAGCGTCTCAGCGGCGGCATCGCTGCCATCCATTCCGGCTGGCGGCTTTAGGCCCGATGAGTCTCGCGGGCAAAAAGATCCTCCTGATCGTCTCCGGCGGCATTGCCGCGTACAAGGCGCTCGAGCTAGTGCGTCTGCTGCGTGCCGAAAATATGAGTGTCCACGCCGTGCTGACGCGGGCTGGAGAAAAATTCATCTCCTCCCTCTCGCTTCAGGCACTCACCGAGGCCCCCGTTTCCACCGATCTCTTCTCGCTCGATGAAGGGAGCCGGATGGGCCATATCGAGCTCTCGCGCTCCGCCGATCTGCTCGTCGTCGCCCCGGCAACGGCGAACCTGCTGGCAAAGATGGCGGCCGGATTGGCCGATGATCTCGCCTCGACCCTGCTGCTTGCGACCGACAAGCCCGTGCTCGTCGCTCCGGCGATGAATGTGCGGATGTGGCTCCATCCCGCCACGGCCGCCAATCTCGCCTCTCTCACCGCGCGCGGCGTGCATGCCGTCGGGCCCGATGACGGGCCGATGGCCTGCAACGAGTACGGCCCCGGCCGGCTTGCCGAGCCGCCCGCCATCGTCGCGGCGATCCGCTCCCTGCTCGGCACGGGTCCGCTTGCCGGGCGGCACGCTCTCGTCACCAGCGGCCCGACGCACGAGCCGATCGATCCCGTGCGTTATATTGCCAATCGCAGTTCCGGCCGGCAGGGCCATGCCATCGCGGCTGCACTCGCGGAGTTGGGCGCGCGTGTCACACTCGTGTCCGGACCCGTGGCGCTGCCCGATCCGCCGGGGGTGACCATGCGCCATGTCGGGACGGCCGCGGAGATGCTTGCCGCTTGCAGCGCGGCCTTGCCGGCCGATATCGCCGTCTGCGCCGCCGCGGTGGCTGATTGGCGGGTGGCCAAGGAAGCCGGCCACAAGATCAAGAAGGAAGCCGGCGCGGCCCCGCCGGCGCTGAGCCTCCTGCCCAATCCGGATATCCTGGCCACGCTCGCGGCCCCCGGCCCGGCCCGGCCGCGCCTCGTGATCGGTTTCGCCGCCGAGACAGACGATCTCAGGGCCAATGCCGAAGCGAAGCGTCGGCGCAAAAACTGCGACTGGATCCTCGCCAACAATGTCGCCGCGGGTTCCGGAATCATGGGGGGAGAGGAAAATGAGGTCCTGCTGGTGAGCGAGACGGGTGTCGAGACATGGCCACGCCTGCCGAAGCCGGAAGTCGCCCGGCGCCTGGCCCTGCGTATCGCCGCATTGTTTGCATCGTGAGCGTGATTGTCGCCGCGCGGCGGCTCGCCCATGGGGCGGACCTTCCGTTGCCAGCCTACGCGACCGCGGGTGCCGCAGGGATGGATCTGATGGCGGCCGTGGCCGAGCCCCTCGTCATTCCGCCGGCCGGTCGGGCCCTCGTGCCGACCGGGCTCGCGATTGCCCTGCCACCGGGCTTCGAGCTGCAGATCCGGCCGCGCTCGGGCCTCGCGCTGCGCCACGGCATCGTGCTGCCCAACAGCCCGGGCACGATCGATGAGGATTATCGCGGCGAGATCCAGGTGATCCTGCTCAATGCGGGAGACGCGCCGTTCACCGTCACACGTGGCATGCGGATCGCCCAGGCGGTGCTTGCCCCTGTGATGCGCGCCGCCTGGCAGGAGGTCGATGGACTTCCGTCGAGTCTCCGGGCCGAGGGGGGATTCGGCAGCACCGGGACGTGATCGCGTCCGGCATGGAAATGCCCATTGCGGAAATGTTCGTCATGGAAATGACATGAATCGTCTCGCGCGGGGGTGCTGACAGGGCGGCGGGAACGGGCTAGAGGCGGCGCACACGCCTACGCGTCATCACCCACATCCAGGTCCCTGAACACACCCGTCGGGGGGAACCCACCCCATGTCGAGCAGCGCCTATCCTGCCCTGGCCGCCGGGCGGCGGCTGCCGAATGTCTGGGATTTCGTTGCGATCGCCTGTGTGCTCGGCGCATTGATGGCGATCGCGCCGGCGGTGCGCGGCACCCTGGCGCCGCTCTCGGCCCCCGGCGCGACAACGGTGCATCTCGACCCGTCGCTCTTGCCTTTCTATGCCGTGCGGACGACGCTGCGCATGTTCGCAGCCCTGATCGCCTCGATCATCTTCACTTTCACCTATGGCACACTCGCGGCGAAGAGCCGGCGCGCCTCGATGATTCTGATTCCGCTGCTTGATATCCTCCAGTCCGTTCCAATTCTGGGCTTTCTTTCCTTTACCGTCGTCTTCTTCGTCAGCCTCTTTCCCGGCCGTGTGCTTGGCGTTGAGTTCGCCGCGATCTTTGCGATCTTCACGAGCCAGGCCTGGAACATGACCTTCAGTTTTTACCAGTCTCTGACGACCGTTCCCGCCGATCTCGATGAGGCCGCGCGAAGCTTTCGTCTCTCCGCGTGGCAGCGCTTCTGGCGTCTCGAAGTGCCCTTCGCGATGCCCGGCCTCGTCTGGAACACGATGCTTTCGATGTCCGGGAGCTGGTTCTTTGTCGTCGCCTCCGAGGCGATCACCGTCGGCAGGCATACCTGGGCGCTGCCGGGAATCGGCTCTTTCGTCGCGTTGGCTCTGCAAAAGCAGGATCTTGCGGCCATTGGCTGGGCGATCCTGGCGATGCTGGTCGTGATCCTCCTCTATGATCAGCTCCTGTTCCGTCCCCTGGTTGCCTGGTCCGCGAAATTCCGTTTCGAGACCACGGCCGGTGCGGCGCCGCCCGAACCCTGGGTCCTGGCGCTTCTGCGGCGGACCCTGTTCCTCCGCCTCGCCAGCCGGTTGATCGGCACGCTGCTCGATACGGTGGGTGGCCTCAGGCTCGCTCCGCGACGGCGAAATTTTCGGGCTCGCCGCGCTTCCTCGCGCCTCGGCGACATCGCCTGGATCGGCTTCATTTCGCTCCTGGTGGCTGCCGCGCTCTGGCGGATCGTCGTTTTCGTCTCCACGGGCCTCACTCTCGCCGCCTTCGGCAGCACTCTTATCGACGGCCTGATCAGCCTTGCGCGCGTGCTGTTCTCGGTCTTCATCTCGGCGGTCATCTGGGTGCCGATCGGCGTCTGGATGGGGCTTCGCCCGCGCCTCGCCCGCCTCGCCCAGCCGGCCGCCCAGTTCCTCGCGGCGTTTCCGGCCAACCTGCTTTTCCCTCTCGTCGTCATTGTCGTCGTTCATTTCAAAATTGATCCGAATATCGGGCTCACGCCGCTGATGATCATTGGCACGCAATGGTACGTGCTCTTCAACGTGATCGCTGGCGCCGCCGCGTTTCCCGGTGATCTCAAGGAAGCAGCGGCGAATTTTCAAATCGGCGGCCTGCTGTGGTGGCGCCGCGTGATGCTGCCCGGGATCATGCCCTATTTCATCACTGGCGCGATCACCGCCACGGGCAATGCCTGGAACACGACGATCGTGGCGGAGGTCGCCTCCTGGGGCAAAACGACGCTCGTCGCCCGCGGCCTTGGCGCTTATATCGCGGAGGCGACGAACGAAGGGAACACCGCGCATATCGTGCTCGGCGTCGCCGTGATGTCCGGATTCGTCATCATCGTGAACAGGCTTTTCTGGCGGCCGCTCTATGATTTCGCCCGCCGCCGCACCACCCTCGGCTAGAACATGGCGATCAAGGTGAACGGCGCGCTCGTTTCGGATGGCGTGCGCAGGCTTCGCTTGACAGATGCGGGGCTGCAAAAGAAACGGAGAGGATACGAGGAGGCCCGGATGGATACCGTCGTTGCCCACTCCCCGCTGCTCGAGGTCCATAACTGCCGCCAGTCCTATCAGACGGATGCCGCAGCCGAGCTGCTCGTGCTCGACAAGGTCGATCTCGCCATCGCCGCGGGCGAGATCGTGGGCCTGCTCGGCCGGTCCGGATCCGGGAAATCGACGTTGCTCCGCGTGGTCGCCGGCCTTCTCGCGCCCACCGCCGGGGAAGTGCGCTGGCGCGGCGCGGCGCTCCATGGGCCGGCGGAGGGCATTGCCATGGTCTTCCAGAGCTTCGCCCTCTTTCCCTGGCTGACGGTGCGGGAGAATGTCGAGCTCGGCCTCGAGGCGCAGGGACTGCCGCCGGAGGAGCGGCATGAGCGGGCCGAGGAAGCGATCGACCTGATCGGCCTCGGCGGCTATGACAGCGCCTATCCGAAGGAGCTTTCGGGCGGCATGCGTCAGCGCGTCGGCCTCGCCCGGGCGCTCGTCGTCCATCCCGACCTCCTCCTGATGGACGAGCCCTTCAGCGCGCTCGATGTGCTGACCGCCGAGACACTGCGCACGGATCTGATCGATCTCTGGTCGGAAGCGAGGTTGCCGATCAAGTCGATGCTGATCGTCACCCACAATATCGAGGAGGCCGTCCTGATGTGCGACCGCATCCTCGTCTTCGCTTCCAACCCGGGCCGGATCGCGAGCGAGCTTCGTGTCCCGTTCCCGCACCCGCGGAACCGGCTGGATCCGCCTTTCCGCCAGATGGTGGACGATATCTATGCCCTGATGACCCGCCGGGCTTCGCCTGCCGAGGCGCGCGTGCCCGCGCAGCCCGCCCCGGCTTTCGGTGTGGCGCTCCATCCTGTCTCGACCAACTTGCTTGCCGGCCTGATCGAGACCCTCGCCGCGCCTCCCTATGATGGGCGGGCGGATCTGCCGGCGCTGGCTGCCGCGCTCCAGCTCGAGGCGGACGAGCTCCTGCCGCTCGGTGAGGCCCTTGCCCTGCTGCGCTTCGCCGAATTGGAGGAGGGCGATATCCGCCTGACCGAGACCGGGCGCCGATTCGCTGCCCTGGATACCGATGCCCGCAAAGCGATGTTCGCCGCCAGCCTGCGGGCCTATGTGCCGCTCGCCGCGACCATCCGCCAGGTGCTGGAGGAGCGGTGGAACCACCGCGCCTCGGCCGAGCGCTTCCGCGACGAGCTCGAAGACCATATGTCGCCGGAATATGCCCGAGATACTTTGCGCACGGTGATCTCCTGGGGCCGCTACGCCGAACTATATTCCTATGACGAGGAGGCCGATCAGTTCAGCCTCGAAGAATCGGATTAGGATCCTTATCAGCATCACCATTCCGCCGCTTCCATCCCGCGCCCCGGCCCGCCCTCTTCCGGGTGGCTCGCGGCGCTGATCCTGCCGCTTATCCCAAGGCTTATCCCAACGCTTATCCCTCTGGGCCGGGCGCGCGACGGGGCCTATACTCCCTCACTCCCCCTGTAGCCTACGAAGGAGCACAGCGCCGGCATGTCCGGAAATGCCGCCAGACCTCTTGAGCCTCCTCTGACCGAGCCTTCTGCCTATGATGCAACCGCGATCTCGGTGCTGCGTGGGCTCGATGCGGTGCGCAAGCGGCCGGGAATGTATATCGGCGATACGGATGATGGTTCGGGCCTGCACCACATGGCCTTCGAGATCATCGACAATGCGCTCGACGAGGCGCAGGCCGGTTTCGCCAGGAACATTGCCGTCACCCTCAATGGGGATGGCAGCCTCACGGTCCGCGACGACGGCCGCGGCATCCCGACCGACATCCATGCCGAGGAGGGCATCTCGGCGGCCGAGGTGGTGCTGACGCGCCTGCATGCGGGGGGGAAGTTCAATCAGAACGCCTACAAGGTTTCGGGCGGGCTGCACGGTGTCGGTGCTGCCGTCGTCAATGCGCTTTCCGAGTGGATGGAGGTGCGGATCTGGCGCGAGGGCGGGGAACACCGCATCCGCTTCCGCAACGGCGATGCCGAGGCGCCGCTCGCACTCATCGGCCCTTCGGGCGAACCTTCCGGCACGGAGGTCACGTTCAAGCCGAGTCCGGCGATCTTCACCCGGACGGATTTCGATTTCGCCGTTCTCGAGCGGCGTTTGCGCGAGCTTGCCTTCCTCAATTCCGGCGTCGCCGTAACGCTTCGCGACGAGCGCCACGCGCCGAGCCAGGAGGCCGTCTTCCGCTACGAGGGTGGGCTTGTCGCCTTCGTTACCTGGCTCGACCGCGCGAAGAACCCTGCTTTCACGTCGCCGATCAATATTGCCGCCGAGGAACAGGGCATCCGGGTCGAGCTCGCGCTCTCCTGGAACGACAGCTACCACGAGACGATGCTCTGCTTCACCAACAACATACCCCAGCGCGACGGCGGCGCCCATCTCGCCGGCTTCCGCAGCGCGCTGACGCGCGTCGTCAGCCGCTATGCCGAAGGGATGGGCAAGAAGGAGGGACTTGCCCTGGTTGGGGAGGACATGCGTGAGGGGCTGACCGCCGTCCTCTCGGTCAAGGTTCCGGACCCCAAATTCTCTTCGCAGACGAAGGACAAGCTTGTCAGCTCCGAGGTCCAGCCGGTCGTTCAGGCGGCCGTGGCCGACGGCCTTGCCCACTGGTTCGAGACACACCCGAAAGAGGCGCGGGCGATCATCCAGAAGGTGATGGATGCCGCCGCCGCACGCGAGGCCGCGCGCAAGGCACGGGAGCTCACCCGCCGCAAGGGCGTGCTCGATATCTCGACGCTCCCCGGCAAGCTCGCGGATTGCCAGGAGCGCGATCCGGCGAAGAGCGAGATCTTCATCGTCGAGGGCGATTCGGCCGGCGGCTCGGCCAAGCAGGCGCGCAACCGGCGTGATCAGGCGATCCTGCCGCTCCGGGGAAAAATCCTCAATGTCGAGCGCGCTCGCTTCGACCGGATGCTCGGCTCGGCGGAGATCGGCACGCTCGTCACCGCGCTCGGCACCGGCATCGGCCGTGGGGAGCCCGAGCAGGGCGGCTTCGATATCGCCAAGCTGCGCTACCACCGCATCGTCATCATGACGGACGCGGACGTGGATGGCTCGCACATCCGCACGCTGCTGCTCACATTCTTCTTCCGCCAGATGCCCGAGCTGGTGGAGCGCGGGCATCTCTTCATCGCCCAGCCACCCCTTTATCGGGCCAAGCGCGGCTCGGACGAGCGCTATCTCAAGGACGATCATGGCCTCGAGGATTTCCTCCTGGCCAAGGCGCTTTCCGAGGCGCGTCTCGTCTATGCGGACGGGACGGACCTTTCGGGTTCCGAGCTGGTGGCCGAGGCAGGCTTCCTTCGCGAGGCAAGCCTGCGCCTTAAGCTTCTCTCGGCGGAGGCGCCGGTCTCCGTGCTCGAGCAGGCGGCCATCGCCGGCACGCTGACGCCGGATCCCGCCCGCGCCACGGCGGCGGCGGAAGAGCTTGCGAGGCGCCTCGATGCGCTTGCCTTGCCGGCCGAACGCGGCTGGCGGGTCAGCTTCGAGTCCGGGCGCCTGGTCATGACCCGCATGGTGCGCGGTGTGACCGAGCAATATGGGCTGGATGGGGCGAGCCTGCGCAGCGCCGAGGCGCGCTGGCTCGCCGAGCGTCTTGACCCGCTCGTGCGGAAATTCGCGTATCCCGCGACCCTTACGCTCGATGGCCATGCGGAGCCGGTGGGTGGTCCCGCGAGCGCGTTCGAGCGCATCCTCTCGCAGGGTCGCAAGGGTCTCGCCATTCAGCGCTTCAAGGGCCTGGGCGAAATGAACCCCGATCAGCTCTGGAAGACGACGCTCGATCCCTCGGTCCGCACGCTGCTGCAAGTGAAGGTCGGCGATGCCGAGGACGCGGCGCAGGTCTTCTCGACCCTGATGGGCGATGTCGTCGAGCCGCGGCGCGAATTCATCACGACCAATGCGCTGAAGGTCGCCAATCTCGACGTCTGAGCGCGGGGGTGCGACCGATTCGGTTGTCTCACGCAGCGTTTGCTGCGGCATCGACGTCGCTTGCGGCGCGAACAAGAAGCTGCCCATCTGCTTCACGGAGATTTCGGAAGGGCGCGTGATCCCGTGTGCCCCTCCACCGGTGGAAGCAGAGCGAATTCCACGCGGCCCCGGCAATAGCGAGATCAGGGACAGGAGGCCGTTTGCCGCCGCTGCACGCCAGGTCGCTGATGCCATCCTGGCGATCTGCAAGCGGAATGGCTGGCACCTTTCGTGCATTGCGATCGATGCGCCTGCCGCGCCTCCCAAGATCGGGCCGCGTGCCTGTGAGAAAGCGCTCCGCCGCGCAGGGCTTTCCGTGTTCCAGACACCTTCTCGCGAGGAATGGACGGAGATCGCCGCAGTTTGCCGACAGCACCTCGATACCGGCGGTGACCTCTCACGGCTGCCATACGCCAACAAGATCTGGATGCTCTACGGCTTCCATCTCTTCGCCGAGCTGCGTGCCCGGACGGGCGCCGAAATCATCGAGGTCTATCCTTACGCCATCGCCCATCGCCCATCGGCTGAAGGCGGCGGATCACCACAAATCGACGGCGACAGGCTATGAGAACCAATTGTCGGTCGTGGCGAAGCGCACCGGATGGTCGCCCGCAAAGCTTGAACAACGCCTCGCGGCTACGGTCCCAGGGAAGCAACACGACCGGCTCGACGCATTCATGGCCGCCTGGGTGGCCGGCCTGCCGCCAGAGCGCCGCCATCCGTACGGCACGCCCACCCAAGCGGACGATGTGATTTGGGTTCCGGCCTGACGATCATCCTGGGCTGATCGGCCATGACGGGATCGCTCCGGCTTTAGAGTACGGCGAGCTTCGCCAAGGCTTCCTTCGCCAGCCGCCTGGTCAGCTCGCCCGCGGGCAACGCCCTGCCGAGACGTGCGGCCTCACCCGCCCACAAAGGAATGAAGTCGGCCGATCCGCTCGGCTCCGACTTTGCACGCAATGGCCCCAGCCCACCCCCCGCGAGAGGGAAGGGGGGAGCGAGCTCGGATATCGCGCCAAGCTCGCGGACGATGCGATTGAGGATGACCCGAGCGGGGCGGCCGCTGAAAATGTTCGTGAGCACCGTCTGATCGGCCCCACCTGCCGCCAGGGCTTCTCTGTGCGCAGGAGCGACATGCGCTTCGGGGCAAAAAAGATAGCTCGTTCCTATCTGGACCGCGGAGGCACCAAGGGCAAAAGCGGCGACGATGCCGCGCGCATCGGCAATGCCCCCGGCGGCAATGACCGGCAGGCCGACAGTGTCAACCACTTGCGGAACGAGCGCCAGCGTTCCGGGCTGCGTCGAGATGTCGTCGGAAAGGAATGTTCCGCGATGACCGCCGGCTTCGGCACCCTGGGCGACGATGGCATCGCAGCCGTTCTCTTCAAGCCATCGCGCCTCTTTTACCGTGGTCGCCGACGACAGGATTTTCGCCCCGGTCTTCTTCACGCGAGCCAGAAGGTCTTTGTCCGGGAGACCGAAATGGAAACTGACGACCTCGGGCTTCAATTCCTCCACGAGCGCGCAATGCGCGCTGCCGAACGGCTCAATCGCAGGCGTTTTTGTTGCCATTTCCGGATCGAGTCCAAGCTCGACATAGTAAGGTTTCAGGCGCCGTCTCCATGCCGCTTCGCGCGCGGCATCGATGGAAGGCGGCCGATGGCAGAAGAAATTCATATTTACGGGCTTCGATGTGCGCCCCCGAACAGTGCTAAGTTCTGTTCTTATCTGATCCATGCTCAGGATCGCACAGGGCAGCGAGCCGAGCCCCCCCGCCTCCGCGACGGCGATCACCATCGCGGACGTGACAGCTCCTGCCATAGGAGCCTGAACAATCGGCAATTCAATCCCGAGGAGATCGAGAGAGCATCGGTCTGGCCATATTGTCATTCTCTTTCTCCGATATTTGAGGATGAGAGAGGCACGATCTTGAGTTTCAGAGAGAGAGACTCACCAGCGCCCGCTGTGCTGCCCGCCATCGACATGCAGGATTTCTCCCGTCACGAAATCCACGCTCTCAAGATACAATACCGCATCGACGATTTCTTCAATCGTCCCCATCCGTCCCACGGGATGAAGTGTCGCAAGAAAATCATGAGTTTCCGTGCGGTGCATGGGAGTCTTGATAATTTCGGGCGATACCGCATTCACTCGAACGCCCCTCTCGGCGTACTCGAGAGCCAGGGATCTCGTGACTGCATTGAGCCCCCCTTTGGTCAAAGCGGCCAATACAGCAGGCACCGCCGCCATCGGTTGATCGACCAAAGTGGTCGTGATGATGACGATATGCCCACGACCTTGCTGGAGCATCCGGGCAGCCGCGCGCTGCGAGATGTGGAAGAATCCCGTCAGGTTGACGGCCACACACGTGGAAAGATCGGCGTCCGTATATTCGATGAGTGGCTTGAAGAGGAATATGCAAGCGTTATTCACGAGGGTATCGATACGACCAAAGCGACTGATCGCAGCTTCGACGATTCGGTCAGCCGTTTCCGGGTCGGCGATGTCACCGGCGACGGTCAGCACATTCGAAGAAGCAATCGGCTTGATGGTCCGAGAATTGGCAACAACTTGGTAGCCAAGACCAGTGAATCCTTTGACCAAGTCTGTCCCGATCCCTTGTGAGGCACCGGTGACCACGGCAACGCGTTGCGCTGGTTCCAAGAGACTTCTCGCTCTGTGAAGGATGGCCGGTAAGGAGTGGTGTTGTGGGTGACGAAGGGTGAATTGCGGCAGGCTTCCATGCTGCTTGCGGTGGAGCACGTCGAAACACGATTTACGATTGAAAATCTGCCCGCTTCAGCCGGACGAGTGTCCCGATTCCGAAGTACGCCGCATTGGAATGCGGATGGAATCGGGACATTAGCCCTTTATTTTCAGTTTCTTGCTCACAAAAATGAAATCCACGGTCAGCATCAAGACCTGTCCCTTACCCTCGCGGGCTCCAACCGGCTCTGCCGCGCCGCGGCAAAATTCTCAAGGATGAATCTGGATTCGGCAGATGGCAGCGCCATGGCTGACGATCGGAAATCGAGTTACGATCGTAACGCCCGTTCTGTCGTCGTCGACTCCCGGAGCGTGATGACCGAGGGTGGACTCTCCATGGGTCTGAATCACGCGAGAAAACAAATGGCTAGAGCGGGATGGGGGAGCGCGAGCGATCTCGTCCCGCGTCAGGACGAGCGAGCGAAATCCGCGACCCGTTCACCGATCATGATCGCGGCGGCGTTGGTGTTGCCGGAAACGACCGTGGGCATGATCGAGGCGTCGGCAACTCGCAGCCGCTCGACCCCGCGCACGCGCAATCTTGCGTCCACCACCGCCATCGGGTCTGGCCCCATGCGGCAGGTGCTGGTCGGATGGAAGACAGTGCCGCCATATCGCCTCGCGAAATCGAGGAGCTCCGCATCCGTCTCGACGCCGGCACCGGGGAGATATTCCGCTTCGATCAGGGCGCGCATGGTTGAGCCTTCCGCGATGCGTCGGCCGAGACGGATTCCGGCGATCAGCGTGCGCCGGTCAAGCTCGGTTGCGAGATAATTGGGATGGATCGCGGGTGAGGCATGTGGATCGCGCGAGCGCAGCCTGATCTCTCCGCGGCTCTCGGGTCGAAGCTGGCAGACCGTGGTCGAGAATCCTGGAAATTTGTGCAATCCTTCGGCGGGCCGGTCGTTCGAGAAGATGATGAAATGGTACTGCACATCCGGCGTGGCGAGCTCCGGGCGCGTGCGGGCGAAGAGGCCGACCTGTCCGGCCGCGATCGTGAGCGGTCCGCGGCGGAAGAGAAGATAATCGAGGCCGGCGGCAATCTTTTTCGGCCAGCTTCGCATGATGTCGTTGACGGTGATCGGCAGGCGGCAGCGATGCACGATCCGGGATTGATAATGGTCCTGCAGGTCCTGCCCGACGCCAGGCAAATCGGCGACGATCTCGATGCCATGCTCGGCAAGATGCGCGGCAGGGCCGATGCCGGAGAGCATGAGAAGCTGCGGCGAATTGATGGCTCCGCTGCTGAGGATGACCTCGCGGCGCGCGCGGACGAAGAGTGTCTCCCCGCCCCGCGTGACTTCGGCTCCCACCGCGCGGTTGCCCTCGAAGCGGATGCGTTCGGCGAGCGAATTGGTCATCACGCGCAGATTGGCGCGCTTGCCTGCCGGGCGGAGATAGCCGACCGCGGTCGAGCAGCGCCTTCCGTTGCGGGTGGTGAGCTGGTAATAGCCCACGCCCTCCTGCGAGGCGCCGTTAAAATCGTCGTTGCGCGGAATGCCGATCGCAAGCGCGCTCGCGATGAAGGCTTCACAGATAGGATGGTGATCCTTGAGATCGGAGACGGCGAGGGGGCCACCCGCGCCGTGAAGTTCATCGCCGCCGCGTTCCTGGTCCTCCGCGCGCCGGAAATAGGGAAGCACGTCCTCGTAGGACCAGCCTTGGTTGCCGAGCTGGCGCCAATGGTCGAAGTCCTCGGCCTGACCGCGGATATAGATGAGGCCGTTGATGCTCGAGGAACCGCCAAGCACCTTGCCCCGCGGCCAGAAGAAGCGCCGCCCGCCGAGATCGGGCTCGGTCTCGTAGCACCAGTTCACACTGGGATCGATGATCGTCTTGCCGTAGCCGAGCGGGATATGGATCCAGACATTCTTATCGGCGCCTCCAGCTTCGAGCAGCACGACATCGGTCCGCGGATCCTCGGAGAGTCGTGCCGCGGCCACCGCGCCGGCCGATCCGGCGCCTATGATGACGAAATCGGTTTCGATCGTGCTGTCCGTCATTCCCGATTTCCTGCCCATTTTCCTGAACGAATCGCCGCGATCTTTCCATTCGCGCGACCCTCCCGACAATTCGGGGCGAGCTTAGAGCGTGATGACTGAAGGCGAAATCACCGGAGGTCTGAATCGCGCGAGAAAAACAAAGACCGAGAGCGGAATGGGGGAGCACTGCCGAACGCATCCCGCTCCAGATTTGTTTTCTCGATCAATTTCATGGCTTTGGGGTATCGCGAAGCGATCCACCAGAAGCCAAATTGATTCAAGGCGCTTCCGGCCGCGCGCGAATGGTCTCACCGGCGCGAGAAGAGGCGCTCGAAATCGGCCTTCGAAAGCTTGAGGAAGGTCGGCCGTCCGTGGCTGCAGGTGGCTGCCCGCGGCGTCGCCTCCATCTGCCGCAGCAGCGCATCCATCTCGGGCTGCGACAACCGTCTTCCGGCGCGGACGGACCCGTGACAGGCCATGCGCGCGATTACCGCATCGAGCCGCGCGGCAAGCGCGGTGCCCTCGCCCGTTTCGGCAAGCTCGTCTGCGAGATCGCGGAGGATCGGCGCAGGTTCGGTGGAACCAAGGCAGGCCGGCAACGCCCGGACGAGCATCGCGCCCGGGCCGAAGGGCTCGATTTCGAGGCCGAGCGAGGCAAGCTCCTCCTGATGCGCGGCAAGCCTCGCGACATCCCGAGGCGGCAGATCGACAACCGCCGGCAGAAGGAGCGACTGCGCACGCACGCCGCCCGCCAGGTGCTGCGCGCGCAGGTTCTCATGAGTGAGCCGCTCATGCGCGGCGTGCTGATCGACCAGCACCAGCTCGTCCTCGCTGGTGACCGCCAGAATGTAAGTATCGAACAGTTGCGCGATGGCGGCGCCGAGCGGATGCGCCGCGTCCGGCGGCTGGGCCTGAACGGCCCGCGCGGAAGGGGCGCCTTCGAAAGGCAGGGCGGGCTCGGCGAAGCCGGCCGGGACGCCTTCCCTTGAGGCCGGCATTGGAGGAGGGGGTCTGAGCCTGAGCGGGGGCGGCCGCGTGGGGACGATTCCCGCACCTCCATCGAGAGCGCGGGAAAGCGCGCCGATCACCAGAGAGCGGACGGCGGCCGGGTCGCGGAACCGCAGCTCGATCTTGGCCGGATGGACATTGACGTCCACCTCTTCGGCCGGCAGCGCGAGATAGAGTGCCGCGACGGGATGGCGGCCGGCCGTGATCGCGGCCCGATAAGCGACCCGGATGCCGGCCTTGAGCACAGGGTCGCTGACCGGGCGGCCATTCACCACCATGAACTGCCCGGAAGCGGTCGCGCGCGTCACCGCCGGCGCGGCGGCGAAGCCGGTCAGGCACATCGCCCCCCGCTCGGCTGCAATCGGAATCAGCGAGGAAGAGGCATCCGACCCCAGCAAGGAGGCGACCCGCGAAGGCGTCTCCTGCGGCGGCAGATCGAACAGCGTGCGCCCATCCATCTCGAGCCGGAAGGCCACGCCGGGAGCGGCGAGGGCGAGGCGGCGGACGACCGCTTCCGCATGCTCCGCTTCGGTGCGCGGATGTTTGAGGAATTTCCGCCGGGCAGGTGTTGCGAAAAAGAAATCGGCGACGAGCACATGGGTGCCCTTCGGTCCCGCCGCCGGCGCGACCTCCATGACCCGTCCGCCTTCGACACGGATCCGGCTTGCATGCGGCGCGTCGCGCGAACGGGAGGTGATGGCAAGCCGCGCGGCCGCGCCGATCGAGGGGAGCGCCTCGCCGCGGAACCCGAGCGTGGTGATGCGGACGAGATCGTCATTTAAGAGCTTCGAGGTGGCGTGGCGCTGGACGGCAAGCGCCAATTCGTCGGTGGCGATGCCGGTCCCGTCGTCGCTCACCTCGATCGCCGTGATCCCGCCATCGGTGAGCGAGACGCGGATCCGGGTGGCGCCGGCATCGAGCGCATTCTCGACCAGCTCCTTAACCGCCGCGGCCGGCCGCTCGATCACCTCGCCCGCCGCGATCCGGTTGGCGATCTGCTCGGGAAGGACGCGAATCGCCGGCGGCCGAATCTCCACCAATCCTGACATGGGAAGATGGTTTGTCGGCAGTGGCGGGAATCGTGTCAAGCAAGACCGCTTCGCGGCCGGCTCGGCATTCGCCTCAACCTCGTGCTAAAACCCCGCCATGTCGTCTCCTTGAACGCACCGCCGCGTCGGGCCACGTTCCACTCATGGTTCATCGTCAGCCGCCGCTGCTCGATCTCACGCCGGACGGCGAGTTCCGCCAGCCTGTGCGTCCGCCCTGGGTGGCTCGGGTTGCCGCCTGGGCGCTGGTGGTGGCGGTCATCGCCGGCGGGCTCGCCGCGGCGGCAGTGGCGTTTTGGCTGGCGCTGACCCTCATTCCGATCGCGATCGTCGCCGGGCTGATCGCCTACGTGGCCTTCCGCTTCAATCTCTGGCGAATCGGTCGCTAGTTTCTCCGCAGCGGAAAGAGGGGGCGTCGTGATGGCCGGGGGCGCATCGCGCCATGCGCCTCTGCCCCTTCTTCCGGCAACGCTCACGGCCCTGGTTCTTCTCACCGCACTCCGTTTGGCGGTTGCGGGCGCGTCCGCGCTCGCGCCCGACGAGGCCTATTACTGGGTCTGGTCGCGGGTGCTGCAGCCCGGCTATTTCGACGACTCGCCGATGGTGGCGTTCTGGATCCGCTTCGGCACCTGGCTCGCAGGATCCGATCCTTTCGGGATCCGGCTCCTCGGCCCGTTCGCGGCTGCCGCCGGCTCGCTTCTCCTTGCCCGGGCCGCCGCCGATCTTGTTCCCGAATGCCGTCAGGCCGGACTCATCGCGGCGCTCTTCATCAACGCCACCCTGCTGTTCGGGGCCGGCAGCATCATCATGACGCCCGATACGCCGCTCCTCTTTTTCTGGGCCCTCGGGCTCTTCGCCATAGGAAGACTGGTCGCGACCGGCGAAGGGCGTTGGTGGCTGCTCGCCGGGCTTGCCGCCGGCCTCGCGCTCGACAGCAAATATACCGGTCTCCTCTTTCTCGCTGCCGTCGGGCTCTGGTTGCTGGCGACGGATTTCGGGCGGCGCTGGCTCGCCCGGCCCGAGTGCTGGCTTGGCCTTGCGATCGCGGCTCTGATCTTCGCGCCGGTCATGGCCTGGAATGCGAGTCACGGCTGGGTAAGCTTTCTCAAGCAGGGCGGCCGGGTGGGAGACTGGCATCCCTGGGATGCGCTGCGCTTCGAGAGCGAGCTCGTGCTCGGCCAGGTAGGCCTCTTCACCCCTTTCATCTTCATCTTCGCCGTGGCCGGCACCTGGTGTCTGGCCCGCGCAGCCTGGCGGGAAAAGGCACCGGGCCCCATGCTGCTCAGCTTTCTGACATTGCTGCCGGCGGCCGTCTTCATCCAGCACGCGCTCGGCGATCGAGTGCAAGGGAACTGGCCCGCTGTGCTCTACCCGAGCGCGGTAATCGCGGCGGCCACACTCGGGATTGCGCCCTGGCGAAGCTGGCGCCTGCCTGCTTCCGCCCTCGGCTTCGCGCTCACGGCCATCGTCTATCTTCAGGCGGTCGCGGCGCCGATCCCTTTGCCGTCACGGATCGACCCCACCCTCCGCCAGCTCGGCGGCTGGCGCGCGTTCGCCGCCGAGATCGAGACGGCCGCGCGGCGTGAAGAGGCGAGCTTCATCGCCACCGCGAATTACGGCGATGCGTCGGAGCTCGCCTTTCTCCAGCCCATCAGGGTGGTCGGCCTTGGCGCGCGCTGGACATGGTTTCGCCTGCCAGCAGCAAGCCCAAGGATCGCCGGGCGGACCGGGCTGCTGCTCATCCGGGCCGGCGCCGGTGCGCCAGACCCAACCGCCTGGATCGTTCTGGCGCGGCTCGGCAGGATCGTCCGCTCCCGCCATGGCGTGCCGGCGGAAATCTTTGTCCTCTACCGCGTGCGTGCGCAAAAACTGCCCGCCGGAGCGGTGCTGCCTGCGCGGGAATGAACGGATCAGGCGCTCTGGCGCTTGAGCCAGGCTCCGCCCTTGCCAACCGCCTCTCGCGCCCGCGCCACCCGTCCGGTCGCGCGCAGGAAGCCGTGGATCATGCCTGGAAAGACTTCGCAAGCGACCGAGACACCGGCTGCCGCGAGCTTCTTCGCCAGTGCCTCACCCTCTGAGCGCAGCACGTCGAGCTCGGCCAGATGGATCAGCACCGGCGGCAGGCCGGTGAGATCGGCATGAAGCGGGGAAGCCAAGGGATTGAGCCGGTCGGCCGCGCGCGGGGCATAGACATCCCAGTAGAAGCGCATCTTCGCGGCTGTCAGGACATAACCTTCGGCGAACTCGCGATAGCTTGGCGTGTCCTGCGCCGCGTCGCAGACGGGATAGAGCGCGAGAATGCCCCGAAGCGGCGGCCCGCTCGTCTCGCGCAGCAGGAGGGCGGCGGCGAGCGCGAGATTGCCGCCGGCCGAATCCCCGCCAACGAGGAGCCGCGAGGGATCGATGCCCCATTCAGAGCCGTTTTCGGCGAGATGCCCTACCACCGCGGCACATTCCTCAAGCGCCTGGGGAAACTGGGCCTCGGGCGAGAGCGTGTAATCCACGCTCACCACCGCCACCTCCCCGGCAGCCGCATATTCGCGCGCCAGTCGGTCATGCGTATCGACGGAGGACCAGACCCATCCGCCGCCATGGAAATAGACTAGGCCAGGGAGCATCCGGTCCGTGCGCGGCCGATGGAGCCGACAGAGGATACGCCGCCCGCGCGCCGCGACCCAGCGATCCTCGCTCTCGGCCATGACCGGGCCTCCGGCCGCGCTGAGCAGGGCGAGCGCATCGTTGATCGCACGCTGCGGCTCGAACGGGAATTCAAGTCTGATGGGCGGATAGGCGGCAGCCGCCGCATCATGGGCAACCTGAGCGGCGCGCATCTCCGGATCCCAGCGCGACTCCTCGTCCATCCATTCTTCCTTCACGATTTCGTACTGCCTGGCATGCAATGCCATCGGGCCCGGCTTGGCAACGGCGGATCGTGCCCCAAAGGGGTGTCATGCAAATGGGTTGACGTCAAATGACGGAGCCAGGGCAACACAGCGTGACAAAAGTCACATTTCAGAAAATAGCGAGCGTTTAATCTCTTCCGGCAGTAACGTCGTCGTGAACGGCGAGCGGCAGCGGGAGGGACCCGCGACCGGCAGCACGCACACGAGCCGGTCGGTGGTGTGCCTTCCCCAAGGCCGCGCGAACCAGGGCAAGGGGCGTTGATCGACTCCGAAGGGATCAAGCTGGCAGGCTGCGATCTGGTGGCGATGCGGGGGCGGCCCGAGTTCTGTCCCGAGGTCTCCACTCTCATCGCGAAATCGGCGGGACCGAGCGAAGCGCTCGCCGCGCTCGAACGGCACGGATTCCTGATGGCGGCGGCATGCCTGCTCGCGCATGCACTGCCGAAGCGCGAAGCCACGTGGTGGGCCTGTATGTGTGTCGGGCATACGGCGTCGCGTGATCTGGCCGGCGCACCCCGGGCGGCGCTCGCTTCTGCCGAGCAATGGGTGCGTCAGCAGTCGGACGCGCCGCGCCGCGCCGCATTCGCGGCGGCGAAGGAGGCCGGTTTTGCCAGCCCCGAGGCATGGGTGGGCCTGGCGGCTTTCTGGAGCGGAGAATCCCCGTTCCCCGCCGCCCAGCCGCCGGCATGGCCTTCCGATCACTTGACCGGCACAGCGGTCATGGGCGCGCTTGCGCTTGCGGCAATCCGTTCGAGGCCGGAACGGCGCCAGGGGCGGCTTGCCCGCTTCCTCGAGAGCGGTCACAACATCGCTGCAGGCGGATCGGGAAGACTGTCCCCCGAGGAGGGGTGATGGGCGGGCCCACGGTACCGCCTGCTGAGCGGCTAGGCCATGATCCGTGCGCACCCTGTGATGATCCATCGTCGCGCGTTCTTCGTTCTGCCCCCTGCGGTCGCACTGCTCGCTCTTGCAAGCTGCACGTCGGCCCCGACCGGCCCGGTCGGGCTGACACTCATGGTGCACGCTGGAGACGACCAGAACCCCGATCCGAATGGCCATGCCACGCCGGTCGCGGTGCGGATCTACCAGCTCGCCGCCACCGACAATTTCGAGCGGGCGGATTTCTTCGCGCTCGTCACGCATGAGCAGGAAACGCTCGGCGGCGATCTGCTCGGCTCGGAAGAGTTCGTCATCAGCCCCGGCACGAGCCGGACCATCACGCGTACCCTGGCGAGCGGCACCCGTTATGTCGGCATCGCCGTGCTCTTTCGCGATGTCGAGCATGCGGACTGGCGGGCGACGGCGCCGGCCTCGGGCGCTGGCCCGACGGATCTCACCCTCAGCATCTCCGGCCTCAGGGCGGTGCTCTCGCCGGGGGGAAGCTGAGCCGCCCGGCCTCCGCGATCAGGACCGCGGATGAGCGTGTTTGCTTTCCGCTCCTGGGCCGGCACCCATCCCGGCGCACGGCGCGCGCATAACGAGGACAGCTATGTCGATCGCCCGGATCTCGGGCTTTGGGCGGTGGCGGACGGCGCGGGTGGAAGGGAGGCGGGCGAGGTCGCGGCCTGGATGATCGCCGACATGCTGGGATCGATTCCCATGAGCCTCTCCGCCGCGGCGCTCCATGATGAGGTGCGGAGCCGGATCGGGCAGGCACACCAAAAGCTCCGCGCGGAGGCGGCGCGGCGCGGCGAAAGCGCGGTGATCGCTGCGGCACTCGTCGTCATGCTGGCGCGGGATGACCGCTTCACCTGCCTCTGGGCCGGCGATGCCCGGGCCTATCTCCTGCGCAACGGGATGCTTTCGCAGCTCAGCCACGATCACAGCCTGGCGCAGGCATTGGCGGATGCGGGGGCGATCAGCGCGGCCGAGATGGCGGCCCATCCGCGCGCCGATATCCTCACCCGGGCCGTTGGCGGGGATCTCGAGAACTTCGCCCTCGATGAGAGGGAGGGAATGCTGACGGGCGGAGACCGCTTCCTGCTTTGCAGCGACGGGGTCTCGAAAAGCCTGACACCGGCCGAGCTCACTGTTTTGCTCGGCGCGCCGGAGGGTGTGGCGCCAAGCGAGCTCCTTCTGGCCGCTGCCCTGGGCCGCGAAGCGGCCGACAATATCACGGCGGTGGCGATCGAGGCGCGCGCGCCGAAATAAGGCCGGGAGGGCCTTCCCGTTCTCACGGGGCCACGCCTATGCTTGGCGTGCATGCAGGGAGAGCAAAAATGCTGACACGCCGCACACTCCTGGCTTCCGGGGCGGCTGTTGCCACGGCGCCGCTCGCCGCAGGCAAAGCCGCAGCGGCAACGCCGCCGGGCATCGTCGTCATGGCCAAGCAGATCGACGATGTCATCTCCTTCGATCCGGCCCAATCCTACGAATTCTCCAATACCGAGGCCGATGCGAACATCTATCGCAAGCTCGTCTCGCCCAATCTCAAGAAGCTGAGCGAGATCGAGCCGGACCTCGCCAGCGCCTGGGAGGTCTCTTCGGACGGCAAGACCTTCACGTTCCATCTCGTCCAGGACGCGGTCTTTCCTTCGGGGAAGCCGGCCACGGCCTCGGATGCCGAATTCTCCCTCCAGCGGGTCGTCACCCTCAACCTCACGCCCGGCTTCGAACTCACCCAGTTCGGCTTCACCAAGGACAACGTCGCAAGCCTGATTCGCGCCACCGATCCGCATACGCTGGTGATCGAGCTGCCGAAGCCGGCGGCGACGAGCTTCGTGTTCACCTGCCTTTCAGCCAATGTCGGCGGCATCGTCGAGAAGGAGACCGCGCTTGCCCATCAGCAGAACAACGATCTCGGCAATCACTGGCTGACCAGCCATTCCGCCGGCAATGGTCCCTACCAGCTCACCTCCTGGTCGGCGAACGATCACATCATCCTCGATGCCAATCCGCATGCGGCGACCGCGCCGCTGACCAGGCGGGTCTTCATCCGCCACGTGAAGGATCCGGGCACGCAGCTCCTGATGGTGCAGCACGGCGATGCCGATATCGCCCGCGACCTCACGCCGGACTTGCTCAAGACGGCAGCGGGGGATCCCAATCTCTACCGGCTCGCCGCCCCTTCCACCAATCAGATGTATGTCGCCGGCAATGCCGACTACGCCCCCTTCGCCAAGATCGCGGTGCGCGAGGCGATCAAATGGGCCATCGACTATGCCGGCATCCAGAAGAACATCGTCCCCGACACCTATATCGTGAACCAATCCTTCGAACCCACCGGAATCCTCGGCGCACTCGTCACCAATCCGTTCTCGAAGGATCCGGACAAGGCCAAGGCCCTGCTGGCCAAAGCCGGGTACGCGAACGGCTTCACCGCGACGCTCGACCATTTCTCCGACCACCCCTATACGGACATCGCCGCCGCCATCCAGGCGGATCTCGGCGCGGTGGGCATCAAGGTCTCGCTGCTGCCCGGCACCCGCAGCCAGGTCTTCACCAAGATGCGGGCACGCCAGCATCAGCTCATTCTCTCCGAATGGTATCCGGATTATTTCGATCCCAACTCGAACGCCCAGGCCTTCAACGCCAACCCCGATGATTCGGACAACAGCAAGCTCAAGATCATCGCCTGGCGCTGCCATTTCTACGATCCCACGCTCACTGCGGAAGTGACGGCAGCGGCAGAGGAGCTCGATACCGCCAAGCGCGTCGCGCTCTATCACAAGATGCAGGAGCAGGCCTGGCAGGTATCGCCGATCGCCTTCATGCTGCAGCAGAACGCGACTGCGGTTCTGCGCAAGAACGTCACCGGGTTCATCCTCGGCGCGCAGTCCGATTTCACCCGCTATAGCGAAATCCGCAAGACGTGAGCCGAGAGCGGACCGCGATCCGCCGAGACCCGTGATCGCGCGACGATGCCAGCGAAACGAAGCCATGAAGCGGTTTGCGTGAGCCCATGCGAACTGAGACCGCTCTAGGACGCGGGGCGGCGCGGCTCCGCGCCCTTTCTGCGAACGCGGCCAGCATCCCCATCACCCTTTTCGGGCTGATTCTCGTCACTTTCATCATCGGCCGCGTGATCCCGATCGATCCGGTGATCGCGATCGTCGGCGACCATGCGCCGCCCGATGTGGTGGCGCATGTGCGTGCCGAGCTCGGGCTCGGCCGGCCGCTCACAACGCAGTTCGCGATCTATCTGCGGCGGCTCGCCGAAGGCAATCTCGGAACTTCGGTGATGACGTCCAACTCCGTCACCTCCGATATCGTCCAGTTCTTTCCCCGCACCTTCGAGCTCGCCACGGCGGCGATCATCATCGCCGTCATCATCGGGGTGCCGGCGGGCGTCTTCGCCGCGGCGCGGCCGGGCTCGCGCCTTGACCATGTCGTGCGGGTGGTGAGCCTTGCCGGGCAGTCGATCCCGGTCTTCATGCTCGGCCTGATCTTCCTGCTCGTCTTCTATGCCGATCTCGGCTGGCTGCCAGGCTCCGGGCAGATCGGCGTGCTCTATGAAGGAACGGTACCCACCATCACCGGCATGCTGGTGGCGGACGCGGCCATCGCCGGAAACTGGGGAGCCTTCCTGAGCGCGCTTGCCCATCTCGTTCAGCCGGCTCTGGTGCTCGCCCTCTACAGCCTTGCCTATATCACGCGGATGACTCGCGCCTTCATGCTGGAGGCGCTTGGCGCGGAATATGTCGTCACGGCACGGGCGAAAGGCGTGCCCGAGAGGCTCGTGCTCTGGCGCCACGCTTTCGGCAACATCTCCGTCGGGCTCATCACCGTGCTCGCGCTCGCTTATGCGAGCCTGCTCGAAGGCGCGGTGCTGACAGAGACGGTGTTCGGCTGGCCGGGGCTCGGCCTCTATCTCACCACCTCGCTTCTCAACGCCGACATGAATGCGGTGCTCGGCGCGACCCTGGTGATCGGCTGCATCTATGTCGGTCTCAATCTGCTCGCCGATCTCGCCTACCGCCTGCTCGATCCCCGAGTCCGATAAATTCGAGTCCGATAAATTCCCGCCATGAACGAAGGAACGAAGCCTGCGCCCATCCCGTCCGCAATCACGCTGCGCGCCTGGCTGCTGGCCGAGGAGCCGACATCGCGAAGGCAGACGGCCTGGGGTGAGTTCTATCGCAGCTGGCGACGCTTCGCGGCGAACCGGCTCGCCTTGGGCGGGCTGATCGTCGTGACGTTGCTCATCCTCATCGCTCTCGCCGCCCCGCTCCTCGCCCCGGACAATCCCTATGCGCAGAATCTCGCCGACCGGCTCGCCCCGCCCTCGGCCGCGCACTGGCTCGGCACCGATGAGCTTGGGCGCGATCTTCTCTCGCGGCTGATCTATGGCGGGCGGCTCACCCTCGGCATGGTGGTGGCGGTGGTGGCCCTGGTTGCGCCCTTCGGCCTCGTCGTCGGCTGCATCGCCGGCTATCTCGGCGGCCTCATCGATCGGGTTCTGATGCGGCTCACCGACATCTTTCTCGCATTTCCCCGGCTGATCCTGGCCCTCGCCTTCGTCGCCGCGCTGAAACCCGGGATCGCGAGCACGGTGATCGCGATCGCGCTCACCTCCTGGCCGCCTTATGCGCGGCTCGCACGCGCCGACGCGCTGACCATCCGCAATACGGATTTCATCGCCGCGATCCGGCTGTTGGGCGCCGGCTCTCCGCGCATCATCCTTCGCCACATCGTGCCGCTCGCCCTCTCGAGCGTCATCGTGCGCGTGAGCCTCGATATGGCCGGCATCATCCTCACCGCCGCCGGTCTCGGCTTTCTCGGCATGGGCGCTCAGCCGCCCGCGGCGGAATGGGGCACGATGATCGCGACTTCCCGCGATTACATCCTTCAGCAATGGTGGGTGCCGACGGCGCCGGGCGTCGCGATCTTCGTCGCGGCCCTTGCGTTCAATCTGCTGGGCGATGGGCTGCGCGACGTGCTTGACCCGAAAGCGCGGCAATGAGGGTGGAGATCGAAGATCTCCGAATTGGTTTTCCGGGGAATCTTTCCGGCGGCAGGGGGATTCATTTCGCGGTTCGCGGCGTCGATCTCGCGATGGGGACGGAAAAGCTCGGCATTGTCGGTGAATCGGGCTCGGGGAAATCGCTGACCGCACGGGCCGTCATCGGCCTCACGCCGCCGGGCGCGGTGGTGCACGCGAAGAAGATTCTTTTCGATGGCATCGATATTCTCGGCGCATCTTCGCGCACGCTCGGTGCGATCCGCGGCCGGCGGGCCGGGCTCATCCTTCAGGACCCGAAATTCGCTCTCAACCCGGTGATGACGGCGGGCGCGCAGATCGCCGAGCCGCTTCAGCTGCACAAGAAGCTCTCCCGGAAGGCAGCCCGCGCGGCGGCCGTCGATCTCCTCGCGCAGGTGCAGATCCGCAATCCGCGCGCGGTCGCCGACCGCTATCCGCACGAGCTTTCGGGCGGAATGGGCCAGCGGGTAATGATCGCGATGATGCTGGCGGGCGATCCCGAGCTTCTTATCGCCGATGAGCCCACCAGCGCGCTCGATGCCACCGTGCAGGCGGAAATCCTGCGGCTGATCGAGGATCTCGTCTCGCGGCGCGGCATGGGCCTCATTCTCATCAGCCACGACCTGCCGCTTGTCTCGCATTTCTGCAACCGGGTGATGGTGATGTATGCGGGAAGGGTGGTGGAGACGGTGCGGGCCGCTGAGCTCGTCCACTCTCGCCATCCCTACACGCAGGGGCTGCTCGCCTGCCTGCCGAGCCTCAACCATCCGCGCCAAAGGCTCCCGGTTATGACGCGCGATCCCGCCTGGGAAGCCGCGTGATCACAGTCGAGGATCTGCATATCCGCTTCGGCGGGTTCACCGCCGTGAAAGGCGTTTCGTTCGCGGTGGGCAAAGGGCGGAGCTTCGGCATCGTGGGCGAATCCGGCTCGGGAAAGTCGAGCGTGCTGCGCGCGCTCGCGGGGCTCATCCGCGACTGGCACGGGCGCATCCTGCTCGAAGGTTCTCCGCTTGCGCAACGGCGCCCGCGGGCCTTCTTCCGCCGCGTGCAGATGGTGTTCCAGGACCCGTATGGCTCGCTCCATCCGCGCCAGACGATCGACCGCCAGCTTGCCGAGCCGCTAATCGTGCACGGCATCGGCGGGATCGATGCGCGGATTCCCCGCGCGCTCGAGGAAGTGGCGCTGCCGTCCCGTCTGCGCTTCCGCTATCCGCACCAGCTCTCGGGCGGCCAGCGCCAGCGTGTCGCGATCGCCCGGGCGCTGATCGCCGGGCCGGATGTGCTCCTGCTCGATGAGCCGACCAGCGCGCTCGATGTCTCGGTGCAGGCCGAGATCCTCAATCTGCTCACCGATCTGCAGGCGGCGCGTGAACTCACCTACCTCCTGGTCAGCCACAATCTCGCAGTGGTCGCCCATCTCTGCCCGACGATCGGGGTCATGCAGGAGGGCATGCTGGTGGAGACGCTGGGGGTCGAGGATCTCCGGGCCGGCCGCATCGGCCATCCCCATACCGCGAGCCTCAGGGCGCTGGCGGTCGAGCTTGAGGCGGCGTGATGCGCGAGATTTTCAAGTTCAAATCTGGGGTTCTGTCCCCTCAGCTTTCCAGCTCGCTATCCCAATAGAGATAGTCGCGCCAGCTCTCGTGCAGATAATTCGGGGGAAAGGCGCGGCCGCGCTCCTGCAGTTCCCAGGTGGTGGGCCGGCCGGGCGGCTGGAGCGGGTACATCCGGCATTCCCGCGGCAGGCGCGCGCCCTTGCGCAGATTGCAGGCGCCGCAGGCCGTGACGACATTTTCCCAGATCGTCCGACCGCCGCGCGAGCGCGGAATGATGTGATCGAAGGTGAGATCGGGGGCCGGGTGGCGGACACTGCAGTACTGGCAGGTGAAGCTGTCGCGCAGGAAGACGTTGAAGCGGGTGAAGGCCGGGCGCCGCGCTGTTGTCACGTAATCCTTGAGCGCAATGACGCTGGGCAAGCGCATCGCAAGGGAGGGCGACCGGACCTCGATCTCATATTCGTTGAGGACGGCGACACGATCGAGAAAGACCGCGCGCACCGCATCCTGCCAGGACCACAAGGAAAGGGGAAAATAGGAGAGGGGACGGAAATCCGCGTTCAGCACCAGCGCGGGAAACTGTTGGCCACCGTCCGGCAATCGCCGCTCCTGTCCGGCCAGGAAGGCACAACTAGCACTGGTAGGTTACGCTTCCGTGACCCCCGAGCACTTGTGCGCCACCAGAGTCGCGCGGCTCTTATTGCAGAGGCATGGGCAGGCTGCAAGCCATCCCTCCCGTTCTTTAGAGTGCGATGCGTTCACTCCCGCTCACGTATCCCACTCTAGCCCTTTGTTTTCTCGCGTGGTTCAGACCGGCGGTGATTCCACCCTCGCGCATCACGCTCTGGTGTCCCGATGCCGAAGTCCGTCGCATTGGAATGTGGATGGAATCGGGACACTTGCTTTTTATTTTCAGTGGCCTGCCTATCCTCTCCGTTCGTCGCAAAAAGCGACGAACTTCGCGGGCAGGAACACTAGAGCAGATCGCGATCAGATGGAATCGGCTGATCGCGTAAAGATGCTCGCAAAACAAACACATAGAGCGGATTGCGTGAGCCCGTGCAAACGCAATTCGCTCTAGCCGCCGACAAAGGCGCGCTGGAGAAAGAGCGCGCCGGCAGAGAGGCCGGCATCGTCGATGCCGTGGCCGAGAAGCGGGAGATAGAGCGATTCCACCACCACGCCCGTTGCGCGCAGTTGCTCTTCGGCCAGATGCGAAAGGGAGACGGGCAGCACCGTGTCCGCCTCGCCATGGATGATCAGCACCGGGGCATTGTTCGCCCGCTCTTCGGCGAGGGTTTCGGGGGCGATCAGGGCGCCCGAATAGGCAAGGATGGCGCGCGGCCCCGGTGAGCGACGAAGGCCGGTAAAGAGCGCGGTCATCGCGCCCTGGCTGAAGCCCATCAGTGCGTAGGCATCGGGTGGCAGGGAGAGCCGCGCGAGCTCGGAGTCGATGAAGGCATCGAGAAAGGGAGCGGCGCTGCGCACGCCGGCGGAAAGATGCTCGGGCGAACGGTCGGAGAGATCGAACCATTGCCGCCCGAAGGGACCCATGTTGCACGGCTCCGGTGCGTCGGGTGCCGCGAAGCAGGCGGCCGGCAGAGATTTTTCCCAGAAGGCGGCGAGATCGATCAGGTCATGGCCGTCAGCGCCGAGTCCGTGGCAAAGGACGACGAGCTGCTGCGCGCGCCGTCCGTCCCGCGGCCCGAAGCACGGGCCATCGAGCAGCCGCGGCATGTCAGCCATGGGCGGGGGGGAGCCGAGCGCTCTCGCGGGAAGGCGGAAAAATTCGGGTGAGGAAGCCCATATTGGTCTCTCATGCCCGTCTTTCCGGGCCTTCGTCTTGTGCATCGTCCGTCCGCAATATCCCTGCCCGATCGTGCCATGTCCATCGTGACCCGATTCGCCCCCAGCCCCACCGGCTTCCTGCATCTCGGCCATGCTCATGCGGCGCTTTTCGCCTGGCGGCGCGCACGCGCGGCGGGTGGCCGTTTCCTGCTCAGGATCGAGGATATCGACGCCACGCGCTGCCGCTCCGAGTTCCGCGAGGCGATCCTCGAGGATCTGGCCTGGCTCGGGCTCGACTGGGATAGGGAGGTTCGGGTCCAGTCCGAACATCTCGCCGAGTATCGCGCGGCGCTGGTGCGGCTCGATGCGTGTGGGCTTCTCTACCCTTGCTTTTGCACAAGGGCGGAGATCCGCCGTGAGGTGGCCGGGGCAGCAGAAGCGCCCCAGGGGACGTCTCAAGGCGTGTTCCTGGGCCCGGACAGCGTCGCGCCCTATCCGGGCACGTGCCGGCATCTCAACGCGGATGAGCGCGCCGCGCGCGTCGCGTCCGGCATTTCGTACGCGCTCCGTCTGGATATGGCGAAGGCGCTGCGCTCCGTGCCGCCACTTTCCTGCAAGGAGGAAGGCGTGCGGGTCGCCTGCGATCCCGTTCTTTTCGGGGACGCGGTACTGGGCCGGAAGGATGCGCCGGCGAGCTATCATCTTTGCGTCACTCACGACGATGCGGCCCAGGGCGTGACGCTGGTGAGCCGCGGAGAGGACCTCAGGCCCGCCACCGCGCTGCATCGCCTGCTGCAAGCCCTGTTCGGCTGGCCGGAGCCGGCTTACGCGCACCATCCCCTCCTCCGCGATCAATCCGGCCGGCGGCTGGCCAAGCGGGACAAGGCGATGAGTCTCAAGGATTTGCGCTCGGCCGGGCATTCGCCCGCCACCGTCCGGGCGATGGCTGGCATGCCGGATTAAGAGGCCACGGTCCCCCGGCCGGCGGTTGCCGCCGCCCGGACGGAACGATAGGGTCCGGCTTCGCTTGAGGCGTTACCTGGATTTCCCATGCATCTCACCGCATCAAGGCTCGACCGCATCAATCCGAGCCAGACCATCGCGATCGCCACCAAGGCCCGCACGCTGCAGGCTGCGGGGCGGGACGTGATCAGCCTCTCCGCCGGCGAGCCTGATTTCGATACGCCGGAGAACATCAAGCGGGCAGCGATCCGCGCGATTGAGGCGGGCGAGACGAAATACACCGATGTCGCCGGCACCAGGGCGCTGCGCCAGGCCGTCGCCGACAAGTTCCGCCGCGACAGCGGCCTCGATTACCGGCCGGAGGAGATCATCGTCTCCACCGGCGGCAAGCAGGTGATCTTCAACGCCATGCTGGCGACGATCGATCCCGGTGACGAGGCGGTGATCCCCTCGCCCTGCTGGGTGAGCTATCCGGACATCGTATCGCTGGCAGAAGGAAAGCCGATCCTTGTGCCGTGCAGCCAGAATCACGGCTTCAAGCTGCGCGCCGAGGATCTGGAGGCGGCGATCACGCCGAAGACCAAATGGTTCCTGCTCAACAACCCCTGCAACCCAACCGGCGCGGCCTACTCGGCCGCCGATCTGCGCCCGATCTGCGATGTGCTGCTGCGCCACCCGGATGTCTGGGTTTTCACGGATGATATCTACGAAAAGCTCGTCTATGACGGGTTCCGCCCGGCGACGATCGTCGAGGTCGAGCCGAAGCTCCGCGCGCGCACGATCACGATGAATGGCTGCAGCAAGGCGTACGCGATGACCGGCTGGCGGATCGGCTTCGCCGGCGCGCCGGTCGAGATGATCAAGGCGATGGACAAGCTGCAGAGCCAATCGACGACGAACGCCTCGAGCATCAGCCAGGCCGCCGCTCTCGAGGCGCTGAACGGACCGCAGGACTCCATCCCCGGGATGGTGAAGATCTATAACGAACGCCGCGATCTCGTCGTATCCATGCTCAATGCCGCGCCCGGCATCACCTGCCACCGGCCCGAGGGCGCCTTCTATGTCTATCCGGCGATTCATGGCTGCATCGGCAAGACCAGCCGTCGCGGCGTGAAGATCGCGGATGACGAATCCCTCGTGACCGCCCTCCTTGAGGAGGAGGGGGTCGCGGTCGTGCATGGCGCTGCCTTCATGTATCCCGGCCATTTCCGTGTCAGCTACGCGACCGGGACGGATCTGCTGCGCGAGGCCTGCACGCGAATCCAGCGCTTCTGCCAGAGTCTTTCCTGAATCTTTCGATGCCAGCGCTCGCGCAGAGGCTGGGCGCGGCGCCGGTCGCGGCGACGGTGGCGATGACGGTGCGCGCGCGCGCGCTGCGCGCCGCCGGTGCCGAAGTGATCCCGCTCACCATCGGTGAGCCGGACTTCGCTACACCCAAGCACGCGATCGAGGCCGCGTACAAGGCAGCGCTCGCCGGCCAGACGAAATACCCGCCGCAAGACGGCACTCCGGCGCTCAAGGAAGCGGTGCAGAGAAAGTTCCGGCGCGAGAACGGTCTCGACTTCGCGCTCGATCAGATCATGGTCGGCAATGGCGGCAAGCAGGTGATCTACGATGCCATCATGGCGACCGTCGATCCAGGCGACGAGGTGGTGATTCCGCGCCCCTGCTGGACCGCCTATCCGCTGATGACGAAGCTCGCCGGCGGGGTGCCGGTCTCCGTCAATTGCCCCGAGAACAATGGCTTCAAGCTGCGCGCCGAGGATCTGGAGGCGGCGATCACCGGGCGAACGAAGCTTCTCGTCCTCAACCTTCCCAACAACCCGACCGGCGCGGCCTGCACGAAAGCCGAGCTCGGTGAGATCGCCGCGGTCATCCGCGCCCATCCCCGGCTCTGGGTGATCGCCGACGACATGTACGAGCACCTCGTTTATGACGAGGATTTCGCGCTTGTGACACTCGCAGCCGCCGCGCCGGACCTTGCCGAGCGCATCGTTACCGTAAGCGGCGTCTCCAAGACCTACGCGATGACGGGCTGGCGGATCGGTTTCGCCGGTGGGCCGCGCGCGCTGATCAAGGCGATGGTCAATATGCAGGGCCAGGTGACCGCCGGCGTTTCGACCGTCGGCCAAGCCGCGGCCGTCGCGGCGCTGGACGGGCCGCAGGACCTGGTCGCCGAGCGGCGGGCGATCTATCGCCGCAGGCGGGACATGGTGGTGAAAAAGCTGAACGAGGCGTCCGGCATCACCTGCCGCAAGCCGGAGGGCGCGTTTTACGTCTATCCGAATATTGGCGGCTGTATCGGCAGGACCAGCGAAGGCGGCCGGAAAATCGAGACGGACCAGGATTTCGCGATGGCCCTGCTTGAGGAGCAGCATGTCGCCTCGGTGCACGGGGCGGGATTCGGGATGAGTCCCTACCTCCGAATCTCCTACGCGACCGACGAGGCGGCGCTCACCGAAGCCTGCCGGCGGATCGCCGCCTTCACCGCAGGGTTGCGCTAAAGCGGGTACGATGCCCGAGCCCCACATCCGGCCGGGGCGGGACGCGGATGCCGCCGGCTTCATCGCGCTGATCGGTGCCTGCTGGGCCGAATATCCCGACGTGGTCTTCGATATCGATGGCGAGGTGCCGGAACTGCGCGCGCTCGCTTCCTATTATGCGGAGAAGGGCGGGACACTCTGGGCAGCTGAGGCGAAGGGAGGCGAGATCGTTGGCATGGTGGCGACGGTCCCCGTGTCCGGAAAGCCTGAGGAACCGGCGTGGGAGATCGCGCGCATGTACGTCTTGCGGCCATGGCGCGGCAGTGGCCTCGCCCATCGCCTGCTCGATACGGCCGAGGCCCATGCTCGCACCCATGGCGCGCGCCACTCCGTGCTGTGGAGCGACACGCGCTTCCGCGCCGCCCATCGTTTCTACGAGAAGCGGAGCTATGTCCGCACGGGTTTTCTGCGCGCGCTCGATGATCTTTCGCACACGCTCGAGTTCGGATTCGCGAAGCCCTTGGCGGGAATTGTCGCACGACCGCTGAGCGCGGCTTCGGCGGCTTCGGCCGCGCGGAACCTGGCCTCGATCCTGTGTGCTTCGGCGCCCCGAGAGCCGGTTTCGGAGGCAAAATCTGCCGCCCATTGGCGCAAAGTCGCGGCCGAGATTGCCGCCGGCATGCGCATCTTGATCGCAGCCTGGAACGAAGGCGTGATCGCGGGCAGCGTCGAGATCGCTCTGCCGCCGCCCGAAGCCGGACCCGCCCTTCTGGAACACTTCATGGTGGCAGCCGGGAGCAGGGCGCCGGACATCGGCCGGGCACTCCTGAAAGTGGTGGAGGTCGCGGCGCAAGGTGCCGGCCGGCGCACTCTCGTCGCCATGGTGCGGGTCGGCGACGCGGCAGAGGATCTGCTGCGTGAGGACGGCTGGAAGGCAGGCATGCCGGCGCCGCTCGGTCTCTGGTGGCGCGCGTTTACGTAGACGTGAAGGCTTCATGGAGACGGCGCACGTCTGCGGTGCCGCCCTCCGCCCAATCAGGCTATAGTGTCAAGACAAGGCATCGAAAGAGGCTGCACGGCGTGTGGCCGCCGAATATGAAAGCGAATGCGTGAGCGAAGATAGAGACTGGGAAATTCCGCCCGAGCTGCAGCCGGATCCGGAGGATTATCAATTTGATCTGGACCGGGCGCTGGAATCGGTCGTGGGGTTGAGCGCGGCCGTGCCGCCGGATGCCTTCACCGCCGCCACGCTCGGCACCGAGCGGGTGGGCAGCGGCGTGGTGATCCGCGAGGACGGTCTCGTGCTCACGATCGGCTATCTGATCACCGAGGCGGAGGAGGTATGGCTCCGGTCCGTTTCCGGGCAACGCACCCCGGGTCACGCGCTCGCCTACGACCAGGAGACCGGTTTCGGACTCGTCCAGGCGCTCGGGCGGCTGGCATTGCCCGTGCTTCCGCTCGGCCGGTCGGATCTTCTTCGGGTTGGCGATGCAACGGTGGTCGCCTCGGGTGGCGGGCGGCCGCACGCCATCGCGACCAAGGTGGTGGCGCGTCAGGAATTTGCCGGCTACTGGGAATATTTCCTCGATGACGCGATCTTCACCGCCCCCGCCCATCCCTTCTGGGGCGGCGCGGCGCTGATCGGCGGCGAGGGCAAGCTGGCGGGGGTCGGCTCGCTCCTGGTGCAGCGGGGAGACGCCCAGGGGCGGCGGCTCGATATCAATATGTGCGTCCCGATCGACCATCTGACGCCGATCCTGAACGATCTTCTGACCTATGGGCGGGTGAACAAGCCAAGCCGCCCGTGGCTCGGTGTTTTCGCCGCCGAGCAGGAGGAAGGGGTCATCGTCGTCGGATTGGCCAAGGGCGGGCCGGCCGACAAGGCCGGCGTTCAGGTGGGCGACCGGATCGTCGCCGTGGGTGAGGAAGAGAGCAGCGATCTCTCCACGCTCTGGCAGAATGTCTGGTCGGCCGGCACGGCCGGGGCGGAAGTCCGGCTTAGGGTAATGCGGGACAGCATCACCACGACGGTCGCCATTCGCTCGGGCGACCGCGCTCAGTTCCTCCGTTCACCCACTTTGCACTGAGGTGCGCCCGGCTTGCGGGCGGCGCCTGGACACGGAGTTTTCCGGCCATGGCATTTCGGCCGGAGAACTCTGCGTTCTTCGTTCAGGCGCCGCGTTCGAAACGACGCTGGGCCACGAATTCCGGCGTGAAGATCTGGCCGATATCGTTGCGAGTGATACCGATATCGGCAAGCTCCCGGTCGGTCAGTTGGGAAAGCTCGTTCATCACCTGCTGGCGACGCAGATGCTCACGGATGCCGACGCCGATCGCGGCGACGAAGCGGCCGACGGCACCAAAGCGGGCCGGGCGGCCGCGCCCGGCGTCCCACGCACGGGAGACGCGCGTCTCAGCGAAGGCGTGAGCAGTCTGCCGGGGAAAAAGGGCGGTCATGATTCAGCATCCTCGTTTCAGAAGACCGGTCCGCCCGCCGTCCGCGGCGGGCTGGCGCCGGCCTTTTCCGCTGCGAATATGGACGTGGAACCGCTTTCGCACCTGCGGGAAGAGGCTCCGCCAGCCATGCAATAATCACATATGATTGCCATAGCTATGACGAGATGGTGACATGAACGTGCCCGAACCGGATGCAAGCCGAGCCTCCCGCCTCGCCGGCCTGCGCGCCGCCCTGGCGGCAGAAGGTGTCGATGGGTTCATCGTGCCGCGATCGGATGAGTATCTCGGCGAATATGTGCCGCCCTCGGCCGAGCGGCTGGCCTGGCTCTCAGGCTTCACCGGAAGCGCCGGCATGGCGGTCGTGCTCGGCGACAAGGCCGCCCTGTTCACCGACGGGCGCTATACGCTTCAGGCAGAGGCGGAAACCGAGCCGGCGCTTTGGGAGCGGCACCATATCCAGGAGGACCCGCCCGAAACATGGCTCACGCGCACCGCGCCCGGCGCGCGGATCGGCTATGACCCGATGCTGATCAGCGAGGCCGCGCTCCGCCGGTTCGAGGCGGTCGGCACCAGGATGGTGTCTTTGCCGGCCAACCCGATCGACGCACTCTGGAACGACCGGCCGTCGCCGCCGCTCGCGCAGTGCGTGCCGCATCCGACCGCCTATGCGGGCGAGGACTCCGCGGCGAAGCGGGCGCGGCTCGGTGCCGTGCTCGCGCAAGCGGGCGAGGGCGCGGCGGTGATCTCGGACCCGACTTCGGTCAACTGGCTGCTCAATGTGCGGGGGCGTGACCTCGAATTCACGCCTGTGGCGCTCGGCTTCGCGATTCTCTTCAAGGATGCGTCCGTGCAGCTCTTCATGGCCGAAGAGAAGCTTCCACCCGAGACGCGAGCCTGGCTCGGCCCCGACGTGAGCATTGCCCCCTCTGCTTCGCTGACGGCTTCCCTGGCCTGCCTCAGGGGACAACGTGTCCGCGTCGATCCCTCCGAGACCTCATCGTGGTTCGCAACAAGCCTGCGCGACGCAGGTGCTACGGTGAGTGAAGGGACCGATCCCTGCCTGCTGCCGAAGGCCTGCAAGAACGCAACCGAGCAGGAAGGCGCACGCGTGGCGCACCGCCGGGATGCCGTGGCCGTCGCGCGCTTCCTCGCCTGGCTCGCGCGCGCGGGCGCGGCGGGCAGCGAGACGGAGTCCTCGGCCGCGGTCCGCTTGCTCTCCTTCCGCCGCGCGCAGGAAGGCTTTTTCGGGGAAAGCTTCCCGGCGATTTCGGGCGCCGGGGAACACGGGGCGATCATCCATTATCGCGTGAGCCCGGCAAGCGACCGGCCGATTCGCGCCAATGAGGTTTATCTGATCGATTCCGGGGCCCAGTTTCCTGAGGGCACCACCGACATCACCCGCACGATCTGGACCGGGCCCGAGGCGCCGCCGCGCGCCCTCTGTGAGCGCTTCACGCGCGTGCTCGCCGGCCATATCGCGCTCGCCACCTTGCGTTTTCCTCAAGGGGTGGCGGGCGTGCATATCGACGCGATCGCCCGCCGCGCGCTCTGGGAAGCGGGGCTCGATTATGATCACGGCACCGGGCATGGAGTCGGCAGCTTCCTTTCCGTCCATGAAGGCCCGGTCCGGATCTCACGCCAGGCTTCCCCGGTTCCGCTGCAACCGGGCATGATCCTCTCCGACGAGCCCGGCTACTATCTCCCTGGTGCCTACGGGATCCGGCTCGAGAACCTGCTGATGGTCCAGCCCGCAGCGGATGGAGAGGCAGGGAAGAAATTCCTCGCCTTCGAGACGCTGACCCTCGCTCCCTTCGCGCGCCATCTGATCCTCCCCGCGTTGCTCGATCCGGCAGCCCGTGCCTGGCTCGACGCCTACCATGCAAGCGTGCGGGAAACGCTTTCTCCCCTGCTGCCCGCGGAGGACCGGGCCTGGCTCGAAGCCGAGACGGCGCCGCTTCCTTAGGGCGTGATGACTGGAGGTGGACAACCCGGAAGTCTCAATCACGCGAGAAAACAATGATCGAGAGCGGGATGCGTGAGCGCGAACGATTTCATCCCGCTCGAGGAAAGAAAAAAGAAAAAGGAAGGGAGTCTGGGGCCTAAGGCCCCAGCAGGGGCGTCGGGGGCAGAGCCCCCGACCAGGGTGCAGGCGGAGCCCCTGGCGAGTGCCTGAAAAGGGATTACGCTCGCGCGGGGAGGGGATCTTCATGCGGGTTGTGGTGATGGGCGGGGGCGTGGTCGGTGTCACCACGGCCTATCAGCTTCTCCGCGATGGGCATGAGGTGGTTCTGCTGGAGCGGCTGAAGGAGGTCGCGAGCGGAACGAGCTTCGGCAATGCCGGGATGATCGCGCCCGGCCATTCCTTTGCCTGGTCCTCGCCCCGCGCGCCGATGATCCTTCTCAAATCGCTTGTGCTGCCCGATCAGGCGCTGCGCTTCCGCCCCTCTCTCGATCCTTCCCTCTGGCGCTGGTCGGCGCTGTTTCTTGCCCAGTGCACCGAGGCACGGGCCACGCGCAACACGCGCGCCAAGCACCGCCTCGCCGCCTATTCACAGTCGGTCCTTCAGGAGACGCTGGCGGCGGAAGCGATCGCCTATGACCGCAACACGCGCGGCGTCCTCTATTTCTACGGCAGCGAAGCCGCGCTCGAAGCCGGTGTTGCGCATATGCGCATCCTCGTCGAATGCGGACAGGAGATCCGCGCCCTGGATCGCGCTGGCGTCGCCGCGCTCGAGCCGGCGCTTGCCGAGAGCAAAACGATCGCGGGCGGCATTCATTGTCCGACGGACGAAACCGGGGATTGCCATCTCTTCACGACGGCGCTCGCGGACATTTGCCGGGCGCGGGGGGCCGAGATTCAAACCGGCACGGACATCACGCGGATCCTTGTCGAAAAGGATCGTGTGACCGCGGTCGAAACAAGGGCGGGGCCGGTGCAGGGCGATATCTACGTGCTCTCGCTCGGCTGCGAGAGCACGTTTCTCGCCCGTGGGATCGGGCTTCGCCTGCCCATCTACCCGGTCAAGGGCTATTCCTTGACGATCCCGATCGGCAATCATCGCGCGGCACCGAGCATGGGCGTGCTCGACGAGGACAATCTGGTCGCCATCTCGCGCTTCGGCGAGCGGCTTCGCGTGACCGCGACGGCCGAGATTTCGGGCTACGACACGTCGCACCGTCCGACCGATTTCGCCCATATGCTGAGGGTTGTGCAAAGGCTTTTTCCGGACGGCGCGGATTATGCGCGGGCGGAGATGTGGGCGGGGCTCCGGCCGATGACACCGTCGAACCTGCCGATCCTTGGGCGGAGCCGGTATCCGAACCTCTTCCTCAATACCGGCCATGGGCATATCGGTTGGACCATGTCGCACGGCACCGCCCGCATCACCGCCGATCTGATCGCCGGGCGGGTGCCCGCGATCCCGCTCGCCGCGTGATGGAGGGACAGATGGCGAAGACAATGGACATTGCCGCCTCCTGCCACGATCTCGGCGTGCTCGATGCAACGCTCGATGGCGGCATCGCGCCACGCGCCGCGATCGGGCTTCTGGTGCTCGCGACCGACCAGACGATGGAACACGAATTCGCCCGCCTCGCGCGGCGGCCCGGCGTCGGGCTCTATGTCGCGCGGCTGCACAATGATGCGGAGATCACGCCCGAGACATTGCGCGCCATGGCGCCGCGCATCGCGCCCGCGACGGCACTGATCCTGCCCGGCCTCAACCTCGATGTCGTCGCCTTCGGCTGCACCTCGGCGGCGATGACGCTCGGCGAGCAGGCGGTCTTCGCCGAGATCCGCAAGGTGCGCCCGGACGTCGCCTGCACGACGCCGGTCACGGCTGCCTTCGCCGCCTTCAAGATGCTGAGAGCACATCGGGTCGGCGTGCTCACGCCCTATGCGCCCGCGGTCAATGAAACGGTGCGTGCCTATCTGGAAGCGGGCGGGGTTCATGTCGCGGCCTTCGCGACCTTCAACCGCCCTGACGACCGGGAGGCCGCGCGCATCGACACGGCTTCGATCAAGGCGGGCGTGAAGGCGCTCGCGCGTGCGACGAAGCTCGATTGCGTGTTCGTCTCCTGCACCTCGCTTCGTCTTGCCGGGATCGTCGGCGAGATCGAGGCGGAGACGGGCGTTGCCGTGACCTCGAGCGATCATGCGCTCGCCTGGCACTGTTTGCGTCTGGCGGGCGTGTGCGACGCGATTCCCGATGCCGGCAGGCTTTTCACGCTGTGAGCATTACGCTGCCCGCCCGTAATAGAGCATCACCGTGTGCGTGGCCTCGGCGAAGAAGAGCCAGCGTTCGACGAAGATGCCGATAAGCGCGAGCAGCGCAGCGATAACGGCAGCGGCGAGGGCGAGGAGCACGCTTAGGATCAGCGCGACGATGGTGAGCACGAACGGGATTGCGAATCCGATGATGAGCGCGAGCCTGCGCAGCCGCCGCGCATGTTTGCGCGCGATGCGGAAACCCATCTCGCGCATGAGATAGTTTTCTTCGGTGTGCGGCGCATCGAGCGTGCGCACGCGGCCGAGATGGCCGAGCCCCGTCGCCGTTTCCGCCGTGCTCGCGCCGGGCGTGCGGTCGATCCAACGCCAATAGAAAAGCTTTGCGGCCAACGCTGCGAGGCAGAAGAGCAACGCCAGCGCCGAGGGCAAGGCCGCGCTCGCGTGGAAGAGCCGTGTCATCGCCGCGAGCCATAGCGCGCCGCTGTACCCTGCGAGCAGAAGGAAATTCGGCGTGACCCAGGCGTTGCGCCATTGCCGCACCGGGCGGAGGCTCGCATAGATCATCGAGGTGCAGAAGAGGGTGACGACGGCGCCCACCGAGGCGAGCATGCCGAGCGCGGCAGCGGCCGGAGCTGGGCGGTGGGCCAGGAACCAGGTCGCGCCGAAGCCGAGCGCGGGGAGATAGGTGAGCAGCGCCGCCAACCCCTCGCGCGCGAGCCAGGAGGAGCGCCATTGCGTCACCGCGCGCCAGGCCCGCTCCGGATGACCGAGATGGAGCGTCGAGGAAAGAAGTCCGCCGCTGACCAGGGCAAGCGCCAGAACCAGCGTCGCGAGGCCAAACCATGGCATCGCGGGCAGCAGCCCGAAGGGCACGAGCAGCCCAAGCAGCGCGAGCAATCCGTACCCGGCGCCCGAGGCCGTGGTGAAGAGAATAACCGAAAGCGCCGGTGTCATTGCGTGCTCTCAGGACGAAAGCGCGCGGTCGAGCCAGGCGAGCAGGCGCTCGCTCACATTGCCGTTCGCTTTCGCGCCATTGGTCGGCGGTTCGGGAAGCGCCGGCGCGCGGCACGTGTTCTTGCGCGGCGGAAGATATTTGTTGACCGGGCGATAGCCCATTTCCGGCATCAAATCATAGCCGCCGCGGTTGCGCACCAGTTCCGAAACCGCGCTCTCCGGATCGCCGAGATCGCCGAAATGCCGCGCATGGGCGGGGCAGGTGGCGACGCAGGCTGGCACGCGTTGGGCCTCGGGGATCGTTTCGTTATAAATTCTATCTATGCAGAGGGTGCATTTCTTCATCACCCCCGCATCCTCGTCGAACTCGCGCGCGCCGTAAGGGCAGGCCCAGGAGCAGAGCTTGCAGCCGATGCAGTGCTCGGCATTGACCAGCACGATCCCGTCCTCCGCGCGCTTGTAGGAAGCGCCGGTGGGGCAGACGGTGACGCACGCGGGCTCGTCGCAATGCAGGCAGGAACGCGGGAAATGGACGGTGCGGCCCGCCGCGCCCTCACCCGCCTCGAACGTATGGATGCGGTTGAACCACACGCCGTCCGGCTTCGCGCCATGGGGATCGTAATCCGGCAGCGGCGCGGGATAGCCGCCATTGTTCCATTCCTTGCAATTGACCGCGCAGGCATGGCAGCCGACGCAGGTATCGAGATCGATGACGAGGCCGAGCTTTTTCGCGCCCGGCCGGGGCGTGGGGAGGGAGGTCATGCGCGCAGCCGCTGCGCCGCCGCGAGCAATCCGTCCGGTGGCGGGAGCGGCTTCGGATGCGGCATCGTCTCTTCCTTGCCGCGTGCCATCTTCTCGATCCGCACGCGCACATCGTACCACGCGGCCTGGCCGGTGACGGGGTCGCTGCTCGGCAGGCGCCGCCCGTTCCGCATGGGCAGGAAGGTCGCGATCACATGGTTGAGGAGAAAGCCCTGCCGCGATTCCGGCGCGTCGGAGGTGAGCATCCAGGCTCCGGCACGCTTGCCGATCGCGTTCCAGGTCCAGACCGTGAGCGGATTTACACCTTCCATGATCCGCACCGGGCAGGTCACGCTGCCGCTCCGGCTGCTCACCCTCACCCAGTCTCCGTCCGCGAGTCCGAGAGAGCGTGCGGTCTCCGGGGCAATATAAAGAAAATTGCGGGCATGGATTTGCCGAAGCCAGGCATTCTGCGAGCCCCAGGAATGGTACATCGGCATCGGACGCTGGGTGATTGCCGAGAGCGGGAATTCCGCCTCGTCGGCCGTCTCCTGCTCGAAGGGCGGGTACCAGAAAGGCAGGGGATCGCAATAGCGGGCGACGCGCTCGCGAAGATCGGGCGGCGGCAGAACGCGCCCATGGCCGAGCCCGGCGAGACGGAACCGTTGCATGGGCTCGGCATAGAGCTGCAGCGTGATCTTCTCGGGCTTCTCGATCAGGCCGAGCGCGGTCGCCGCCTCCAGATAATCGCGGTTCGCGAACTTGAAGTAGTGCGCCTCCGGCGGCAGCTCGTGACGCCAGAAACAGCCATTGGCGACATAGTGCTCGAGCTGTGAGGGGTTGGGCGCCCCGCGGCCGGATTGCGTGCCGTTGCCGCGCCAGCCGGCAAGCGGGCCGATGCCCGGCCGGCGCTCGTGACGGACGATGTAGTCCGCATAGCTCGCATAGCGCGCGCTGGCGTCGGGCTTGATGAAGGCTGGCAGGCCAAGCCGCGCGCCGAGATCGATCAGCACATCCTGGAAGGGGCGGACATCGCGGTCCGGCGCGACCACCGGCTGGCGAATGGCGTCGGCCGGCCCCTCGGCATTGCCGATCGGCCGGTCGAGCAGAGAAATGCAGTCGAAGCGTTCGAGATAGGTCGTGTCCGGCAGGACGAGATCGGCATAGGCGACGGTCTCGGAAAAATAAGCGTCCGCGTAGATCAGATGCGGGATGCGGTACTCGCCGGTGGTCTCGTCCTTGTCGGTGAGAAGGCGCGCGGTTTCCTCAGGCTCGGGCGAGGAATTCCACGCCATGTTCGACATATAGAGAAAGAGCGTGTCGATCGCGTACGGATCCCCCGCATGGGCATTGGCGATGACGGTGTGCATCAGCCCGTGCAGGCCGAGCGGCGCTTCCCACGAAAAGGCGTGATCAATACGAAGCGGGGCGCCCTCGTCATCGACCAGAAGATCCTCCGGGCCGGTCGGCATCCCGAGCGGCATAGCGGAAAGCGGCGTCTCGGGCCGGACGTCCTTGCCGCCCGGCGGGGTGTGCGGCGGCGTCGGGCGTGGATAGGGCGCCTTGTAGCGCCAGGAGCCGGGAGTATCGACAGCGCCGATCAGCATCTGCAGCAAATGCAGCGCGCGGCAGGTCTGAAATCCGTTGCTGTGGGCGGAGATGCCGCGCATCGCGTGCATCGCGACCGGCCGTCCCCGCATTTCCGCATGCCGCGCGCCTTCACTGTCTGTCCACGCATGGGGCAGGGTCACGATCTCGGACGCGGCCTGGGCGATCTCGGCGGCGATGCGCCGGATCGTCTCCGCCGGGATCCCGCAGCGCGCGGCGACCGCTTCCGGCGCGTAAGAGGAATTGAGATAGCGTTCCGCCAGAAGCTGGAACACCGGCACCGTGAGCCTGCCATCCGCCAAGCGGGCTTCGCCGGCGAGGCGGGGCGCCGTGCCGTGCCGGCCGGCCTCGACCACTTCCCGGCTGGCGCGGTCCTGGGTCAGCACCCTCCCCTCGGCGTCGCGGGCGAAGAGGCCGTCCCCGGCGCCGCCCGGATCGCGCACGACGAGCCAGCCGGCATTGGTGTAGCGGGCGAGGAAATCGAGATCGACCCGCTCGGCCGCCAGCAGCAGATGGATGATCGAGAGGATGAAGAGCCCGTCCGTGCCGGGACGAAGTCCCACCCATTCATCGGCGATGGCCGAATAGCCGGTGCGCACGGGATTGATGGAGATGATCCGCGTCCCGCGTGCCTTGAGGCGGGAAAGCCCGATCTTGATCGGGTTGGAATCATGGTCCTCGGCAACGCCGAAGAGCAGGAAGAGCCGGGCGTGCTCCCAATCCGGCTCGCCGAACTCCCAGAAGCTGCCCCCGACCGAATAGAGCCCCGCTGCCGCCATATTGACCGAACAGAACCCTCCATGAGCGGCGAAATTGGGGGTGCCGAACTCCTTCGCCCAAAACCCTGTCAGCGCCTGGCTCTGGTCGCGCCCGGTGAAGAAGGCGAGCCGACGCGGATCGGTCGCGCGGATGCGGCCGAGCCAGCCGGTCGCGACCCCGAGCGCCTCGTCCCAGCTGATCTCCTTGAAGCGGCCTTCCCCCCGCTCGCCGATCCTGAGCAGCGGGCTTCGGAGCCGCGCCGGGGAATAATGCTGCATGATCCCGGCCGAGCCCTTGCCGCAGAGCACGCCGCGATTCACCGGGTGGTTGGGATTGCCCTCGATATAGCGGACCCTGCCATCCCTGAGATGGACATGGATGCCGCAGCGGCAGGCACACATATAGCAAGTGGTTGCCTTGACCGTATCACCGATGGGGTTGGAGAGTGGGATGGTTTCACCCGGCATAAGCACCCCGTTCCGATGGAGCGTCGCCGCGCTCGGCGGTACAGGTGAAGGTGGGCGGGTTGGAAAGATAGATCAAACAAAACAATTTTGTGTTTTCGTTCGTCCAAATAGAACGATAGGCTCCGAGCGTGCACCCCCAGGCAGCCGCACAACCCGCGATCCTCACTGGCTTGAGAGGGCAGGCCGATGATAGGCACCTGCCCCTGAACCGGTGGACCATCGAGCGCCCTCAAAGCGAAGGATCCGTCATGCCCGTTTGCGCCTCTTCCGCTGCGTCTCTGCCCACCATCGCGATCGCGGGGGCTCCCTGAATGCCGGACGCGCGTCCAGGTCTCTGGCCAGGGAATGGTGAGCCGGCGATGATCACGGGTTTGCGCGAAGAAGGAGCGGCGCCGACCGGTCTCGTTCCGCCACGCATGCCGGCGCCGGCCGGCACGGAGTCACAGGCGCTCAGCCCGCATCTCAAGCGCCTGCAGGATGAGAGCATCTTCATCTTCCGTGAGGTCGCGGCGGAATTCAGCAAGCCGGTCCTGCTCTACTCCATCGGCAAGGATTCCTCGGTGCTCCTGCACCTGGCGATGAAGGCTTTCCACCCTGCCAAGCCGCCATTTCCGCTTCTGCATATCGATACCACCTGGAAGTTCCGTGAGATGATCGCCTTCCGGGACGAGACAGCGCGGCGCCTCGGGCTCGACCTGATCGTGCACACGAACGAGGATGGCGTGCGGCGGGGCATCAACCCGTTCGATCACGGCGCCCACTACACGCAGGTGATGAAGACCGAGGCGCTCAAGCAGGCGCTTGCTGCCGGCGGGTTCGATGCCGCCTTCGGCGGCGCGCGGCGGGACGAGGAGCGATCCCGCGCCAAGGAGCGCGTCTTCTCCTTCCGCAGCGCCGCGCAGGAATGGGACCCGAAGAAACAGCGCCCCGAGCTCTGGAGCCTCTATAATGGCCGCATCCGGCCGGGCGAATCGATCCGTGTCTTTCCGCTTTCGAACTGGACTGAGCTCGATGTCTGGCAATATATCCTCGCCGAGAACATCCCGATCGTGCCGCTCTATTATGCCAAGCCTCAGCCCGTGGTGGAGCGGGACGGTCAGCTCATCGTCGTGCATGACGAGCGGATGCGCCTCAACCAAGGTGAGACGCCGGAGATGCGCCGGGTGCGATTCCGTTCGCTCGGCTGCTATCCGCTGACCGGCGCGATGCCGTCCACGGCCGACACGCTTCCCGCCATCATTGCCGAGATGCTCGGTTTCCGCACCTCCGAACGGATGGGCAGGCTGATCGACCGTGACGAGACCGCTTCGATGGAACGCAAGAAGCGCGAGGGATATTTCTGATGCCGGAGATCGCGCCGGCGCCCGCCGCCGAAGATTTTTCCGCGGTCCTCCGCCTGCCTCAGGACGCGGGGCTGCTTCGTTTCCTCACCTGCGGCAGCGTCGATGACGGCAAATCGACGCTGATCGGCCGGTTGCTGTACGAAACCCGTGCTCTGTTCGAGGATCAGCTCACCGCGCTCGAGCATGACAGCCGCAAGTTCGGCACCGTGGGCGAGGGGATCGATTTTGCCCTGCTGATGGATGGGCTCGAGGCCGAGCGCGAGCAGGGCATCACGATCGATGTCGCCTATCGATTCTTCGCCACGGAACGGCGCCGCTTCATCGTCGCAGACACGCCAGGCCACCAGCAATATACGCGCAACATGGCGACCGGCGCCTCCACCGCCGATCTCGCCGTGTTGCTGATCGATGCGCGGAAAGGGGTCGTCACCCAGACGCGCCGGCATTCCTTCATCGCCTCACTCCTCGGCATCCGCCATGTCGTTCTGGCGGTGAACAAGATGGACCTGGTCGGCTTCGATCCGGAGAGCTTTGCCGCAATCGAGGCCGATTATGAACGCTTTGCAGCCGGTCTCGGCTTCACCAGTCTGCAGGCGATCCCGCTCTCCGCGCGCTTCGGGGACAACATTACCCGCCTCTCGTCGAACACGCCGTGGTACGAAGGCCCGACCCTTCTCGAATATCTCGAAACCGTCGAGATCGAGGTCGATCCGGCGAGCACGCCCTTCCGCATGTCGGTGCAATGGGTGAACCGCCCACATCTCGATTTCCGCGGCTATGCCGGCACGGTGGCGAGCGGGCGTGTCCGCCCGGGCGATGCGCTCACCATCCTGCCTTCCGGCAAGACGACCACGCTCGCGCGCATCGTTACCATGGAGGGTGAGCTTCGCGAGGCTCGCGCCGGCGAAGCGGTGACACTGGTGCTCGCCGAGGAGATCGATGTCTCGCGCGGGGATGTGCTCGCGGCGGCTTCCGCGCCGGCCCCGGTCGCCGAGCAGTTCGCCGCCCATCTGGTCTGGATGAGCGAGACCCCGTTGTTCCCCGGCCGCTCCTATCTCTTCAAGTCGGGGACGCGGACGGTCGCGGGCAGCGTGACCGCGATCAAGCATCGCATCAATGTGGACACGCACGAGCATCTGGCGGCGAAGGAGCTGCATCTCAACGATGTCGGCGTGGTCAATCTCTCGCTTTCCTCGCCGATCGCCTTCGAGCCCTATGCCACCAACCGCGCCCTCGGCAGCTTCATCGTCATCGACCGGATGTCGAACGAGACCGCAGGCGCGGGAACGATCGATTTCGCGCTTCGCCGCGGCACCAACCTCACCTGGCAGCATCTCGATGTCGATCGTGCTGCGCGCGCCGCGCTCAAGGATCAGGCCCCGGCGATTCTCTGGTTCACCGGCCTTTCCGGTGCCGGCAAATCGACGATCGCCAATCTCGTCGAGCGCAAGCTGCATGCCATTGGCCACCACACCTACGTGCTGGACGGGGACAATGTCCGCCACGGCCTCAACCGCGATCTCGGCTTCACCGAGGCCGATCGCGTCGAGAATATCCGCCGCGTGGCCGAGGTGGCGAAGCTCTTCGCCGATGCGGGGCTGATCGTGATCGCCTCATTCATCTCACCCTATCGCGCCGACCGCGCGATGGCGCGCTCCGGCCTCGAGGACGGCATTTTCCTCGAAGTGTTCGTCGATACACCGATCGAGGAGTGCCGGAGGCGCGATCCGAAAGGGCTCTATGCGAAGGTCGCCGCCGGCCAGATCAGCAATTTCACAGGCATCGACGCCCCCTATGAACCACCGGAGACCCCGGAGATCCATCTTTCCACGATCGGGCATACGCCCGAATCCCTGGCCGACGAGGTGATCGCCAATCTCCGCCGCCGCGGTATCGTGCGTTAGAGCATGATTCAGATCTGCGGCGATTCCACCTCCGATCTTCGTCAGAAGACGCTCGTCATCGCCCAGCGCCAACTCTCATGCTCGGGCGCGTAGTTGCGGTTCGTCTGCGCGGGGTCCCGGTTGACGAGGTGGCGATTGCAGAAGGGGTGGCGCATGCTGCGCACCTCGTGCTGGATTGTGAAGAGCGGCCTGCTATCCACGGGATCGACGATCTGCTCGAATCGCCACTGGTGCTGGTCGCTCTCTTCGGTCACCAGGTTGCGCTGGCGGAGCCAGTGGTGCGGCGCCGAGAAATTGGCGATGTAGATCGCGATATGATGCCCGTCGAAGGGCGGGGGCGAACGGTCCGTCTCCTCGAAAAGAAGAAATTGATCGGCGCCGACCATCACCCGCGCCCGCTTTCCTTCCCCGCCCTCCTCGAGGGTTGCCGGTGTCGCGAAGACTTCGCGATAAAAGCGTGTGATGGCCTCGGCCGTCTCGCGCGGCACGTCGAAGGCGACGTAAGGGATGCCGAGCGAGATCGGGCCGAAGCGCGGGTCCGGCACATGAACGCGGACGCGGTTGCCCCAGGGCGAGGTCACCAGCACATGCTCCACTTCCTCGCGGAAATCGAAATCGGTGCCGGCGAGCGGATCGCGAATGGCAGCGAGCCGCCGGAGCAGTGCCGCGCGGTCGGGCAGGACAAGGCCGGTGACACCGCGCAGCACTTCGGGCTTACCGGTCGGCAGGTGGAACTGGCTCCTGCCGATATTCGCCCACATATTGTCGGTGCCGGTCATCAGATAGGGATCGCGGGTGAGGCCAAGCCCCGAGATATAGAAGATCGTCGCGAGCCGCTGGTCTGGGACGCGCGTGTTCACGTGCTCGAGATGCACGATATTGCCGAGATCTTCAGCCGCGCGATCGAAACGTCCTTGCATGCCATCCTCCCCCTCGGGGCTTGCTTCAATGCAGTTTAGAAAGAACTTCGACGCCTCGCCAGAAGTGGCGGGGCGTCAAAGCATGGACAATGGTTGGGCCCGCCGCGGCGGCGGGAAGGCGGCGTCGAGCGCGGCGAGATCCTCCGCATCGAGACGGAGCGCGGCAGCAGCTGCGTTCGCCCGCACATGCGCCGGCTGCACCGCCTTCGGAATGACGATCGTTCCCGGCCGAGTGAGCAGAAAGGCGAGCGCCACCGTCGCCGGGGCGACATTGTGCCGCGCCGCGATCTGCCCCAGGGCCCGCGAACGCAGGAGCCGGCCGCCCTGGCCGAGAGGCGTATAGGCCATCACGGGTATTCCGCGTGCCGCGCACCAAGGCAGAAGGTCGAACTCGATCCCGCGCTCCTCGAGATTGTAGAGCACCTGGTTGGTGGCGCAGACCATGCCGTTGGGCACGGTTGCCAGCGCCTCCATCCCGGCGACATCGAAATTCGAGACACCCCAGGCGCGGATCTTTCCTTCCGCGCGCAACGTCTCGAAGGCCGCGACGGTCTCGTCGATCGGAGTCGCTCCCGGCCAGTGCAGCAGGTAGAGATCGATCCGGTCCGTCCCGAGCCGTTTCAGACTGCGCTCGCAGGCCGCCCTGGTGCCCGTGTGCGTGGCATTCTGCGGCATGACCTTCGAGACCAGAAACACCTCGTCCCGCCGCCCGGCGATCGCTTCCGCGACCACCCGCTCGGCACCGCCCGAGCCATACATCTCCGCGGTGTCGATCAAGGTGAGGCCGAGATCGAGGCCGAGGCGGAGTGCCTCCATCTCGGATGCGGCCTGGCGCTTCTGCTCGCCCATGTGCCAAGTCCCCTGGCCGAGCGCGGGCACGGGGGTGCCGTCGGGGAGGCGCAGGGTGGGCGGGGCGCTCATTCGGCCAGCGCCTCGGCGGCGCGCATGGCGCGCAGGAAATTGCCGCCCCAGAGAAGGCGGAGCGCCGCCTCATCGTAGCCGCGGCTCACGAGCTCGGCCGTGATGTTCGGGCTCTCGGCGGCGTCGCGCCAGCCCCGGAAGCCACCGCCACCATCGAAATCGGACGAAATGCCGACATGGGCGATTCCGACCCTGCGCACCGCGTAATCGATATGGTCGGCGAAATCGGCGGGTCCAACCTCGCTTTCCTTGGCGTGGGGGCGGAGAAAGGCGGGCACGGCGGTGATCTGCACGACACCGCCCTTCGCCGCCAGCGCATCGAGTTGCTCATCGTCGAGATTGCGCGGATGGGGGCAGAGCGCGTGGATGGAGGCGTGGGTTGCAACGACGGGACTCTGCGAGAGGGATACCGCCTCGAGCATGGTGCTCTTCGCGGTGTGCGAAATATCCACCAGCATGCCGAGGGCGTTGAGCCGCGCGATCGCCGCCCGGCCGAATTCGCTGAGCCCGCCATGCAGCCTCGCTTCATCGCCGAGATCGGCACGCGGAACGGCGGCATCGCCAAGCGCGTTGTGCCCGTTATGGGTAAGGGTGAGGTAGCGCGCGCCGAGGGCGGCAAGCGCGTCGAGCCGGTCGAGCTCGGTGCCGATGGCATAGCCGTTCTCCACCGCCAGGACGACGGCGAGCGCGCCTTCCTCGGCAGCCGCCTCGATCTCGGCGGCGGTGCGGGCGGTGCGCGCGCGGATACCGTTATGATTGCCCGCCATGCCGCCGATCGCGGTGAGCATCGCCTGGGCGCGCGTGAAGGCCGCCCGTTCGGCCTCCGCCGTGCGCGGACCCTGCGGCACATAGGCGGCGAAGCAGCCCGCCTTGAGCCCACCCGCCTGCATCTTCGCGAGATCGACCCGCCGCTCGCTCGGCCCGAACGCATCGCCCCGGTCCGGCCAGGGAATGTCGATATGCGTATCGATCGTGAAAAGACGTGCGTGCAGCGCGCGCGGATCGGTCATGCCGGCAGCCTTCCCCGCTAGCCCGGTTCCGTCAAGCCGCACGGTGAAGCAGGAAGAGGCCCTGCTCGCCGAAGAGATTGGCAAGCCCGACGGAGCGTCGCCAAGGCGCCCGTCGGCCCGCCTCGTCGGCTGCGAGCCATTGCTCGACGCGATAGCCTTCCGCCCGGCAAAGGGCGAAGAAATCGCGGATCGTGCAGGGATGGATGTTCGGCGTCTCGTACCATGGCCGGTCCCAGGCCGGCGTCAGCGGCATCCGGCCACGGCAGAGAAGCTGCCAGCGCACCAGCCAATGTCCGAAATTCGGAAAGCTCACGACAGCGCGCGCGCCGATGCGCAACATCTGGCGAAGCACCTCGTGCGGCCGCTCGACGGCCTGGAGCGTGCGCGAGAGCACGACATAATCGAACGCTTGGTCGGGATAATGCGCAAGATCGACATCCGCATCGCCATGCATCACTGCGAGCCCGCGTGCCACCGCATCGGCGACCGCCGCCATGTCGATCTCGATCCCTCGCGCATCGCAGCCGAGCTCGCGCGAGAGATGGTCGATCAGCGCGCCATCGCCGCAGCCGATATCGAGCACGCGCGTCTGCCGCGCGATCATTCCGGCGATCAGCCGGAGATCGAGCCGCATGTTCTTGGCGACGTAGCGAACGCCCTGCGGCGGCTCGGCGTTCATCAGATTGCGAGAAGCGTGGCCGAGCCGGAGAGAAAGCCGGCGAGTGTGCGGTGGAATTCCGGTTCGTCGAGCAGGAAGGCGTCGTGGCCCTTGTCGCTCTCGATCTCGACGAAGCTCACATTCGCCGCGGCCTGATTGAGGGCGCGGGCGATCGCGCGGGACTGGGCGGTGGGGAACAGCCAGTCGGAGCTGAACGAGATCACGCAGAAGCGTGTCTTCGCGCCGGCGAAGGCATGCGAGAGATCGCCGCCATGCTCGTCGGCGAGGTCGAAGAAATCCATCGCCCGCGTGATGCTGAGATAGGAATTGGCATCGAAGCGGGAGACGAAGGTGGAGCCCTGGTGGCGGAGATAGCTCTCCACCTCGAAAAGATCGTCGAAAAGGGTGAGCGAGGGGCCGGAGCGCAGGCGGCGGCCGAACTTCCGTGTCAGCGCCTGCTCGGAAAGATAGGTGATGTGCGCGGTCATCCGCGCCACCGCGAGGCCGCGCGCCGGCACCTTGCCATGCTCCCAGTAGCGTCCGCCCTCCCAATCCGGATCGGCGAAGATCGCCTGGCGGCCGACCTCGTGGAAGGCGATGTTCTGTGCCGTATGATAGGCCGCGGCCGCGATCGGCACGGCGGTGAACACGCTCTCGGGATAAAGCGCGGCCCATTCGAGCACCTGCATCCCGCCCATCGAGCCGCCGATCACGGCGAAGAGACGCCCGATGCCGAGATGCTCGATGAGACGCTTCTGCGCCCGCACCATGTCGCGGATCGTGACGGGCGGGAAATCGGTCCCCCATGGCTGAACTTGGCCGGGCAGCACACGTCCCGGAGCGGTCTGCTCGTCCCGTGGGCTGGGCGGTCCGCTCGAGCCCATGCAGCCGCCGAGCACGTTGGCCGAGATGACGAAGAACCGCTCGGTGTCCACCGGCCGGCCGGGCCCTACCACCAGATCCCACCAGCCGGGCTTGCCGGTGAGGGGATGGGTTTCCGCCACGTACTGATCGCCGGTGAGAGCATGGCAGACCAGGACCGCATTGGTGCGCCCCTCATTGAGCCGCCCATAGGTACGGTAGGCCACGGTGAGCCGCCCAAGGCGGACCCCGCAATCCAGGAGCAGCCCATCCGCGAAATGCGCCGCCTGGTGCGATACCTTTGGCGGCGTCTCGGCTACGATCATGGCCATGAATAAGCGCGCCTTCGCGGTTCGGGCAAGCGCATGAGGGGCGGGGCGGGGTGTAGGCAGCTATGCCGCCTTCGGCTATCCATGCGCCCCATTCTGAGGAAGCCCGATGCAGATCCCTGCACCTACGGAAGACGAGGCTCCGGCCGAAGCGGGCGAATGGTCGCTCGAGCGCCTGCGGGGCGAGCTGGACCGGCTCGATGAATCGCTTCATGGGCTGCTGATGGAGCGGGCGGAGGTGGTGGCGCGACTGACACGGCTGCGCCTCAAGCCCGGGGTGGCGCTCCGGCCGGGCCGCGAGGCCGAGATCATTCGCCGCCGCCTGGGCCGTCACCGCGGTCCTCTTCCGGCGGCGACGATCGTGCGGATCTGGCGTGAGCTTCTCGTCGGCACGACCGGCATGCAGGCGCCGTTCTCGGTCGCCGTCTGCACTCCCGAGCGGGACGGCGGGGAGACCGGAGCGGCCTTTGTGGCCTTGGCGCGCGAGCATTTTGGCGCGCTTACGCCCGCGCGGCTGCATCGCTCCCCGGCGCAGGCGATCGCCGAGATCCTGATCGGGACCGCGAGCGTGGCCGTGCTTCCCTTCCCGGCCGAGGGCGATCCGGCCGGACGATGGTGGCAGAGGCTCGGCACGCACGACATGCCGCGTGCCCACGTGGTGGCACGCCTGCCCTTCTGGGCGCCGCGGCCGGAAGGCATGCCGCATCTTTCGGCCCTCGTCCTTTCGACGGCCCCACCCGATCCTTCAGGCCGAGATACGAGTCTGTTCAGCCTCGCCTTCGCGCCGGAGCTAAGCCGCACCAGGCTCACCGCGTCGATCACCGCTGCCGGCTTCGCCCTCGGCCCGGTGCTGATCGAGCGTGACGAGACGGCCGGCCTTGCCCGCGCCTTGGTCGAGGTTGCTGGCTTCGTGACCGAGGACGACCCGCGCCTTGCCAGGCTCGACCGGCTCGCCGAGCCACCCTGCCTGATCGGCGCCTATGCCATCCCCGAGCCGGAGCCCGAACAGGCATCGCAGCCATGAGCCCCCGCCCGCGCCCCGAGATCCTTTCGATCGCGCCTTATGTCGGGGGCGAGGCGCATCTGCCCGGCATCAACCGGGTGATCAAGCTCTCCTCGAACGAGGGGCCCTTCGGCGCTCCGCCCGGGGCACGGGCGGCCTATGCGGCGCTTGCCGGCGAGCTCCATCTCTATCCAGACAGCAGCGCCGCCCGGCTCCGCGACGCGATCGGCCGGAAATTCGGCCTCGATCCGGAGCGGATCGTCTGCGGCGCCGGATCGGACGATCTCATCTATCTGCTGACGCTTGCCTATAGCGGGCCCGGCACCGAGATCATCATGACCGCGCACGGCTTTTCGATCTACGGGATCGCCGCGCAATATGCCGGCGCGCGGACGCTGAAGGCGCCTGAGCGCAATCTCACCGCCGATGTCGATGCGATTCTCGCGCAGGTCTCGCCCGCGACCCGCATTGTCTTCCTTGCCAATCCCAACAACCCGACGGGCAGCATGCTGCCTTCTCCGGAAGTGGCGCGCCTGCACGAGGGATTGCCCCCCGAGGTGCTTCTCGTGCTCGATGGAGCCTATGCCGAATATGTCGAGCATCCGGATTACGACCCGGGAATCGCGCTTGTCGAAGCGACGGACAATACCGTGATGACGCGCACCTTCAGCAAGGTGTTCGGGATGGGCGGCATGCGCCTCGGCTGGGCCTATGCGCCGCCGCCAATCGTCGATGTGCTGCACCGAGTGCGCGCGCCCTTCAATGTCAACGCCGCGGCGCAGGCGGCCGGCATCGCCGCGCTCGCCGAGCCGGGTTGGCTCGAGATGAGCCGCGCCCACAACCGCGAATGGCGCCGCCGCCTCACGGAGGCGCTGACCTCGATGGGGATCAAGGTCTGGCCGAGCGAGGCCAATTTCCTGCTTGCCGATTTCGGCTCTACCGATCGCGCGAACCGCGCCGACGCGGCGCTCCGCTCTGCCGGCATTATCGCCCGCCGCGTCGCAGGCTACGGGCTGCCGCAGTGCCTGCGTATCTCGATCGGCAGCGCCGAGGCCTGCGAGGCGGTGGCGGAGACGCTCGCCGCCTTCACGGCGCAAGAAACAGCCCATGCATGAGCCGCTCTTCCGGCGGCTCGCTCTCATCGGGATCGGGCATATCGGCAGTTCGCTCGCCCGCGTGAGCCGCGAGAGGAAAACCATCGCGGCTGAGCTCGTGGCTTACGACAACGCGCCGGCGGTATGCGCGCGCGCCGCCGAACTGGGTCTTGCCGACATCATCGCGCAGGACCTCGCGTCCGCCGTCACCGGTTCCGATGGCGTCATTCTCTGCACCCCTGTCGGCACCTTCGCCGCGATCGCTCAGGCAATCGCCCCGCATCTCGCGCCCGGCGCGATTCTCTCCGATGTCGGCTCGACCAAGCAGTCCGTGCTGCGCGACGTGGGTCCGCTGGTGCCGGCCGGCGTGCATTTCGTGCCGGCCCACCCCCTCGCCGGCACCGAGCATTCCGGCCCGGATTCCGGCTTCGCCACCCTCTTCGAGGGGCGGTGGTGCCTGCTGACCCCGCCCCCCGGCACCGATCCCGAAGCGGTCGCGCGTATCGCAGGGCTCTGGCGCCTGGCCGGCGCCATGGTCGAGGAGATGGAGCCCGCTCATCACGACCGCGTGCTTGCCATCGTCAGCCACCTGCCGCACTTGATCGCTTTCACCATCTGCGGCACCGCCGACGATCTCGCCGACGAAAGCCGCCGGCAGGTCCTGAAATTCGCCGCTTCGGGCTTTCGTGATTTCACGCGCATCGCCGCCTCCGACCCGACGATGTGGCGCGATATTTTCCTCAACAACCGGGAGGCGCTCCTCGAAATGCTCGCCCGCTTCCTCGAGGATGCGCAAGCGATGGCGCGCGCCGTACGCTGGGGCGACGGCGCCTACATCGAGGACAAGGTCAATCGTGGACGGAAGATCCGCCGCAGCCTGATCGAGCTCAAGCAGGCCTGAGGGCCCTCTCTCAATGTCCGGCTGACGCTTTGGCGAAAGCCTCCCGCTGTCCGGCGTTTGCCTCTTTTTGATATTTGGCCTGCCATTCTTTGTAGGGCATGCCATAGATGACCTCACGCGCATCGGCATCGGCGAGCGTCAATCCCTGGGCTTCGGCAGCCTCCCGATACCAGCGGGAAAGACAGTTTCGGCAGAAGCCGGCAAGATTCATGAGATCGATGTTCTGCACATCCGTCCGTTCGCGCAAGTGCGCGACGAGGCGGCGGAAAGCGGCGGCCTCGAGCTCGGTGCGGGTGGCCTGATCGAAGGTTTCGGCAGGCATTGCGGCCTCCTTTCGGAAGAATTACTGACCCCAAGATGGCGCGCCGGGGCTCGCTTCGCCATACTTGCTGCGATGCCCGTGGGGTCGTGCCTACTGGGTGATGCGATCGGCGACGGCAAAGGGGGCAATGCCAAAGGGAACGATCGACGATGCGCGCGCGGCAGAGCTTCTCCGCGCGATCTTCGCATCTGCCGTCGCCGCCGCCGATCCGCGCCTCGTGGTGAAGGCGAACCTGCCCGAGCGGCCGGCGGGGCGCGTCATCGTGGTGGGCGTCGGGAAGTCGGCGGCGCTGATGGCTGTCGCCGTCGAAGAGGCATGGAGCGATGTTCCGCTCGAGGGCGTGGTGGTCACGCGCTACGGCCACGCGGCGCCGACGCGGCGGATCGAAATCATCGAGGCGGCGCATCCGGTGCCGGACGAGGCGAGCGCGAAAGGAGCCGCACGCGTCCTCGCCGCGGTTCAGGGGCTCGGTCCTGAGGATCTCGTCCTGGCGCTGATCTCGGGCGGGGGCTCGGCGCTCGCCACACTGCCGGCACCGGGATTGACGCTCGCCGACAAGCAGGCGGTGAACAGGGCGCTCCTCTCCTCCGGGGCGACGATCCAGGAGATGAACACGGTGCGCAAGCACCTCTCCGCCTTCAAGGGCGGGCGGCTCGCGGCCGCGGCCAGGCCGGCGCGGCTCGTGGCGCTGGCGATCAGCGACGTGCCCGGAGACGATCCGGCAGTGATCGCATCGGGGCCCACCGTGCCCGACCCGACCACGTTCGCCGATGCCCGGGCGATCCTCGCCCGCTACCGTATCACGCCGCCGCATGCGGTCGTCGCCTGGCTCGCGGCCGAGGAAGACGAAACGCCGAAGCCCGGCAGCTTGCCACATGCCGAGTTCCGCCTGATCGCGACCCCCTCGATGGCGCTCGCCGCCGCCGCCCGCAAGGCAGTGGAAGCGGGGATCTCGCCTTTGATCCTCGGCGATGCGCTGGAAGGCGAGGCGCGCGAGATGGGCATCGTGATGGCCGGCATCGCCGCCTCGGTGCGCGCGCACGGCCAGCCCCTCGCGCCGCCTTCGGTGCTGCTCTCGGGCGGCGAGGCGACCGTGACGATCGGGGCGGGGCCGGCCGGCCGCGGCGGACGCAACACCGAGTTCCTGCTCGGCCTCGCGGTGGCGCTCGGCAGCCGACCGGGGATATGGGCGATCGCCGGCGACAGTGACGGAATCGACGGGACAGAAGACGCGGCCGGCGCCCTGATCGGGCCCGCCACGCTCGCCCGCGCCCGTGCGGCGGGACTGGATGCACGTTCCATGCTCGCCCGGCACGACAGCTACAGCCTCTTTGCAGAGCTCGGCGATCTCGTGAAGACCGGGCCGACGCTCACCAATGTCAACGATATCCGCGCGATCCTGATCGGCTGAAGGAAAACGATGCCTGCTCGACAGAAATTGAGACGGCGACGGCGCACAAAGATCATCGCCACCATCGGCCCGGCAAGCTCGACGCCGGAGATGCTGGCACGGCTCTTCCAGCTTGGCGCCGATCTCTTCCGGCTCAATTTCTCGCACGGCACGCACGAGGATCATGCCGAGCGCATCCGTATGATCCGCGAGATCGAGGAGCGTTATGAGCATCCCATCGGGATCCTCGCCGATGTCCAGGGGCCGAAGCTGCGCGTCGGGCAGTTCCAGGCCGGCCGCGTGCATCTCCAGACGGGGCAGACGTTTCGTCTCGATCTCGATCCGACTCCGGGCAATGTGCGGCGCGTCGCGCTGCCCCATCCGGAGATCATCCATGCGGCCGGGATCGGAACGTCCCTACTGCTCGATGACGGAAAGCTCCGGCTTCGCGTTGCCCGCCAGCGTAAGGACCATCTCGAGACCGAGGTCGTCGTCGGCGGGCCGCTTTCCGATCGCAAGGGCGTGAACGTGCCTGACGTGGTGCTGCCGATTCCTGCGCTCACCGACAAGGACCGCGAGGATCTCGCCTTCGCGCTCGCCCATGGTGTCGATTTCATCGGGCTTTCCTTCGTGCAGCGACCGGATGATGTGATCGAGGCGAAGCGGCTGGTGGGAGGACGCGCCTGGATCATGACCAAGATGGAAAAGCCGCAGGCGCTTGATCATCTCGACGAGATCGTGCGGCTCTCGGATGCGGTGATGGTCGCGCGCGGCGATCTCGGCGTGGAGCTGCCGCCGGAGGAAGTGCCGCTGGCGCAGAAACGGATCGTGCGGCTGGCGCGGCAGAGCGGCAAGCCGGTGGTGGTGGCGACCCAGATGCTGGAGAGCATGATCGCTTCGCCCGCGCCGACGAGAGCCGAGGCTTCGGATGTGGCGACGGCGGTGTTCGATGGCGCGGATTCGGTGATGCTCTCGGCCGAGACCGCGGCCGGGCAGTTCCCGGCCGAGGCCGTGAACATCATGGACCGCATCGTCGCGCGGGTGGAGCAGGATGCGGGCTGGCGCGCGATCATCGATGCCTCGCGCCCGGCGCCCGAACCCTCCTCGGCGGATGCGCTTGCCGCGGCGTCCCAGCAGGTCGCGCACACGATCGGCGCGCGCGCGATCGTCGCCTTCACGGCTTCGGGCGCGACGGCGCTCAGGGTCGCGCGCGAGCGCCCGGATTGCCCGGTGCTCGGCCTCACCCCCCATCTCGGCACGGCGCGCAAGCTCGCCGTGGCGTGGGGCGTCCATGCCGTCGTCACGCCGGACGTGGTCTCTCTGACCGAAACCGTGCGCCGTGCCTCGCGAATCTCCGTCGAAGAGGGATTCGCCGCTGCGGGCGAGGAAATCGTCGTCGTCGCAGGCATTCCCTTCGGTCAGTCCGGCACCACCAACACGCTGCGAGTCGCACGGGTCGGCTAGTGCCAGCTTTCACGGAAAGCTGGCACAGAGTTCTTTGTCCAAGTGCTCGATTCACACGGTGAAAAGTGCCTGCTCCGCGAGTCACTTTTCTCTGCGATCGGGCACCGCCCGGTGCGTTCCCTCCGCAAGGTGCGTCGTCTGTTGCAATTCATCACCCTTTCGGGAAATGGCAGAGAGGGGTGCCGCGGCTCGCGATATGCGTATCCGTTTCTTGATGAATCATCATGGCCGAATCGCGTCCAACCGCTCCGATCGTCGATACCGGCAACCTTGGCGCTCTGCCGGTTGCAAACGCACTCTCGCCTCTGGCCAGTCCGATGGTGTTTTGCACGCGGGATGGCGCACCGTCGGCACCTTTCTCTGAAGCCGGTTTCGCGTGTTCAAGGACGTCGCGGGATATCACGAGCCGCTGCATGAATCTCTTGCCACGGTCACGGCAGAGACGCTTGCACGCAGTGGCCCGGATGCCTGGGCATCGGGTCATCCAAAGCTGGCGCCCCCTATTTCGATGAGTTTGAGCCTCTGCTTCGGAAATAAAAGCCGGACGTGCGCGGATATATGAGCACGTTCGCAACCGATGATTTTTTCGCCGGGCCAGATACCGCTCTGCCGGCACTCCAAGCCTATCTGCGGCACCTGGTCGAAGTCGCGCACGAAAGGGGGCAGCCGGTCTTCAAATTCTGTCGTTCTCTCGGGCGCATGGGCTGGATGGCCAACCCTTCCCCGATTCCGCGCATATCGCCGTCGTGCGCAATCCGGTATCGCAATTCATTGCGGCCAGGCACCCGTCTGCGGCGCACGAGAATCCCTATTTCCTCCTCATGCCCCTTCGGGTGCTCGCAAGGAATGCCAGCCACGAGGGGGGCTGCTGCCTTGCGGCATTTCGCAGTGCATCTGCCGCCGGAAGCGGCAGACGAGGATCCGGTAAAGGCGAAGGCGACGCCGATGGCATGTCTGTGTCGGACCGTCTCGGCTTTGGCGGGGCCGATCTCTCGCGGCACCGCGCGCTGGCGAGCGCGTTCCTTGAAGCGCGGGGCGGGCAGGGCTGGATGGAGCACGGACCGGTGGCGAGTGCCGGGGCTCTTTGGGGTTACGCCAGACTGCCTGGCCTGGGTCGCGGCCGGCTACTCCAGGTCGGCAGAAGGGAGCGGACAATCGTAATGGAATGCCCTTGCGGACTATGCGGAGCGCATGGGGGCCGTGCGCGCCGCGCCGGGCGCCGGGCAGAGCGTGCCGAGCGCGAGCTCGCCGCCGTGCCAATCCCGTTCCTGGAAGGTGACGGCGCCGTTGCGGCGGCTCGGCGGTTGCCTGCGGCTCTGAACCGACCGAGCCACGGCCCTTGGTTGCCGGCCCCAAGGCCGGCAGCGACCCGGGCGAACTCTATCATGGTCCGGGGCCCGCAGCTTGATTGCTGTCGTCACGGTTTTTTACGGAGTGGGCCAGATTTCGCCGCAGCAATGCCATGAATCGTCGATAACGTTAGGGTAACAATCCGGAGTGGCCGCAGGCCGGGCCGGATCTCGAACGCCAACCCGGCAATTGTCGGAGGCGGACCGTAGAGGTGTTCCAGCATCGATGTCTGTCCTCGCACGTCTCCGACCAATTCCACCTCGCCTCTTCCGGCTCAGCGCGAGTTCGCTGGCCTGGCTCGATTTCGCGCTGATTTTCGCGCTCGCGCTGGCGCTCCGCCTGCACGGGCTCGGGGCAAAGCCCCTCTGGATCGACGAGATCGTGACGAAGCAGCGCGTCGCCCTGCCGTTCCGCGCGTTGCTCGCCGACACGCTCAGCCATCATCATACGCCAACCTACTTTCTGCTCCTCTCTCAGCTTTCGCCGGGGGCGAATGCCTTCCTGCTGCGCCTGCCAAGTGCGATCGGCGGCGCCTTCGCCGCTGCTTTCGGCGGCATGGTCGGGCGGGCCCTGGCGGAAAGGTTCGGAGCCGGACGAGCAGGCGGGCTGATGGCCGGCCTCATGCTGGCCGCGGCTCCGGTGATGGTGCAGTTCGGCCAGGATTCGCGGCCCTACCCGATGGAGCTCGCCTGTCTGATGCTGGCACTCTGGGGCCTGGTTGTGATCGCCTGCGATGAAGAGGCGGCTGGCGGATCCTGGCGAAGCGGGCTTCGTGCGTGGTCGGCGTTTCTCATTGGGACCGCAGGCGCGCTTTCCTTGATCGGCGACGCCTTGCCGTTCCTGCTCGCGGCCAATCTTTCCGCCTCGGTGATCGCGTGCCGTCTCGCCGGCGCCGCACGCAAACGTTTCCTGATCCGTTGGATCCTGGGCCAGGCGGCCGTCCTCCTTGCCGTGGCCCCCCTCTATCTCGCGATGAGCCGCGCCATCGATGACCGGTACATGGTCGCCTTCGCCTGGGTTCCGCCGCTTACGGCACTGCGCGCGTGGGAAGTCGGCGCTACCGTCTATCTGTTGCGAATTGGCAATATGGTGAGCCTCAAGCTTCTGCCCGGGCATCTGCCCGGCCTGATGCTGCTGGCGCCGCTCCTTGCTGCCGCGGGCTGCGTCGCGCTCCGCCGCCAGCCGGCCGCGCTCACGGTCATGGTCCTCGCCATTCTCTCGCTGCCGGTGCTGCTTTTTCTCTCCGAGCCGGCGCGGCCGCTGATCCTGCCGCGTTATCTGCTCTGGAGCGGCGGCGTGTATCTCGTCCTGGCGGGGGTCGGCGCCGCCTGGCTCGCTCGGCGCTGGCGGCAGACCGGCACTCTCGTCCCGGTCGCGCTGGCCGGCGTGCTGCTGATCAATCTCTTCCCTTATTATCGCGACGAAACCATCCCGCGCTGGGACAAGGCCGCTGCCGCTCTCGCCCCCGCTCTGGCCAAGGGCGCAGACCTGTTCCTGGACGATCATGGCGTGCCGATGATGCTGCGCTACTATCTGCCGGGCGGTGACATGGCCCCTTTGGACAGTGATGCGGGCTTGCCGGACAACAGGTTGCTCTTCGATCTTGGCGCGGCGGAGGCCAAGCTGCGCGCCGGCACCCCGGTGATTGCCGTGCACGGCCCCAGCGGACAGGCCATCACAACCCGGACTTCGACATTCCATGCTCGCGTCCGACCGCTTGGAACCCCGGCTGCAGAGACCGCAATCGGCCGGGAGATCGTGCTGATCCGTTTCAACCCCCCAGCTGGTCCCGCTCCGGGGCCATTGGAAGCCTCCGATGTACGGCCGAACCCCTGAAATCCCTTTTGGCGAAACACCGCCGCTTCTCTCGGTGGTCGTCGCGATGCACAACGAGGCCGGCAATGTCGGACCGTTGATCGAGGAGATCGCGGCCGCGCTTGCCGGCTCGCGCTTTGAGATCATTGCTGTCAACGATGGCAGCCAGGACACGACCGCAGCGGAGCTTCAAGCCGCGGCGGAACGTTGCCCCAGCCTGCGCGTGATCCGGCACCGTGCCCAGGCCGGCCAGAGCATGGCGCTGATCACCGGGGTCAAGGCCGCCCATGGCCCATGGATCGCGACCCTGGACGGTGACGGGCAGAACGACCCTGCGGACATCCCCCGCCTCTTCGCGCGGGCGCGCCAGCACGGGCTGGACCCGATCCTGATTGCAGGCTTCCGCCAGCACCGTCGGGACAGTCTCGCGAAGCGCTGGGGTTCACGCTTCGCCAACAGCGTGCGGTCGAGGCTGCTCAGGGACGCCACGCCCGACACGGGCTGCGGCCTTAAGATCTTCCGGCGGGAGGATTTCCTTGCCCTGCCGCACTTCAACCACATGCACCGATTCCTGCCGGCCCTGTTCCTCCGCCATGGCGGCACGGTGATCTCCGTGCCGGTCAACCATCGGCCCCGCACAAACGGCCGCTCTCATTACGGCTCGCTCGACCGGCTGCTGGTGGGCATCACCGACCTTGCCGGCGCCGCCTGGCTGCTCCGCCGCTGGCGTCAGGTCGAAGTCGAGGAAACTACACCCCTTCCCGTCATGCACGGCAGCGAAGTCTGACCGCAGAGGATCGGGGTCGAGCATCTAGCCTCTGCTGCCGCGGGTGATGAGGTAAGCGGCGGCGCGCGGCGGGAGGAGGCTCACCAACCGGCTGGCAAGATAGAGAGGATAGGGGAAAGCGATCCGCCGGCGGTTTTTGGCGATGCCGGCGAGGATGATGGAAGCGGCGCGTTCGGCGCTCATCATGCCGGGCTTGGGGCGGTCGTGGGCATCCGTCATCTTGGTGCGGATGAAGCCGGGGCAGACGCTGGTGAGGTGGATGGCGCTGCGCTCGGCGATCGGGGCCATGGCGAGGATCCAGCGATCGGCGCCGGCCTTGGCGGCGCAATAGGCCGGCGCCTCGGGAGAGGCGACAAAAGCGGCGAGCGAATTGATCGCGGCGATTCGACCGCGTTCGCCTTCGGGCCTTGCCGGTTGACCTGCCATGACCTCGAGCGCAGGCAGCACCGTATTCAGCATGCCGCCGAGATTGGTCGCGAAGATGGCGCGGGCGGCTTCCTCGCCCGCAAGACCTGCCGTGTGGGCGGAGATGCCGGCATTGGCGATGACAAGGTCGAGTCTGCCCGCGCCCGTGATCCAGGCGCGCATCGCAGCCGTATCCGTGACGTCGATCGCCGCGGGCATGGCCGCAGCGCCGCGTTCGCGGCAGAGCGAGGCGGTTTCTTCGAGGCGTGCCGCATTGCGTCCGCCGAGCAGAAGATGCCGGCCGGGCGCGGCAAGGGCGAGCGCCAGCGCCCGGCCGAGACCGGACGAGGCGCCAGTAATCAGGCAGGAGGGGCCGATCTTCATCGCCAAAGGATAGCCGGGCCGGGGTCGCTTGGATAAAGCTGCCCCGTATGACAGAATCTCTGCCGCTTGATCGTCGTGGTGTCGGGCTCGTGATCGCTGGACCCTCCGGCGTGGGCAAGACCGCGATCACGCGCGCCCTCCTGCAAGCGGAGCCGGAAGCGTCGCTTTCGGTCAGCGTAACCACGCGTGCGCCGCGCCCGGGCGAGCGTGATGGCGTCGATTATTTCTTTCAGGACACGCCTTCCTTCGAGGCGCTGACCGCGCGGGGTGAGCTTCTGGAGTGGGCGGAGGTCTTCGGCCGCCGCTATGGAACGCCCCGTGCGCCGGTGACCGGCGCGCTCACCTCTGGGCGGGATGTCGTTTTCGATATCGACTGGCAGGGGCATCGGAAGCTGCGTGTGGCCCTGCCGGGCGACATCGTGGGCGTCTTCGTGCTGCCCGCTTCGCGTGCGGTGCTGGCCGAGCGGCTCGCCCGCCGGGGTGACGGGGATGCGGTGATCGCTGCGCGGATGGAAGGTGCGAGCGCGGAGATCGCGCATTGGCATGAGTTCGACCATGTCCTTGTGAACCGCGATCTGGCGGAGGCGGTCGCTGCGGTGCGGGCGATTCTTCACGCCGCGCGGCTGCAGACGGCCCGCCAGCCCGGGCTGGCGGCCTTTGTGGCGTCACTGGGTTAGAGCGTGATGACCGGAGGTCTGAATCACGCGAGGAAACAAAGATCGAGAGCGCGGTCGGTGAGCACGGGCGATCCCATCCCGCTCTCTAGAGCAGATCGCGATCAGGCGGAATCGGCTGATCGCGTGAAGGTGCTTGCAAAACAAATACATAGAGCGGATTGCGTGAGCCCGTGCGAACGCGATTCGCTCTAGGCGGGCAAAAGGCGCGCCAGCCGGTCGAACTCGTCGATCGAGAGGGTTTCAGCCCGGCGCTCCGGAGCGATGCCGGCAGCTTCAAGAAGGGCGTCGCCACCAAGGGGCCTGAGCGCGGCGCGCAACATCTTGCGGCGCTGGCCGAAGGCGGCGGCGGTCAGGCGCTGCATGGCGGCGAAGAGCGGGGCCGGCGGTTGCTCCGCGTGGGGCACGAGCGAGACGACCGCGGATGAGACCTTCGGCCTTGGGGTGAAGGCCTCGGGCGGAAGGCGAAAGGCGATGCGCACCCGGCAGGTCCATTGGCCAAGGACGGCGAGTCGTCCATAGGCTGGGGTGGCCGGAGCAGCGGTGATGCGTTCGGCGACCTCGGCCTGGAACATCAGAGTAAATCCGGCGAATGCGGCCGCCTCGCCAAGCCAGGCGATGAGGAGCGGGGTCGCGACGTTATAGGGAAGGTTCGCCACCACGTGGCGAGGCGGGGGTACGAGGGAAGGAAGCGGAACCCGCCGCGCGTCCGCCGTGATGAGGCGAAAGCGTTCGCCGTGGCGGTCGGCGAGATCGGCGAGGGAGGCGATCGCCCGCGGGTCGATCTCGACCGCGGTGACGCTTGCGGCCGGCGTTTCGAGCAGGGAAGCGGTAAGGCCGCCGGGGCCGGGTCCGATCTCGATCACATGGGCTTCGGTCAGATCGCCGGCAGCGTTCACGATCCGGCGGATCTGGTTGGCATCACGCAGGAAATGCTGGCCAAGCGATTTTCGCGCCTGGAAATCCGGCCGCGCCGGACGCGGAGCCATTCCGCGCCTTCTGGCCGAGGTCAGGAGGAGCGGATCTCGATGACCGCGCTGCGGCGGAGGTCGGCAAGAAGCTGGCGGGAGAGCACTTCCGCCCTGCTGTTCAGGAGCGCGCGGGCGACCAGGTCCGGAGGGGGGGATTCAGGATCCTGCATTCCGCGCGAGCAGATCATCACCACCGCGACCCCGTCATTGGCGATCAAAGGCTCGCTGAGCTTGTTGATCGGAAGCGAGGTGAGCATCTCGCGAAAGGAGGGTGGGGAGACGCGATCGAGCTCGATCGGGCCGGGATCGGCAGGATGGACGGCACCTGCCGCCTGGTTCGCCGCTTCCATGCCCGCGCAATCATGCACCGTCGAGGCGAGCGCCTGCGCCTTGTTGATCTGCGCGCGCTGCTGGGCCGATGGAGGCCCGCTCGGGTCGAAAGGTGTGGTGAAGGGCAGGAAAACCTGCCGGATCGAGGCTGTCTCGGTCGTTGCGCCACCGATGGCGCGGCGGTCACGCAGCTGGACGACCTCAAGCCCGCCGGCGACCGGGACCGGATCGCTGATGGCGCCGGACGGCATCTGGTTGAGCAGGCTTACCACCTGCGGATCGAGCTGATTGGCCTGCACCCAGCCGAGATCGCCGCCCTGCAGCGCCGACTCGCTCTGACTGAACTGCGCGGCAACGACGCCGAATGGCGCACCCGCACGCAACTCGTCGATCACGGTGGTCGCGAATCGCTCGGCTTCGCTCCGACGTGAAGGCGTGTCGATCGGGATGAAGATCTCCGAGACGAGATATTCCGGCTGGCCCTCCTCGGCCTTGAGCGCGGCGATGCGGGCCTGGATCTCGCCCTTGGTGATGTTCCCGGCGGATCCGAGCTCCTCGCGCAGGAGCTCACTCCAGCCGAGCTCGACCCGGATCTGGTCGATCAAAGTGCGCAGCGCCACGCCCTGGCCGGCGAGGCGCGCACGCAGCGCACCGGGGGCCATGTGGTTCTGCGCCTCGATCGAGGTGAGCGCCGCCGCAATGGCCTTGTCCGGCACAATGATCTGCTTGCGCTGGATCTCCTGAAGGCGAAGCTTCTCGTCGATGAGCTGATTCAGGATCTGCGGCTTTAGCCGGTCGAGCATGTCGGGCGACATGGGCAGGCCCGACGAAAGAGCGAAAAGCCGCGCCCGATTGTCCACGTCTGCGCGAGTGATCACGTCCCCGTTGACCACGGCGGCGATCGACTCTACCTGCGCGTGCGCGGGCTGCGCGAGCGCCACGATCAGCAGGGCAAGCAAAATTGCGAATCGGCTGGGCCAGCCGAAAGCGGGAAGAGATTGCCCCAGCTTACTCATCCCGCTCTAGCCCTTTGTTTTCCCCGCGTGATTCAGACCTGCGGTGATCCCACCTTCGGCCATCACGCCCTAAAGAAGCATTCATCCGCATGGAAGCCTTTATAGATCGATACGGTGCGCAACGGAATCGCGGAGCGCATTTCCACGCCATGAGGATTTGGTCATAAGGCGCTGAAGCCGAACTGCCCGACCGTCTTGAAAGTGATCTGGATAAGGACGGTCGTCGCGCCGTCATCCCCGTCGATCGATGTGAAGCGGCGGTCGAAGAGCAGCGCGAGGATTATACATTCATTTTGGTACGAGCCCTGGAATCCGGCCGAGACCATGCTGCCGTTCTCGAGATTTTGCCGCTCATAGCCGCTCGCCTGGAAGGCGCCGACATGTGACGAGGCGCCCAGCGAAATTTCGCTCCGCGGCACCTCGGTCGCGGGCTGCGGCGTCGTGGACGGCACCTGATCGAGCTCGAAGGGATTGTTCGGCGTGTAGAGGTAGCCGACATTGAAGCTCAGGGGCGCGTTTCCGACATTTGCGGACGCGTCGGTGAAGTCGAGGCCCTGTCCGGAGGGCGAGTAGCGACCCTGCCAGAGAAAATTGAGCCAGGAATTCGGTGTGAAGCTGAGATGGGAGACGAAATCGGAGAAATTGTTCTGAAGTCCTGAGCCGGGAAGGAAGAGCGGGTCCTTCTGCGCGCGCCAGGACTGTCCGATCAGCCCATCGATGGTGCTTCCGCCGATATACCATGCGCCGTGCAGAGCATAATTGGCCCGGATTCCACCTTCCTGGCGGTCGATTCCATAGAATTTGTTCCAGCCGAAAAGATTGGCGTCAGTGAACTCGAGAAAGAGGCTGTCCTCGTTCGGGACCGTGGACTGGGTGCCGGTGTTGGGCGCGGCGATGAACTGCACGATCGGCTCGACGAGCTCACTTCCCCATGCGCCGGAGCGCATGAAGGGCCAGCGGAAATTGAGTGCGGCCTGCCCGAGGCCCGTTGTGACATTGGCGCTGTTGACCGGGAAAAAGTCCGGTTGCTCGTCGAGACTGCTGCCGTGATACGCGGCCGTCGTCAGATGGAATGCCACATTCCAGAGCGTGCCTTCAGGCCCGAGCCAGGGGCGCTCCCAGTTGAGGACGGCATTGGCACGCTGCACATTCGCCCCTTGCGCCCGAATGACGTTGAAATAAGCAGTATTGAGCGAAAGCCGCCCGCCGAGCGCGTCCGGCTCGCCTTGATAGCTGTACTGCCAGTGCGGCAGCACGAACGGCAGGGCGGAATCATTGATGGTGGTATTGAATCCCTGGAAAAGCTGAGTATCGAGGCGGGTATACGATCCTTGCCCGAACCCTTCGACATAGGCTTGGCTCGTGAGCACGCTGCCGGCGCCGGGAATATTGAAATTCCGCAGATAATCCGCCGAGGAAGCGCGATCGACATCGAAGCCGTAGCGATAGGTGTTGTTGTAGTCGAACGCCCCGTTGGCGAAGATGGCGGCCTGCGGACTGCCATCGGTCGAAGCGACATAGCCGTTGAGATGGACCTCGCCGTTATTGAAGCTGCGGCGGTAATTGGCCTCGAGCTGCGGGCCGGACTGGGTCGTGATGGTCGGCGAAAGGACGACATCGGACTGATTGTCGATCACCCAGTAATAGGGAACGGTGATGAAGGCGCCGAGATGCGAGGCGGTGCCGAACGAAGGCACGAGCAGGCCGCTCTCGCGTTTCACGGAAGGATCGGCAGTCCAGAAATAAGGAAAATAGAAGACCGGAAAGCCGTAGATGCGCATCATCGCGTCGTAGTACTCGATGCGCTTGTTGACGAGATCCTGGACGATCTTCGAGGCGGTGATCTGCCAGAGCGGCGGCGCCGTCGGGTCCTTCGCGCAGAGATTGCAAGTCGAATAGACGGCACGTGCCAGCTCGTTGATCTTGCCGCCGGTGCGCCGTCCGCCATTGGCGATCAGCTTTCCGTTCTCGGCAAGCCGCACGCTGAATCCGGTCAGCACGGCATTCTGCAGGCCGCGCGAGAGCTGGGCGCGGTCGGAGAAGAGGACCTGCCCGTCAGGCTCGACCAGCACCACGTGGCCGGTCGCGATGGTGATGCCGGTGTTGCGGTTGTAGGTGATCTTGTCGGCCTCGAGCACGCGGCCATTCTGCCAGGCCTGGACATGGCCCATGGCAGTGACGATGCCGGCGTTGCGATCATAGGTGATGCGGTCGGCGACGAAGGTCACCGGCTGGTTGGTCGAGATCTGTGGACCGCTTGGCACGAGCAGGCTCGCAGGTTGCGCCGAGGCGGGAGACGCGACGAATGCCGCGATGAGGGCGAAGAGCATAGCAAGCGCGATGATCGGGCGGCCGTATCGATCGCGGGCATGACGACTTGAGGGCATCGTTCGTCAGCCGTCTTCGAGATGGAGCAGGAGGGCGAGTGCAAGCATCAGGCCGGAAGCGGCAGGCGCCCAGGCGGCAAGCGGCAGCGGCAGGGCGCCCGACTGGCCGTATTCCGCGGCGACCTTCGAGATGACGAAGAGCGCGAAGCCCGCTGCCACCCCGCTGCCGAGCATCTCCGAGACTCGTCCGCGCCGGGCCGGGCGCATGGAGAATCCAGCGGCGACAAGGGCCATCGTCCCGCACAGGAGAGGGAGCGCGAGCAGGGTCTGGAAATAGAGCCGGTGCGAAACCGTGGAAAATCCGGCATGGGCGAGCAGGGCGATGAACCCCGGAAGCTGCCAGACCGAGAGCGTGTCGGGCGAGGCGAAGCTCTCCTGCACGCGGGCGAGGGTGAGATCGGTCGGCAGCCGGATGGTACGGGGCGCGCTCGGCAAATGCCCCGGCTCGAGCGTGCGGGCGGTGGTGAAAACCCAAACCCCTGGCAGAAGCTCCGCCTGTTCCGCCTCGATCCGCTGCAGGAGCCGGTCGTCCCTGTCGAGACGGAAGACACTGACCTGATTGGCGAGCAGGGTCTTTCCCTGCTGCAAGACGTCGTTGGCATGGATGATCGCGACGCCGTCCGGGCTCAGGCCATCGTCGGATTGGCGGACCCAAAGCTCCCCGCCGCTGAGCGAGAGTGGATGCGAGCCGACATCGATATAGGCTTCATTGAGGGTCTCGGCCCGGCTGTAGGTGACCGAGGAGATCGGGCTGATCACGGCCGTCGCGAAGACGCCGAGGCCGAGCGCCACCAGGAACGGCGCGCCCAGGATCTGCCAGACCGAGACGCCCGAGGCGCGCGCGACGACGAGCTCCGAGGAGCGGGTGAGACGCCAGAAGGCATAGATGCCGCCAAGCAGCACCGCGAAGGGAAGGAGTTGCATCATAAGCCAGGGCAGGCGCAGGGCGGCAATCTCGGCGACGAGACCGAAGCTCGCATCCGGCCTTACGGCGGCACGGCGAAGCAGCTCGATGAAGTCGAAGAGCGAGGCAAGACCGGTCAGGCTGCCAAGCGCGGTGAGGACCGCGAACAGGAACTGGCGGGCGAAATAGAAAGCGAGCGTGCTGGCGAACGTCACGGCGTGCCGAGCCCGGGCCGGCGCAGGAAGGCTGGAAGGCGCCACGGCCGGGAAAAGAGGAACCAGGCGAAGACAATGCCGGGCGCGATCGCCTGGACCCAGATCAGCGGCATCAGTCGGGGCTCGCGGGCGGCAAGCGAGGTGATCGCGAGCTGGGAGGCAAGCAGCGCCACCACGCCGCCGACTGCGGCCGCCGTGCGCCAGAGCCCGCCATGGCGACGGAAGCCGCCGGCGAGCACGCTGTAGAGCGCGAGCATCGTGAAGGAGACGGCGGTGAAGGGGCTGGAGAGACGGCGAAAGGCCTCGACCCGGAACTTGGGCACGTCGCGCGGCGCGACCGTCGCCGGGTCGGGATGGAGAAGCTGGTCGAGCGGAAGCTCGGAAGCGTCACGGTAGCGCTGCTGGGTGCCATTGTCGTTCGCTTCGAGATCGATCGTGTTCTCCCCGAAGGTCAGCACGTTGAGCCGGCCCGTCCGCCGGTCGATCACCTGCCGGCTGCCGTGGAAGAGCAGAACTTCCGGCCCGTCCGGCCCATCCGTGATGCGGCCTGTCTCGGCGAGGATCGTTGCCTGGTCGTTCGGGTCCCGCGCGTCATCGACCAGGATGCCGTGCAGCGTGCCGTCCACATCGCGCTTGCGCACATAGACGGTGAAGTTCTCCGAGACCGGGGTGAACACGCCCTCCTGGAGCAGGAAGGCAGCGATGCGGTTGCGGATCTCGAACTGGTATTGACGGAAGGCGGCGACGCTCGCGGGCACGATCGAGAGATTGAGCCAGAAGCAGGCGGCGAGCGAGACAATGGCGAGACCGAGAGCGGGCCGGGCCAGGGCGAAGTTCGAGAGCCCGGCGGCCCGCATGACGGTGAGCTCGCGGTCGGCGGCAAGGCGGAGATAGAGGAAGAGAATGACGATGAAGGTGGTGATCGGCAGGATCACCGCGACAAAGCCGGGGATGAGCAGGCCCGTGAGCTCGAGGAAGACACGCAGGCTGAGGCCGCGATCAATGACGAGCTCGAGAAAGCGCAGCGATTGGGTAAGCCAGATGAGAGCGGCAAGGCCGCCGGTGGAGACGAGCAGCGCCACCAGGAGCTGGCGAAAGACGTAGCGGTCGAACTGGGTGAAGAGGGGGCGGCTGAAGAGGCGCATCGCGCTCGCTGGATTCGACTGACGAAAGAACTCTATCCCGGGGTGGCCGGCTCGCGGAAGCGCACGAGAGGGTTACCGCCCGGAGAGTCTTGCTGTGCCGGCTTCAGGTGGCAGCACCTTGCCCGGGTTGAGCAGGCCGTTCGGGTCGAGCGCGGTCTTGATCCTGCGCATCAGATCAAGCTCGGGTCCGGCGCGCCAATGCGCCAGAATCGGCGGCTTGAGGCGGCCGATGCCGTGCTCGGCGGAGAAGCTGCCGCCGAGGTCCCGCACCACTGCATTCACCGCCTCCATCAGCGCCTCGGCGCGGGCGAGAAAGGCGGAGGGCGCCATACCCTCGGGCTGGACGAAGTTGAAATGGATATTGCCATCCCCGAGATGGCCGAACGGCACGACCCTAACACCTGGCATGACGGCGGCGCCCGCTTCCGCGGCACGGGCGAGGAACGCGGGGATCGAAGGCACCGGCACCGAGACATCGTTCTTGACCGAGGCGCCGGCGAGTCTTTGCGCCTCCGAATGCTCCTCGCGCAGCTTCCAGAAGGCGAGGCGTTGCGCCTCGCTTGCGGAGATGGCGGCGTCGGTGACCTCGCCTTCCTCAATCGCGGCCGCGAGCACCGTTTCCAGCCCGGCGGCGAGTCCGGTATCCGCCCGCGGCGAGGCGAGCTCGATCAGGACATAATGCGGAGCGGGCGCGGAGAGGGGCAGGCGGGTGCCCTGGATATGGGCGAGCACGAGCCCGAGGCCGGCGGCAGACATGTATTCGAAGGCGACCAGGGCAGCCGCGTCGTGGCGCTGCAACCTTCCGAGCAGGGCCAGCGCGGCCTCGGGCGAGGCGAGGGCGGCGAAGGCGGCGATGCGCTCCGCGGGCGCGGGCTCAAGGCGGAGCACGGCGGCGGTGATGATGCCGAGCGTGCCCTCGGAGCCGACGAAGAGCTGGCGGAGGCAATAGCCGGTATTGTCCTTGCGCAGCCGCCGCAGCCCGTCCCAGACACTGCCATCCGCCAGCACGACCTCGAGGCCGAGCACGCGCTCGCGGGCATTGCCGTAGCGGAGCGTGTTGTTGCCACCGGCATTGGTGGCGAGCACGCCGCCAATCTCGGCGGTTCCCTCCGAGCCGATCGAGAGCGGCAGCAGGCAGTCAGCCTCCGCCGCTTCATCCTGCGCGGCCTTGAGCGTGACGCCAGCCTCGACCGTGAGCGTGAGATCGAGCGGATCGAGCGTGCGAACACGGTTGAGGCGCGAAAGGGAGATCACAAGCTGCGAGCCGTCCTCCGCCGGCACGGCGCCGCCGACCATGGAGGTATTGCCCCCTTGCGGCACGAGCGGCACGCGCGCCGCAGCGCAGAGCCGGACACATTGGGCGACGTCCGCTGTCGTGGCCGGCCGTAGGACCGCCGCCGTGCGGCCGTGATAAAGGCCGCGCCAGTCCGTGGCATAGCGGTCGGTGTCCGCCGGGTCGGTCAATATTCCGCTCGGTCCGAGCGCGCTGCCGAGAGAGGCAATCAGCGCCGGCGGCACCGCCCCGGGGAGGATCGCGTCGGGCATCGATATCAGGCCCCGGTGCCGCCAACCGTAAGTCCGGCGATCAGGAGTGTCGGCTGGCCGACACCGACCGGCACGCCCTGGCCGTTCTTGCCGCAGGTGCCGATCCCTGGATCGAGCGCGAGGTCCGAGCCGACCATTTTCACCCGCGTCAGCGCGTCCGGACCATTGCCGATGAGGGTCGCACCCTTTACCGGGCTCGTCACCTTGCCGTCCTCGATCCGATAGGCCTCGGAAGCCGAGAAGACGAATTTGCCCGAGGTGATATCGACCTGCCCGCCGCCGAAATTGACCGCGTAGAGGCCGTTTTTGACCGAGCGGATCATCTCCTCGGACGAATTCGGGCCGGCCAGCATCAGCGTGTTGGTCATCCGCGGCATCGGCGCATGCGCGTAGGATTGCCGCCTGCCGTTGCCGGTCGGCCGCATGCCCATCAGCCGCGCATTGAGCCGGTCCTGCAGGTAACCTACCAGGATGCCATCCTCGATCAGGACGGTGCGGCCGGAGGGCGTGCCCTCGTCATCGACGGTCAGGCTGCCGCGGCGATCCGGGATCGTCCCGTCATCGACGACCGTCACGCCGGGCGCGGCGATCCGCCGGCCGAGCAACCCCGCAAAGGCGGAGGTTTTCTTGCGATTGAAATCACCCTCAAGCCCATGGCCGATCGCCTCGTGGAGCAGGATTCCGGGCCAGCCCGGCCCGAGCACCACATCCATCTCGCCGGCCGGGGCGGGCCGGCTCTCGAGATTGATGCGGGCCTGGCGCAGCGCCTCGTTCACCGCCTCCTGCCAAGTCTCAGGCGCGGCAAGGCCACGATAGCCGAAGCGTCCGCCGGTGCCATAGCTGCCGCTCTCGCGTCTGCCGTCGCGCTCGAGCACGACCGTGACATTGAGGCGGACGAGCGGGCGGAGATCGGCCACGCGGGTGCCGTCCGCGCGCAGGATCTGCACTGCCTGCCATTCGCCGCTGAGCGAGGCCATCACCTGGCGGACGAGCGGATCGCGGGCGCGGGCATAGGCGTCGATCTCCCCGAGCAGCCGGGTGCGGGCGGCGAATTCCATGCCGGTGAGCGGATTGGCGTCCGTGTAGAGCCTGGCATTGGAGGGTCGCGGCGGCTCGGCGGGCCGGCTTCCGGGCTCGGAAGGCAGGGAAGAGACGGTGGCGGCCGCACGCTCGAGGGCGGGCTCGGAAAGCTCGCCCGCGTGCGCATAGAACGTGGTCTCGCCGGCGAGCGCGCGCAGGCCGAAGCCGAGGGCCGCGTCCGCGCCGGCCGAGCGGATGCGGCCATCCTCGAGGGCGAGATGCTCGCTCTCCCGATATTCGAGGAAAAGCTCACCATCCTCGGCCTTGGCGAGCGCGCGGCCGAGGATGCGCTCGGCTGCCTCGCGGTCGAGCGCGGCATCCGGCCGGGCGAAGAAGAGGCGGTCGGTCACGGCGAGCGGCGCAGGCCCGAAACCTTGCTCCTCCGTGGGCGGCTTGGATTCGCTCATGCGGAAACTCCGGATCTGGCGGCCTCGCGGGGCGCGCGCATGCTGTGCAGGGCGACGATCGCGGCGGTGAGCAGCAATGTGGCCGTGATCTGGTGGGTGACGGCCAGCGCGGTCGGCACCACAAAGAGCAAGGTGGCGATGCCGAGTGCATATTGCAGCAGGACGACTAGGCCGAGAGCGGCAAAGGCGCGTCTTGCCCCAACGGGAAGAGGACTGCGAAGCGCGAGGACCGCGGTGGCGAGGGTAGTGAGAACGGTGACCGTGGCGAGCAGCCGATGGTCGAACTGCACCGCCGCGACATTGCGGGTGAGATTGGCGAGGAAGGGATGGAGAGCCGCATAGCTGGACGGAATGAGGCGGCCATCCATCAGGGGGAAGGTATTGTAGATGAAGCCTGCATGCGTGCCGGCGACGAGGCCGCCGGCGACGATCGTGAGCGCGATCAGCCCCGTGACCAGAAGGGTGAGGCGGAAGAGCGGGCGGGCGCCGGCGGTCGGCGACGGGCTTGGGTTCAGCACCGAAAGCCCGGTCCAGAGAATCGCCGCATAGAGCGCAAGCGCGAGGCAGAGATGGGCGACGAGGAAGGGTGCCGCCACTGCGGTGGAATCCGGGCGGAAGCCGGTTGCGACCATCAGCCATCCGAGCACACCCTGCAGTCCGCCGAGGATGAAGAGCAGCAGGAGCCTGAGCGCCAGGCCCGGCACCAGCCTTCCCTGCCACCAGAACCAGGCGAGCGGGACAAGCACCGCGACCCCGATCAGCCGACCCCAGAGCCGGTGCACCCATTCGAGCCAGAAGATGTGCTGGAAGCCGGAAAGGCCGAAACCCTGATTGACCAGCTTGTACTGGGGAATGCTGCGGTAGAGCGCGTAGAGCCGTTCCCAGGCGGCATGGGAGAGCGGCGGCAATGCTCCGGAAAGCGGCGCCCATCGCATGATCGAAAGGCCGGAGCCGGTGAGGCGGGTCACCCCGCCGAGGGCGACCATTACCAGGATCATCCCGGCGAGAAGGAACAGCCAGGAAGCGAGCAGCCGACGATTGTGGTCCACTTGCCTGGCTGCTTTTCCGGCCCTGTCCGCGGGCAGCGCGCTGAGCTCGAACGGCATGATGGTCATCAAAGCTGGTGCATGCCTCCCGCAAAAGCGAGCCTTGCTTCGTTCGCTCGGCCCGGGCATTTGGCTCTGGCACTCGGCTTTGAGGGCGGGCGGACCGCCCAAGGGGCGCAGGCCAAGGAGAGCAGGGATGCCGCGCCGCGAGCTCCTTGTCGAGGGACTTGTCCGATGCTTGCCCGTTCCGGGCATATCTTCGCCGTTTTCCCGGTTGAAACTCGTTTCAGGATAGAGACGCCCAATGGGATGCCAATGGGATGGCGGCGGAATGCCGGATCGCTTTGCATTGATTGAAAGGGATGAGTGAAAGGGCGATGAGCGGCAGGACGGCACGGGCGGCGCTTCCCTGGCGGGCTTTCTCGCGCTCCGTCGTGCTGCTGGTCGGGCTGGCCGTGCTTGGCCTGGCCTGGGCGAAAATGCCGCATCATCTCTCGCCGGCCGCGCTGGCGCCGCTGATGGCCCCACTCTCCGGCCTGGGCTGGGCGGCGCCGCTTCTGTTCGTGGTGTTGGCGGGGCTTGCGATGGCGGTCGGCCTGCCGCGGCAGGCTGCGGCCTTTGCCGCAGGCTATTTCTATGGGCCGTGGTTCGGCACCCTGCTGGGGCTCGCCGCTTCGCTCGTGAGCGCGGCGATGGATTTCGGGTGGGCCCGTTTCCTTGGCAGGGCGGCCATCAGGCGCCGGCTTTCCGGGCGGCTCGAACGGATCGACAAGTTCCTTGCCGCCAACCCGTTCGGGGCCAGCCTGATGCTGCGGTTGCTGCCCGTGGGGAACAACGTGCTGCTCAATATCGCGGCCGGAGTCTCGGGTGTGACGGCGGGATGGTTCCTGCTCGGCTCGGCGATCGGCTATCTGCCGCAGACGATCGTTTTCGCGTTGCTCGGGGGCGGCGCACGTCTTGGGCGGGGGCTCGAGCTGGCGCTCGCTGCCGCTCTTTTCCTCGCCTCGGCCCTGGTGGGGATGGCGCTCTATCGCCGGGCCGGCGGATTGCGAGGTTTTAGTGCAGCGTCAGCAGATGATCGGCCTGGCGCCAGCCTCCGCGGCTGAGAGGACTGCCGGTCGCGACGCGCACGGAATGGAGCGGGCCTTCGAGCTCCCGGCGCCAGAAGGCGAGGAAGCGGCGGAGCGCCGGATAGTCCGGAGCGAGGTCGAAATTCTGCCAGATGAAGCTCTGCAGGACCGCAGGATGGTCCGGCAAACGATACAGGATCTCGGCCGTGGTGAGGCGCCAATCCTGAGCGCGCCAATTCTGGACGTGCGAATTCTGGACGTGTGAATCTAGGGGGTGCCGATCTCCCGGATGCGGGCCGCGTGCATGCATGCTTCGCTCCTTCGTCGCCCCGACCCGCTTTCGACCCCTCTGGTTGCGCCTGCAAAATACAGGCGGGGATCGGGACCGTGAGACTAGCGTGCCATGGACCACCCCCTCGGAATCAAGAAAAAAATGCTGAAATTTCAGATAATTGTCACTCATCCTCAGAGAGTGCTGCCGGGTGCTTGACAGCGCTTCCCGCTCCGCCTAGATCGCTGGCACTCACCGGCCTGGAGTGCCAACAATGCCGGCCAGGCGGCCGACAAGGCAGAGGCTGGAGAGAGTGTTTTGCATTGCGCTGCAACAGATTGGGGAGCGATCCGAATGAAATTCCGTCCGTTGCACGACCGCGTCGTCGTCCGCCGGTTGACTGCCGAGGAAAAGACGGCCGGCGGCATCATAATTCCCGATACGGCCAAGGAAAAGCCGATGGAGGGTGAAGTCGTGGCCGTCGGGCCCGGCGCCCGCAACGATAAGGGGGAGCTCGTCGCGCTCGATCTCAGCCCCGGCGACCGCATCCTGTTCGGCAAGTGGTCGGGCACCGAAGTCAAGCTCGACGGCGAGGAGCTGCTCATCATGAAGGAATCCGACGTGATGGGTGTGGTCGAGGGCGCGGCGGCGAAGAAGAAGGCCGCCTGAACGCGAGCTACGCCGCTTGAAAAGCTAATCCGGAGAAGGAAAGAAAAGAGATGGCTGCGAAGGACGTACGCTTCGCCACCGATGCCCGTGCGCGGATGCTGCGCGGGGTCGAGATTCTCGCCGATGCGGTGAGCGTGACGCTGGGACCCAAGGGCCGCAACGTCGTGCTCGACAAGAGCTTCGGCGCGCCGCGCATCACCAAGGACGGCGTGACGGTCGCCAAGGAAGTCGAGCTTGCCGACAAGTTCGAGAACATGGGCGCCCAGATGGTCCGCGAGGTCGCGAGCAAGACCAACGACGTGGCCGGTGACGGCACCACCACGGCAACGGTGCTGGCGGCGGCGATCGTGCGCGAGGGCATCAAGGCGGTGGCTGCGGGCATGAACCCGATGGACCTCAAGCGCGGCGTGGACAAGGCCGTGGCTGCGGTCGTCGAGGAGCTGAAGAAGCATTCGAAGAAGATCACGACACCGTCCGAGACCGCGCAGGTCGGCGCGATTGCCGCCAATGGCGAGGCCGAGGTCGGCAAGATGATTTCCGAGGCGATGCAGAAGGTCGGCAATGAGGGCGTGATCACGGTCGAGGAGGCCAAGGGCATCCAGACCGAGCTCGACGTGGTCGAAGGCATGCAGTTCGACCGCGGCTATGTCTCACCTTACTTCATCACCAATGCCGAGAAGATGATCGCCGAGCTCGATCAGCCTTATCTGCTGATCCACGAGAAGAAGCTCTCCGGGCTGCAGCCCCTGCTGCCGCTGCTCGAGAGTGTCGTGCAGTCGGGCCGGCCGCTTCTGATCATCGCCGAGGATGTCGAGGGCGAGGCGCTCGCCACCCTCGTCGTCAACAAGCTGCGCGGCGGGCTCAAGGTCGCGGCGGTGAAGGCGCCGGGCTTCGGCGATCGCCGCAAGGCCATGCTCGAGGACATCGCGGTGCTCACCGGCGGTCAGGTGATCAGCGAGGATCTCGGCATCAAGCTCGAGACTGTCACGCTCGCCATGCTCGGCAAGGCGAAGAAAGTGATCATCGAGAAGGAGAACACGACGATCGTCGAAGGTGCGGGCAAGAAAACCGACATCACCGGCCGCTGCAACCAGATCCGCGCGCAGATCGAGGAGACCACCTCGGACTATGACCGCGAGAAGCTGCAGGAACGGCTGGCGAAGCTCGCCGGTGGCGTGGCCGTGATCCGCGTCGGCGGCGCGACCGAGGTCGAGGTGAAGGAGCGCAAGGATCGCGTCGATGATGCGATGCACGCGACCCGCGCCGCGGTCGAGGAAGGGATCGTGCCGGGCGGCGGTGTTGCGCTCGCGCGCTCGAGCCTGATGCTCGCCAAGCTCAAGGGCGACAATGACGATCAGCGTTTCGGAATCGATATAGTTCGCAAGGCGGTGCAGTCTCCGCTCCGCACGATCGCCGAGAATGCGGGCGAGGACGGTGCCGTGATCGCCGGCAAGGTGCTCGACAAGGGTGATGAGTACAGCTGGGGCTTTGATGCGCAGACCGGCGAGTTCAAGGATCTCGTCAAGGCCGGCATCATCGACCCGACCAAGGTCGTGCGCACGGCGCTGCAGGATGCGGCTTCTGTCGCCGGGCTTCTGATCACCACCGAAGCGATGGTGGCGGAGCGGCCTGAGAAGAAGGCGCCTCCGATGCCGCCGGGTGGCGGTGGCATGGGCGATATGGACTTCTGATCGTCCGGGAGAGTGCGATCGCTTCAGCGGGCGAATCGCGCTCTCCGTCACGAGATTTCCGAATGACGCGGCGGGGGGCAGACCTGCGAGGGGCTGCCCCCTGTCTTTTCTCGGGCCAGCCGGTCACGACAGTGAGATTGACAGGAAAGCCGGTTTCTGCGCCACATATCCCCTGCAATCGACTTTCTGGCCTCGCTTGCGGTGCCTCCGTCGTGCGGACGGGCCTTCAAGACGTCGAGAATGCCCGATTGTTTTCCAGGCAGCGCATCGTCGCGCTGTTGCAATGACGGAGATGAGTGTTTCATGGCTATGGGCACCGTGAAGTGGTTCAACCAGACCAAGGGCTATGGGTTCATCGTGCCGCAGGACGGCGGAAAGGATGTGTTCGTCCACATCACCGCGGTCCAGTCGGCAGGTCTCAAGGGGCTGAACGAAGGTCAGCGCATCAGCTACGAGATCAGCATGGAGCGCGGCAAGGCATCGGCCACCAACCTGCGCGCGCTCTGACCGTACACGGATCGCTTCCCGCGGCTCTTTCGGGCGGCGCCGTTCGCCTCGCCCGGAAGACCGCGATGATTTTTCTTCCCACTATTTTTCCTCCTCATATTTCTGCCCCAGGCGGCTGATGCCGCATCTCTCCAATGACCCTCGCGCCGACATTCGCCGCGCATTTGCAGCAGTGTCGGCAAAGACATTTTCCGCAGCAGAGCTCGAATCGGCTTTGGCTCTTATCCGGACCCATTTTCCGCCCACCCCGCAGCAACCCTGGCCGCTTCTCTCCGCGCTTGCCGGGGCGGAAGTTTGGGTCAAGCATGAAAATCACACGCCTGTCGGCGCGTTCAAGGTGCGTGGCGGTCTCGTCCATCTCGAGAGGCTTCGCCGCGCGCACCCAGACCTCAAAGGCGTGATCTCGGCCACCCGCGGCAATCACGGCCAGTCTCTCGCCTATGCCGGCCAAGCCATGGGCGTGGACGTGACCGTCGTGGTTCCGGAAGGAAACAGTACCGAAAAGAACAACCTGATGCAGGGCTTCGGCGCCCGTCTTGTCGTCCATGGCCAGGATTTCGAGGCCGCGCGCGAGGAGGCATTCCGTCTTGCCGCGGCTGAAAATCTCATCTTCGTCCCGTCCTTCCATCCCGATCTCGTGCTCGGTGTCGCGACCTGGGCGCTCGAATTTCTTCGCGCCGCGCCGAAGCTCGATGCGCTCTATGTCCCAATCGGACTTGGCTCGGGAATCTGCGGCGCGATCGGCGTGCGTGATCTTCTCGGCCACGCCACCGAGATCATCGGGGTGCAGAGCAGCGGTGCCGATCCTTATGCACGCTCGCTCGCTGCCGGGCACATCGTGGTCTTGAACCGCGCGGATACCCTGGCGGACGGCATCGCCGTCCGAATGCCGGACGAGACGGCGCTTGCCATCATCCGTGGCGGCGCGGCGCGCATTGTCACGGTCACGGACGAAGAAATCGCCGAGGCGATCCGTGCCTACTGGAGAGCAACGCACAATCTCGCCGAAGGCGCCGGCGCGGCACCGCTCGCGGCCCTGCTCAAGGAGCGCGCGCACCAGGCCGGAAGGCGCATCGGCCTCGTGCTTACCGGGGGCAATATCGATCTATCGCTTTTCCGGAGTTGGGCTCTGGCGAAAGATTGATTGATCGAATTCCGGGCCGATGCAACGCGATCGCTTGCGGTGCTATTTTGCCTTATATCGCGCGATGGCAATCAACCAATCTCGAAAGGGGCGGGATGGTTGATAGGTATGGCGCTTCTCATGAAGGGCAGTGAGGGTATCCTCCACGAGCACGTCCATCACGACGGCGCGAGACCGACACCCATGATAATGCCGAAGCCAGGAAGACACTTCCAGAAGAAGGCGGCGATAAGCAGCCGAATCGCCGTTCTGCGCAGCGACCATCATCGCGCCCCAGGCATCATCCATCACTCCGACATGCGGCGGCGCCGATGACACGTTGTGAGAATCGTTCGCCAGTTCGGTCAGCGAATCGCGGCGACGGAAGACTCATGGAAGCGCATCATGGCATCGGCGATGTATTCGAGATTGTCTTCGACCGCAAAATGGCCGCCAGCCAGACGGTGCAGCTCCGCCGTGGGGAGGTCACGCAGAAAGGCCTCACCTCCCTCGGGAGTAAAGAATATGTCGCTTTGGCCCCAGAAGATCAGCGTCTTCGGTTGAGTTTTGCGGAGGAAGGCTTGCCATTGCGGGTAGAGGGCGACGTTCGTGCGATAGTCGTAGAAGAGGTCGAGATTCATGCGCGCCGCATGTGGTCGTTGCATGAAAGCATAATCCGACTCCCAGGTATCGGGACTGACCAGCTCCGGATGGGCTGCTCCATGCAGATAGAAACTTTTAATGGCGTCGTAGGTCAGGAAGCCACGCAACGGCTTCTCCGTTTCCGCCGAGCGGTTCTTCCAAAGGGCGCCGCGTAAACCGTCCCAAGCCGACGTGAACCCTTCCTCATAGGCATTCGAATTCTGGACGATCAGCCATTCGATGGCGTCGGGGCGTCGGGTTGCGATCCGAAAGCCAACCGGGCCTCCATAGTCCTGCACGAACAGGCCGTAGCGCGAAAACCCGACCGTCGCGAGGAGCTCCTCTATCGTATCTGCCAATGCATCGAACGTGTATTTGTAGGATTCAGGGTCCGGGGCATCACTGTTCCCGAAACCCTGATAATCCGGCGCTATGACGTGAAACGCGTTAGCCAGGGCCGGAACCAGGTTGCGATATTGATGGGAGGAGGAAGGGAAACCATGCAAAAGCACGAGCTTCGGGCCATCGGCAGGACCTGCCTCCCGATAGGCGATACCGAGCCCATTGATCGTGACGCTACGGAACTTGACTTGCTGCGGTGACACTTGGGATGTCACGACGGAGTGCCGGGATACCATGGATTTGTCTCCAGCAGGATTAGGCCTCGTGTGCGGGCGATGAGCGTGAGAGGGCGGAAAAGGCCAGAGCGTGACGGCCGAAGATGGACTCAACCGTAGATCTGAATCGCGCGGGAAAAACGAATGATGAGAGCGGGATACGTGTCCGAGAGCGAACGCATCCCACTCTCGCGCTCAGGCTGCATCGCGTGCGGTGACTGGCGGGAAATCGATATCGGTCTTGACGACCTCATTCAGATAATTCGTCCAGGTATTGAGCGCGACGTGCTGAACGATCTCGATCAATTGCGCATCATCATAGCCAGCGAGCTTCGCAGCGTGCAGATCGCTCTCGCTGACATGACCGTGCTCGCGCACGATTTTCACGGCAAAACGAACTGCGGCGTCGGCCTTCGAATCGTTGGAGGCGCCGCTTCTATTAGTCTCGATCTCGGCGTCATCGAGCCTGGCGAGATTCTTGCCAATATAGGTATGGGCGGAGAGGCAATAGCTGCAACCATTGATCTCGGCAATTGCAAGCGCGATGCGCTCCCGGGTCGCGGCCGGGAGGGTTCCCTTGGCGAGCGCGCCGGACATTCCGAGATATCCCTCCAGGGAAGCCGGGCTGTTCGCGATGAGCCGGAACATGTTGGGCACCGTGCCGAGCTGCTTCTTGACCGCCTCGAGCAAAGGCCGAGCAGTCTGGGGCGCGGCCTCAATCGTCGCGGGCGTCGGGATGCGGGACATCGGCTTTCCTTTTCAAAATTGTCGAAGGGACACCGGAACCTAGCATCTCCATCATTCCGCGCTCTGTACGGAGTGCGCCCACTCTGCCGGCTTTGCGCCAAAGCTGGGCCGTTTCCTTTGCCCTTCGGCAAATGTCCTTGCGGGCTCATTGCTTGCTTGTGTAACTTTACGGGGGATTTCAGCCAAGGTGGAACGGCGCGGGCGCCACAGGAAACAAGGCGATGAGAAATGGCGTAACGCTGATCGAGCGGATGACGGGATGGTTCGGATTCGATCCGACCACCACGTCTCCGGAGATGACGGCGACCATCTCCGCTGCCCTGTGGGAGCGCGATATGCCAGGCATGACCGAAGTCTGCGCCGCGCCGAGCCCAACCACACACCTGGTTGCCGTCGGTTTGTCGAATTACATGTGTGATTCCTTCGTCGAGGATCGCCAGATCACCGCGGGTCCGTGGCAAAGCGGACGTGCTCTGATCGTGGCTGCCGGTCCTCGCACGCGGGCTGTGGTCTCGGGCCCCTGGCGCATCCTTCATATCTATGTTCCGGACGCCCTCCTTCGGAAACTGGCCGGCGAGATGCTTCCATCCTCATTTTCCGGCGCCTTGGAACTCATCAATCCCCTGGGGGAACAAGATGATTTTCTCGAACATTGCGCGGCACTGCTGATCGGTGAGATGCAGGGTGTCGGCGGGGCGAATCAGCTGATGTTCGATAGTATTGGGATGACCATCGGCATGCATCTTATTCGCCGCTGGTCAAACATGCGCGATCGCCGGCAGCCGGAATCGCATCGGCGCGGGGGGTTGGCACCCAGGGTTCTCAAATCCGTCCAAACCTATATGCGCGACCAGCTCGCTCGCGATGTGTCATTGCGGGAGCTTGCCAGTCTTGCCCATCTTTCGTCGCATCATTTTTGCCGCGCGTTCAAGCGATCGACCGGGCTGCCTCCGCATGCCTGGCTCACGCAGCAACGGGTTGAGCGGGCCAAGGAGATGATGGCCTCGCATCCAGCGATGGGCCTGACCGAAATCGCATTGTGCGTCGGCTATGCGAGTCAGACGACCTTCGGCGTCGCTTTCAGGCGCGCGACCGGGTTCACGCCGAGCCAATGGCGCACGAGTCAGGCGTGATGAGCAGCACCGGCTGCCGAGGCGGCCAGAGCGCGATGACTTCCGTTTGGGCTTCCCTTTGGGCTTTCGCGGATCGCTTCGCCCCCGGGCCCTGCCGGCTTGTCGGCGGAACCCGCGATTCCGCCAGAAGTCATATCGATCTGGAGAACTCTCGGGCTCCGTCTTCAGCCCGGTCGATCTTTCCTTCTCAAACCTTTGCTTCCTTGAAGATCGGGCGGACATCGCCTTTCCAGGGGCCATGGAAGCATGTGAGCCAGTGTTCGGCCGCGGTCGGCGCACCCTCGGCGATTTCCTGCAGCGGCGCGAGATAGATGCGTTCATCCTCGCCGGCACTGTTTCGCCGCCCGCGCGCGGCCAGGCCATCGGCGGCGATTGCCACCACGTCGCGGGCGAGGTCGCGCAATGTCCCGCCCTGCCACGGCGTCGCGAGCGCAAGACGCGGAACCTGATCGCGCAACGCCACGAATTCCTGCCATGGGTGGCGTGCGATCAGCGCGGCCGTGGTGGCAAGCGCGGCCGGGTCGTAGAGCAATCCGACCCAGAGCGCGGATTGCGCGAGCATGAGTGCCGGGCTCGATGCGTCCGCCCCGCGCATCTCGAGGAAGCGCTTCAGTCGCACATCGGTGAAGACGGTGGTCATATGGTCGGCGAAATCGCCGAGGCTCGCCCTCTCGCCCTTCGCCTCGGGCAGGCGGCCGGCCATGAAGTCGCGAAAACTCCGTCCCGCGAGGTCGAGATAGGCTCCGCGCCGGCGGATGAAATACATGGGCACGTCCAGGAGCCATTCGACATAACGCTCGAAGCCGAACCCCTTCTCGAAGAAGGTGGCCGGGATGCCGGTGCGGTCAGGGTCGGTGTCGCGCCAGATTTCGGCACGAAGAGAAAGAAAGCCGTTCGGCTTGCCTTCGGAGAAAGGCGAATTGGCGAAGAGCGCGCTTGCCAGCGGCTGCAGGCAAAGCGCGACGCGAAGCTTCCGCACCATATCCTCTTCCGAGGCATAGTCGAGATTGACCTGCACCGTGCAGGTGCGGAGCATCATGTCGAGCCCGCGGTGGCCGACCTTCGGCATATAGGCGCGCATGATCGCGTAGCGGCTCTTCGGCATCCATGCCATTGCTTCTCGGGTCGCGAGTGGATGAAAGCCGAGCGGGACGAACCCGATGCCGAGCGGCGCTGCAATCTTGTCGAGGCTGGCGAAATGCCATGCGAGCTCCGCGCGCGTTTCGTGCAGCGTCTCGACCGGCGCGCCCGAAAGCTCGAACTGCCCGCCCGGCTCGAGCGAGATCTCTCCCTCTTCAAGCTTGAGCCCGATCGGCTGGCCCTGATCGAGGATCGGCTTGGCGCCCGTATTGGCGGCGAGCCCTTCGAGCACGGCGCGAATGCCGTTGGGCGCATAGGGCGGGGGTGAAAAATTCGCACAGCGGAAACCGAATTTCTCGTGCTCGGTGCCGATACGAAACGTGCCGGGCGGCTTGCAGCCGGCGGCGATATAGTCCGCAAGCTGAGCCGTCGAAAGGATCGGCGTGGTATCGGCGTCTCCAGGATTCGACATCGTCCTTCCAAACGTTCGGGCCAGACTTTCGGAAATGCAGCCAGCAGCTCAGACCGTGGGTCCGCCGGTCGGCGCGGCGAGAAGCGCGAGCCCGGCGATCGCCGCGGTCTCCGCGCGCAGGATGCGGGGGCCGAGAGAGATGGCGCGAACAAACGGGCTGCGCGCGAGGAGGTCAAGCTCCCGGTCCGTGAAGCCGCCTTCCGGGCCGACCAGCAGGCCGCCCCGTGTTCCGCAGGGGCACAGCGGCGGCGCTGCCCGCCGCTCGATCGCCGCGAAGAGCGGGCGATCGGCCGGCCATGCGGCGAGGAGGCCGGCAAGCGTTGCGGGCGGAACAATCTCGGGGCGGGTCATCCGTTCGGACTGCTCCGCCGCCTCGGTCGCGATGGCCGTGAGCCGTGCCGGATTCGGAAGGGCTGCCGCCGAACGGTCGGCGCGGAAGGGCAGCAGCCGCTCGGCGCCAAGCTCGGTCGCCTTCTGAACCAGCAATTCAACGGCCGCGCGCTTGATGATCGCGAATGCAAGCCATGGTCCGGGCTCGGCGCCTTGCGGGCGGAGCTGGCGTTCGACGGCGAGCCGCCCGCCCTTGGCCGAGATCATCGTGATCCGTGCCAGGAATTCGCCGTCGCTTCCATTGAACAACGCCACCTCGTCCCCAGTGCGCCGGCGCATCACGGCACCCAGATAATGCGCCTGGGCCGGATCGAGCAGGGGGGCCTCGCCGGGCGCGAGGGGAACGCTGACGAAAAGCCGGATTGACCCTCGCATGGCGGAAGGGAGATTAGTCCGATGAGCGAGCATACCGATATCGCCGCCGGCGGCTGGGTGGCGCGACTGCCCTCGGCCTGGCGTCCCTATGCGTTGCTGGCCCGGCTCGACCGTCCGATCGGCGCCTGGCTCCTCTTCCTGCCCGGCCTCGCCGGCATCCTGCTCGCCCGCGCGCCGGCGGGGCGGTCACTCGTCCTCGTCCTTCTCTTCGCGGCCGGCTCGGTGGTGATGCGCGCGGCCGGCTGCGTTGTGAACGATATGTGGGACCGCGATCTCGACCGGCGCGTGACCCGCACGGCCGGCCGGCCGCTTGCCTCCGGCGCGCTTTCGCTCCGTGAAGCGGCGTTCTTCCTCGTCCTGCTTCTGGTCATCGGGCTCGCCATCCTGCTGGCGCTCGATCCGCTCGCCGAGATGCTCGGCGTGGGTTCGCTCGTCCTCGTCGGGCTCTATCCGCTGGCCAAGCGGATCACCTCCTGGCCGCAGATCGTGCTCGGCTTCACCTTCGGCTGGGGAGCGCCGCTCGGCTATGCCGCCGCCGCGGGAAGAATGAGCGGTGCGGCGCTCGCGCTCTATGTCGCGACCATTGCCTGGATCCTGGGCTACGACACGATCTATGCCCATCAGGATCGGGAGGACGATGCCCTCCTCGGCATCGGTTCCACCGCCCTGCTGTTGGGCCGCCGCACGCGGCCGTTCCTCGCGCTCTGCTATGCCGTGATGCTGGCTCTTCTCGTGCTGGCGGGCCACCTTGCGCACCTCTCGGCCTGGTATTTCGCCGGCCTGGCATTGCCGGCGGCGCTGCTCGTCCGCCAGGTCCTCTTGCTCGATATCGACGATCCCGCGCGCTGCCTCGCCCTTTTCAAGGCCAACCGCGATGTCGGCCTCGCTCTCGCCTTCGCCCTGCTGCTTGGACGAATCTAGAACAGGCTTGGGGTCTTGGGCTGAATGATCGGCGTCTGGCCATAGGTGACTGGCCGGCCGAGGGCGGCATTCTCCTGCAGGCGCCTCTCCTCGCGGGCCGGATCGACCACGATGCCCGGCGGCGGCGTGGTCTGCCAGAAGAGCAGCCAGGGCATCACACCCTGGCCCGGGCGGTCCTTCGCCGCCTGCTTCGCGATCTCCTCTTGCAGATTGGAGGGTGGCGGCGGGCCGGCGGCCGCCACCAGCGCCTGCTGCCCGGCGCTGTCGGGCCCGGCCGTGCCGTTGAGCGCGACCTGCGGCACCAGCGTCTCCTCGGCACTCAAGGTCGGGGACACATCCTGGGGTCGGGGCGCGCCCGGCTGCGGTGAAGGGATGCTGTTGAGGTTCGGCGGAATCACGAGCGGCGGCTGGGTGGTCACCAGGAATGCGTTCGGCACCGGCGGTTCGAGGTCGAGCGAGGTCAGCACATTCTGGCCGCTGCAACCGGCGACGAACGCGAGGGCGGAGAGAACTGCTACGAATCGGAAATATTTCCCCGCTCGTCCGATCATTTTTCGGGCCGGCCGCACCGGCAAATCCATCATCGGCCCTTCTCCCCGTCCGGCGCGCTGAGCATTCCGGCCTGCCGGCCATTGTGCCTCCGGTCGCCCAGAATCCCGTCGAGCAGGAGCGCCGCCACGCCGCAGACGATCGCGGCATCCGCCAGGTTGAAGACATACCACGACCAGCCGAAGGCATGCGCCTGGATGAAATCCACCACCCATCCCAGCCGCAGGCGGTCAGCCACATTGCCGATGGCGCCGCCGGCGATCGCCCCGATCGAGCAGGCGATGAGCGGCCGCTCGGCGCGGGAAAGCCAGATGCCGAGCCCGAACACGACGATGATCGCGACCAGCGCCAGCAAAAGCGGCCCCACATCCGAGGACTGATTGAGCAGCCCGAACGTGATGCCGGTGTTGCGCACCAGCCGGAAATCGAGCACCGGCAGCAGCACGAGCGGACCGCGCTGCCCGAGATGGAGCCAGGCGAGCACCCACCATTTGCTTGCCTGGTCCGCGGCCAGCACGACCAGCGCCACGACAATGCCGAGACGAAAAAGGCGTCGCTGCTTCACGCCGCTGCCCGGCATACGAGGCCCGACTCGACGGCATCCGCGCAGCGGCGGCAAAGGGCGGGGTGGGCTGGGTTCTCACCCACCTCCGGCAGCACCCGCCAGCAGCGGGCACATCTCATGCCTGGGGCCGGCGAAAAGCCAACCGCGACGCCGGGCACATCAGCCAGGCGGTAGGCCTCCTCCGGCGCGGGATCCGCAGAGACCGAGAGCGACGAGACGATGGCAAGCTCGGCCCAGCTCTCGGCGCTGAGAAGCGCGCGATCCTCCGGCGCGGCGAGATGGAGCGTGAGCGCGGCCTGCAGGGAAGTGCCGATGGCTCCCGCTGTTCGCGCGCGCTCGAGCGCGCCGGTCGCCACCCGCCTGATCTCGCGGATGCGGGTGAAGCGATGCGCAAGCGCGGGGTCGGACGCGGAAGCGGGAAGGGCTGCGAAATCTTCGAGATGCACGCTCGCCTCCTCTCCGAAGCGGGCGGTCCAGGCCTCCTCGGCGGTGAAGACGAGCACCGGGGCGAGCCAGGTCGTGAGCGTGCGATGGAGCAGATCGAGCACCGTGCGCGCGGCCTGCCGGCGCGGGTGATCCGGCCGGTCGCAATAGAGCGTGTCCTTGCGCACATCGAAATAGAAGGCCGAGAGATCGGCCGCGCAGAAAGCGTGAATGGCCGGATAGACGCCATTCCAGTCATGCGAGGCGACGGCGCCGCGAAGCACGGCTTCGAGCTCGGTCAGGCGGTGCAGAACGAAGCGTTCGAGCTCCGGCATCGCCGTGAGCGGCACGCGCTCTTCCTCCGAGAAGCCGGCGAGGCTGCCGAGGAGCCAGCGCAGCGTGTTGCGCAGGCGCCGATAAAGCTCGGCCTGCTGCTTCAGGATTTCAGGGCCGATCCTGAGATCCTCCCCGGTGTCCGAGTTCATCACCCAGAGGCGAAGGATATCGGCGCCGAACTGGTTGGAGACATCCTGGGGTGCTGTGACATTGCCGAGCGATTTCGACATCTTCCGCCCTTCCTCGTCCAGCACGAAGCCGTGCGTCAGCACTGCCTTGAAGGGCGCGCGTCCGCGGGTGCCGACGGCTTCGAGCAGGGAGGAATGAAACCAGCCGCGATGCTGATCCGACCCTTCGAGATAGAGATCGGCCGGCCAGGGAAGCCCCCGCGCCTCCAGCACGAAGGCGTGGGTCGAGCCGGATTCGAACCAGACATCGACGATGTCGTTCACCTGCTCGTAATCGTCCGGGTTTCGCCCCGGCCCGAGGAACCGCCCGGGCGGGGAGGTATACCAGGCATCCGCGCCTTCGGCCGTGAACACCTCGACGATGCGCGCCATCACCGCCGGATCGCGCAGCGGCTCTCCGGTGCGGCGCTCCACAAAGACCGTGATCGGAACGCCCCAGGCGCGCTGGCGGCTCACGCACCAGTCCGGACGCTGCTCGATCATGCTGGCGAGCCGGGTGCGACCACGGGCGGGCACGAAATGCGTCTCGGCGATCGCGGCGAGCGCCTTGCCGCGGATATCCTCCGGCCCGTCCATGCGGATGAACCATTGCGGCGTGGCGCGGAAGATCAGCGGCGCCTTGGAACGCCAGGAATGCGGGTAGGAATGCACGAGCCTGCCGCGCGCGATCAGCGTGCCCGCCTCCTCGAGCGCTTTCATCACCGGACCCGCCGCCTTGTACACATGCAGCCCGGCGAAGAGCGGCACCCAGGCGTTGAAGGTGCCGTCCGGCCCGACCGTGTCGGGCACTTCGAGCCCATGGGCCTGGCCAAGGCCGAAATCCTCCTCGCCATGGCCCGGCGCGATATGCACGAAGCCGGTGCCTTGCTCGGTGGTGACGAAGTCAGCAGCGAGAACAGGTACTTCGTGCTCGTAGCCTAGACCAAAGAGCGGGTGATTGCAGATAGCCGCAGTGATTTCCCTTCCTTTGAATTGATGGTCGACATGGTGCATGGCGATCCCCGAGGCGGCACAGAACTCGGGCAAAAGAGCAAGCGCGATCAGCAGCTTCTCGCCCGGCCGCGCCAGCGAACCGGGCTGAACGCTATCGACGTGAACGAGGGCGTAGTCGAAGTCGACGCCACAGGCGATCGCGCGGTTGCCAGGGATGGTCCAGGGGGTGGTAGTCCAGATCGCTATCGAGGCGCCAAGGAGATTCTGCTGCGCCACTGGATCGCCGAATCCGACGTTCGGCGGGAGCAATCGAATCGGGAAGCGAACGAAGATTGTCTCGCTCGTATGGTCGTGATACTCGATCTCGGCCTCGGCCAGCGCCGTCTTCTCGACCGGGCTCCACATCACCGGCCTCAGGCCGCGATAGAGCGCGCCGGAAAGAAGGAATTTCCCGATCTCGGCGGCAATCGCCGCCTCGGAGGGGAAATCCATCGTCGCATAGCGGTCCGCCCAGTCTCCGGCGACGCCGAGGCGGCGGAACTCCTCGCCCTGCACGCCCATCCATTTCTCGGCATAGGCCCGGCATTCGGCGCGAAAGGCGACGACCGGCACGGCATCCTTGTCGCGGCCCTTGGCGCGGTATTCCTCCTCGATCCGCCATTCGATCGGCAGGCCATGGCAGTCCCACCCCGGGATGTAAAGCGCATCGAACCCCGCCATCTGCCGCGCGCGGTTGACGACATCCTTGAGGATCTTGTTGAGCGCGGTGCCGATATGCAGGTGCCCGTTCGCATAAGGCGGCCCGTCATGGAGGATGAAGAGCGGCCGACCCCGGCTCTTCCGCCGCAGCTCCGCCCACAGGTCCCGTTCCGCCCAGCGCGCGAGCAGGCGCGGCTCCAGCCGCCGGAGCTCACCGCGCATCGGGAAGGATGTGGCGGGCAGGAACACAGTGTCGCGGTAATCGTCTCGGCGGTCAGTCATTCTCGGGTCCGACGGGCTTGGGCCGCAGATATGGGGGAGAAAAGGAAAAGGGGGAATAAGGCTTGCCGCGCGGAGGGCGGCAATCGTCTCTTCCTGTGCCTCAGGTCCCGGCCTGGCCGCTCCAGGCCGGGCCGATAATTCGCGGGGCGAGACGAGCCATGGGCGAACTATGCGGAGGTGGAAAGCGGAAGGTCAAGCAGGCGGCGGGCCTCGGCGGCATCGGCCTCGATCTGGGCGGTCAGCGCGGCCAAATCGGGGAAACGCCGCTCGGGGCGGAGATAATGGAGCAGGCTGACCGAGAGCTCGGCGCCGTAGAGATCGCCCGCGAAATCGAAGAGATGCACCTCCAGCCGGCTTTCCAACCCGCTCGCCACCGTCGGCCTCCGGCCGAGATTGGCCACCCCGGGCCGCTCCACCCCGTCCGGCAGACGGACGTGGACGGCATAGACACCACGTGCTGGCTCGAGATGGCGACCGAGAGGAATATTCGCGGTGGGGAAGCCGAGCGTCCGTCCGCGCCGGTCCCCGGCCGTCACAGGCCCGCGAATCGCCCAGGGGCGGCCAAGCTCGGAGGCGGCACGCTCCGGATAGCCCTCCTGGAGCAGGCGGCGGATCCGGGTGGAGGAGATCGGCCCCTCGGCGTCGGCGAGCAGGGGCACCACCGAAAGCCCGATGCCGAGCGCCTCGGCGCGGGCGGAGAGAAAGCCGACATCGCCGCCGCGGCGGTGGCCGAAGGCGAAGTCCGGCCCGCAGACAAGGTGGCGCGCGCCAAGCCCGCGATGCAGGATCTCGGTCACGAAGGTTTCGGCCGAAAGCTCGCTGAAGGGCCAGTCGAACGCCAGCTCGTAAAGAAAAGTGACGCCGAGCGCCGCCAGCGCCGCTGCCCGCTCGGCCGAGAGCGTGAGGCGGAAGGGCGGGTCCTCGGGGCGGAAGAGCTCGCGCGGATGAGGCTCGAAGGTGAGCACGGCGCGCGGCGCATCGGGGCGCGCGCGATGCGCGGCCTCGAGAATGAGCGCATGGCCGCGATGCACCCCATCGAAATTGCCGAGCGCGATGCTGGCCCCGCGCGCGCGTTCGGGCACTTCCCGCCAGTCCCGGAAGATCTCCATCAGGCGCGAGCCATCAACCCCTTGCCGTTAACCCCGACTGGGCACCTGCACCAGTGCCTCGCCCTCGATCACCGGCTTCTCCTTGACGAAGCAGGTCGTCTTCAGCGTCGCCCGCTTGCGCTCGGGATCGAGCGACGTGACTTCGACGGTCGCGGTGACAGTATCGCCCGGGCGGACCGGGGCGCGGAAGCGCAAGCTTTGGGAGAGGTAGATCGTCCCCGGGCCCGGCAGCTTCGTTCCGAGCGCGGCGCTGATCAGCCCGGCCGAGAGCATGCCGTGCGCGATCCTGCCCTTGAACAGGGAATGCTCCGCCGCTTCCTGATTGAGATGCACCGGGTTCGTATCGGTGCTGACGGCGGCGTAGAGCACGATGTCCGCCTCGGTGATGGTTTTCGCGACACTCGCCGTCATCCCGACCGCAAGATCCTCGAAGACGTACCCGTCCATCCCTCTTCCCCTCACGGACTGCCGGTCGGACAAGCCATCTTCCCGCGGCCGAGGTCAAGAGCGCACGCGCACCCGGGCCGCTCCGCGCGCCGATCGTGGTGAAGAGGTGGGTTCGACCCAAGTTGCCAGGGACTTCGCTCCTTGTCTGGGCTCGGGCCTGCTGCCAGCGGTTGATAGAGGAATCTGGCGAGAGCGTGATGGTTTCCGGCCGTCACGCTCTCGCTTTGTTTTTCGAAGAATTTCATGACTTTGGCGGATCGCGAAGCGATTCTGCCAGAAGTCGCATCGATTTGGCTCACCAGGGGAAGAATTTTCAACGCAAGATTATTTGTAGAGATTTTCTGAAAGTAGAAAAGTTTTGAATGATCGAAACGCTATTTCCGGATTCGCTCTCTTCTTCTCAAAGCAGAGAGATGGTTTACGGAGAGAATGGCGAAGGGCATAAACATGAACAGGACACCCAAATTTCCGTGGCTGGGGAGATTTGCCAACGTGGAGAATCCGTGCACTCCGTGGCGACGCCAAATTCCAGGGTTTCCTCAAAGGTTGGAGCGAAACATCCACGGGAACTCTCTCCAAAAGAATGATGGAGATCAGTGGTGAAAATGTCGCTAAAAGATAAACTCGCCGATATAAAATGCTTGCTTAACGCGCATGTGTGCGTGATTCCCTCGGCGGTCGTCACGCAGGCAGTCGCCGCAGCCGGCGCTGATTGTGTCGTCATCGACCAGGAACATGGTCCCATCGGATTCGAGACTCTCCACGCAATGATCGCCGCAACTCAAGGCACCTCTTGCGCGCCATTGGTTCGGATACCGGAGGTCAACGAGGCGCATGTGAAGAGAGCGCTTGATGCCGGGGCCGAGGGGATTTGCTTTCCACTGATTCGGACCGAAGCTGATGCCAGGCGCTGTGTCGCCTCCCTGCGCTATCCGCCGGCTGGAAAGCGTGGGTGGGGTCCGTTTGTTGCTCATTCGCGCTGGGGAACGCCGTTGTCCGATTATGCGTCGGGGCCGGGTCAAGAAACGGTCTGCATGATCCTTCTGGAGACTGCCGACGCCGTTGAGAATATCGATGCAATCTGCGCCGTGCAGGGAATCGATTGTGTCATAGTCGCCTCTTTTGACCTTTCGACCGAGCTTGGCGTTTCCGGTCAATTCGACCACCCAAAAATGCTGGCGGCCGTTGGCCGGATAGAGGCGGCGGCGGCAAAGAGCAATATTCCACTTGGAGGCATCGCCTTCACGAAAGACGCGACGGAGGCGCTGATCGCGAAGGGTTATCGCTTGCTCTGCGGCTTCGATGTTTTGTGGCTCAAAGGCGCGATCGCCCAGTCGCGATCCTGGCTAAGCGGATATCAAGGCAGAATAGCCAAATGAAACAAGGAATATGGTTCGGCAAAATCGGATCAGGCAAGAGCTTGGTGCACCCAAAGCGGGATGCCCTCGCTCATGTATCACGCTCTCTCCCCTTCAATCCCCCGGCGCGCGGATGAGGGCCGTGATCAGCAGCAGAGTGGACATGCCGATCACGATGCCGACGAGGCGGTCGATCCCCGGCAGGATGCTGTTGGGCGGACCGAAGCCCTGCACCAGTGTCAACATGAACACCACTGCCGCCTGCGTGCCGACATAGCCCGCGCCGCTGGCGCTGCCCTGCATCCAGGCGAAGAGCCAGGTTCCGATAAAGAGCGCCATGAGCCAGGGGACGAAGGCGGTGAGCGGCAGCGCCACCAGGGCGAGGCCCGCAAGCCCGCCCACCAGGCAGCCGAGCAGCCGATAGGCGCCTTTCGCGACGATGCGTGCCCGCTGGCCCGATGAATGGTCTCTGGGTTGCGGGACGGCAAGCACGGCCGCCATGGTCGTCGCGATCGCCGCGAGTCCGGGCAGATTGAAGGTGCTCCATAACAATGGCACGATGCCGACCGCGATTCCGCTGCGAATGGCGTGCATCGTATTCGGCCAGTTGGCGCCGAACGGATCGCGCCAGCCGGGCGCGGTTGCGGGCGCCGCGCGCTCCCCTTCGGGGGCCATCAGGATGGCCATTATGGCGGCGGCGGCCGTGCCGACGGCGACCTCCAGCGTCCGGTTGACGGCGAGACCGAAGGCCTGAGTGGGATCGACCAGCGTGACCAAGACGACCAGCACGAAAGTGAGGCCCAGGAACAGCCAGGCATAGCCGTGCGGACTGACGGCCATGCCGTAGATGCCGATGCCTCCCGCGATCGCAAGCGCAAGGCAGCAGGCGGCATGGTCGTAGGCAAGCCAGCCGGCGAAAACGAAGCCAAGCAGCGCCCCGGCCACGGTTCCTGTGATACGCAGCAGCGCCTTGCGGATGGAGGCGGGGCGGGTCGCCTGGGTCGAGATGAAGCCGCTGATCCCCGCCCACCACACATCGGGCAGATGGAGCGCGAGTGCGGCAATGACCGAGAGCGCGACGCTCGCGGCCGCCATCGTCGCCAGCCTTGCCCGCGGGCCTTCCAAGGAAAGCGCGCGAACCTCGCGCACCAGTGCAAGCACCCCGCTCCCGGCAGGCGGCGAAGCACGGGAAGATGTTTCATTCATGGAAAGATCACTACGCGCGCATCCGAGCCCATGAAGAGCATCAGGCCGGATGGCGGATCGACCAGGTGCAGCGTCACCGGGAAGCGGCGTTCCAGGCGAATCCAGTCCGTCGTCGGTGCGACATAGGGCAGCAAGCCCTGCGGATCGGGCGTGCGGCTGATTCCACGCGCGATGCCCATGATCCGGGCGCGATAGAAGTGCCACGGATGGCTGTCGAGCCAGACCCAGGCGGCGCCGCCCACTGGCAGGCGCGGCAGCTGGTATTCCGGGTAGTTGGCGATGATTCGCCAGGCATGGGCATCGACGATGCCGATCAGCGGCTGGTCTGCGCGCGCGGTATCGCCGACGCGGATGGTGAGGTTGTTGACCGTGCCATCGACCGGAGCGCGCACGTGGGTGCGACCCAGCCGCCAGGTCGCCAGCGCGAGTGCCGCTTCGGCGCGTGCCGTTGCGGCCGCGTCCGTCGCCAGGGTCTCGCGTGCCTTGGCCTCAGCCGCATTGGCTGCGGAGTCCGCCGCCTCCGCGCGGCGCAGGGCATCGTCCGCCGCGTCGAGCTGCGCCATCGAGTTGTAAGCCTGTGCCGCCAGGGTCTGCACGCGCTTTTGCGTTTCCTCTGCGAAGAGAAGTGCCGCATTCGCGCCCTGCTTTTCTGCGGCGGCGACGGTGGCGGCATCCCGGTCGGCGCTCGCCTGCGCGGACGCTTCCCTGACCGCTGCCTCGGCCGCATCGAGAGCCAGCCGGAACGGTTCAGGATCGATCAGGACGAGAAGATCGCCGCGATGCACCGCCTGGTTGTCATGGATCGGAACGGCAATGATGTGCCCGGTGACCTCGGGCGCGACGGCGACGAGATCGGAACGCACATAGGCATCGGACGTATAGGCCACGACGCGGGTGAGCACTTCCCAGGCGACGAAAGCAATCACAATCAGGATGACTGCCAGCGCGACGCGATGGCGCCGTCTCGGGCGCTCATCACCCCTTGGCCATTCGGTTTGGGACATGGCCCGGCTCCTCGGCGCCCGTTCCCTCTCTTGCATCCGCGTCAGGCTCTGCGACTTCTACGATCGGGCGACGGAATAAACAAGGCAGGGCATCGCGTTGCTTTGATCCGGGCCGCTGCTGAGCCTCTCCTTTCTTGCTTTCAACCCTTGTCGCGCGGGTTGGGGGGCGCATGCGTGTAAAGCCACTGGCTCACCAGCAGCTCCACATCGTCGCCGAATTCCGTGCGTGGACCTTCGGTATAGAGCGTGCCGGTGCGCATCACATAGACATAATCGGCGATGCCGAGCGCGCCCTTGATGTTCTGATCGACGAGCAGGATAGCCTTGCCTTCGCGCGCGAGGCCACGGATCAGCTCGTAGATCTGGCCGGTGATTCGGGGCTCGATGCTCGCGGTGGGCTCGTCGATCAGGAACACCGTGGGCTCGGTGAAAAGGCTGCGCGCGAATTCGAGCTGGCGCTGCTGGCCGCCTGAGAGCGTGCCCGCGGCCTGGTTCCGCCGCTCTGCGAGGATCGGGAATTGCGCATAGGCCCGCTCGATCTTTCGTTTCACATCGGCATGCCTGCGGCGGAAGCTCCAGGCGCCGAGACGGAGATTGACCTCGACCGAGAGGAAGGGAAAGACGCTCGGCCGCTGCGGCAGATAGGCCACGCCATGCCGGCCCATCGCGTGCGGCGCAATGCCGGTGAGCACGGTCGCGCCGCAGCGGATCTCGCCGGTGGAAGGCTTGAGGAATCCGTAAAGCACTTTGAGCAGGGTCGATTTTCCGGTGCCGTTCGGCCCGAGCACGCAGCGAATCTCGCCCGCATGGGCATCGACGGAGACACCGTGCAGGATCTCGATCCCCGGTACATAGCCTGCGGCAAGGTCGCGCGCGGAGAGGCTGGGACCAGGGGAGGATATGGCGGCTTGCATCAGGTCCCCGAATAAGCCTTGATGACGTCCTGATTCTCGCGTACCGCCGCAAGCGGCCCATCCGCGATCTTCCTGCCGCGCGACATGACGACGAGACGGTGGACGAGGCGCTGGATCGCGTCGAGATCGTGATCGACGATGACGAAGGTCCGGCCCTCGGAATGAAGGGTCTGCACGAAGCGGATGATCTCGTCGCGAAGATAAGGGTTCACACCCGCGAAGGGCTCATCGAGAAAAAGAATTTTCGGCTCCAGCATTAGCGCGCGACCGAGCTCGAGCAGCTTCTGCTGTCCGCCCGAGAGATTCTTCGCCGCGAGTTTCTCGAGCGCAGCGAGCCCGAGGAACTCGAGATGGCGCCGTGCCTCGCGGATGACATGGGCCTTGTGCGCGCCTGGGCGCGCGAGGCCCGGCACCAGCATGTTCTCGATCACGGACATGCGGCTGAAAAGCTGGGTGATCTGGAAGGTGCGCCCGACCCCGAGCCCGGCGAAGCCGCTCGCCGGCAAGCCGGCGACGGTTTGGCCGCGCACCCGCACATGTCCGCCATCGATCTTGAGATGGCCGGTCAGCAGATTGATCGTCGTTGTCTTGCCCGAGCCGTTGGGGCCGATCAGCCCGACCAGCTCGCCCTCATGCACGGCGAGATCGAGATGATCGACCGCGAAGATGCCGCCGAAATGCTTGGCGAGGCCGGCGGCCTCGATCAGCGGCGGAGTACTTTCCATCAGTCCGCCGCCTCCTTGGCGAGCCGCGCGCCGCGGGGGGCGGCAAGGTTTCGCAGCCGGAGCCAGCCGGGCGCGATCAGCCCGTTGCGGGCGAAGCGCATGGTGAAGAGGAGAAGCGCGCCGAAGAGGACGAGTCGCCATTGGCCGTAGCTCCTCAACGCCTCGACCAGGAACTCGACGACGATCGCCCCGGCGACCGCGCCGGGCAGGCTCTCCATCCCGCCTACGATCGCCATCGCGACGACAAGGCCCATCTGGTCCTGCGAGGCGACATCGGGCGTGAGGATGCCGATATAGGGCGCGTAGAATGCACCGGCGAGCCCGGCAAGGCTGCTCGCGATCGCAAACGCGATGATGCGGAAGCGGGTCACCTTCACACCGGCTGCCGCCGCCGCCTGCTCATTCTCGCGGATCGCGCGGAAGAAAAGCCCCCAGCGCGAGGCGACCACAGCCATCATGCCGCCAACCGAGACCATGAGCAGGGCAAGGATGAGGTAATAGTACGGAAGGTCGGTCCTTGCGTGGAAGAGCTGCGGCACGTTCATTCCGCCCGCACCGCCGGTGACCTCGACCTCCGTCACGATGATGATGCGCAGCACCTCGGAGAAGGCCATCGTGAAGATGGCGAGATAGGGCCCGCTCATCCTGAGGCAGGTCCAGCCGATGACGCCGCCGAGAAGGGCGGAGAGGAGAACGCCTGCGAGCATGCCGAGCGGCAGCGGCAGGTTGAGGCCCGTGGCGAGCAGCCCCGCCGTATAGCCCCCGACGGCGACGAAGCCCATGTGGCCGAAGGAGAACTGGCCGGCATAGCCGGCGAGCAGGGACCAGCTCGCCGCCATGATCGCGAACATCATCCCGATGATCATCACATGCAGCCAATAGGCATTGACGAAAAACGGGAAGATGACGGCAAGAATCGCGAGCAGCGCGGCCGAGGCGAGATCGAGGCGCCGCATGGCGCTATTCCATCGCGACATGCTGGCGGCCGAAGATCCCCGTCGGCCGGAAGAGCAGCACCAGCATCATGATGGCAAGACCGAAGGCGTTGGCGTAGGAGGGGCCACGGCTCGGGTCCGGGAGGAAGGCGATGAACAGATTTTCCGAAAGCCCGAGCAGCAGGGCGGCGATGATCGTCCCCGAGACCGAGCCGAGTCCGCCCAGGATGACAATGACGAAGGCCTGCGTGTCCGGCACCAGCCCCATCGAGGGCGAAAGGGAGTAGATCGGCGCGATCAGCGCGCCCGCGCCGCCGGCGAGCGCGCCGCCGAGGCCGAAGGCGAGCATGTACATCCGCTCAGAATTGATGCCGACGATCGATGCGGACTCGCGCGACTGGCTGACCGCGTTCAGCGCCTGGCCCCAGACGGTGCGGTTGAGAAACCAGATCAGGGCGCCGAGCAGAAGAAGCCCGCCGCCGGCCGCCACCAGCCGGTCATAGGAGATGATCAGGCCGCCGAGCACGAGGTCGCCCGTGATGAAAGAAGGCGGGCGGAGCGGGAAGGGTCCGAAGATGATGATGGCGATGTTGCGCAGGAAGACCGAAAGCCCGAAGGTGACGAGGATGCCGTAATCGGCCTTGCGCTCGATCCGCGGGCTGTAGAGTGGCGTGAGCAGGCCACGCTCGACCGCGATCGAGAAAAGGAAGGTGAGCGCCATCGCGACCAGAACGGCGGGAAAGGGCGGCACCCCGAGCAGCGTGATGACATAGTAGCCGAAATAGCCGCCCACCATGTAGATCTCGCCATGGGCGAAATTCACGATCTTCAGGATCGAGAAGATGATCGTGAGCCCGGTCGCGATGAGCGCGAAGAGAATGCCGATGACGAGGCCGTTCGCAGCCTGGATCAGGAAATATTGGAGCATGAACGCCTTCTTTGCAGCCTTCGCGGAAATCCCTCGCAGGCTCGGCCGCGGCATCCGTGCATCGCGGCCGGCCGCACAGGGTGTTCAGGCCGTCGGCGTCTTGTAGAGATAAGGCACGGTTGCGTAATTCTTCGGCCAGACGATCGGCGCGTCGAAGGAGGATTGGTTCACCTGATCGTACTGAATGATCGACATCGGCGCGGCCATGAACTGGTGAAAGGCCCAGTCCGGCGTGTGGCTGGTCGAGAACGTGTAGAGCCCGCGCGTGCCCGTCCATTTCAGCGTCTCGAGACCGTGAATGATCGCCTCGGGCGTCGTTGAGCCGGTGCTCTTGATGGCTTCGACAAGGCTCCTGACGGCGTCGTAGGATTCCATCGCCGAGCCGGGCGGGTCGGTCTTGTATTTGGCGTTGAAGGCTTTCACGAAAGCCTTGGTCATGTCGTTCCAGCCGGATTTCGGCAGCCCCACATTCTCCGAAAGCAGCCAGACCCCTGCATTGCCGACATTCTTCCAGAAGGTCGGGTCGACGCCCTCGCCGCCCGAAAGGAAGAAGCCGGTCTGCGGCGTCGGCGCGAAGTCGAGCGATTTCGCCTGGGTCACCATCGGGTAGGCGCCGGCCTCGGCATAAAGGACGAAGAAGAAGTCGAAGGCCGGCTTTTCCGCCTTGATTCTCAGGATCTGCGCGGTGAAGTCGGTCGCCTGCGGATCGGCGGTATAGAGCTTGAAGGGCACCTTGGCCTCAGTCAGCACATCCGCGGCGATCTTGCGGCCGGCAAGGCCGATATCGTCCTGCTCGCAGAGCAGGGCCACGTTCTTGAAACCGGCCGCGACGATCCATTGGGCAATCGCGGTGTCGAGCAACGGGAAGGTGGTGGAGTTGCGGAAGACCTGCGGGTAGCCCTTGGCGGTGATCTCCTGCGACCACACGTCGCAGAACATCATCGGCACATTGTATTTGTGCACGACCTCCATCTCCGCCAGCGCGACGGAGCTGTGGAACTCGCCCAGCAACGCAACGACCTTGTCCTGCACGATCAGCCGTTCGGCGGCTGCCGTGCCTTCGGCCGGCAGGCCACGCGTATCCTGATAGAGGATCTCGATCGGCCGGCCGAGCACGCCGCCCTGGGCGTTGATCTCGTCGGCCGCCATCGCGGCGGCATATTTCATCAGCAGGCCCTCGGCATAGCCGCCCGGCGGCGAGAGCGGCCCGACCCAGCCGAGCTTGATCGATTCCGCCGCCCGTGCCGCGCGGCTGAAGAGCGGTAGCGCGGCGGCGGCGCCTGCCGCGCCGAGCGCGAGGAGATCGCGGCGCGGCAGCGGCGCGGACACACCAGAAGATGCCCCTGGAAAAGCCACCCCCGGGCTCGTGCCTGAAGCCCCGCCGGTTTCGTCCTGATTGTTCTCGACCGTCATTGATGTCTCCCCTGTCTCCGGTGCAGTGAAGTCTCGCGGTATCCCCCGCTATAGATTGCCGGACCTTGGTCCGGATGGTCGAAGCCCATGCGCAGCCGCCGCCTCCTCGTTCCGTCCTTGTATTGGAAAGCGGACGGGCCGGGTTGGGCGCCAGAATGGTTGTGAAGCCGGTCCGATGAGCCTCGCCGTCATCGTCGCATAGGACAGCCCGGCCATGGAAGCGCCAGGAAGGCGCGCGAAGCGTCAGGAAAACGAGACGCGGCCGCCCGGTTTCAATGTCATGCCGGGGGTCGTCCCCCTGGTTCGTCCCCCTTGGCGGCCGTCAAGGATGGTCGTTTCAGGATCAGCGTGGTCCAGCCGCCTTGTTCAATGCGGCGCACAAGGACCAGCCCGGTGCGGCGATGCGCGGCCAAAACCATGGGGGCCTGGCGGTCGAGCAGCCCGGCGAGCACCGCCCGACCGCCCGGCGCAAGATGGCGCGTGAGTGCTTCGGCCATGGCCATGAGCGGCCGGGCGAGGATATTGGCGAGCACGAGATCGTATGGCGCGTGGCTCAGGATCGCGCGGGTCCGCCAGCCTTCGGCGAGGATTACCCGTACGCTTGGCCCAAGCCCGTTGGTCGCCGCATTCCGACGCGTCGCGCGGACCGCCTCGGGATCATTGTCCGCGGCGAGGATTTTGCGGTGAAAGAGGCACGCGGCAGCAAAAGCGAGAATTCCCGAACCGGTGCCGAGATCGAGGATCCTACCCGGCCGCGCCGGCGCCAGCGTCTCGAGCGCGAGCAGGCAGCCGCGCGTCGAGCCGTGCTCACCCGAACCGAAGGCCATGCCCGCATCGAGCAGCAGCGAGATGCGTCCGGCCGCTTTCTTCAAGGCGAGATGGCTGCCGCGAATCGCGAAACGGGCACCGATCCGCTGCTCGGGGAAGGCCTCGCGTGTGCGGGCGAGCCAGCCGGTCTCCGGGATCGCGTGGCGCTCGGGCGTGCAAGCAATGCCACTCGCAGCCGCGGCGAGCGCCAGCGCCAGCGCGAGCCCCGTCTCGTCCCCGCCGGGGACGCGCACGCCCTCGACTTCCATCTGTCCGTCAGGAGTGGAGAAGCGCGCGACACTTCGGCAATGCGCGGCGAGCGCCGCCTCATAGGGAGCGGTCGCTTCCACGGGAAGGATGAAGCGAAGAACCTCGAGCCTGGCACTCACGCCGGATCGACGAAGCGGTCGAGCACGCGTTTGCGCCCCTCTTTCTCGAACTCGATATCGAGCCGGTCTTCGTCGGCGCCGGTGACGGTGCCGTAACCGAATTTCTGGTGGAAAACCCGCGCGCCAACCGCGATCGGCGCGTTCCGTCCTTGCTGCCTTGGTTTTCCCTGCGGCTCTACGGGCACATCACGGACGCGCGGGAAGCGCACGGCGGAAGGGAAGACGGCTGAGAACACGGGCGCAGCGGTCAGCGCCGCCTCGCGCTCGAGCAGGGCCGCGCCGGAGCGTGTGATGGCCTCCTCCGGCAGCTCGGCAAGGAAGCGGCTCGGGAAGGCGTTCTGCCAGCCCGAGTAGAAGCGCCGGAAGGCGACGTGGCTCACAATGGCCCGCGTCCGCGCGCGTGTCAGCCCGACATAGGCGAGCCTCCGCTCCTCCTCGAGCGCCTTCGTTCCTGCCTCTTCGAGAGCGCGCTGATGGGGGAAAAGCCCTTCCTCCCAGCCCGGCAGGAAGACGGTATCGAACTCCAGCCCCTTGGCGGCGTGCAGGGTCATCAGGCTGACCCGGTCGCCGGCGGCATTCTCGTCATTCTCCATCACCAGGCTCACATGATCGAGGAACCCTTCCAGGGTCTCGAACTCGGCCATGGCCCGCCCAAGCTCACGCAAATTCTCGATCCGGCCCGGTGCTTCGGGCGATCGGTCCTTCTCCAGCATTTCGAGATAGCCGGACTCATCCAGGATCGTCCTGAGCGAGACCACGGGGCCGTCGCGCTCGAGCACCGCGCGCCAGCGCGCAAAGCCCGCCAGCAGCGCAGAGAGGGATTCGCGCACGCGCCCCGAAAGCGATCCGGCTTCATTGAGCGCCTCCGCCGCCGCGGCGAGCGGTATTCCATTCGCGCGTGCCCGCTCATGCAGCTTGCGCAGCGCCGCAGCGCCGAGGCCGCGCCTCGGCACGTTCAGGATGCGCTCGAACGCGAGATCGTCACCCGGACGCAGGGTGGCGCGCAGATAGGCAATGGCGTCGCGAATCTCCGCCCGCTCATAGAAGCGGAGCCCGCCCACCACACGATAGGGAATCGCCCAGGCGATCAGCCGCTCCTCGAAGGCGCGGGTCTGAAAGCTTGCGCGGACAAGGATCGCGATCTCCGCGAGAGAATGGCCCTCCGAGCGCAGCGCTTCGATGCGGAGGCCGACCGTCCTCGCTTCCTCATCCGAATCGCGAAGCCCGAGCACGACGACCTTCTCGCCGTCGCTCTCGGCCCGACCGGCGCGCAAAGTCTTGCCGAGCCTGCCTTCATTATGGGCGATCAGCGAGGCGGCGGCGGCGAGAATGGGCGCGGTGCTGCGGTAATTCGCTTCGAGCCGCACCACCTGCGCGCCCGGAAAATCCTGCTCGAAGCGGAGGATATTCTCCACCTCCGCGCCGCGCCAGGAATAGATGCTCTGATCATCGTCGCCGACGCAGCAGATATTGCGATGTTCCTGAGCCAATAGACGGAGCCAGAGATACTGGACGAGATTGGTGTCCTGATACTCGTCCACCAGGATGTAGCGGAGGTTGCGATGGTAAGCGGCGAGCACGTCGGAATGGGTGCGGAGAAGCTCGGTCGTGTGCAGCAGGAGATCACCGAAATCGACGGCATTCACCGCGGCCAGGCGTTCCTGATAGGCGGCATAGAGCGCGCGCGCCTTTCCTTGCGCGAAATCCGTGTCCTCGGCGGGCGTGATGCGTGCCGGCGTCAGGCCGCGATCCTTCCAGCGCTGGATCTGACCCATCAGCACCGGCGGGGGGAAACGGTGGAGATCGAGCCCGGCTTCCTGCATCAGCGGCTTCAGCAGGCGGAGCTGGTCGTCGGTATCGAGGATGGTGAAGCCGGGCTGCAGGCCGGCGAGGGCGGCGTGCCGGCGCAGCATGCGCGCGCCGAGCGCATGGAAGGTGCCAAGCCAGAGTCCCTCCACCGGCGTACCCAGCATGGCGGCGACCCGCTCGCGCATCTCGCGCGCGGCCTTGTTGGTGAAGGTCACGGCCAGCACCTGCGAGGGCCAGGCCCGCTTGGTGAGAAGGATATGGGCGAACCGGGTGGTCAGCACCCGTGTCTTGCCCGTGCCCGCGCCGGCCAGCACCAAAAGCGGCCCGTCGAGCGTTTCCACGGCCAGGCGCTGCTCCGGGTTCAGCCGGGCCAGATAGTCGCTCATCGAGCCGAATCGCGGGGGCGGATCATTGCCGGCATATAAGGCCACGCCCCGAGTCCGGCCAATCTGGTCCCGGCCGATGCGCGTTCGCGTGCCTGTCCTCAGTTCACCCGGTTTTCGTGACCGGTCCTTGGGCGGGCGCTTTGACGAGCTCCGGCCGGACGCCGAGGATATGCGCGATCGCGTAGGTGAGGTCGGGCCGGTTCAGGGTGTAGAAATGAAACTCGTCCACCCCGTTGGCCTGCAGCAGCCGGACCTGCTCGGCCGCAACCACGGCCGCGACCATCCGCCGCGTTTCCGGATCGTGCTCGGTACCCTCGAAGAGCTCGCCGAGCCAGGCGGGCACGCTCGCGCCGGAAAGGGCGGAAAATCGCACCGCCTGCTCATAGTTGGAGACCGGCATGATGCCGGGCACGATCGGGGCGGTGATGCCGGCCGCCAGGCAGCGGTCGAGGAAGCGGAGATAGATGGCGGTATCGAAGAAATACTGGGTGATCGCCCGGCTCGCCCCGGCATCCAGCTTACGCTTGAGATTGTCGAGATCCGCGCCAGGGCTCAATGCCTCGGGATGAGTCTCCGGATAGGCTGCGACCGAGATCTCGAAATCGGCGACCCGGCGGAGCAGGGCGACGAGATCGGCGGCATAGGCGCAGCCCTCCGGGTGAGGCACATAACCTGTCCCCGGGCGTGCCCCCGGAGGCGGGTCGCCACGCAAGGCGACGATGTGTCGCACACCCGCCTCCCAGTAGCGCCGGGCGACCGCGGTGATCTCCTCCCGGCGCGCGCCGATGCAGGTGAGATGGGCGGCGGGCACCAGGGACGTTTCGCCGACGATGCGGAGCACGGTCGCATGGGTGCGCTCCTGGGTCGTGCCGCCGGCCCCGTAGGTGACGGAGACGAAGCGCGGGGCGAGCGGCTCGAGCCGACGGATGCAGGCCCAGAGCTGTGCCTCGAGCGCCTCGCTGCGCGGGGGGAAGAATTCAAAGGAGAGAAGCGGCGGGGGCTCGCGCGTGGAGCGGCTGGGCAGAGGTCCGAATCGGGCACCGGTCAGCCAGCGTTCCAGCGTGCCCTGGCTTGCGGCAAGGCCCGGGCGGGCGAGGGAGGAAGTCATGCGCTCCTCTTGGCGCCGATGCCACCCCAAGGGCAAGAGTCAGCAGGGGACTTTCTTGTACTAAGGCGGGCGAAGCCACGCACCGGGCGATTCCCGGCCAAGCTCCCCCATCATGATTTGCCATCATGATTTCCCTGGGGGTGCAATCCGCTCTACAAGAACCGACCGCCGACCGGAGAGCTGCCGAGGGAGCTGCGATGCGCCTTTTTCGTCTTCTGTTTGCCTTCGCTCTCTCCCTGCCGATGCTTGCAGCCTGCGCCACCCCGCCGCCGGCGAGCCAACCGGAAGCACTGGCCGACTACCGGGAGACGAACGATCCCCTCGAGCCGACCAACCGGATCATTTACGAGGTCAGCAACGACGTCGCGGATGTCACCCTGAGCCCGGCGGCCCGCGCCTATCGCTGGGCGCTGCCGGAGGGTGTGCGCAACTCGGTCTCGAACGTCCTTTCCAATCTCGGCAGCCCCATCCGCTTCGGCAATGACATGCTGCAGTTCAAGTCCCGTCGGGCCGGGGACACGCTGATGCGCTTCGTGATCAACTCCACGGTCGGGCTTGGCGGCATCTTCGACGTCGCCTCCGGCTGGGGCTATCCCGACCATGCCTCGGATTTTGGGATGACCCTCGCCGTCTGGGGCTCACCGCCCGGCCCCTATCTTTTTCTGCCCTTGCTCGGCCCGACGGATCCGCGCGATGTGGCTGGCTTCGCGGCCGACACGGCGGCCAATCCGGTCCGGGCCATGGGCAGCGGGCCCGGCTTCACGGTCTTCAACTGGCTGACGCTGGGAACGACGACGATTTCGGAATATGCGGACAATCTGCCCGCCATCAACGAAGTGAAGCGCACGGCGCTTGATCCTTACGCGACTTTCCGTAGCCTCTATCGCCAGCACCGGCAGGCTCAGATCGCGGCCGCCAAGAAGGGGCGGCCGGCAACCATCCCGGTCTGGTTCAGTCTGCCGACCAAGCAACAGAGCGAGTGAGCTGATGCCGACACGCCGCAGCCTGTTTCTCTCAGTACCGTTGATCCTGGTTGGAGCCGCCGCGCTCGCCGCCGACGAGGCGAGCGCGGCATCGGACTTCGTCAGGCAGACGGGGGATGCGATCCTCAACATCGTGAATGGTTCCGGGACGATGGCGGAGAAGCGCACCCAACTGACGGCGATCGTGAACAACGCCGTGGATGTCGATGGAATCGGCCGGTTCGAGCTCGGCCGCTTCTGGCCGATCGCGACTCCGGAGCAGCGCCAGACCTTTCTTTCCCTCTTCCGCCAATATCTGGTGTTCAATGTCACCGGCCGGCTTGGGCAGTACAAGGGGTCGAACTTCACGATCGACCGCAGCGAGCCGCTGAATGGAGATATCGCGGTTTCGACCACGATTCACACGCCCGGCCAGCCGACGGCGGACATGCAGTGGATCGTGAGCTTCGCCTCGGGCAAACCGCAAATCGTCGATCTCGTCGCCGAAGGCACGAGCATGCGCGTCACCCAGCGCAGCGATTACGCAAGTGTGATCACCCGCGGCGGCGGCGAGAATGTGCAGGCGCTGATCGATGCGCTGCGCCAGCAGCTCTCCCGCATGCAGGGCAGCGGCTGAGAACCCCTGCGAGAACGCGACTACGGGGTCGTCCGACGCGTTTTTCTGCGCTTCCGGTGCTCACCAGCCGGGTTGGGTTGGTGATCAATGTCAGATCTTCCCCTTGGCCTTTGGCGGAGCGATGCGTACCCGGATCCGCGCGAACACGTCCACGGGATGCCGCGAGTCTGCCAGAAGCCTTATTGATCCAAGGTAACTGTTGCGAGTTGGCTGCCTGTAAGGCCACGATGGGAGGAGCGAAGCCCCGCGCTTCCTGAAGGGCGTTGGCCGTCGCCAACGCGGATGCCGCCCTTGACGAGTCTCATCAAGAGAGTGGTTCTCAGCTCGCGGTTACGCTCAAGGTGTTGAAGCGGACGATGTGTGGCCGCGCCGGTTCGCGCGCGCGTTCTTCATCGCGGATTGACCGTCCGCAGCAAGCAAAATGCGGGAGAACCAAACCTGCGGCAGGACTGAGAGCGGGGTCGCCCGGCCCGTCGCAGTGCGGGCATTCTGGCGTGATACGCCTGCGGTTTCGACTGGCCCGCGGCGCGTCGCCGTGATCAGTTCCGCTGCGGCATCTGCTACAGCAAACGGCAAGCCATGCGCGTCCTGTTTATCACCCACGAGCTGGCCCTGAACGGCGCAGTTACCGCGCTGCTGGCGCAGACACGCGCCTTGATCGCCGCCGGCGAGCAGGTCAGCGTGCTGACCCCTCCGCTCATGGGACCGGCCGCCGCATTGCGGAAGACGTTCCTTGCGGCTGGCGCCCGGCTCATCAGCAAGGCCGAAGCACGAGAGCACGACGTGGCCGTTGGCTGCACGATCTTGGCCGCCGACGCGCTTGCGCGGCTCGTCGGACATCTGCCGGTGGTCTGGTGGATCCACGAAGGCGCCATCGGTGTGCAGTATATGATGGCAAATCCGGGAGCGTACCAGCTGCTCGACCGGGTCAATCGGCTGGTCTTCCCCAGCCGGGGCACCGTGGACCACGTCTGGGCCGTCTTGCTCTCCCCGCTGCCTCCTGGCCGGGTGGAGGTGATCCCGGCGCTGGTGTCGCCGCCAGTGCCGGGGGTGGCGGCCGAGAAGGCGGCGGGGCGCGTCCGCGTGCTCTGCGTCGGCTCGATCTATCCTCGCAAGCGTCAAGCGGATCTGCTCGCCGCCATTGTCGCGCTCGGCCCCTCCGCGCCGGTGGAGTGTGTGCTGGCGGGCGAGCGGGTCATGCTAGAGCATGCTGCCCAGAGCTTGCTCACCGCCCATGCCAACCGTTTCGTCCTGACCGGCGGCCTGACACCGACAGCGTTGCAGACGTTCTATCGCTCGGCCGACATCTTCGTCCTGCCGTCGAGCGACGAGAGTATGCCGATCGCACCGATTGAGGCCGCCAGCCATGGCATCCCGGTGATCCTGAGCGACCTGTCGTGCTACGACGGAGTTTGGCGGCACGGAGTGAACACGCTGCTCTACCCGGTCGGGGACGTGGAACTGCTGACGTGGTCGCTACGCATGCTGATCGACAGCCCGGGACTGCGCGTGCGGCTGGGGACGGCTGGACGGACGCTCGCAGCGCGCTTCGGACCGGCCCGCACCACGGCACTGTTCGCCGCGATGCTGGCGGAGGTGATCGCAGGCTAAGCGGGGCGTAGCGGCGGTCGGGGACGGTGTGTCTTTCCTTTTCTGCCTCCTATGCCGCCGCCAAGACTCTTTGCCATCCGTCACTTCGAGCTTCTGGTACGATGTTGGCGATTGGCAGGTTGCAAGGAGGCCACCCGGTGGCGGTGAGTGGCGATGAACTCTCGGCTTTGTCCGCAGCGGCGCTTGTCTTTCCTGCTTGATCCGCGACGGACAGTGGCACGAGAGGGCTGGCGGCGCGCAATCTTCTTGAGCAGCAAGATGCCGGCCAACGGTGTGAGGATGCATTCGAGGCGGGTATCTTCGGCGGGTCCCGTCAGCTTGCGGTCGACAGAGGGTGATGCGTTCGCTTGCGCTCCCGCATCCAGCTCTCGTCATTACTTGTTTTCTTGCGTGATTGAGACCTGCGGTGATCCCGCCTTTGGTCATCCCGCTCCAGGGTTAAGCACTGCGCTCGATCAGTTCGATCCGCACATTCTCCGGGCCGCGGACGAAGGCGGTCTGCGTACCCGGGCGCGGAGAGGCGAGATCGGCCGCGAATTCCACGCCCTTGCGCTTGAGCTCGGCGACGACCGCCTCGATCCCCGTCACCGCGAGGCCGATATGCTCAAGCCCGAGATAGGGCGGCTCGGGCGCCGCATGCGTGCCGGCTGGCACTTCTTCGATGAAGAGGCGCACGCCCCCGAGTTCGACGATGACACGAAGCTTGCCCGCATTGTCCACGGTGCCGATCCGGCGCGCACCGAACATCTCCTCATAGAAGCGGGCCGCCTTGTCGGGATCGAGGCTGCGGAGATGGAAATGATCGCAGCGGAATTCCGTCATCGGTTTTCTCCGTTGAATTGCTGAAGCGCGGCGTCGGTCTCCGCCGCGGTGGGCAGGCTTCCCTGGCTTCCGGCGCGCGCGCAGCAAATTCCGGCGGCGGCGATGGCGCGTGTGAGCGCTTCCTTGAACCCGATACCTCGATCGATCGCGGCGGCAAAGACACCTGCCAGGCAGTCCCCTGCGCCGGTCGTGTCGATGACTTTCACGGGAAGAGCGGGCAGGCGGATCCTCTCGCCGCTTCCCGCCGCCTCGGCCCCGTCGGCACCGAGCGTGCGCACCACTGCGATGCCGAGCTTCGCTGCGAGCGATGCAGCATCCGCCGCCGCCATGCCGAGACGAGCAGAGAGCGCGGAAGCCTCGTCCTCGTTGACGAGCAGGATGTCGAGCGCGGCGAGGACATCGGCGGGAAGCGGCCGGGGCGGAGCGAGATTGAGAAGGATGCGGGTGCCGCGCCCGCGCGCGTGACGGATCAGCGTGGCGGTCTCGTCCGGGTCGCATTCCATCTGAAGCAGAAGCGTGCTTGCCGGCCCGAGCACCTCATCCTCCACCTGGGCGGCGCGGGCGAGTCGGTTGGCGCCGGCGGCAACCGCGATCTGGTTGCGTCCGGCGGGATCGACGGCGATCGCCGCCACGCCTGTCGAGGCGGACACGCGCGCAAGACGGCCGAGATCGATCCCGGCGGAATGAAGGCCGGCGGTCGCCGGCGTGGCGAAATCATCCTGCCCGACCGCGCCCGCGAAAATAACGGCGGCGCCATCGCGCGCTGCGGCGATCGCCTGATTGGCGCCCTTGCCACCCGGCTCGGCCCGGAGATCGGGCCCGAGCACAGTCTGGCCCGGCCCGGGCAGCGCGGGCAGGGGGAAGATCAGGTCGAGATTGACCGAACCGAAGACGATGATCATCGCCAGGACATCTCTTGATCTCCCTTCCCCAACGCCATCATGAACTCGGAAAATTCGCGCTTGCTGAGCCCGCTTTCCGGCTGGTTCACATTCTCGCCCGCGAGCATGCGCTTCAGCGCACGCAGCATTGGCGCGGAAAAACTGACGGCGCCGAGCCGGTAATCGAGGAACGCCTGATAGGCGAGCGGTACCCAGGCGGCGAGGATTTCCAGCATCCGCTCGGCATAGGCGCGGATTTCGTATTGCGCGTGCGCATCGGCGCGGAGCTCGAGGAAATGGAGCAGATTGTGCAGGTCCGTCTTCCAGTACCATTGCGTATAGGTATTGAGGGTGAGGTTCATGCGCGCGAGCTCGCGCGCGAGCCCGCGCCGGTTGGGATCGGGCGCGGGCGACTCGGCTTCGTCGTTGAGCAGCGCCAGATAATCGGCATGGCTGCGCTCGGCATCGGCGCGAAGGGTGGCGAGCACGAAGGCGGCTTCGGCCTCGTCCAGAATTTCCCCGCGGCCCTGGCGGTTGGCGGCGGACTGGGCGGCGAGATGCTCCGGCGCGGGGAGATAGAATTCTCGGTCCAGAATGGAATAGCGCGCCGAATATTCGTTCACGCTTGCCATGCGATGGCGGATCCATTGCCTGGCTACGAAGATCGGCAGCTTCACATGGAACTTGATCGCGCACATTTCGAAGGGCGTCGTGTGACGATGGCGCATCAGATAGCGGATCAGGCCCGCATCCTCGCTCACCTTGCGCGTGCCGCGGCCGTAGGAAACCCGCGCAGCCTGCACGATCGCCGCATCATCGCCCATATAGTCGATCACCCGGACGAACCCGTGATCGAGGGCGTAGAGCGGCCGGTACAGCAGCGCCTCCAGCGCCGGCACGCTGCGGCGAAGCGTCATGCTCCGCTCTTCCCGCGCAGCCTGGATCTCCGCCTCTTGCTCCGGGGTCACGGCCATGAACGATCCTTCCATCACGGGCGGGCGCGCCCTATATTACAAGCGCCGGCTTGCCGGCTACGGCGATAAACGGTGCGTGGAATAAGCGACGTGGACCCGGGGGCAGTGCCCGGCGCCTCCACCAGTTTTTGCCACCTTGGCGCTTTCTGCCGAGGGGGCGACCAACGGGGGCGAAACAGGCTCGACACGCGTGGTAAAGACCCACTTTTCGCCCGGCATGGTACCGCCGTCATCGGGCCGATTTACAAGTGCCAACGATAACATGGCGCTCGCTGTCGCTGCGTAAGCACCGATAAGCGCGGTTCGGGGGGCACCGGGCAACAGAAGCCCCCCACTTCCCCATTGTCCTCCCGACTCCATCTTTGTCTTTGGCGCCCTGCACGACAGGGCTATTGAAATGGCTGAGTCACGGGAACGAGCGGATGGACGAGAAGGAAGCGTCGGCAAAGCAGAGCCTCCTGCCCTATGACACCTGGGCCGCCGAGGCGTTGCGGGGAGTGGCCGTGGCGGCACTCGCCCATGTTGCCCGGCATGGCCTGCCCGGTGGGCATCATTTCTACCTGACCTTCCGCACCGACCATCCGGGGGTAGAGCTGCCGCAGCATCTTCGCCAGCGTTTCCCCGAGGAAATGACGATCGTGCTGCAACACCAGTTCTGGGATCTCGCCGTGGACGAGGCGGCTCAAAGATTTCGAGTGGGCCTCTCTTTCGGCGGTGTGCCCGCCACACTCGTCGTGCCCTTCGCGGCGCTGACCGCCCTCGTCGATCCCGAAGTGCAGTTCGGTCTGAGCTTCAAGCCCGTGCCCGCCGAGACGACGGACGCCGTGCCCTCCACCCCACCGGCGGAAGAGGCGCCGTCGTCCGAGCCGGAGAAAGAGGCCGAAGAATTGCCTCAAGTCGTGAGTCTCGACGCTTTCCGCCGCCGGCCCGGGACGAAGGAATGAGCCAAGCGGGAATAAGCCAGGGGGGAATAAGTGGGGAGGGGCAGGCGGCTGCGCATGTTCCACGGCCGGTGATGCTTCTGATCCTCGATGGGTGGGGCTGGCGGGAGGAAAAAGCGGACAATGCCGTGCGCCTGGCGAAGACCCCCGTCTTCGATCGACAGTGGGCGCGCGCGCCGCACGCCTTTCTCCGCACCTCCGGTCGTGATGTCGGCCTGCCCGATGGGCAGATGGGCAATTCGGAGGTCGGGCATCTCAATCTCGGCGCCGGGCGCGTGGTGATGCAGGAGCTGCCGCGCATCGACGCGGCGATCGAGGATGGCAGCCTTGCACGGGCGCCAGCCTTTCTCGACCTCATCGCCAAACTGCGCGCAAGCAAAGGCGCCTGCCATCTGATGGGACTCGTCTCATCGGGCGGTGTGCATGCTCATGAGCGTCATGCGCTCGCCCTCGCTCGCTTGCTGGCGGCGGAGACGATTCCCGTCCGGCTGCACGCGTTCCTCGATGGGCGGGACACGCCCCCGATGAGCGCTGCGCAGACATTTCCCCCTTTTCTCAAAGCGCTTCCCGAGGGCGCGGAGGTGGTCAGCGTCTCGGGGCGTTATTTCGCGATGGACCGCGACCGCCGCTGGGACCGCGTGGAGAAGGCCTATCGCGCCTTGGCCGAGGGCGACGCACCACGTTGGGAGAACCCATTCGCGCCGATCGCGGCCGCGCATGCGGCCGGCACGGGCGATGAATTCGTCCCGCCTTCGGTGATCGGCGATTATCGTGGCATGCGGGACGGCGATGGGGTGCTTTGCTTCAATTTCCGCGCCGATCGTGTCCGCGAAATTCTCGCTGTCCTGCTCGATCCCGATTTCGACGACTTCGCCCGCTCCCGGAAGATCCGTTTCGCCGCGGCGGCGGGGATGACCGAGTATAGCGACGCCCTCGCTCCTTTCCTCGGCACGATCTTTCCGTCCGTGGCCTTCCAGGGGCTCTTGGGCGAGATCGTCGCCGACGCGGGGAGGAAGCAGCTCCGCATGGCGGAGACCGAGAAATATGCCCATGTGACCTACTTCCTGAATGGCGGGCGCGAGGAGCCTTTCGCCGGCGAGGACCGGATCCTCGTCCCCTCGCCGAAGGTCGCCACTTACGACCTCAAGCCCGAGATGTCGGCGCCGGAACTGACGGAAAAGGCTGTGGAAGCAATCAGCTCGGGGCGGTACGACCTGATCGTGCTCAATTACGCGAATCCCGACATGGTCGGCCATACCGGGAAGCTGGATGCCGCGATTCGCGCTGTGGAGACGGTCGATCAAGGGCTGGGACGGATCCTGGATGCCATTGCGCGGGCCGGCGGCGCAGTTTTGGTCACCGCGGATCATGGCAATTGCGAGCTGATGCGCGATCCGGTCACGGGTGGGCCACATACCGCCCATACCACCAATCCTGTGCCGGTGCTGCTCGTCGGCGCAGGGGCGGCCAGGCTTCGTGATGGTCGGCTCGCCGATGTGGCGCCGACACTCCTTTCGCTGATGGGACTTGAACAACCGGCGGAGATGACCGGCCGTTCCCTGCTGGTCGATTCCTGATCGCGGGCGATGCGGAGCCGGCCGTCGGCAAGCCTTCTCCTCATCCTTCTGGCTGCCGCCAGCCCCCCGGACGCGCCGGGGAGCGCGCGGAAGCCGGCCGCCGGGGCGCCGGCAACGGAAGAGCAGGCGAGGCAGGCGCTCGAGAGTGCGGAAGCGAGCCAGAAGGCAGCGCTCGCCGCCGCCCGGCAAGCTGCCGCGGCAGCCGAGGAAGCCGCCCGGAAGCGGGCGCTTCTGACAGCGCAGCGCGTGAAGGCTTCCGAGCAGCTGCGTCTGGCCGAGACGGCAATCGAGGAGATGGCGCTCCGCCTAGACCAGCTCGGGCAGGAGCGCGCGCGCGAAGAAGCCGCGCTCACGGCACGGGCTCGTGCCTTCGCCCCCGTCCTGCCGTTGCTCGAGCGGCTCTCGCTCTATCCCGCCGAGACGCTGCTCGCCGTGCCGGCCTCGCCCGAGGATGCGCTGCGCGGCGTGCTCGTGCTTCAGGGGGTCGCGAAGGATATCGAGCGCCAGGCGGCGGCACTGCGTGCGGAGCAAGCGCGGGTAGAAAAGATCTCGGCCGAGATCGCCGCCCAAAACGCGGCACTCAAGATGGCCGAGGCGCAGCAGGAGGAGGACGCGGCTCTGCTCGATCGCGAGATCGAGGCGGCGAGCGAAAGCGAGGCCAAGTCGCGAAGTGAAGCGGCCGCCGCAACCACGGCAGCGGCGAGGGAAGCCGCGCAGGCCAGGACCTTGCAGGGCGTGATCGCGAGCCTTCAGGCGGCTGCCGCGCGGGCGGCGGAGGCCGCCCGGGAAGCGGCCGCCCGTCGGTCGGAAGCTGCCCGGCAGGCGGAAGTGGCCCGGGAGGAGAAAGTGTCCCTGGCACGTCCGCCGGTGCCGGCGCCCTCCACGCTGTCGGCCAATGGGGCGCCCGTTGGTGGAGCGCCGGTCGCTGGCGTGCTGGTCAGCGCCTATGGCGCGCCCACACCCGCCGGCCCTGCGAACGGCATCCGTTATCAGACCGCGCCCGGCGCCCATGTGCTCGCCCCGTGCAGCGGGATGGTCGAGTTCGCCGCACCCTTCCGCAGTTACGGCCAGCTCGTCATCCTCGATTGCGGCAACGACTACCGCTTCGTCCTGGCGGGAATGACGAAGCTGCTGGTAAGCGCGGGAAGCAGCGTCTCGGCGGGAGAAGCGGTCGGCGTCATGGCAGGATGGGATCCGGACTCGAAAGCCTCGCGTCCCACCCTTTATCTGGAGCTGCACCATGGCGGGCAGGCGGTGAATCCTTTGCCATGGCTGCACGCGAGGGGATAGGAGCGCGAGACTTCGGTAGGTAATATGGACAGATGGATCGAAAAAGCCGGGTCTCCCGCGCCCGGAGAGAGGGCGTATCGCGCCCAGGAAGGACGAGAATGAAACTACGCAAGGGCCTGCTCTTGGGCACTGCCTTCCTGGCCGGCGTGGCGGCGCTGCCGGCCTCGGGGCTGATCACGCGCACGCTCGGGCCGAGCCTCGGCATTCCGCCGGCGCTCGCCCAGGATGCCGGCGACGGCAATGCCGACACCTATCGCCTGCTCAGCCTCTTCGGCGACGTCTTCGAGCGGGTGAAGGCCGATTACGTCGATCCGGTCTCCTCGAAGACCCTGGTCTATAACGCGCTTAACGGCATGCTGAGCGGGCTCGATCCGCACAGCGACTACATGGACCCGAGCCAGTACAATGACATGCAGGTCCAGACGCGCGGCGCTTTCGGCGGCCTCGGCCTCGAGGTGACGGAGGACCAGGGCTTCATCAAGGTGGTGACGCCGATCGACGGCACACCGGCCGCGAAAGCCGGGATCAAGCCGGGCGACCTGATCGTGGCGCTCGACGGCAAGACCGTGGAAGGGCTTTCGCTCAATGACGCGGTCAACCGGATGCGCGGCGCGCCGGGAAGCCAGATCACGCTGACCATCAAGCGTGAGAATGTGAACAACCCGGTCGTGGTGACGCTGACGCGCGAGGTGATTCACGTCCAGATCGTGCACCAGAATCTTCTCGGCAATGTCGGCTATATCCGCCTCGCCGAGTTCGACGAGACCGCGAGCTCGGGGATCCGCAAGGCCGTGGAGAGCCTGAAGGAGCAGGCGCATGGTCATATCAGCGGCTATATCCTCGATTTGAGGAACAATCCCGGCGGGCTGCTCGATCAGGCGGTCGCGGTCGCGAACGACTTCATGACCCAGGGTGAGATCGTCTCGACGCGCGGCCGCCATGCCGACGACGACCAGCGCTGGGACGCGACCCCCGGCCAGGACATCATCGGCCAGGCACCGCTCGTCGTGCTCGTCAATGACGGTACGGCCTCCGCGGCCGAGATCGTCTCCGGGGCGCTTCAGGACAATCGCCGGGCGATCATTCTCGGCACGCGCACCTTCGGCAAAGGCTCGGTGCAGACGGTGATCCCGCTGCCCGGCGACAATGGCGCGATCCGCCTGACGACCGCGCGCTACTACACGCCCTCGGGCCGTTCGATCCAGGGGCTCGGCATTGTGCCGGACGTGAAGGTCTCCGAGACGGCCACCCCCGAGCCGAGCTTTGGGCCGGAGCATGAGAGCGATCTCAACAACACGCTCTCGAACACCGGCGGCGTGCCCGCCACAGCGGGTCCGCCGCCGCGCACCGATCTGCCACCGATCGTCAAGGAGATCCCGTCCAAGCCTCCGGCCGGCTGGCCTGCCTATGACCCGAACAAGCCGAGCACCGACTTCCAGCTCCAGCAGGCCCTGAAGCTGGTGCAGGCGATGACCGCGCAGAATACCGCGACGACCCGGTAGGAGGCGTAGCGCGGAGCGCGCGCCCCGGGACCGCCCTGCCGATGCCCGCGCCGACTCCCCCGGGCAAGGTGCCTCGTGCGGCGCCGGGGGGTGGGGGATGGCGGGCGCTCGGCCGGTTCTGGGTGGTGGTGATCATCCTGCTCGGCGGCGGGGCGGCACTGCTGCAATGGCTTGGGCCGCCAGCCCGTCCCACGCCGCCGCCCCATGTTGCCGCTGGCGCCGCTCCGGCAAGGCAGGCGCGGATCGCGGCCACGCTGCCGCCGCGCACGGCGGGACCTATCGCGCCACCCGATCCGCTGCTGCTTGAGCCGGCGCCCGGCGCGCCGCGTGCGATGCTGCCGCGGATCGGGCCAGACGGCGCGACGCCGATGCAAGTCTATGCGCGCGCTTTCGACGCAGGCGATCCGCGACCGCGCATCGGCCTAGTCGTCGCCGGGATCGGCGAATCGGTGGAGGAGAGCGAAGCCGCGATCGCCCTTCCGGGCCCCGTCACGCTCGCCTTCTCACCCTACACGGTCGATCCCTCGAAGTTGCTCGCCGAGGCGCGCGGCAAAGGCCACGAAATTCTCATCTCGCTGCCGCTCGAGCCGGAGGGGTACCCGCTCAACAATCCCGGTGACGAGGCACTGCTGGTGAATGCACCGCCGGAGCAGAATCTTGCGCGACTCGATTGGACGCTCTCGCGAATCGAGGGCTATGTGGGCGCGACCGGTGCGATGGACGGGATGTACGGCGAGCGTTTCGCTGCCGTGCCTTCATTGCTCGATGGGCTCGAGCGGCAGCTCGCCGGGCGCGGCCTCCTTTATATCGACCCACGCGCCGGCCAGCCCGACCCTGCCTGGGTCACCGGCCGGACGGCGGATCTGGTGGTGGACGTGCCGCCGGTCGGGCCGGCGATCAGCGCCAATCTCGGCAAGCTCGAGACGATCGCGCAAAAGCGTGGCTCGGCGCTCGGTGTGGTCGGATGGCCAGGGCCGACGACGATCGGGATCGTGGCAAGCTGGGCCGGCACGCTCGGGGCCAAGGGGCTAGTGCTTGTGCCGGTGACGGCGTTGGTGCGGCCACCGACGCATCAGGCGGAAACCGCCCCTGCACCCGGAGCGGCCGAGTCCGCGGGCAACCCATGAGCACGGATCGGGGTTCGGCGTTGCCTTATCGGTTGAACGCCGGCGCGGTGCTGTTCGATCGTGCCGGCCGGGTGCTGGTGGCCCGCCGCGCCGACAGGCCGAACGCGGAAGCCTGGCAGCTGCCCCAAGGCGGGATCGATGCCGGGGAGGACCCACGCGTGGCGGTTCTGCGCGAGCTTGCCGAGGAGATCGGCACGGATCGTTTCGGCATCATCGGCGAACATCCCGAATGGCTGAGCTACGACCTGCCGGCCGAGCTCGTCGGCGTGGCGCTCCGCGGACGCTATCGCGGTCAAAGGCAGCGCTGGTTCGCGCTGCGCTTTCTCGGCAAGGACAGCGATATCCGCCTCGACCGGGACCCGCATCACCCGGAGTTCGATGCCTGGCGCTGGGTGGTGCTCGCGGAGCTTCCCGCGCTGGCGGTCGGGTTCAAACGCGCGATCTATGAAACGCTCGTCCGCTCCTTCGCCCGGTTCGCCGTGCCGGAGAACGAAGGCTGAGCGAGGACCCGCACCGCGCGCGCTGGGACGCGCGCTTCGCCGCCGAAACGTATGTGTTTGGCACTGAGCCGAACGCCTTCCTCGCGAGGGAGTCGGGACGCCTCAAGCCTGGATGGAAGGCGCTCGTGCTTGCGGACGGGGAGGGCCGCAACGGCGTCTGGCTCGCGCGCCAGGGGCTCGATGTCACCACTGTCGATTTCTCACCCAACGGGCTTGCCAAGGCCCGACTTCTCGCCGCCCGCCGTGGTGTCACGATCCACACGGTGCTCGCCGACCTCAGGCAGTGGGACTGGCCGGAGGCGGCGTTCGACCTCGTGGTCGGCATCTTCATGCAGGTCTTCGATCCTTTCGCGCGGGAGGCGATCTTCGTGCGCATGAAGCGGGCGCTGAAGCCGGGCGGGCTTCTGCTGCTGCAGGGCTACCGGCCGGAGCAGGTCGCCTACGGCACCGGCGGGCCTTCGACACCCGAAAATCTCTACACGGAAGAGATGCTGCGCGCGGATTTCGCGGATCTCTCGATCCTGACATTGCGGGTGCATGATTCCGTCATTCACGAAGGCAACGGGCATAACGGCATGTCCGCCCTGATCGATCTCATCGCAGCCCGGTTGCCTTGACTTTTCCCACCCAGAATATTTCGCTGTCCCGATCTCCCGCGCGCGTGTACGTCTCGATAAAGGAACGAGAGCCCGATGACCGAAGGTAGAATACCGTAGGTCTGAATCACGTGGGAAAGCAAATGGCGAAAGCGGGATCCGTGAGCGAGAGCGAACGCATCCCGCACGAGGGGACGTGAGATGGACGAGACACCGACAATCGATGCGATGCCGCTCTACACGAATCTGGATCGGATCGAACGCGGGCTGGCGGCATCCGGCATTGGCCCCAAGGATCCGATCCCGCCGGAGCGCCTCCTCGCTCTCGATCAGTGGCATTATCACGGCGCCGATGCCGTCCGCGCCGCGGCGGAGCGGCTCAAGCTCGGGCCGCGGAGCCGGGTGCTCGATATCGGCTCAGGGATCGGCGGGCCTGCCCGCTATCTCGCCTATACCACGGGCTGCCATGCCAGCGCGCTCGAGCTGCAACCGGAACTCGATGCGATCGGCCGTGATCTCACCCGCCGCTCCGGCCTCGCCGAACATGTAACCCATCTCTGCGGCGACGCACTCACTTTTTCAATGGCGGAACGAGCCTTCGATGCCGTGGTGAGCTGGCTGGCGATCTTGCACATCGCGGACCGGCGACGGCTCTGTGCACGTTTCGTCCGTGCGCTCAAGCCGGGAGGCGGATGCTATATCGAGGATCTCTGCATGAGCGCGCCGTTCGCGTCGGGGGATCTGCGTGATCTGCGCACGATCGTCTTCGGCATCACGGTCACGAGCATCGAGGATTATGCCGCCGATCTTCGCGCTGCTGGGTTCATCGGAATCGATGCCACGGATCTGACGGACGATTGGGCGCCGTACGCCGCCAGGCGGCTTGAATCTTGGCGTGAGAACCATGCATCCTATGCGGAAACACATGGCGAGGGCGCCTATGCCGCGCAGGAGCTATTCTACGCGGTCATCGCGCGCCTCTATGGGAACGGCAGCCTCGGCGGCGTGCGGCTGGTGGCGCATAAGCCCTGAAGAGGTCGACCCGTGCCTCTTCGGCATCTGCGCGAGAGAGGGATGCGTTCGCTTGCGCTTACGTATCCCGCTCTGGCATTTGTTTTCTCGCGTGATTCAGACTTGCGGTGAATCCACCTTCGACCATCACACTCTATCCGATGACGTTGTTCACAGTCCGTCAATGAAATCTTTTCAATGTGCTGCAATTTCCACGATTGCTGCGTTGTGCGCGAGGCGGGTTCTCCTTTGCCCTCCCATCGGCACGTATCCCATCCGAAATGAGGGAAAAGCGCCTTGAAAAAGACCAGCCTCTTCAAGCAGCATCTTCAGGCGCCGGAGATCCTGATGATCCCTGTCGCGCACGATCCGCTCTGCGCGAAGATCATCGAGAGGGCGGGCTTCAAGGCAGTGGGTTGCGCTGGCTATGCCAACTCCGCCGCCTTGATCGGCGCTCCGGATGTCGAGCTTCTGACACTTTCGGAGATGGTGGACACCGTCTGGCGGATGGCCGACACTGTTGATCTGCCGGTCTGGGCGGACGGTGACAACGGCCACGGCAATACCACCAATGTGCAGCGAACCGTGAGACAGATGGAAAAGGCGGGCGCTGCCTCCCTGATGCTTGAGGATCAGGTCTCGCCGAAGCGCTGCGGCCATATGTCGGGCAAGCACGTCGTGCCGATCGACGAATTCGTGGCCAAAATCAGGGCCGCGGTGGATGCGCGCACCGATCAGGACTTTACCATCCTGGCGCGCACCGATGCGATCGCCGTCAACGGGATTTCGGACGCGGTTGAGCGTGCGCATCTTGCCATCGAGGCCGGAGCCGATTGGGTCTTTCTCGAGGCGCCGGAGACTCTCGATCAGATGCGCGAGATCCCCGGCCTCGTGAAAGTGCCGAGCCTCGCCAACATGATTCCGGGCGGCAAGACGCCGATCCTGCCTGCCGCCGAGCTGCAAGCGATGGGCTTTGCCGCGCTCGTCTGGCCGAACGCGTTCACCTACGCCTATGCGAAGCTGGCGACGGACATGGCCGCGGAGCTCCTCCAGACCGGAACCACCGCTTCCTATGACCACCGGATGATCGAATTCGAGGCATTCAACGAGCTTGTTGGCCTGTCGAAAATTCGCGATTCCGAGATGCGCTATTACCAGCATATCGAGGATACGCACCGGCGAGGATCGTAAGCGCCGCCCATTTCTTTTTCTTTCGACCGAGCAGGATGTCATGACGGCAACCGTGATCCAATATGTGCTCTCGCGCCTCAAGGAAATCGGGGTGGATGATGTCTTCGGCGTACCCGGGGATTTTGCTTTTCCCGTCAATGACGCAGCCGCCGAGCATCCCGGCCTCAATTGGATTGGAACCTGCAACGAGCTAAACGCGGCATACGCGGCGGACGGCTATGCGCGCATCCGTGGTGTGGGCGCGCTCTGCACCACCTATGGTGTGGGGGAGCTTTCGGCGCTTGCCGGCATTGCCGGCTCCTGTGCCGAGCATCTGCCGGTCTTCCACCTTGTCGGCGCGCCCAACATGTCGGTCCAATATGGACGCGCGTTGATGCACCACACGCTCGGCAATGGCGAATATGATCTTTTCCGCCGCATGACGGAACCTGTGGTCATCGCCCATGCGGTGATGACCCCGCAGAACGCTGCGCGCGAGACCGAGCGCCTGATCGCCGAGGCGCTCTATCATCGCCGGCCGGTCTACATGGCCTTTCCGGCCGATCTCGCCAATCAGGAATTGGTCGCGGGCGCCGAGCCTCTGCCGAAGCCGACAAGCAATCCTGCCGCGCTCGAAGCAGCCGCCAACGAAGTGATCGCGGCACTTGCCGCGGCCGAAACCGCCTGTCTCCTGCCCGGCATTCTGGTGGCGCGGGCGGGTTTGCAGAATGCGTTGCATGACCTCGTCGATGCCTCCGGCCTGCCCTTCGCCACCATGTTCATGGATAAGTCCGTGCTGGACGAGCAGCATCCCGGCTATGTCGGCATGTACGACGGTGCCTTGATGGATGAGCCGGTGCGCGCCTTCGTGGAAGGCTGCGATCGCATATTGGCGGTCGGCACCTTGATGACGGACTTCAACACCGGCGCCTTCACGGCCCGATTGGACCCGGCGCGAACGATCACCATTCATCACCACCGGACCGAGATCGCCGGCAAAACCTATCCGAACGTCGAGATGGGGGAGATGCTCGCTTTGCTCGGCGAGCGTCTTCCGAAGCGAGCCTGGAAGCACATCGCGCCGACCTCGCTCGGCGTGCCCGTCGGCAGCGGCGACGACCCGATCAGCGTTGAGGCACTCTATCCACGCTGGGTGAATTTCCTCCGGCCGGACGATATCCTGATCGCCGAAACGGGCACCGCCTCGATGGGGCTCGGCTTCGCTCGCATGCCGGCCGGGGCGAGCTTTCACAATCAAACCCTTTGGGGCTCCATCGGCTGGGCGACACCGGCCGCCTTCGGTGCCGCCGTCGCGGCGCCCAACCGGCGCGTCGTCTTGGTAACGGGGGATGGCGCCCATCAGTTCACCGCGCAGGAGATCGGCCAATTCGGCCGTCTCGGCCTCAACCCCATCGTGTTCGTGCTGAACAATTCCGGCTATCTGATCGAGCGGCTGCTCTGCAAGAATCCGGCGATCGCCTATAACGACATTGCGCCCTGGCGCTATGCGGAGCTGCCCCATGCGCTCGGCTGCGAAGGATGGTTCGCCGCGCGCGTAAGCACGTGCGGCGAGTTCGATCAGGCGCTCGCGGAAGCAGGGCGCGCCGACAGGGCCGCCTACATCGAAGTCGTGACGGATGCCTATGCCGCCTCACCGCTGGCGATGAAGCTGCACGAGAGCCTGAAGACCCTCTACAAATCATGAAAGATTCTGCGCGCGGAGATTTTCGATGAGCATCGATCTTGCGGAATTCGCTGAGGCCGTCGCCACCGGCGCGCTCCGCCTCGTCGATCTGACCCAGACTCTCTCGCCGGACTTTCCGGCCCTCGTCCTGCCACCCGAGTTCGGCCAGGTGAAGCCGTTTCGAAGCGAGGCGATCTCACGCTACGACGAAGCGGGCCCGGACTGGTACTGGAACGATTTCTCCTGTGGCGAGCATACCGGCACGCATTTCGACGCGCCCGTCCATTGGATCACCGGCCGGAATCTTCCCAACAATTCCGTCGATACGATCGATCCCCGGCAATTCATCGGGCCGGCCGCCGTGGTCGATGCGAGCCGCGAGGTCGCCGCCGACCCGGACTTTGTGCTCACGGTCGAATTTCTGCAGGCGTGGGAAGAACGGCACGGACGCATCCCGCCGCGGGCCTGGCTTCTGTTCCGGACCGATTGGTCGCGCCGTGCCGCCGACCCGATCGCCTTCCTCAATCTCCGCGAGGACGGGGCGCACACGCCCGGGCCGGCGCCGGAAACCGTGGAATGGCTGATCGCGGCGCGCGACGTGCGCGGCTTCGGGGTCGAGACGATCAACACGGATGCCGGCCAGTCCTACCGCTGGCCCGTGCCGTTCCCGTGCCATTCCAAGATGCACGGAGCGAACCGCTATGGGCTGCAATGTCTGAAAAACCTCGACCAGCTCCCGCCGCTGGGCGCGGTCGTCCTTGCCGCCCCGCTCAAGATCAGGAACGGCTCCGGCAGCCCGCTCCGCGTTCTGGCGCTGATCCGGCCCTGAGCTTTGCCCCTTCTTTCGCCCCGAGCCTATTCGCTTCGCAACAGCTTCGCGGCCATCGGGGCGAAATAGGTCAGCACACCATCGGCGCCCGCACGCTTGAATCCCGTGAGAATCTCTAGCACGGCCCGATCGCCCTCGAGCCAGCCATTGCGGATCGCCGCCATCACCATCGCGTATTCGCCCGACACCTGATAGGCGAAGGTCGGTGCAGCGAACCGTTCCTTCACGCGCCGCACGATGTCGAGATAGGGCATTCCGGGCTTCACCATCACCATGTCCGCGCCTTCGGCGAGATCGAGCGCCACCTCCCGCAGCGCTTCGTCCGAATTGGCCGGATCCATCTGATAGGTTTTCTTGTCGCCCTTGAGCGCCCCGCCCGAGCCGACGGCGTCGCGGAACGGGCCATAGAAGGAAGACGCATATTTCGCCGCATAGCTCATGATCCTGGTGTGGATCAGCCCGTCCGCATCCAGCGCTTCACGGATCGCGCCCACCCGTCCATCCATCATGTCCGATGGCGCGATCACATCAATCCCCGCCTCGGCCTGCACCACCGCCTGGCGCGCGAGAATGGGCAGCGTTTCGTCATTCGCCACATAGCCGTCGCGGATCACGCCGTCATGGCCGTGGTCGGTATAGGGATCGAGCGCCACATCACCGATGAGACCGATCTCGGGAAACGCGCGCTTGAGCAGCCGCGCCGCGCGGCACATCAGATTGTCCGGGTTGATGGCCTCGGTCCCCTCGCTGTCCTTCTTCTCGGGAGGCGTGGCAGGGAAGAGGGCGAGCGCGGGGATGCCGAGGCGGAGCGCCGGCTCCACATGCGCGGCGAGCCGATCGATGCTCGCCCGCTGCACGCCCGGCATCGAGGCCACCTCGAGCACGAGCCCGCTTCCTTCACAGACGAAGATCGGCCAGATCAGGTCGTCCACCGAAAGCCGGTTCTCGGCGACCAGACGGCGTGTCCAGGAATCGTGGCGGTTGCGCCGCATGCGGGTGGCAGGAAAGCGGCCGGCGATCATGCGCGAACTCCTCTCATGCCTAAGCCTTGTCGCGCACAGCCCTCTCACGCCCATCGGGCGAGCCGCGCCGCGGCTTCGGCCATGTCCTCCTCCGGCCCGCAATAGCTGAAGCGCAGGAAATGGTGCCCCCGCCTGCGATCGAAATCGACCCCCGGGGTCACGGCGATGCCTGCCTCCGCAAGCATGCGGGCCGCGAATGCGGCGCTGTCGTTGCTGCGTGCGGAAATATCGGCGAAGAGGTAGAAGGCGCCTTCGGCCGGCGAGAGCTTCGGAAAGCCCGCCACCGGCAGCGCTGCGAGCAGAAGGTCGCGCGAGCGGCGGTAGCGCGCGCGGTTGGCTTCCAATTCGTCCCGGCAGTCGAAAGCCGCCTCCGCCGCGATCTGCGAGATGTGCGGGGCGCTGATGAAGAAGTTCTGCGCCAGGCACTCGACCGGGCGCACCAGGTCCTCGGGGCAGAGGAGCCAGCCGACCCGCCAGCCGGTCATGCTGAAATATTTCGAGAAGCTGTTGATCACCACGGCGCTCGGGCTGAAGGCGGCGGCGGTCGCGATCGGGCTCGCATAATGGAGCCCGTGATAGATCTCATCGCTGATGAGGCGGATGCCTGCTTCCTCGCAGAACCGCGCGATCTGGGCGAGTTCGTCCGGATGCAGCATCGTGCCTGCGGGGTTGGAGGGGCTGGCGATGATGAGCCCATCGGGTGGCGGGTTCACTGCCTGAAGCATCGCGACATTCGGCTGGAACCGTGTCTCGGGCCCGGCCTCGATCACCACCGGTTCGAGCCCGAGCGCAGTCAGGATGTTTGCATAGGGCGGATAGAAGGGTGCGGTGAGCGCGACGTGATCCCCGGGATCGAAGGCGGCGAGGAAGGCGAGCGGAAAGGCGCCGGAGGCACCTAGCGTCACGGCGACGCGCTCGGGCGCAAGGGAGAGGCCGTACCATTCCGCATAGTGGCGGGCGATGCGCGCGCGCAGGGATGGCCGGCCGAAGGCCTCCGTATAGCCGAGCGGATTCCCCGCCGTGATCGCCTCTCGCACCGCTTCCCGCGCGCCTTCGGGCGCGCCCGTGCCGGGCTGGCCTACCTCCATGCGGATCACGCCCGGCGCGCCGGGGGCGAGCGATGCGGCGCGCGCATTGGCGGCCTGGATCACGTCCATCACCAGAAAAGGCGGCGCGGCCGCGCCGCGTCCGATCTTCAGCACCATTCGGCCCTCAGCCCCCGCTGAAGGCGTATCCGTGCCCACGCGGGTCGGTGGCCGCCGCGCAGGAATCCGCGGCCGTGGGCAGGAAACGGCTGCAGGCAATCACCTGCGCGCGTCCCGGCTCGGGGACCGGAACCGGCATTGGCGTTTTGATCCGGAGCGTGTTCGCCATGCCCACGGCCACGGCGGCCGAGGCCCCATTCTGCCCCGAGCCGGCCACTGCGGCGCGGAAAGCATGGACGTTCCGGTTCCAGGCAATCGCCGCCGCGAGCAGCGGCAACGGCCGCGTTGCTGGCGCAGCGGCGAGCAGGATGCCGGTGCCGGGCGCGATCCGCCCGGTGCCAAAGAGATTGTTCATGGTGACGGCGCAGGCCACCGCATTGCCCTGGGCATCGAGTGTCGCGAAGGCGGCTGAGGCGGGGAGCGCCGGCAGCGTCGCCGGGGGCAGTGTCTTTGCCGCGAGCAACGCCTGCGGATCTCCCCCTGAAGCGCGCCACGCCGCCACGATCGAGTCGGCACGCGCCTCCGCGCCCGCGACATCGTCGGGATTTCGCCAGAGATCGCTGAAGGCCGCTGCTGCCGCAAGCCCGCCATCGGCCGGCGGGGGCAGGAAGGCCACGCGGTTGATCCCTGCGCGCACGGTGATCGGCGTGCCGAGCGCCGGCACCGACCTGGTCAGGTCCGCGAGGGTCAGCCCGCCGCCGGCCTCGGTCGCGGCGCTGGCGATGCTCTGGCCGAGCGCGCCCGAGTAGAAATCGGTGATGCCGTTGAGCCGAAGCTGCGAGAGAGTCGCCGAGAGATCGGGTTGCACCAGCGTCTGTCCGGCCGCGAGCGGCGCCCCCGAGGGCCCGGCAAAGACTGCGCGCGCGTCCGGATCGGCGAGCAGCGGCCCTGCCACGGCCTGGAGATCCTCGGCAAGCGCTTGCGAGACGGGCACGCCGAGCCGCGCCATGGCCTGGGCATCGCCGATCAGCTGCTCGACCGGCAGGCGTCCATAGCGGGCGTGCAGAAGATAGAGCCCACGCGCCAGCATCGGCACGGCAGCCGGTCGGTCTCCCCCACGTCCGCCGACTGGCGGCGTGGCAGGGAGGAAGAGAATGGCCTCGGGCGCGCCTCTATCTGGCCCGCTCGTCGCATGGTCATAGACTAGGCAGCCCCCGCCGCCGCCGAGGCCGGCCCGCGAGGGCAGTGTCACCGCGAGCGCGAAGGCGAGCGCAACCGCCGCGTCCGCGGCATTGCCGCCCTCGCTCAGCACCAGCCGCGCCACCTGGCCAGCCAGGGGCTCGGGCGAGACGACGGCGCCTATGAAAGGCGGCGGTGGACGGTTGACGGGATGAGCCGGCTTGCCCGGCCCGCCACAGCCGATGAGCGCCAGCGCAAGCGAGGCGCTCAGAGCGACCCGCACGAAGCGGCGCGCGCCTTGTTGGGTCAAGGCAGGATCGACCCTTGTAAATCGCCGCGCTGCGGCCGAGACGCTGCTTCGCACCAACCCGATACCCTCTCCCGGAGCCCGGAGTCCTGTTTTCAGTGCCCCGCGCCGGCCGCGACGGGTGCTCGATCTTGTCCCCGACTTGTTTTCATAGGGGAGCCGCCCGCCATAGACGGCTTCGCGACGACCGGCAACGCCCATTCGGCGATTGCGCGTCCAAAAAAACGCATCAAACCCGCGGTCGGGCGGCGTCTTCTGGTGTGGATGCATGAGATGATCGGGAGCGCCGCGCCGATCCCGCGCAGCCTGACATAGCGCCTGAGACGGGCCGGCCCGTTTGGGGTCGTCCGTTCCGCGCCAGCCAATGACGACGTGCCGCGCGAAATGCCAGCAGTCACCGCGAAGCCAGGTGTCGGATCACCAGGGCCTTAAGCGGAACCGTGCGGCGATCCGTCGAGTCGTCACCTTGACCGCTCAAGCAAGCATGAGTGCGACAAGGCGTAAGCATGATGATCAGCAAATCATCGTGTCCACCGTCGTATTCATGGCAAGTTGCGACGGATGCAGAACCGGCAAAGCAAAGCCAGTGCCGGCAACGCGTCTTGGTCGCGCGGTTTGCGGCAAGGCGCTGCACGCGCCAGACCGAGATCATGTCAGCACATCGCAGCCTGCCTTTTTGAAAGCGTATCACATTCACATTTACGGCGCGCCGCCTGCGGTCCGAAAAATCATGATAAAGAGGTCACATTTTTCGTGACGTTCCGATCACCAATCGGTGCTTCGAAAGGAGCGGCGCCAACACAGCTTGTGTCGATTTGTGTCGCCATCGAGAGTCAAATGACACTTTCTCCATTCTCTTCACGCGCGATTGCGAGCTCATGATTTCGATGACGAATCACGACAGCTCAACAAAAGGATACTAGAACAGGGAAGAATCAAATTCCGGTTGAAGCGCGATCGAAGCATGCAATCGAGACTCGAATCCGGTCGTGCAGATGTCCTCATCGTTCAACCGCTGGTGGGAGATCTTATCGCGAGCACTGAAGAGGGAGCATCGCCGACATCCATGACTCTCTGTCTATTTTCGGCCTGCTTTGCATTTCTATTTTCGCAACGATGTGAATGCTGTCATTGACAGGATGATGTCCTCACAAAATTAAAATCCAGGAAAGTGGCAAACTTCCCGGTCCCGGCCCAATTGTATGCAGGCAGGGATGCACCAATGCTAACAGACATCAATGCCTTGAGGTCCTGGTTCTCTCTCTTGTTCTGAGACGGTGACGGCAATGATGAGATGTGCGCACTTTCCATGCACGCGTCCCAGCCGGTGGTCTGGACACGATCTCGAATTCGGCATCGTTGCGGCTTCTTGCCGCACGACTTTGCGGCCAGGCGACGCCGCGATATTGATCGCGAAACGGACGTGAAATCGTGATGATCGCGACTCACCGCGCGATCGCCACATTTGGGCCCATTGTACGCCAAAGCCGCATGAAAAACTATGGTCAGTGGGCCGCCACTCTGGCGAAGACGCACGATGCAGTGTGCAAGCGCGCTCGGGTGCAGATTCTGGCTCAATCATCAGATACAGGCAGGGGTGACGATATGACCGCCTCCACGCGCATGACCGATCTTCTTTGCCAGCTCGCTCCGTGGCGCGACAGGCTCGCCGCGCATCCGCTCTATAGCCGCCTTGCCGGGATCGAGGAGGTGCGCGTCTTCATGAGCTATCACGTTTATGCCGTCTGGGACTTCATGGCCCTGCTGAAGGCCCTGCAGCTTCATCTTACGAATATCCAGTCGCACTGGGTACCGACCGGCTCCGCGCGGGTCAGAAGGCTGATCAACGAGATGGTGCTCGAAGAGGAATCTGATGAAATCGACGGTGTGGCGACCAGCCATTTCGAACTCTACCGCGCGGCAATGATTGAGGCCGGCGCCGATGTCGGGCAGATCGACGATTTTTTGGCGGACATGGAAGCGGGCGCGGATGTCGATGCTGCGATGGCCGCTTGTGGTGCGCCGGCGGGTGCGCGGGCATTCGTGAGGAACACATTCGAGACGATCGCTACCGGAAAGCCGCATGTCATCGCGGCGTCGTTCGCGTTGGGCAGAGAGGATGCCATCCCGAGAATGTTCGCCCCGATCGTTTGCACCCTCTGTCGCGGCGCAAATCCGCTTGGCCTGTTCGAGCTTTACCTCAACAGGCATATCCAGCTCGACGGAGACGCGCACGGTTCCATGGCGCGGTCGATGATGGGTGAACTGTGCGGCGAAGATTCCCGCAAGTGGGAAGAAGCTGTCCAGGGAGCCGCTCGTGCGTTCGCTGCCCGAATCGCGCTTTGGGATGCGGTGGACAGCGCATTGCCGGTGAAAACCTCAAACGTTGGGCGGGCAAGCCCTGAACCGTTGAGCCTTTCCGGCTGACCGGTGGCGGGCGCCAAAGGAACGCTCCATGGAATCCCGTTAGCCGGAGGATGGTCTTCATGACAGCCGATTCCGCCTATGACCGAGACGGCGTCAGCGTGCCGCCGTCACGGTTGGGGGAAGCGCTGAGGCGGCAAGCCGCCTCGTCCCCCGATCATCCTGCGCTCGTCGATCAAGGGCGGAGTTGGAGCTATCGCGCGCTTTTCTCTGCCGTGGATGAAGCCAGGAACTGGCTTGCCGCCAAGGGGGTGCATGCGGGAGATCGTGTTGTCGTGGTGAACGAAAATTGCGCCGCCGCCGTGATGCTTCTCCTCGCGCTCACCGATATGGACGCTTGGCCGGTGCCGGTCGTTGCCCGCCTCTCCGAGCGGGAGATCGCGCAGGTGCAAACGCTCTCCGATTCACGCTGCGTGATCTATACCATCGAGGCATCGATGCAAGCGAAGCTTCACGCGGACCGTGCAGGTGCGACGCACGAGGAGATCAGCGGGATAGGCCGCATCGCGCTCTCGGCCGTGAACGGCGCGGCGCATGCGATGCCAGTGGATCCCGATCCGGCAAAGCAGGTGGCAATTCTCGTCTCTACGTCCGGAAGCACGGGCCGGCCCAAAGGCGTGATGCTCAGCCACGGGAATCTTCTGTACATAGCACGAGTCTCCGCAAAGTTGCGTCAACTCGGGCCGGCCGACCGATTCTACGCCGTCTTGCCGATTTCGAGCATTGTCGGATTTTCCGTCGTGGTGCTCGGCACGCTTCTGAGCGGGGGAACGGTTTGTCTCTCTTCGCGCTTCAACCCAGCACAGCTTGCGCATGCACTCGCGGAGGAGGGGATAACAGTCCTGCTCGGTGTCCCGGCCATGTATGCGCTGATGGCTCAATATGCGGAGACGAGCGGCCTGACATCGCTGCCTTGCCCGTGCCTGCGCGCGATGGGGTCTTGCGGCGCGCCTCTCGATCCCGTGGTCAAGGAAGCGGCCGAGCGTCTTTTCGGTCTCACCCTCCACAACGGGTACGGGCTCACGGAATGCTCTCCGACGGTCGCCCAAACCCGTCTCAAGGAACCGCGGCGGGATTGTTCGGTCGGTCCTCTTTTTCCGGGTGTCGAGGCCAGGATGGTGGGCAAGGACGGCCAGAAGGTGCGCAATGGCGAAGTGGGCGAGCTTCACGTACGCAGCCCCGGCGTCATGCTTGGTTATTTCATGGCGCCCGAAGAGACCGCCCGGGCGATCGACGGCGAAGGATGGCTCAATACGCGCGATCTCGCGCGGTTCGAGGGCGGCAACCTCTTCATCGTCGGCCGAACCACGGAGCTGATCGTCCGTTTCGGCTTCAATGTCTATCCCGCGGAAATCGAGATGGTGTTGAACACCCATCCCATGGTCGCACGGTCGGCGGTCATCGGCCAGAGGATCGCGGGCGATGAGCAGATCCTCGCCTTCGTGAAGCCGAGAGCGGAAAGCACCCTGAGCATCGAGGATCTCGCCAGCTTCGCCGCAGGGCGGCTCGCTCCCTACAAACGGCCCAACCAGATCATCCTGATGGATGAACTGCCCGAGACCCCTTTGGGCAAGGTCCGCAAGGCGGAGCTTGCCCGTCTGCAGCGAACCCATGAAGAGCTCGTGGGATAGAGCCGGATGACGAAATTGAAGGGGGACCATTCTCTATCCCATCCTCGCAGCGCGGTTCCGCCGCCGGATGCCAGCTTGCACTCGGAGACGATCGCCATCCACGCGGGCTATGAGATCGATCCTCTGACCAAGGCCGTCGCAGTCCCGATCTATCAGACGGTGGCCTTCGCATTCGACAGCGCCGAGCACGGCGCGGCGCTTTTCGATCTCGATGTCGAGGGGAATATCTATAGCCGCATCGGCAACCCGACCACCTCCGTGCTCGAACGCCGGGTCGCGGCGCTGGAGGGCGGTGTCGCGGCCTTGACCGTGGCCTCCGGCGCATCGGCGATTCACTACGCGGTCACCAACATCACAGAGGTGGGAACCAACATCGTCTCCGTGCCGCAACTCTACGGCGCGACATACACCTTGTTCGCGCATCTCCTGCCCAAGCAGGGGACGGAGGTGCGTTTCGCCGCCTCGGACCATCCCAGGGATGTCGCGGCGCTGATCGACAGCAAAACACGCGCCGTTTATTGCGAGAGCGTCGGAAACCCGGCTGGCAATATCGCGGATATCGAAGCGCTCGCGGCTGTGGCGCACGAAGCCGGTGTGCCGCTCATCGTCGATAACACGGTGGCCACGCCGATCCTGCTGCGTCCGATCGAATACGGAGCCGATATCGTGGTGCATTCCATGACGAAGTTCATGGGCGGGCACGGAACGACCTTGGGTGGAGTTGTCGTCGATGGCGGGCATTTCGACTGGGCGGCGCAGCCCGGCCGTTTCTCGATGCTCACCGAGCCCGAGCCTTCCTATCATGGTGTCGTGTACACCGAGCAGTTCGGGCGGGCCGCCTTCGTTGCGCGCTGCCGCACCGTCTGTCAGCGGAATATGGGTTCGGCACTCTCGCCACTCAGCGCCTTTCTGCTTCTCCAGGGAATCGAGACATTGCCGTTGCGGGTCGAGCGGCATCTCGCGAATGCGGCCCGTGTCGCGGATTTTCTGCGTGCCGACCCGCGTGTCGAATGGGTGCGCTGGCCCGGCCTCCCGGACAGTCCCTATCACGCGCTCGCCCAAAAATATCTGGGTGGCGGCATTTCTCTCGTCACTTTCGGGGTGAAGGGCGGATTTGCGGCCGGCCGGCGCGTTTTCAACGCCCTCAAATTGTTCAAGAGAATGGTCAATCTTGGTGACGCGAAATCCCTTGCCACACATCCCGCCTCGACCACGCACCGTCAATTGTCGGCGGAGGAGCATCGAAAGGCGGGCGTATCGCCGGAGATGATCCGTCTTAGTGTCGGTCTCGAACATATCGACGATATTCTGGCCGATCTCGATCAGGCCCTGAGCGAAGCGGGAGCGGTGGATCAGCTCTCCGGCCGTCCAGCACTCGCGGTGCGGGGCTCATGAGAACCCGACGAAAGACGCCATTGCCCACGTCTCGTAGGATGCGGAGTTAGCCCTTGCCGACGCGGCTCGTGGTCCCACACGGATGCGTCTCGAGATTCGAGCCGGCCTTGCCCGGCACATTCCCTGGCCTCCGGGACTCCGATCGCCTGATCGAGATCGGGCTTCTGAACAATATGCCCGACACCGCGCTCCTGGAAACGGAACGGCAGTTCCAAAATCTCCTCGCCAGTCGTGGGCGCAATTCCGCCGTGCGGCTGCGTCTCTTCGCGCTTGAGGAAATTTCCCGTTCCGAGAGGGCGAGGCGCCATCTCGCGGCCGAGTACGGCACTCTCGACGATCTCAAGCGAAGCCACCTCGATGCCCTCGTCATCACGGGCGCGGAGCCCCGGGCGAATCGGATCCAGGACGAAATCTATTGGCAGGCCCTGGTCGAGGTACTGGATTGGGCGGGGCGAAACACCCTATCGACATTCATCTCCTGCCTGGCCGCGCAGGCCGCCGTGCTTCATTTCGATGGCATCGTGCGCCGGCCGCTCGCCAGGAAATGCTTCGGCCTCTTCGATCACGAGATTTGTGCGGATCATCCTCTGGTGGAGGGTCTGGACATGCCGTGGCGGGTTGCGCACTCGCGATGGAACGAGCTTCCCGAAGGCGCCCTTCGTGCGGCCAGCTATGTGATCCTGAGCGCCTCCAAGGCAGCCGGTCCCAATCTCTTCGTAAGAAGACAGGGGGAAAGCCTGTTCGTGCTGGCGCAGGGCCACCCCGAATATGGCCTGGATGCGCTTCCCAACGAATATCGGAGGGATGTGCGACGCTTCTTGTCCGGAGAGCGTGATGACTATCCGTCCATTCCTTGCGGTTGCTTTGACGCCGAGGCGGAAGATGCACTCAACCGCTTCCGCGAACGCGTGCATCGCGGAAAAACGGTCGCGCTGATGGCGGAATTCCCCTCGATCGTTTCATGCGAAGCCGCTGGCGGCCATCGTGCCCGATCGGCAGGCCGCATCTTCGACAACTGGGTGCTATTAGTTGCTGTATCGAAACAGAGGGCGCGGATCGGGTTTGCCTGAAGGCAAGCACGCGGCGTTGCGCCGGGTTCTGGCTTGGCGCTTCGCGGTCACATCCGAAACACCGCCCACGACAAAGATGCGCGACGAAGATGAATGAGCGGAAGAAGGGGAAGACGATGTCAGATCCTGGGGCCTGCATGCCTGCGCGAGCCGAAGAGATCGAGAACGAGGTCCGGCGCATCTGGGAGCGGCTCTTGCAGTATTCTCCTGCCCATCCCGATGACGATTTTTTCGATGCCGGCGGCGATTCACTTCTCGTTGCGGCGTTCTGCACCGAGATCGAGCGGCGGTTGGGTCAAATGCTGCCATTTCCGGTCCTGTACGATATGCCGACGCTCGGCGGCGTGACGCAACTGCTCGCGAAGGGGCAGGCGCCGCGCTTCTCGCCCCTGGTGCCATTGAATCAGGGCACTGGCGGTCCGCCGCTCTTTGTTCTTCCGGGCGTCGGTGGCTCGGTCATGGATTTTGCCGCTGTGGGCCCTTTGATCAGCGGTGATCGCGCCGTGATCGGAGTCCAAGCCAAAGGCATGGATGGTTTCGAGAAGCCGCTCGATCGGATCGAGTCCATGGCGGACTATGCCCTCGCGACGATCCGGCAAGTCGCCCCGCATGGTCCCTATCTATTCGTGGGCTATTCGGCGGGAGGGCTGGTGGCACTGGAGATGGCGCGGCTGGTGCAAGAAGCCGGCGAAAGCGTTCGCCTGCTTGCATTCATCGATACCTATCCTCATTCCGGCTATTGGCCGCGGACCGCGAGGATCGGCGTGCGCGCTCGGCGTATCCTGCACTTGGCCGGAGCCCTGAGCAACGCGCTCAGGCAGGCCCCGTGGGCAGAGGTTGCGTCATACGTTGGAATGCGTCTCGGCCTTGCCGGCAAGCGGCCCTGGGCGAGGGCGAGCAGCGAATGGAATCCTTATGATCCCTCGACGACACCGGAATCGGTGCGGCGTATCCATGAGGCAGGACTCATCGCGATCCAGCGCTATGAGCCGCGCGGCTATGACGGACCCGTGGCCTTTATCCGCGCCACGAGCAAATCGTTTTACGTCCCAGGCAATCCGGTAAGGCAATGGAACCGCCTCATCGGCTCTTTGACAGTGCAGGATGTTCCGGGAACGCATGTTGAGATTTTATCCCGCCATGCCACACGGCTCGCCGCGTCTCTCTCTTCCCTTATTGCCGATCCTGCCCATCAGGGCATGGAGCAGGTCAGAACAATTGAATCAGCAATGTTTTGAGATAGGCGCTTTCGGGCAGGTGCGGATGAACCGGATGGTCGGGTCCGGCGCCGCCCGCATGCACCGTCCGCCCTTCCCGGCCGGCCCGGGCGAGCCCCTGGGCGATGGCGGCGGCGAATGCATCCGGCAGGGCATGATGGCTGCATGAGGCGGCGAGGAGAAAGCCACCCGGTGCCACCAGGGTCGCCGCCAGGCGAGACATCCGTGCATAGCCGCGCAGCCCGGCCGCCTGATCCTTCCGGGTCGGGACGAAAGGCGGCGGATCGCAGACAACGATGTCGAATTCCGCCTTCTCCGCCGCGAGGTTCTCCATCGCGGCGAAGGCATCCTCCCGGCGGAACGCGGCCGAAAGGCCGTTTCGCTCGGCCGCCGTCCGCGCGAGCGAAAGTGCGGGGCCGCTGCTGTCCACCATCAGGACCTCTGTTGCTCCTGAAGCGGCGGCCCGGAGCCCGAAGCCGCCGGTATGACAGAAGAGATCGAGCACCCGAGCCCCGTGCGCAAGCGTGGCGATCCGGTCGCGGCTCTCGCGCTGGTCATAGAACCAGCCGGTCTTTTGTCCCGCTTGCGGATCGATCGGAAAGACGAGTCCGCCTTCCTCCACCACAGGATCGGCAGGTGGCGTCCCTGCCAACACACGCACCTCGGTGGGCAGCCCTTCGAGCCCGCGCATGCTCGAATCATTGCGCGCCAGCAGGCAGGAGAGCGGCAGCAACGCCTGCAGCGCCTCGGTGACCTCCGGGAGCAGCCGGTCCATGCCGGCAGTGTTCGCCTGGACCACGGCAAGCGGACCAAACCGGTCGATGACGAGGCCGGGCAGCCGGTCTGCCTCGGCATGGACGAGGCGATGGTAAGGCGTGGCAAAGAAGCCCGCGCGCAGGCAAGCCGCCTCTTCGAGCCGATGCCCGATCCAGGCGGCATCGATCCGCGCCGCCGGATCGCGATCGAGCCGGCGGGCCGCGATCAGGCTGTGCGGGTTGTAGAAGCAGGCGCCGAAGCGTATGCCGTCATCCCCTTCGAGCCGGACGATCCCGCCCGGCGGCAGCGTGCGCAGCTCCGGGCGCATCGCGATCTCGTTGCTGAAAGCCCAGGGATATCCGCCCTTGAGGCGCCGGTCCGCACTGGGTCTCAGGCGCAATAATGGCCGTATGCCGTTCATGCAAAGCGTCTCGAGGATTTAGCGCCGGACGGCGAGCACGACGCCGCCGACCGTCAGCGTCAAAGCGAGGATCTGCGCAAGCCCGATCTTCTCGCCGAGCAGCAGCCCAGAGCTGAACACCCCAACGATCGGCACCAGCAGCGTCCCGGTGGTGGCGAGCGAGGCGGGAAGCAGGTGCAGGGCGCGGAACCAGCAGAGATAAGCGAAGCCGAGACCGATGATCGCGCTGTATAGCATTGCCAGCCAATCGATCGGCGCGAGCGCGGCGAAATCGGGATGCTCAAAGAGCAGCGCAAGCAAGGCGATCGGGATGGTGCCGATCAGGAGCTGCCAGCCCACCGACGCAAGCGGCGGCAGGCCGACGGGCGCACGCTTGGTCATGACCGAGCCGAGCGCGAACAGCACCGCCGCGGCGAGCGCCGCGCCGACCCCCGGCAACGCGTTGCGGGGCAGCGGGGCCGCGCCGCCGAGCACGGCGGCAACGCCACCGACCCCGAGCGCAAGACCGATCAGGTGCGGCAGGCGCGGCCGCTCGCCGAGCACCGGCCAGGCGAAGCCGATCGCCCAGATCGGCATGGTGTAGGCGACGATCACGGCGGTCGAGGCATCGAGCCAGACGAGCGAGAGCGAAACGAAGCCGAGCCAGGCTGTGTAGTTGAGCAGCGCGCTGACCAGGAGCCGCCGCCACTGTCGGCGCGGCAGGACCAGACGCTCCCCGCGCAGCGCGGCGAGCGTCATGACGGTGACTCCCGCCGCCGCCGCCGTCACCGCGCGGGTGGAGAAGGGCGGCAGGTGCATGATGAGAAGCTTGAGCGCCGGCCAGTTGAGGCCCCAGGCCATCACCGTCACCAGCAGCAGGCCGAGCCCTTCCGCCCGCGCGTGCCCGGCGCGAGCGAAGCCGGCAGATCTAGCGGACATAGACCTCCACGAGCTGTTCATGGGCAGAGGGGTCGGTCCGGGTTGCCAGCAGCAGCCGCTCGGTCGGGATGCCCATTCCAACGATGGCCTGCATGACCGTCCGCGCCGCGTCCGCCGCGGCCAAGGCTGCTTCAGCCTGGGAGGCCGGCGGACCGCTCGCCGGTGCCACGCCCACCACGGCGAAGACGGCGTCAGGCTTGCGCGCCTCGGCCGCCATGATCGCCCGGCGCAGCGGATCCACATAGTCGGCGGAAGGATTGTCGAAACGGATCGTCGCCAGCGGCGGCGGCCCGGGCCAGGGTGGGGGCGGCGGCGCGGCAACCGGCGGGGGCGGCACGGGCGGCAGGTAGCGTGGCGCGCCGAACGTACGCTGGTCGGGCAACGCGCATCCGGCGAGCAGGGAAGCACCCACGAGCCCGGCGAGCGCACGGAACGTTCCGCGGCGTGTGGTCACGGGCATACTGGGCCTCCTTCTCCGACCAAGGCTTGCAGGAAGCGGGCCGGCGAGCAAGATGCGCGCGCAAAGGAAAGGAACCGGCGTGAGCGCCAATACCAACCAGCGGATCGATCCCAAGCGCCTCTGGGACGAGCTGATGCGGATGGCCGAGATCGGCGCCACGCCCAAGGGTGGGGTGCGGCGCCTCACGCTCACCAAGGTGGACCGCGCGGGGCGCGAGCGTTTCCGTGCGCTCTGCGAGGCGGCGGGCCTCACCGTGCGCGTCGATGCGATCGGCAATATGTTCGCCCGCCGTGCCGGGCGCGATCCCGCCCGCCCGCCCGTGCTTTTCGGCAGTCATCTCGACAGCCAGCCCTCGGGCGGAAAATTCGACGGCGCGCTCGGCGTTCTCGCCGGGCTCGAGGTAATGCGGACGCTGAACGATCTCGGCATCGAGACCGAGGCCCCGCTCGAGCTCGTCAACTGGACCGACGAGGAGGGCAGCCGCTTCGGTCATTCGCTGATGGGCAGCGGCGTCTGGGCCGGCATCTATCCGCTCGAAAAGACCTATGCGCTCACCGATCCCGAGGGGGTGAGCGTCGGCGCGGCGCTCGACGAGATCGGCTATCGCGGAACGATTCCCGCCACCGTCTTTCCGGCGGACGCCTATTTCGAGCTGCATATCGAGCAGGGACCGATCCTCGAGAATGAAGGGAAGTGGATCGGCATCGTCACCGGCGCGCAGGCACAGGTCTGGTTCGATGCGGTGCTCACCGGGCGGGAATCCCATGCCGGCACGACACCGCCGGCGGCGCGGCGCGACGCGCTCACCGGGGCCGCGCGCATCATCCTGCTCGTTGAGCGGCTGATGCGCGCAGAGGGCGAGAGCGGGCGCGGCACGGTCGGCCAGATTCAGGTCTATCCCAACAGCCGCAACGTGATTCCGGGCGAGGTCCGCTTCGCGGTGGAATTCCGCCATCCTGACGAGGCGGTGATCACGCGTCTCGCCGAGAGTTTTTCCGCCGAGGCGGCCGCACTCGCCCGCGCTGATGGGCTGCAATTCGCGCTCGCCGAGCTTTTCCGCATCCCCGCCCAGCCCTTCGATCCCGCCTGCGTCGATCTCGTGCGCAAGGCGGCGGAGAGGCTCGGGCTTCCGGCGCGGGAGATCGTTTCGGGGGCGGGGCACGATGCGGTCTATGTCGCCTCCCGCGTGCCGGCGGCGATGATCTTCACGCCCTGCAAGGACGGGCTCTCGCACAACGAGGCCGAGGATATGCGCCCCGAGGAGGCGGAAGCCGGCTGCCAGGTCTTGTTCGAGGCCGTCCTGGCGCGGGCCAACCGTGCCCGTCTCGATGCCTGACGCGGGGCCCGATGCGGGGGCCTGAAAGTGCGATAACGACCGCGCTCACGGTCGGTGTGGCGGGGTGCGGGCATTTCGGACGCTATCATGCGCTCAAGGCCGCAACGGGAGCCGGCGTGCGGCTGGCGGGCGTGCACGACCCGAATGCCGAGCGTGCCCGCGCGGTCGGCTGGGAGGCTGGGGCGCCCGTGCTCTCCTGGGCCGAGCTTCTCACCGCCTGCGAGGCGGTGATCATTGCCGCGCCGGCGGAGGCGCATTTCGCGCTGGCCGAGCAGGCGCTCCGCGCCGGGCGCCACGTGTTGGTCGAGAAGCCGATCGCCGCCACGCTCGCGGAGGCCGACAGGCTCGGCGGGCTCGCCGCCGAACGCGAGCTGGTGCTTCAGGTCGGCCATCTCGAGCGCTTCTCCGCGGCTTTCCGCGCCCTCAACCAGCATATGCGGCAGCCGCTCTATATCGAGGCGATCCGGATCGCGCCCTTCAAGCCACGCGGCACCGATGTCTCGGTCGTGCTCGATCTCATGATCCATGATCTCGACCTCGTGCTCGCCCTGGTGGACAGCCCGATCGAGAGCGTCGACGCCGTGGGTGCACCGGTGGCTTCCGCCAGCGAAGACATCGCCAATGCACGCGTGCGCTTCGTCAATGGCTGCGTGGCGACCGTCACGGCAAGCCGGATCTCGCTTCGGACGGAACGGCGGATGCGGCTCTTCGCGCGCGAGGGCTATATCTCGGTCGATTTCGTCAACCGCAAGCTCTTCATGATCGGACGTTCCGATAAAGGAGCGAGTTTGCCGGGCCTCGAAGGTTTCGCGATGAGCGAGAGCGCGTGGGAGGACCATGATTCGCTCGCCGCCGAGCACGCCGCCTTCTTCGCCGCCGTGCGCGGCGAAGGCGCCGTCATCGTCGATGCCGCCGCCGGAAGGCGGGCGCTGGCCGCGGCCCTGATGGTGGCGGAGAGCATGGCGGCCTCCCGCGCGCGCGCCGTTGCTTCGGGCCTCATCCCCGCGGAATGAATTGAAGGACGGACCGGCTCCGCCCGAGCTTACGGTTCAGGCGGTGAGGGCGGTTTTTCGCGCGGTGCTGCGCGGGAGCGATAAAGTCCCCGGGCCCGATGCCTGCCGCGACGTCACCGCTTGGCTGCAATTTCTCAGGCTGCGGAGAACGCGGCCCGCGGTGGCGATGCCGGCCGACAAGGTAGAAAAGGCGGCTTTGGCGCTGATCGCGGAGCTCGAGGCACGCGAGAAAATCTATGCGCTGTTTCCGGCTGAGATCGCGCGTGTGCCGACACTGCCGTTCCTCGAGGAGGCGCTGCGCGCGCAGGCGGTGCGCAGGGCCGCGCTGCGTGCCGCACACCAGGCGCTCGCGCGCGTGCTGCCGCTGCTTGCGCTGCCGGCGCCAGATGGGGCGCCACACGGAGCGGGCTGGCATGATGAGGCCGTGGGGCTCTATCGGGTCTTCCTGGCGGCGATGAGGGAAGCCAATCCCGGCAGGCGCTATGCGCCCTCGAACGAGGGCGCGGCAGTGCGCTTTATCCGCGCCGCCTTTGCCCTCGCGCTCGGCGAGGAAAGGCGGGAGGCAGCGATTGCCAAGGCGCTCAAGCGCCGCCGCGCCGGGACAGAACGGGATCGGCATCCGTCCCGGGACAGGCGCTGAGCCGATCCTGTCCCCGCTATATCTGCGGGCCGGCCGCGCCATAGAACGCCTGCCGGCGGCGCGGCGAAAGGAAGGACGGCGATGCTGGAGCTCTCGCATGAGTTCGACCGGGTGGTTGGGGCGGCGATCGCGCGTGGACTGGTCTCCGGCCCCTGGCGCGCGGAGATCGAGCGCCGCTTCATCGCCGCGCGCTTCGAAGGCGATGAGGCCGAATGCCGCAGGTTGCTCGATGAATGCCGGGAACGGGTCGCGCGCGAGGAGGCGGAACAGCGCGCGCAAGCCTCCGCCATGCGCCGAGCGGCCGAGCAGGCTTCGTGCCGGGCGGCGGCTCAGCGCCTGACCGCGCGCGAGGCGATCGAAGCGGTGGAAAAAGGTGGGTGGCACCGGCTCGCGCTGCGTTCGGACGGCGCGATCCTCATTGCCGGCGGGGCGCCCGCAGATGCGGTGCTGCGCGCTGCGGTGGCGCAGCATGCGCAAGCGATCCGCGCCCTGCTCCGCGCCCGCGAGGAATGGAGCGTGCTCGTTCCCGTTGCGTGAGCAACACGATTGGCGCGTAGGAGTTATTCCCCGTACCCGATGATCCCCTTGATCTCCAGGAAGTCGTTGAGCGCGAAATCCGCGTATTCCCGGCCATTGCCGGATTGCTTGTAGCCGCCGAAGGGCGCCGTGAAGTCGATATCCGGATAATTGACATAGACGCTTCCCACCCGCATGCGGCAGGCGACCTCGCGTGCTTTTTTCAGATCCTTGCCCTGCACATAGGCGGCGAGGCCATAGACCGTGTCGTTGGCGATATCGATGGCCTCCTCCTCGCTGCCATAGGGCATGATCGAAAGCACGGGGCCGAAAATCTCCTCACGCGCGATCGTCATCTCCCGCGTCACATTGGCGAAGACGGTCGGGCGCGCGTAATAGCCGCAGTTCAGCCCTTCCGGTCGGCCGAGGCCGCCGGTCGCGAGCGTCGCGCCCTCCTCGATGCCGGCCTTGATCAAACGCTGCACCTTGTCGAACTGCGTCTGGCTGACCAGCGGGCCGAGCACCGTGCCCGCAGCCCAGGGATCGCCGGTGGTCTGCTTTTCAGCCTCGTTCACGGCATATTTTACCGCCCTGTCGTGCAGCGCGCGCGGCACCAGCATGCGGGTCGCCGCGTCGCAAGACTGGCCGGAATTGATGAAGCAGGCGCCGATGCCTTTGCGCACGGCATCCTCCAGATCGACATCCGGCAGCAGGATGTTCGGGGACTTGCCGCCGAGTTCCTGGCAGACGCGCTTGACCGTGTCGGCGGCCGCCTTCGCAACGATGATGCCGGCGCGGGTCGAGCCGGTGAAGGACATCATGTCGACATCCTTGTGCTCGGCGAGCTTCTGGCCGACCGAGGGGCCATCTCCATTGACCAGGTTGAAGACGCCCTTCGGCACGCCGGCCTCGTGCATCACCTCGGCGAAGATGATCGCGTTGATGGGCGCGATCTCGCTCGGCTTCAGCACCATCGTATTGCCGGCGGCGAGTGCGGGGGCAACCTTGCAGACGATCTGGTTGAGCGGCCAGTTCCAGGGCGTGATCAGCCCGCAGACGCCGATCGGCTCCTTGGCCACCAGGGTCATGCCTCGCTTCTCGGTGAAGGCGAAATTCTCGAATACATCGATCAGCGCCTGGAAATGCGCCTGGCCGACGAAGGCCTGCGCCTCCTTGGCGAACCCGATCGGGGCACCCATTTCGTGCGTGCAGGCTTCGGCGATCTCATCGAAACGGCGATTATAGGCCGCGAGGCAGGATTTCAGCAGCTCCAGCCTCTCTTTTTTCGTGGTGCGGGAGAACGAAGGAAACGCCGCCCGGGCCGCGGCGACAGCCCGATCCACATCCGCGGCGCCACCGCCCGAGATTTCGGTGAAGGGCTCCTCCGTCGCAGGATCGATGACCGGAATAGGGTTCGGCACCACGGGGTCCACCCAGGTGCCGCCAATATAAAATTTTAGATTATTTCCCATTTTTAATCCTCCCGATAGGACCCGTGCGAGAATATTCCGGAAACCGGTGAGACCCGGATTGACCCCAAAACATGACATTCCGCTTATATTCCGGGGTCAAGGGGCAAGGGCAGGTCGGGCGAGAGGCGGGCCAGAGAAGCGGCCAGAGGGGCGGAATGGACGTTTTCGTCAAAGGGGAAACCCTGACCGGGACGGCAGAAGAAAAACCGCCCATCGTGCAGCTCGAAGGGGTGACGAAAGCCTATGGGAGCGCGCTCGCCCTCTCTCGGCTGGATTTGAGCGTGCTGGCGGCGGAGTTCTTCACGCTGCTCGGGCCATCCGGCTCGGGCAAGACGACGACGCTGCGGCTGATCGCGGGGTTCGAGCGGCCGGACAGCGGGCGGATCCTGCTGGACGGGGCGGATGTCGCAAGCCTGCCGCCCTTCGGCCGGCCGGTGAACACGGTATTTCAGGATTACGCCCTCTTTCCGCATCTCACCCTCATCGAGAACGTGGCCTATGGATTGCGGGCACGCAAAGTTCCGAAGGCGGAAGCGTATCGCCGGGCCGAGGCGGCTTTGGCGCAGGTGCGGCTCGCGGATTTCGGCAACCGGAAACCGGCGCAGCTTTCCGGCGGGCAGCGCCAACGCGTGGCCCTGGCGCGGGCGATGGTGAACAAGCCGCGCGTCCTTCTGCTGGACGAGCCGCTCGGCGCGCTCGATCTCAAGCTGCGCCACCAGATGCAGCGGGAGCTCAAGCGGCTGCAGCACGAGACGGGCATCACTTTCCTCTATGTGACGCACGACCAGGATGAGGCGCTGGCGATGAGCGACCGGATCGCCGTCTTCAACCACGGGAGGATCGAGCAGGTCGGCACGGCCATCGATCTCTATGAGCGGCCGGCCTCCGTGTTCGTAGCCGACTTCGTCGGCGCCTCCAACCTGTTCGGCGCGAGGAAGGAAAGATTGCTGCGGCCGGAGAAGATCCTGCTTCTGGCGCCGGAAGCTGCAGTGCCCGACGGATACGAAGCGAAGCCAGGGCTTTTGCAGGAGGCAACCTATCTCGGCGCCGTGACACGCTACCAGGTCCTGCTGGACAATGGCGAGAACCTGGCGGTGATGGAGGCGAACGCGCTTCCGGTGGGCGAGAGGCTCAGGCTCGCCGTCGGCGCGCGACTCCTGGCCGCCTGGCCGCGCGCGGCGGTCGTGAACGTGACGTCTGACAGCAACAGGGGAGACGAAGAATGAGGGGAAGACTCAGGCGCAGAATGGCGAGGCTCGTCCTTTGCCTTTCGGCATCGCTGCCTTTCGCCCAAGGGGCCGCGGCCGCGCAGCCGCTCTCCGCCATCGGCAAGGGCGAGGGCGTGCTCAATCTCGTGGCGTGGGAGGGCTACGCGCAGGACGAGTGGGTGAAACCGTTCGAGGCCGCGACGGGATGCCAGGTGCACGCGAAATATGCCGGTTCCTCGGACGAAATGGTGGCTCTGATGCGCTCCGGCGGCGGCGGGCAGTACGACGCGGTTTCGGCGTCCGGCGATGCGACGCTGCGGCTGATCTACGGGCGCGACGTGCAGCCCATCAACATGGCGCTTATTCCGCAATGGAAGAATTTCATTCCGCAACTGCGGGCGCCGGAATTCAACACGGTGAAGGGCGTGCATTACGGTGTCTCCTATGAGTGGGGACCGAACACGCTGCTCTACAACACCAAGACATTCCCCACCGCGCCGACGAGCTGGTCCGTCATCTATGACGCGCAATACAAGGGGAAGATCACGGTCCCGGACAACCCGATCCAGATCGCCGATGCCGCCTTGTATCTTTCCAAGACCGAACCCTCGCTCGGCATCACGGATCCGTACGAGCTGAACCGGGCGCAGATGAATGCGGTGGTGGCGCTCTTGAAGAAGCAAGCCGTGCTGATCAAGAAATACTGGGCCCTGGCCTCGGATGAGATTCAGCTCTTCACCTCCGGCGATGCGGTGGTGGGGGCGGCCTGGCCGTACCAGACCAACACGCTGCAGGCGGCGAAAGTGCCGGTGGCGGACACGATTCCGGCGGAGGGCGCGACCGGCTGGGCGGATACCTGGATGATCTCGTCCAAGGCGTCTCACCCGAATTGCGCCTATCTGTGGATCAATTGGGTGACGACGCCCAAAGTCCAGGCCGAGCAGGCGATCTATTTCGGGGAAACGCCCGCGAACGCGCTCGCCTGCAAGGAGATGGACGAAGAGCAGGCGGGAACTTGCGCGAAATATCACGCCAATGCGCCCTCCTCCTATTTCGACCAGATCAGGTTCTGGAAGACACCGCGGTCGGACTGCGGCAACGGCAAGACCGACTGCCTGGATTACACCATCTGGCAGCGGGAGTGGCAGGCCATCAAAGGGTGACGCGGTTTCTCTCCGCCTTCGGCTGGCGGCACCGCGGGGCGGCGAATGCCGCCCTGCTCGGCCTGCCGGCCTTGTGGTTCGCCTGTCTCTATCTCGCCGCGATCGGCGCGCTCTTCGTCACCGCCTTCTGGACGGTGGACGAGCTGAGCGGCGATCTGATCCCGGGCTTCTCGTTCACGAATTTCCGGCAGCTTCTGTCGGGCCCGATCTATATTCATATCGCTTGGCGGACGATTTCCATCGCCGCGGCGGTGACGCTGACGGATGCGGTGCTGGCCTGGCCGATCGCCTACGCGATGATCCGGCTTGCGGGGCCGAGGCTGCGTGCCACCTTGATGGCGCTCGTGCTGGTACCGCTCTGGTCGAGCTATCTCGCGCGTGTCTATGCGTGGCGGCTGATCCTGGCGCATGACGGCGTGCTGAACTGGGCGCTGGCGGAAATCGGCCTGCCCAATCTGCATATCGGCTACAGCAACTGGGCCATGTGGATCGTTTTCTCGTATCTCTGGCTGCCATTCATGATTCTGCCGATCGCGGCGGCGGTGGAGAGAATCCCGCCGAGCCTCCTTGAGGCGTCCGCCGATCTCGGCGCGCGCGGCATGGCGACGTTTCGCCGCGTGATCCTGCCCATGGCGCTGCCCGGCATGGCGGCCGGAGCGATTTTCACCTTTTCCCTAACGCTTGGGGATTTCGTGACGCCGATGCTGGTGGGCGGAAGGGGGTCGGACTTCATCGGCAATGTGGTGTACGCGAATGTGGGGGTGACGAACAATATTCCCTTCGCGGCCGCCTATGCGGTGCTGCCGCTCGGCGTGATGGCGGTGTTCCTGCTCATCACGCGCCGGCTGGGGGCGTTCGATGCGCTCTAGCGGCACGGTTCTGATCTGGGCTTCTGTTGCGACGATCCTGGGATTCCTGTTCATCCCCGTCATCATCATCGTGGTCTATTCCTTCTCCGCGGCACCCATCCCGGCCTGGCCGATCGCCGGCTTCGCGCTCCATTGGTTTGCCGATACCTGGCACGATGAGGAAGTGCGGCAGGCGCTGGCATTGTCGCTGGAGGTGGCGGCGGTGGCGACTGCGATGGCCATCCTGCTGGGAACGCTGGCGGCGATGGCGGTGGCCCGCATGCAATCGGTGGGGCGGGAGGTGGTGAGCTTCGTCGCCGTGCTGCCCATCGCCCTCCCCGGCATTCTCACCGGCATGGCGCTCGCCGCCTATTTCGCGTTCTGGGGCGTTTCGCTCTCCTATTGGACGATCGTCGCGGGGCACGCGACCTTCTGCGTCGTGATCGTGTACAACAACGTCATCGCGCGCCTGCGGCGCCTGCCGCGTTCGCTCACCGAAGCTTCGGCCGATCTGGGGGCGGACGCGTTCCTTACCTTCCGACGCGTGCAACTGCCGATGATGGCAAGCGCCATCGGCGCCGGCGCCCTTCTCGCGTTTGCTCTCTCCTTCGATGAGGTGATCGTGACGACCTTCACCGCCGGAGCGCAGAACACGCTGCCGCTATGGATTTTCGGCGCGATCCGCCTGGGCCAGAAATTGCCGGAGGTGAATGTGGTGGTGTTTGCGGTCATCCTGTTCACCTCCATCCCCGTGCTGCTGGCACAGAAGCTGATCGGCGAGTCTGGGGCGGCCGCGCGATAGAGCGTTCAGCTTCTCCGGACGTTCCAGAAGACCGGAATGCCGTTCAGGATTCCGGTGATGTCCTTGCGATGGGCGGTGGGGTTGAATTGCTGCCCGAGCGGGATGAAGGGGACGATATCGAAGGCGCGGCGCTGCATCGCGCTTGCGATCGTCTTCTGCGCCGCCTCGTTGGGCGCGGCGAGCCAGCTGTCGCGCAGCCCTTCCATGATTGCGTCGCTCGGCCAGCCTGGCGCCGCGTTCTTGCCGTTGCAGCGCAGGAACGGGTTGATCGCAGGCCCGTTCATGTCGAGCCCGCCCCAGAAGGTGGAGAAGACGCTCCAGCCGCCCTTGTCGATCGGCGCCATGCTGGTGCGCCGTGCCACCAGCGTGCCCCAGTCCATCGCCGCGTAATCGACGTTCAGGCCGATCTTCTTCATCATGTCGTTGCAGATATCGGCGAGCGCCTTGACGGTCGGGATATTCTGCGGCGCGAGCAGCACGATCTTCTCTCCGCCATAGCCGGCCGCCGCGAGATCCTTCGTCGTCTTGTCGAGATCGCGCGGGCTGGTGAGGGCCTGCATTCCGGCATCGCTCGCCATCTTCGTGCCGGGGCAGAAATAGCCGACGCCATCGCGCCAAAGCTTGGGGTCCGTGCCCACCACCGCTGTCATGTATTCCGCCTGGCTCACCGCGCCGATCATCGCGCGACGGATCGCCGGCTTGTCGAACGGCGGATTGAGCCAGTTGAATCGCATGGCGCCGATGAAGCCGGTGGGATCGACGATACGCACGGCAAGATCGCGGTTGGCGCTGAGCTCGGGCAGAAGCAGCGCATCGGGGATCCACCACCAATCCACCTCGCCGGTCGCCAGCGCCGCGAACGCGGTCGCGGGATCGGCGATGACATGCCATTCTACGCGGTCGAAATGGGTGATCTTCGGTCCCGCCGTCCAGTCCGGCGTGCCGGAGGTGCGCGGGACATAGTCCGCGAATCGCTCATAGACGAGGCGTGAGCCCACAACGCGCTCGGCCGCGTTGAATTTGTAAGGCCCGCTGCCGATCATTTCCGTGATTTGCTTGAACGGGTCGGTCGCGGCGAGCCGCTCGGGCATCATCGCGCACATATTGGGCGGGCTCTTGCCCAGCGCCTGCGGCAGAAGCGGGAAGGGATGTTTCAGGCGAAAGACGATTGTCCTGTCATCGGCCGCTGTAAGTGCGTCCGTCGCTTCCATCAATGCCTGGCCGAACGAATCGCGCGCACCCCAGCGGCGGATGCTGGCCACGCAATCGCGCGCCAGCACCGGCGCGTTGTCATGGAATTTGAGGCTGGGGCGAAGAGTGAGCCGCCATTCCTTACCGTCGCTCGAGACCGTGTGACCTTCGACCATCTGCGGGGAGGTGGCGAAGCCATGCTCCGGGCCCTGCTGGCCATAGAGCGTGTCGAAGACCAGATAGGCGTGATCGCGCGTGGGGTAGGTGGTGGTCCAGATCGGGTCGAGGACCGAGACGTCCGCCTGCGGCACGAATCGGAGAACCTGCCGGCTGGAAGCGGTGGCGATGCGTGGCGCTGCCAGCGTCGCGGCCGCGGCTCTGAGCAATGTCCGTCTCTTCATGCTGCCCTCCCCGCAACACGCGCGCCGTCGTGACGCGGCGCAGAGGGAGCCTAGCCCGAGGTGGCAGGGATTGTTAATTCGTCCGGGACCACACTCGGCGCACCGGGAGCCGAGAGGGTGCGCGTGGATCGAGTCCCGTCCGACCATTCCCCTGAACCTGTCCCGGACAGTGGTTGCGAGATCGTGCCGGTCGCGCAGCCGGATCCCGGTCTCTTTGCCGCGATCGCTGGGCCGCTCGCTTCCTTCAACGCGCGCTGGGCGGGCCCGGCCGCTGCGCGGCCGCTGGTGCTTGCGCTGCGCCGGAAGCCCGGCAGAGAGGTCATTGGCGGCCTCGCGGGTGAGACGATCTATCGCTGGCTCGCGATCCAGGTTCTCTACGTGCCGCCCGAGCTGCGCCGTCGCGGTGTCGGCACGGCCCTTCTTCGTCGCGCCGAGGCGGAAGCGAAATCCCGCTTCTGCATCGGCGCCGTCGTCAATACCTTCAGCTTCCAAGCTCGTCCGTTCTATGAACGGATGGGTTTCGCGCATTTCGGCACGCTCGAGGATTGTCCTCCCGGCCATCGCTGCTTCTACCTCGCGAAGCGGATCGCTAGGTAAATAAAAATCCATGTGCCGGGTGCGTCCTGGTCGTGAGATCCCGCCGCTGATGGCATGCAACTTGCTGATTGTCGCGCGGACCGGGAGAATATAGTTCTTGTCTGAGCGGGGTAGGGTGGAACCGGCATGGGGGGCCGAGGTGATAGGCAGTGCCGAGAAGGAGGGCTTTGCGCCGTTCGGTGAATGGCGGACCTGGTACAGGATCGCCGGCGTGTCCAGGCAGCCGAACCCCCCACTGGTCGTCCTGCATGGCGGACCGGGTCTCACCCACGAATATGTCGATCGCTTCAAGCTTCTCGCCGAAGGGGGAAGGGCGGTCATCCATTACGACCAGATCGGCAACGGGCGCTCGACGCATCTGCGCGCCAAGGGTCCGGAATTCTGGCAGGTTGAACTCTTCCTCGCCGAGCTCGCCAATCTCCTTGGCCATCTCGGCATCGCGGATTCCTATCATTTGCTCGGCCAATCCTGGGGCGGTATGCTTGCCGCCGAGCATGCGGTGCGGTGCCCGTCCGGGCTTCGCGCGCTTGTGATCGCCGATTCTCCGGCATCGATGGCGCTCTGGATTGCCGAGGCGAACCGGCTGCGGGCGGACCTGCCCGCAGAGGCGCAGGCCACTCTGCTGAAGCATGAGGCAGAGGGAACGATCAATTCGCCCGAATACCAGGCAGCCACCAAATTGTTTTATGATCGTCATGTCTGCCGCGTGGTGCCGAACCCGCCGGACGTCGAAAGCATCGATATCGCACTGGCCGACGACCCGACTGTCTATCATACGATGAACGGCCCTACCGAATTTCATGTCGTCGGTACGCTCAAGAACTGGAGCATCATCGATCGGTTGGACCGAATCATCGCGCCGACACTCCTCATCTCCGGCCGCCACGACGAGGCGACGGAGACGGTTGTGCGGCCCTATGCCGAGCGGATTCGCGATGTCCGCTGGAAAATCTTCGAGCACTCGAGCCACATGCCGCATGTCGAGGAGACAGCACTCTGCATGCAAGTGGTGGGCGAATTCCTCGCCGCGCACGACCGCACGAATTGATCTGCAATCCGCAGGGAAGGAAGCTCACGATGAGATTGTCTCGGAAATTGCCCATGGCGCTTGCCCTCGCCACTGCGCTCGTTCTGGGCTCCCTCCCGGCGATCGCCGCACCGAGTGGCCCGCATTATGGCGGTACGCTCAGGCTGGTCGCCGCCGCGGCCGAGGGCACAATGGATCCGCAAGTCAACTACACGATAAAATACTGGCAACTCTTCCCTATTCTTTATGACGGGCTGGTCACCTTCCAGAAAGCCGGCGGTATGGACGCCTTCAAGATCGTACCTGACCTTGCCGTTTCGATCCCGACGCCGATGGATGGCGGCAAGACCTATAGCTTCACGCTGCGCAAGGGCATCCGCTTCTCCAACGGCCAGACTCTGACGGCGGACGATGTGCGCGCGACCTTCGTGCGGCTCTTCAAGGTGCTCAATCCGAACGCCGGCACGTGGTACAACGTGATCGAGGGCGGGGATGAGTGCGTGAAGACACCGGCGAGCTGCACCCTTCCCGGCGTGGTCGCGGATGACGCCGCCGGCACCGTCACCTTCCATCTCGTGCATCCGGATTCCGAGTTCCTCGATCAGCTTGCCGTCCCCTTCGGCTCGATCGTGCCGGCGAGCACGCCGGCAAAGGACATGGGCACGACGCCGATTCCCGGTACCGGCGCCTACGTGATCAAGAGCTATGATCCGAACAAAGGAATGGTGCTGATTCGCAATCCCTACTTCAAGGAATGGAGCGCGGTGGCCCAGCCTTGGGGATATGTCGATGAGATCGACTACAATTTTGGCTTGACACCCGACGCGCAGGTCACGGCGGTGGAAAACGGCGAGGACGACTGGTCCTTCGACAATATCCCGCTCGACCGGCTGAACGAGATCGCGACCCGCTATCCGAAGCAGCTTCATCTCAACCCGCTGCTCGCCTATTTCTACCTGACGCTCAACGTCAATCTGCCGCCGTTCAACAATCTCGCGGCGCGGCAGGCGCTCGCCTATGCACTCAATCGCGGCGATCTCGTGAAGCTTTACGGTGGCCCGGCGCTGGCCACACCGTCTTGCCAGGTGTTGCCGCCCGGCATGCCGGGCTATCAGGCCTATTGCCCTTATACGCAGAATCCCGGCACCAAATGGACGGCGCCGGACATGGCAAAGGCAAAGGAACTGATGGCGAAATCCGGCACGGCAGGACAGTCGGTGACGGTCATCACCCAGACGATCGATCCCTACCGCGCGATGGGCGTCTATGTGCAGAGCCTGCTCAACCAGCTTGGCTACAGGGCCTCGGTCAAGGCAATCTCGCCCGATATCGAGTTCACCTATCTTCAGAACACCAAGAACAAGGTGCAGATCGGCGTCACCGACTGGTACCAGGATTATCCCGCGCCGTCTGACTTCCTTAATGTTCTCTATAGCTGCGCCAACTTCCACCCTGGCTCCGACACCTCGATCAATATGCCGGGCTTCTGCGTTCCATCGATCGATTCGATGATGCAGAAAGCGATGACTCTCTCCCTCACCGATGAGGACGCGGCGAACAAGATCTGGGCGGAGGTGGACAAAAAGGTCACCGACTCCTCGCCGACCGTGACCATGCTCAACCCGAAACATGCGGACTTCGTCTCGAAGCGCGTCGGGAACTTCGTCTTCAGTGGTCAGACTTACTTCCAGCCGGAGCTGGCGTGGGTGAAGTAAGCGGCGTGTCCGGGGCAGAGCCCCTTCGCGCGCCGGCCGGGTGGGACGAGCGGACAAGGCTCGCCCCACCCGCCCTCGGCTACTGGGCAAGCGCGTTTCGCAAGCTCTTGCGAAAGCCGAGCGCGCTCGTCTCCTTCACGGTCCTCGTGCTGATCGTCCTTTCCTGTGCGGCGGCGCCTTATTACGCGCGCGATGTTTCGCGAACGGATCCCTTCGCCACCAATATCGGCGGGACGACGATGGTCGGCGGCAAGAGCCTCGACGTGCTGCAGCAGGCAACCAATGGGCTCGGCCTCGGCTTCACGCCGATCGGCCCGCTCTGGCGTTTGGGGCCCTATGCTCTGGGTGCCGACGACCAGGGGCGCGATGTCGCGGCGCGGCTGCTCTATGGCGGGCGGAACTCGCTCCTGATCGGCGCCGCCTCGACCGTGATCTGCCTCGCGCTTGCCACGCTGACCGGACTCGTCGCCGGATTCTTCGGCGGCCTCATCGATCGGGTGATCTCGATCTTTCTCGATATTCTCTGGGCATTTCCGATCTATCTTCTGGCGATCTCGCTTTCGATCGTGCTCATCAACCAGAGCGTCGGGATCGGGCCATTGCAGCTCACCGGCAACAGTCTGCTCCTGCCGATCCTGATCATCGGTGTCGTCTATGTACCCTATGTCGCGCGGCCGATCCGAGGCCAGGTGCTGAGTCTCCGCAACAGCGAGTTCGTGCTCGCGGCGCGTGGTCTCGGCGTGCCCGGCTTCCGCATCCTCTGGCGCGATGTCCTGCCAAACGTGTTCAGCACCGTCATCGTCTTCGCGCCGCTGATGATGGCGCTCAATATCCTGACCGAGGCGGCGCTCTCCTTCCTCTCGGTCGGCGTGCAGCCGCCGGCCGCAAGCTGGGGCACCCTCATTCATGATGGCGAGGCGCTGCTCTATACACAGCCGATGGTTGCGATCGCGCCCGGAATCGCGATCGTTCTCACCGTGCTCGCGCTCAACATCCTGGGAGACGGGCTGCGGGACGCGCTCGACCCGCGCGCCAAGCTGCGCGTGGGATAGCGGATGATGAAGAATGATGAAGGCTGATTTCGGATGATTCTGATTGAAGGCCAGGGAACCGTGTCCCCTGGATCAGCACCCTATCGCGCGAACGCGATGGAGCCAGATCCGGGGCGGAGCCCTGGCGTTTCTTCCTTTTCCAAGATCTGATCTCGCATGTTCAGCTTCGTCGTCCGTCGGATCCTGCATATGCTGCTCGTGCTGGTGGGCATCAGCGCGATGGTGTTCCTGATCTTCTTCGCGACACCGGGCGCCGATCCGGCGGCCCGGATCGCTGGGCGCAATGCCACGCCCGACACGGTCGCCGCCGTGCGCAAGGAATTCGGCCTCGATAAGCCCTTGCCAGTCCAGTACGTCCTGATGATGGATCATCTTCTTGTCACCCGCGATCTGACCTCCTTCGTCAATCGCGGCGAGAAGATTGTGCCGGAGATCGAGGAGGCCGCGCCGGTCACGCTTTCGCTCGTGCTTGGCGCAGCGGTGATCTGGGTCGTTTTTGGCGTGCTGGTCGGCGTGATCGCCGCCGCCTTCAAGGATACCGTGATCGATCGTGGCCTGATGGTGGCGGGCCTCATCGGCGTCTCGATCCCGGTTTTCTGGCTGGGCGAGGTCGTGAACCTGCTGACACAGAGCCGGCTGCACGACACGTTTCTTTTCTCCTGGGTGCCGGCGCTCGGCTATGTGCCGCTCCGCGCGAACCCGCTCGGCTGGTTCGCGGCCCTCGTGCTGCCCTGGATCACGCTCGCCGTGCTCTATATCGGCATCTATGGTCGCGTGCTGCGCGCGAACCTGATCGAGGCGCTGAACGAGGACTATATCCGCACCGCGCGGGCGAAAGGACTTTCGGACTGGCAGGTGCTGACGCGGCATGCGCTGCGCTGCTCGCTCATCAGCTTCGTCACCATGTTCGGGCTCGATTTCGGGGCGCTGGTGGGTGGCGGCGCGCTGCTCACCGAAGTGGTGTTCGGGCTGCAGGGGGTGGGCGCGCTGACCTACCGCGCGCTCGAGGATCTCGATCTGCCGATGATCATGGCGACCGTGATCTATGCTTCGTTCTTCGTCGTCGTCTCCAACGCCTCCGTCGATATTCTCTACGCGGCGATCGACCCCAGGGTGCGTGAGCGGTGAGCGGCGAAGCGAAGGCGTCGATCCTTGAGGTGCGTGACCTTACGGTTTCGTTCCGGACCGAACGTGGCCTCGTCCGCGCGGTGGACGGCGTTTCGCTCACGCTGAACGAGCGCGAGATCCTGAGCGTCGTGGGAGAATCCGGCTCCGGCAAGACGCTGACGGTGCTTTCGGTGATGGGGCTGGTTCACAGCCCGAACGCGATCGTCGAAGGCTCGATCCGTTTTCGCGGGCGCGAGCTGATTGGCTTGCCAGATCGGGAAATGCGCCGCATTCGCGGCGGCGCGATCGCCATGATCTTCCAGAACCCAATGACCGCGCTCACGCCGGTCTATACGATCGGACACCAGATCGCCGAGCAGGTGCGCGCGCATCGGCGGTTTTCGCGCCGCGCCGCCTGGGCGCATGCGGTCGCGCTGCTCGCTTCGGTCGGCATCCCCAACCCTTCCGGGGCAGCGCATCGTTTTCCGCACGAGCTTTCGGGCGGCATGCGCCAGCGCGGCGTGATCGCAATGGCGCTTTCCTGCGATCCCGCGCTGCTGCTTGCCGACGAGCCGACCACCGCGCTCGACGTCACGGTCCAGGCGCAGATCCTCGATCTGATCCGCAAGCTCCGCAGCGAATTCGGCTCCTCCGTCATCCTCATCACCCACAATATGGGCGTGGTCGCCGAAATCGCGGATCGGGTCGCGGTGATGTATGCGGGCCGCATCGTCGAGCGGGCGGAGACTCGGGCTTTGTTCCGAGAGCCGCGCCATCCTTACACGCTCGGTCTCCTGGGCTCGATCCCGCCGCTCGAAGGTGAGCGGCCGCGCCGTCTGCCCGCGATTCCCGGTGTGCCTCCCTCGCCTTTCGCCATCCCTGCAGGCTGCCCCTTCGCGCCGCGCTGCCGCTGGAGCCAGGCGGCCTGCGCCGCGCGTCCGCCGCTTCTGGCGGAAGAAGGGCACGAGACCGCCTGCATTCTCTCGCCCGAGGCACGGGCCGCCGCGCGCTCCGAGCTTCTTGCCGCCCCGGTCGGCGCCACATGAGCGGTCAGGCAAACGGGTCGTTGCTCGAGACGATCACGCTCACCAAGCGCTATCGCGTCGGCAATCATCTGTTCTCGCGCCACAACAAGGTGGTACACGCGGTCGAGCGCGTCTCGCTCGCGGTGCAGGAAGGTGAGACGCTCGGCCTCGTCGGCGAATCGGGTTGTGGAAAATCCACGCTCGGCCGCTGCCTTATCCGCCTTTACGAGGTGAGCGACGGCCGCATCTTCTTCGAGGGGACGGATATCACCTTCCTCGGCCCGCGCGCGCTCGGCCCGCATCGCGAACGGATGCAGATGGTGTTCCAGGACCCGGCCGCTTCGCTCAACCCGCGCCGGCGCGTGGGCGAGCTTCTCGCCGAGCCGCTGATCGTGCACCGCCGCGGCACGCGGGCGGAGATCAGGGCGCGGGTGCGCGAGCTGCTGCGCGAAGTCGGGCTCAGGCCCGAGCATGATGAGCGTTTTCCGCACGAATTCTCGGGCGGTCAGCAGCAGCGCATCGGCATCGCCCGCGCGCTCGCGCTCGCTCCGCGCCTGATCGTCGCGGATGAGCCGGTCTCGGCGCTCGATGCCTCGGTCCAGGCGCAGATCGTCAATCTCTTCTTGGATCTGCAGGAACGGCTCGGCCTCACCTACATCTTCATCGCGCATGATCTCTCTGTGGTGCGGCAGGTCTCGACGCGCGTCGCCGTCATGTATCTCGGCGCGATCGTCGAGATCGGCCCGACCGATGCGGTGCTGAAGGCGCCGTCGCACCCCTATACCCAGGCGCTGATTTCCGCCGTGCCGGTGCCCGACCCGGCGGCGCCGAATCGGCGGCGGATCATTCTTGAAGGCGATGTGCCGAGCCCGATCGACCCGCCGTCCGGTTGCCCGTTTCATCCCCGTTGCAGCTTCGCGACCGACCATTGCCGCAGCGAGCGTCCGGCGCTCGCGCCGCAGGGGAGGGGCTGGGATGTCGCCTGCCACTACCCGCTCGGCACCACTTGAGCCTGCACGCCCCCGGGTTATCCCATACCCTTCCCGGCGTTATGGAGCGGCCGTTCAGGAGATCGAGATGCAGGATCCTTCCCGGCTGACCGCGACCGAAGCTTCCCGCCTGATTCGCGAAAGGCGGCTTCACCCCAAGGAATTGATGGAGGCCTGCCTCGACCGCATCGCTGAGCGCGAGTCGGCGGTCCATGCCTTCGCCTGGCTCGATCAAGCCGCCGTCCGCGCCGCCTCTGCCCGCCCCGGACCCCTGCATGGCTTGCCGATCGGCGTAAAGGATGTGCTCGATACCGAAGATATGCCGAGCGCATATGGCTCGCCGATCTGGCACGGCTGGCGCCCGCGCGCGGATGCCGCCGCGGTCGCCTGGGCGCGCGCCGCCGGCGCCGTCGTCATCGGCAAGACCGTCACCACCGAGTTCGCGACCCGAAAGCCCGGCCCCACCGCGAACCCGGCCAATCTCGCCCACACCCCCGGCGGCTCCTCCAGCGGCTCGGCTGCCGGTGTGGCGGACTTCTTCTTTCCGCTTGCCTTCGGCACGCAGACGGCCGGCAGCGTCATCCGCCCCGCCGCCTATTGCGGCGTCGTCGGGTTCAAGCCGAGCTTCGGCCTGATCAGCCGCACCGGCATGAAGCTCATGTCCGACAGTCTCGACACGATCGGCGTGATCGCGCGCAGCGTGGCCGATTGCGCGTTCTTCGCCGGCGCGGTCGCCGCCGCCGATCTTGGCGGGCCTGACCAGCGCCCGCCCCGCGCCCCGCGCATCGGGCTCTGCCGCTCTCCCCTCTGGGACCGCGCCTCGCCCGAGACCGTATCCCTCTTCGCCGAGGTCGCGACGAAGCTCGCCCGGGCCGGCGCAAGCCTCGTCGATCGTGCGCTGCCCGGCCCGATCCCGCGCCTCGTCGAGGCGCACCCCATCGTGATGAACGGGGAAAGCGCCCGCGCCATGGGCTGGGAGCTCGCCCATGCGCGCGCGGAGATCAGCGAGGAGCTGCTTGAGCGGCTGGAGTTCGGGCTTGCCCAAAGCGCCGCCACGCTCGCCGAAGCCCGAGCCACCTTCGCGGCGGCCCGCCACGCCTTTCCCGCGGCGATGGAGGGGCTCGACATCCTGCTCACCCCCTCCGCGCCCGGCGAGGCGCCGGAAGGATTGGGCTCGACCGGCGATCCGGTCTTCAACTTCCTCTGGACAAGCCTGCACGTGCCCTGCGTGAGCGTGCCCGCCGGCACCGGCCCGCGCGGCCTGCCGCTCGGCATCCAGATCGTCGGCCGTCAGGACGAGGATCGCGCCGTCCTTGCCTGGGCTGCCTGGGTGGAAGCGGCCTTGGGGAGGTAGGCCGGGGTGCGAGGCCGCGTTGCCGCACGCCTCGTATCGGAATAAGAACCGTCTCCTGATCCCCTTCAGGAATGATCTGATGCGCCCTTCCGGCCGCGCCGACGACGCGCTGCGCGAAATCTCCTTTACTCCCGGCTTCGCCCGCCATGCCGAGGGCTCGTGCCTCATCCGCATGGGCGGCACGGAGGTCCTTTGCGCCGCGAGCGTTGAGGGCAAGGTGCCGCCCTTTCTTCGCAATTCCGGTCAGGGCTGGGTCACCGCCGAATATGGCATGCTGCCGCGCGCCACCCATACGCGCGGAGACCGTGAAGCCGCGCGGGGCCGCCAGTCCGGTCGCACACAGGAGATCCAGCGCCTGATCGGCCGCGCGCTCCGCGCCGTGGTGGATCGCCCCCGTCTGGGCGAGGTCACCATCACCATCGATTGCGACGTGCTGAACGCAGATGGTGGCACGCGTTGCGCCGCCATCACCGGTGGCTATGTCGCGCTCGTGCTCGCACTCCGTCATCTCGAACGGATGAAGGTGATCCCTCGCGCTCCGCTCACCGGCCAGGTTGCCGCCGTCTCCTGCGGCATTGTGGAGGGAAATGCCGTGCTCGATCTCGATTACGCCGAAGATTCTGCAGCCGAGGCGGATGCCAATTTCGTCTTCACCGATGAGGGCGGCATCGTCGAGATCCAGGGCACGGCGGAACGGAAGACCTTCTCCGAGCCTCAGCTTCTCTCGCTTCTCTCCTTCGCCCGCGCGGGCTGCGCGCAGCTCTTCGCGCTTCAGCGTCAGGCGCTGGAACACCCTTGATGGCCCGCCGGCTGGAACGCGGCGCGCGCCTCGTGCTCGCCAGCCACAACAAGGGCAAGCTTGCCGAGATCGAGGCGCTCGTCGCGCCCTACGGCGTCGAGGTCGTTTCCGCCACCGCGCTCGGCCTTGCCGAGCCGGAGGAGACCGCGCCGGATTTCGCCGGCAACGCGAGGCTCAAGGCGCTTGCCGCCACCACCGGATCGGCCCTGCCGGCGCTTGCCGATGATTCCGGATTCTGCGTCGCCGTGCTCGATGGAAGGCCCGGAATCCACTCCGCCCGCTGGGCCGGCCCGCAGCGGGACTTTTCCGCCGCCATGGCGCGCATCCACTCCGAGATGGGTGAGACCCCGGACCGCCATGCCTGGTTCATCTCGGCCCTTGCGCTTGCCTGGCCGGACGGACACACAGAAACCTTCAGCGGCCGGGTGGACGGCACGGCCGTCTGGCCGCCGCGCGGGTCGAACGGCTTCGGCTATGACCCGATGTTCGTCCCCCTCGGCGCAAGCCTGACCTATGGCGAGATGACGTCCGAGCAGAAGCGCGCCGATACCCACCGCGCGCGTGCCTTCGCGCAGCTGCGTGCCGCCTGTCTGGATTGATGCGCCGGATTTTTCCTCTCGCCGTCATGCTCCTTGCCGTGCTCACGCCCTTCGCGCGGGCCGCCCCGCTGCGTACCGCTTTTCTCCCCTTCATCCTCAAGGATACAAGCCTTCCCTCTCCACAATCGAAGCCAGGTCCCGCCGATCTCCATCGGCTCGAATTGGTCGATCAGGTCGTCGAGCAGGGCCTCGTCCGCTCGGGCGAGTACATACCTCTCGATCTCAAGCCGATCGCCGCGCAGATTGCGGAGAATGACCTTGTCGGCTGCCCCGATTGCGCGGTCTCGCTCGCCCGCCAGGTCGGCGCACAGGTCGTGGTGACAGGCTGGGTGCAAAAAGTCTCCGGCCTCATCATCAACATGACGATCATCATCCGCTCCGTCGACACCGGAAAGATGATCGCGGCCGGCGATGTCTCCCTCCGCGGCGATACAGACATCGCCTGGACCCGCGCCGCTTCCTGGCTCGTCGCGCATCGGCTGCTCCCGCCTGGGAGCAAATAGGCGTCTATCGCTTGGCCTGCGAGAAACGCCACATGAGCCTGTCCTGCATCCGGTCGGAGAGAAGCCGGATCAGGAACGGGATCGTCCTGGCCCCGCCGCCCACCGCATAGCGTGTCCATGGCCGCCGTGCCGCTGTGGCCGTGCCGCTGTAGCCGTCCCGGGGAGCCGCTTCACCAAGGCTTCGCCGATGCCCGACGAGGCGCCCGTGACCAATGCCGTCCTGTCCACCGGCCCGCTCCCCAATAGAGGGAGCCGCTCCTACAAACCTGGAGCATCATCCACGGTCAACGGCCAAGGTCAGCAGAAAGAATGACGATGCTGATCTCGGAGTTCGCACGCGCGACGGGTCTTATCCAGGATACCTTGCGTTTCTATGTGCGCCGCGGGCTGCTGACGCCTGGTACGAACGGGAAGGGCGGCCGGGAACCCCTGCCAGATCTTCACGCTGGAGCAGGCGTGGGAGACGCACCTCATCCGCATGGCGCAGTCTCTTGGCCTGTTGCTCACAGAGATTGCGGCGATCGCCGGGGAGCATCGTGCCGGCGGCCTCACGCCCGCGCGCAGCGTGGAAATCACGAAGATGCAGCTCGCACGCCTGGAAGAGAAGGCGGCAATGCTTTCCGCGATGGCCGACTCTCTTCGCGCCAAGATCGCCTGGGTGGAGAAGGACCAGAAGGGCCCGGAGCCCGAGTTCGGCCGCCTGCGCGGCTGCGGATGAACCCCGGGACGATTCAGGGAAGAGACATCACTGGCCTTGGTATATTTTTCATTGTTGGCCGAATGGCGGCCGCCTCTACGGCACTGGACGGAGGACCTCGAGATTCACTTTGAATGATCCCGTATTGTCGCCATAGTTGGCGGGCTGATCGTTGAAGAAGAAGGAGATCTGGCCAGCGCTCGGCACTTGCCAGTGGAGGACTCCGCTATTGATAGGGAAGTACTGCCCGCCGATCTTGGCAACAACCGCGCCCACGTACGCCTCGGAGCAGATGAGATCCTTGGTCGGGGTATCGGGATCACCCTGAGGGCCGAACTTAAAGCCTTTGCCCGGGGCACGCGAGGCCCAACCCGAAGCGACCACGGTAATCACGTCGCCTTTGTTGAGAGTGATGCCGGTTGGCTGACCCGCCGGGGCTTCGGAGTCGACCTCGCCTGTCCACTTGGCCGCGATATCGGTCGCGCTCCCGTTCGCTTCCTTTTTGATTTTGACGTCATATGAACCCGAATTGTCACCGTATTTTCCAGGCACATCACTGAACAACAGTACGAGTTCGCCCTCGGCCGGAACTTCCCAATGCAGCAGGCCGTTGCCGACCGGATAAGAGGTGCCGCCGATTTTTGCAAGGAGCGCGGTCGGTGGGTCCCGCTTGGGCCCGGAGCCGTCTCGCGGCATTGCGCATTGTGGATCAGCCCATTGAACCTCGTTAGGGCCGTACTTTACCCACCCAGTGGCGAGTACCGAAATTACATCCCCCTTTTTCAGATGCAACTCCGTCGCTTGCGCTTTTTCCAAGCCCGCACCGACTTTGCCGGACCAATCAAACGTGGACACGGTTTTGCCTCCTTCGAGAGTAAGAAAGCTGCTTGCGGAAATTCGCACGCACGCGGAAATCCATTGCACACCGGAATGAGTCAATCGACAATTTCGAGTCCCCATCAGGAGATATTCTGAGTTATTGAGACCACTCAGACAAAGAGTTTGTTTGAAACATGATTCAAGACTTAAAATTGAGATAACGCGTAGTGTTGATATGAAAACAGAGAGTGGTCTGTACACGTTTTGCTATGTGGATGCGCATGTGCTAACTTGTGAGGCACCGAAAGCCTAATTCGACATTCAGATACGATTGGTCGGGCAGCACCTCACGAATTCTTTACGGGATACACTGCGGTCGCGTTCACACACGTGCGCCGCTGTGTTGGTACCGTGCCGAAACGCAAAAAGACGCTCCGGGGGTCGGTCCTGGGGAGCAACAGTCGAGCGTGATGGGGATCGGACTACACCGCAACCCGGGTCCGCAGATCCGTTGTATCGGCCTGGAGTTGATTCCAATCGATCGCCGTTTCGTTGCCGCTCCCGGCCGCGAAATCCCGGCCCGGCAGCTCGCAGTCCTCCTTCGCGTAGGCGTTCCGGAACCGCCGGGTGATCTGCGAAATGGGGATGCGGTCGACCGCCGGAAGTGGAACGCCCGACACCTTCGCCACGAGATGATGTTCGTGATTGCGAAGATAGCGCATCGTCGTGGTGGCCTGCACGGTCTGATACGCCTGGTGGACCTCGCGTGCGCGACTTCGCGACGATTACGCCGCCAACCATAGACGGCGAGTCGGTATCGGAAAGGAACCTGCGTCAATTTTGATGTCGCGGTCGTCATTGGGGAGAGCGTGACAGCGACAAAAGAAGGCAACGGTAAGATCAGAGTGGAGATTCAGGTGGCTATAAACCCTGACGTCGGCGATGGAGGCAAGATCGGCTTCGATTCCGACGCATCTATGATGCGGATCCATCGTGTCGCTTTCAAGGTCCCCATGTGCGTGAACGCCGACTTTCGCAACAACCCGCTTGCGGCAGCCAAGGCCAAAGAACTGCCTGCGGTGCGTGGTATCTCGGATGCTTCGAAAAAACCAAGCGAGCTGCAATCGCGCATTGAATCGCTGGTAATCGCCATGGCGCGGCTTGTCCGACTGTGGCGAAGGATGATTACGGTTCGGACAATTCGCGTGCTGATCGCGTGTGAAACCTGACCTCTACTCGGACAGGCCGAAGTCAGGCACAACCAAGATCGCATATCGGTGGGAAGCATTGAGGCCCTTGCTCACAATGACTCCGTGGATTTGACGGCCTGTCCCGATCGTCTGCGTCACCCATCCCATTCGGCTGTGTTTTTTTGGCTTATCGCCGTTGGAGCCCTCATTTGGCCCACCAGACTATCGTTGATTGCGCCGGATGGGCTTCAGAATCAGGCTCTTCGACGGCCAACTCGCAGCGCTTGTGCGCCTTGCCTTTCTCCGGACACGCGGTCTCGGGCGCGCGCAACGCATCGAGTCTGGCATGGTTGATTTTTGTTGCGCGTGCGGCCAGGCGATGCACGTGCGTGGCTGGGCAAGGTGTGGCGTGAGTTCGAGACGATCGGCGAGCTTGCGGCCAATGCTGACATGCCCGTTTTCCATCGCCGGGTCGTGACGGCACAAGCATTGATCTTTGCTTTGGATTCCTGCTTCACGGATAGAACCTTTACGAGGGCGTCCGATCGCGACGTCGAACAGCTTCGCTTTGTCATTGGCGCCGTCGCCCGGCTGTTCAGCGGTTAAGCCCTTCTAGGCCGGGGATCGGCAGGAAGAGATCGTCATCCGGCTCGGCTGCGCGGCTCGGCTGCAACGAAAGAAAGGAGGGCCAAGATCGGCAGCGCAAACCCGATCCATGAAGCGAGCGGCCAGCCGCCTTCGGCGTAAGCCCAGGCGCCGAGCGCGGAGCCGAGCGCGCCAGCCGTGAAGAAACTCGCCATATAGATGCCGTTGATGCGGCTGCGATAGGCGGCGCCAAGCAGGAAGAGCGAGCGATACCCGAGAACCAGATTCGCCTGCACTCCGAAATCGAGCAGGATGGCCGCGCCAACCAAAAGCGCGAGAGAGAGCGGTGAGCCGGTGCGGACGATGTGGGTGAGAAGAAAGGCGCAGGCCACGAGCAGCATGGCAAGCGCGGTCACCGGACGGCTCCATCCCCTATCCGCGACGCGGCCGGCAAGCGGGGCGGCGATCGCGCCGGCAACACCGGCGAGCGCAAAAAGGGCAATCCCGCGCTGCGTAAAGCCGAAACGCGGCCCGGCGAGAAGAAGTGGCGTCGTCGTCCAGAAAAGGCTGAAGGCGCCAAACAGGCAGGAATGATAAAGCGCGCGGCGGCGCAGGATGGGCGTCGTTCGGATCAGTTCCGCCATGGAGAGGAGAAGCTCGCCATAGTGCAGCCGCGCATTGGGCCGGCGTGCCGGCAATAACCAGGCGAGCACCAGCCCCAGCGCGACCATGGCGAAGGCCGATCCGACATAAACTGCGTGCCATGAGGAGAATGCGGTCACGAAGCTCGAGACGGGGCGCGAGAGCATCACGCCGAGCATTAGGCCCATCGTCACATTGCCCACCACCCGGCCACGTGCCTCCTCCGGCGCCAGATGTGCCGCAAAGGGAATGAGGATCTGCACCGCGACCGAGCCGAAGCCGACGCAGAGCATCGCGCAGAGGAAGGGTAACGGGCGGGTCGAAAACGCGGCTGCCAGCAGCGCGAGCGCGCCGAGGCCGATGACGACGAGAATGAGTCGGCGATTCTCGACCAGATCGCCGAGCGGAACGATCAGCAGAAGACCCACGCCATAGCCGATCTGCGTCATTGTCACGATGAGTCCGGCCGCTTGAGGCGCTAGGCCGAGCGCTGCGCTGATCGGGCCGATGAGCGGCTGCGCGTAGTAGAGATTGGCGACGATCACCCCGCAGGCGGCGGCGAACAGAAAGATCATCCGGCCCGAGATCGTGGCTTCGGCGCGGGGCGTGGCGGCGGCGATCGCAGTCATCTTCTTCTCCAAAAAGGGAATAGTCGTTTCCTAATTGTGCAAGACAATCAATCGGCGAGCTTCATCGCGGTCTCGATGAAGCTCGCCGCATCCAGCGGCGGGCGACCTGCCTTGCCGACGACTCGCATGCCTTGGGTCAGGCAGATAAGGGCGCGCGCGGTCGCCTCCGGGTCGATTCGTTTTGAAATCGAGCCGTCGGACTGCCCCTCGCGGATCAGGCTGGCGAAGAAGGCCTCGTTCCTGGCGAGGCTCGCTTTGACCCGCGCCGCAACTTCCGGATCGTGGATGGCAAGCTCGATCGCGCTGCCAACGACCAGGCAGCCGCGCCTTCCCTCGAGACCGTGCGAATTCTCGACATAGAATGCAAGCACCTCGCGCAGCCGCTCCCGTCCGGATTTCGGCGTATCGGCGATGCGCTGGAGCTGTTCCGCGCCGCGTTCCGCATAACGGTCGAAAGCGGCGATGAAGACGGTGCGCTTGTCCCGAAACGCCTTGTAAATACTCCCGGAAGCAAGGGCCATGGCATCGGTCAGATCGCCGATGGACGTCGCTTTGTACCCGCGTTCGCGGAAGACCCGAATGGCCTTGTCAAGCGCTTCGTCCATGTCGAACGCGCGAGGGCGTCCACGCGGTCCACCCCGGGGCCGCCCGCGGGGCTGGCGCGTATGCGAAAGGGCGGAGACGAGGCGGCTCACGGGCGCGATTTGGGAGAGAGTATTCCTCAAGTCAAGAAGAAGGCAGGTCGGGCCCACGCAAAGCCGCGTCAGCGCAATATCGCCGAGAAAACCGAGGCACAATTTGGGAATTCTAGAATGAAATAATTTTGAGATTGCTCCTCATGTTGTGAGACTTCGGCATCGCCCTGCTGCATCCTGTTATTCCGGAGATGTTCCTGCCGATGGGCACGAACAGGTAACGAGGCGGTGATCGGGTCGTCACGATGGCTTTTTATTGCTTGTAAAGCTATTAAACCTATGAGTGGCTTAGCTCCTGCTTGTCGCAGGATCGGGGATGCCCGGGATGGGGCATCAAATCCTGGCCGGGGCTGTCGGCGGGCAGGGAGGCAGAGAATCATGGCACTGACGTTCCACCTCGACGATCTTGCCGCCCCCCTCCGCATTTCCTTGCGACGGGTGAAGCGGGCCGGGGTCCGCCGTGGAAGGCCTGCTTTCGTGCCCGTTGGCCGAGATCGCGCGGCCGCGACTGAGACTTTGCCCATGAGTGCGCAGCGAATGCAAAGAGCCTCGAACCCCGGCGCGCCTCTCAGCGTGCTGCAGGTTTCTGCGGACTCGTGATCCGAACAAGACGCGTCGGGAGGGTGAGCGGCCGATGAACCAGCCCGAGGCGGACGATCGTTCCCGGAGCTGGAGCGCCCGGAGCTGGAGCGAAAGACTCCTTGCCCGCCTTCGCGGGCGGCAGGATACCGAGCACGAGATGAGCTTCAACCGGCTCATCTTCACGACGGCCATCACGCTTTATCTCGTCGCCGTGGGGCAGCCTCTCGGCGGGACAGCGCTGCTGGGCATGTCCGTCTTCGCTCTCGGCACGATCGCGATCATCGCGCACATCCTTGTCTGGCCTGCCGTCAACGTGCCGCGCCGGCTTTTCGCCCTCTGCTGGGATATCGGCTTCGTTGCCTATGAAATGCACGCCGGCAACGGGCTCACGGCGATTCTCTATCCGGTCTATCTCTGGATCATCTTCGGCAACGGCTTTCGCTTCGGCATCGAATATCTCCGCATCGGAATGCTTGCGAGCCTCGGCGGTTTCGCCGCGGTCGTGCTGACGACGCCATTCTGGCGCGACAAGCCGGCTCTCTCCGCCGGACTGATGATCGGCCTTTTGATTCTGCCGCTCTATGCCGGTGCGCTGATCCGCAAGCTCTCACGCGCCAAGCAGCAGGCCGAGGCCGCCAATCGTGCAAAAAGCCTGTTTCTGGCGAGTGTCAGCCACGAGCTGCGCACACCGCTCAACGCCGTGATCGGCATCGGCGAAATGCTGCTCGAGACCAAGCTCGACCAAGAGCAGCAGGACATGGCCCGGACCATGCAGGATGCCGGTCGGGCCTTGCTGGCCCAGATCTCCAGCATCCTCGACTTCGCGCGCATCGAGGCCGGGAGGATGCCATACGTGGAGGTCGATTTCGATCTCCTCTCGGTCCTCGTCGAGACGCGAGCCATGCTCGCCGCCCAGACGCGCAACAGGGCGCTTCGGCTCGGCCTTACCATCACACCCCGCACGCCCACAGCGCTCATCGGCGATGAGCAGCATCTGCGCGAGGTGCTGCTCAATCTCGGCGCCAATGCGATGAAGTTCACGGAATCGGGCAGCATCGTCATGGCCGTGGATGCCGTGCCTGCCGGCGAGGACCGTGTGCTGCTCCGCTGTGAGGTCTCCGACACAGGCATCGGTATCGCCGCCGAGGCCCGCGAGAAAATCTTCGAGGGCTTTACCCAGGCGGATGCCTCGATCGTCAACCGCTATGGCGGCACGGGCCTCGGCCTCGCCATCTGCAGGCGGCTGGTGGAGCATCTTGGCGGCGAGATCGGAGTCGAGAGCGAGCTCGGGAAAGGCAGCACCTTCTGGTTCACCCTTCCGCTCGGCCGGCGGGCGGCCAAGGCGCCGGAACGCCTGGCGGAACTGCCCGTCTTCTTTCTTGGCCGCGAGGAAACGGACGAAAAGCTGGCGGAGGCCATGGCGGCAGCGTCTCTTGCTCCAGAACACCATGCCGAGATGGCTGGGTTGCTCGCCGCGCTCGAAAGGGCAGGTCGGCGCAACGCGCTGGTGATGCTCGATGAACGGCGGCTCTCGTCGGCGCCGGAGGTGGTTGCCGAGGCCCTGCGCAGGGGCGATCCCTCTGGCCGGATGACCCTCGTTCTGATCTCCTCCGGGCAGGAGAGGGGCGGACCCGAGAGCGCTGCGGCGCGGCTCTTCAACATGGTTCTGCCGCCGGCGGCGCGTCGCGAGGAGTTCGAGGCGGCAGTGCGGCTCGCGCTGGCCAACCTGCCCCGCCAGGAAGCAAGGATCGCCATCTCCGGCGCCAGGCCACGACTCGGCATCCTTGTCGCCGACGACAACCGGACGAACCAGAAAGTTATCGCCAAGATCCTCGAGCGCGCCGGACATGCCGTCACCATTGTCGAGGATGGCGAGGCCGCGCTCGATGCGCTGGAGAGCGGACCGTTCGATGCTGTGCTGATGGACGTCAATATGCCGCGGCTCGACGGGTTGGAGGCAACCAAGCTCTATCGGCTGACCGAGCTTGGAGGAGCGCATCTGCCGATCATTGCGTTGACCGCGGACGCCACGCCCGAGATGGCCAGAAGCTGCACCGAGGCCGGGATGGATGCTTGCGTCACCAAGCCGGTCGAGCCCCGGTTGCTGCTCGATTCTCTCGCCGCGCTCGCACCCGAAGCGAAGCGAGAGGCGGAGGAGGCGGAAGCCGCGCACGGAGCCGATCCTGGGATATCGGGGCAGGTCACCGATATCGCCTCGCATCCGCAATTCAAGGTGGTGGTGCTCCCGATTCTCGACAGCGCCACGCTCCAGGAGCTCGAGCGGCTCGGCGGTGAGGCGTTCGTGACCGATCTGGTCGAAGGCTTTCTCGAAGACGCCAGAGAGACGCTGCGTGAGCTCGAGACCGCATCAGCGCAACGCAATCTCAGCGTTTTCCGCACCAAGGCGCATGCAGTTTGCAGCGGGGCCGCGAATATCGGCGCCCGTCGGATCAACGAACTCTGCCGCCCGTGGAGTGGCATGCGCGCGGCCGAGCTTGCCGAACACGGACCAGCCCATCTTGCTCAGCTCGCCGAGGAGCTGAGGCAGCTTCGCCAGCACCTCGCCCGTCTGCGCGCACCGCAGGACAGGCGTGGTTGACAGCCGATCTCAGCCTCCACCATCGATCGTGAGGATGGTCGCGTTCGTGTAAGCAGAGCGGGGGCTGGCAAGAAATGCGACCGCGGAGCCGATCTCCTCGGGCATGGCCGGCCGCCCGAAGGGCATATGGGCGAAGAACTCGGGCCAGCGCTCAGGCTCGCCGAAGCTGCGTTCGGCGCGGGCACGCTGGAGCATGACCAGCCGTTCGGTCTCGACCGGTCCTGGATTGATGCCGACCACGCGCAGGCCGTGGGGCGGGCTCGCGCGGCCGAGCGCGCGGGTGAAGGCCATCAACGCCGCATTGCCGGCAGAGCCGGCGATATAATCGGGGTCGAATTTTTCCCCTGCGGCACCGATGACATTCACGATCACGCCCGCGCCGCGTTCGGCCATCCGCGCATGGATCGTGCGGGTAAGGGAAATATAGCCGAACACTTTCAAGTCCCAGGCCGCGCGCCAGGTCGCATTGTCCACCGCGGCGAGTCCGCCCGGCGGGATCGCGCCGGCATTGTTGACCAGGATGTCCGGCGTGGGAACCATGGCGGCAACGCGCTCGACCTCCTCCTGGCGGGAGAGATCGGCGGCGATCGTCTCGACCGGCACCTGGGAACGGTCACGGATCATCGCCGCGGCGGCGGCAAGGCTGTCCGGATTGCGCGCGACGAGCGTGATGGCCACGCCCTCAGCGGCCAGTATGGAAGCCGAGGCGCGGCCGATCCCCTTTGATCCGCCGGTGACGAGGGCGGTCTTTCCGCCGAGTCCGAGGTCCATGCATTCTGCTCCAGGATAACCAGGACGGTTTGATCAGGCGGCCCGGCGAAAACCGGCCCCGAAGGCGCGGGCAGCGCGGCCAAAGGCGGCGAAGAGCGCGGCGCGGTCGGGAAAGGCGAGCACGTCCCATTCAGGGTGCCATTGCACGCCGAGGGCGAAGGAGCTGCCCGCAACACGTACCGCTTCGATCGTGCCGTCAGGCGCCCGGGCCTCGACGACGAGCCCCTGGCCCGGCCGGTCGATCGCCTGCTCATGCAGCGAGTTGACGGTGATCTCACGGCGCCCGATGAGTTCGGCGACACCACCTTCGAGCGCCACCGTGTGCTTTGGGCGATATTTCTCAGCGGTCGTGCCGGGCCCGCCGCGATGGTCGAGCCGGCCGGGAAGTTCCTGCACCTGCTGATGGAGTGTGCCGCCGAGGGCGACGTTCAGCTCCTGCACGCCGCGGCAGATGGCGAGCAGCGGCAATCCGCGAGCGAGGGCCCCGCGGACGAGGGGGAGCACGGTCGCGTCGCGCGCGGGGTCATGGCGGCCGGGCGTCAGATCCGCCGTCTCGCCATAGCGAGCCGGCTCCACGTTCGAAGGGCTGCCGGGCAGGAGCAGCCCATCCAGCCGGTCGAGCAGGGCGAGCATTGCCTCGCCCTCGGGCGGGATCACGACTGGCAAGGCGTCGGCGGCGGCGATCAATGCCTTGCCGTAACGGGAAGGGGTCGTGGCGAAGAGATGCCCGCCAGCCTCCTTCGCGCAGGCGGGCAGGCCGATGATGGGGGTCATGGAAGGGTCCGGTAACGGGGTTCGAGGCAACGCCACATCACATAGGATCGTGGCGCCGTCATGATGGGCGCAGAATTGGGGCGGCGGAAATGTGCCGAACGCAGGTCACTGGGGCTGCTGGCGCGCACGCGCGCCGCGCTCGAGCGCGCGCGCGATCAGCGGGTCGATGCCGAATTCCTTTCGCACCAGCTCTAGCATTTCGAGCTCGGTCTGCCGCGCCTGACCGTCCACCGCGATGACATCGCAAGCGAGCACATAGGCTGTCTCGCGGAGCCGTGGCTCGAGCGCCGCGCAGATCAGTCTTGCGGCATGGGCGAGACCGTCCGTCTCGCTGAGCAGGCTCACGGCGGTGTCGGTCGCGATCTTGAGTCGCTCGGACGAAAAACTGCGGAAGACGGGAAGGCTCTGCACCAGCCCGACCATGACGCCGATCTCGCGGTCCGTCAGCCCGCCGTCGGCGCCGGCGACGAGCACCATCGTGCAGACCAGCGCTTCCTGGGGATCGAGCGCCTTCGGGGTGGTCATGGCGGTCTCCTTGGAGAAGGCCACGGTGCGGGAAGCCGCCCGCGAGATCAAGCGGAGGAGATCACGCAGGGGAGATTGGCACCACCACGGAGAGCAGCGGGCCGATCTCCTCGTGCAACGCGAGATCGGCATGGCGGTCGAGCGGTGTCGGCTCGCGGTTGACGATCGCGAGCCTGGCTCCGTTCTCCTTGGCGTGGCGCGGAAATTCGGCCGCTGGAAAGACGACGAGCGAGGAGCCGAGCACGAGGAAAAGATCGCAGGCGAGCGTTTCGGCCTCGGCACGTCGCATTGCTTCCTGCGGCATCGCCTGGCCGAAAGAGATGGTGGCGGTTTTGACGAGGCCGCCGCATTCGCGGCAGACGGGAATCGCATCACGGCCGAGAAAGCTCTGCTTCAGCACCTCAAGCTCGTGGCGCGCCCCGCAGGCAAGGCAGGTCGCGTAGCTCGCATTGCCATGCAGCTCGATCACCCGTTCGCGCGGGATACCCGACTCCTGGTGCAAGTTGTCGACGTTCTGGGTGATGACGGACGTGGCCTTGCCCATGGCGACAAGGCGGGCGACGGCGTGGTGCCCTTCGTTCGGCTTCGCCCCTACCCAGCCGGAGGAATTGGAGAAGACACGGCGCCAAGCCTCGCGCCTGCGCTCCTCGCTGGCGACGAACTCGTCGAAATAGATCGGCTTCATTCGGCTCCAGACGCCACCGGGGCTGCGGAAATCGGGGATGCCGGATTCGGTCGAGATGCCGGCGCCGGTGAAAACGACGACACGGCGCGATTCGGCGAGGAGAGCGGTGAGAGAATCGCGGCCAGCAGGCGTACCGGAGGACATAGCGGAGGGCATGAGCCGATGATAAGGCGCCTCAGGGGTCCTTGGCGATAAAGGCGCGCACCTCGCTCACCGCCTCGGCAAGGCCTACACGCCGCACCACGACCCCTTCGGGAAAGGCGGAGAGAAGGCGCGAAGGCATGCGCCGGTCGAGAAGCACGAAGGCGCCGCGATCCGTGGCGGCGCGGATCAGGCGGCCGAAGGCCTGGCGGAGCCGGAGCCGGGCGATACGGTCGTCATAGGCGCCGGGCTCGCCATCCGAGAGGTGGCGGCGACGCTCGCGGTGCAGAATGTCGGGCCGCGCCCAGGGGACCTTGTCGAAGACAACGAGCCGAAGCGCTCGCCCCGGAACATCGACCCCGTCGCGCATCGCATCGGTGCCGAGCAGGCAGCTCTCCTCCTCGGTGCGGAAGATATCGACGAGGGTCGCATTGTCCATCGCATCGACATGCTGCGCATAGAGCGGAATGCCCATCTCTTCGAGTGCTGTGGCGAGATGCGGATGGACCGCGCGCAGACGGCGGATCGCGGTGAAGAGGCCGAGCGCGCCGCCCCCGGCGGCGAGGAAGAGCGCGCGATAGGCGGCGGCGAGTCCGGAAATGTCGCCGATCGAGACATCGGTAACGATGAAGGCGCGCGTCTGGTTTGCATAGTCGAACGGGCTGAGGACCGAGACACGGGTGGGTGGTCCGGGCAGATGTGCCGCCCCGGTGCGTGCCTCGGCCGCGCGCCAGGCCGCCTCCGCATCGGCCCGACCCGCATCGCGCAGGGTCGCCGAAGTGACCAGAAGCCCATGCGCGGCGCTGCCGAGTGTCGCGGCAAAGGGTTGTGTCGGGTCGAGCCAGTAGCGCAGCAGGGCCGCATCCGATTCGCGGCCGTCGCGACGGTCGAGACGAAGAAAATGCACCTGCTCCGGTTTCTCTTCGGGCAGTGGCGGCGGGGCTTCGAGCTGGCGGAGCATATCCTGCCAGGCCGTGAGCGGGCCGAGAGCGCGGCGGCCGAGGTTGCGCACGGCGGCCTCGATGCGCAGCCTGATTGTCTGTTCGAGGGTCTCGGCCTCTTCCCGGAGCCGGGTGGCGAGGCCCTGCGCAAGCACCTTGAGCGGATGTTCCAGACGGGCAAGCGCGCGGGCAAGGCTTTTCCCCGCCGCGACGAGCGGCGGAGCGACGGGATGGAGATCCGCTTCTGGCGCATCCGCATCGTCTGCGGCGCGTGCGCGGACCTGGGTACGCACCTCGCGGAGCAAATTCTCGGCCGGATTGGCGGCAAAGAGCCGCGGCGCATCCGGCTCGGCCAGGCGCCCCTGCCAGCCTGGCGCGGGAAGCGCGCGGGCGAACGCGAGTGTCTGATCGAGCGCTTCTCTCAGGGCCGACTTCTCGCCAAGCAGGTCCTCGATGCGCAAGGCAAGCCCGCGTGCCCGCGAACGGCTGCCTTCGGCGCCGAGCAGCCAGCGGCGGAGCTCCGCCATGGTTGCGCCGGAAAGTTCGAAGGCAAAGGCCGAATCTGCGGCATCGAAGAGGTGGTGCCCCTCATCGAACACATAGCGCAGCGGCACGCTCGCATCGTCGAGGCCGCCCCAGGCCGCCTGGACCATGACAAGCGCGTGGTTGGCCACAACGAGGTCCGCCTCGCGGGCGCGACGGATGGTGTGCTCGACGAAGCAGCGGCGCCAATGGGCGCAGGCGGCGTGGATGCACTCGCCGCGCCGGTCGGCAAGACCGAGAACGGTGGCGGGGCCGAACAGCTCGGCAAGCCAGCCCGGCAGGTCTCCGCCGAGAAGATCACCATCCGCGGTCGCCCCGGCCCAGCGAGCGACGAGGCCGAGAGGGATCAGCGATGTGGTCTCCCGGCCCAGGGCTGCTGTCACTGTATCCTCGAGATTAAGCAGGCAGAGAAAATTCTCGCGCCCCTTGCGCACGACCACGCGACGCCGGCGGAGCGCAGGCTCAGGGTAGAGGCGTGCCAGCTCGGCCTCCACCTGTCGCTGGAGATGGCGGGTAAAGGTACTGATCCAGACAGGGCCGCGATTGCGCTCCGCCCAAAGGCTCGCGGCGGCGATGTAGCCGAGCGTCTTGCCTGTGCCGGTCCCGGCCTCGGCGAGCACGATCTGCGGGCTGCCGGCCGCTTCGCGTGGGGCGAAAGCCCCGGTTGCGGCGGCTGCATAATCGGATTGGCCGGGCCGCGGCTCGGCGCCAGCGCCCAGCATTCCGGCAAGCCGCGCGCGGGCTTCCGCCGCCGGCACGGGATGGCTCGCGGGTGGCGGGGGCGGCACGCGCTCCTCCCATTCGGGAAGGCGTCGCCAGACTCGCAGGCCGTCGGGCGAGGGGGGCTCGGCGGGACGATCGAGCGCCGCCACGACGAACGGGGCCCAGCTCCACCCGGCCCGTCCCATCAGTGCGGCGAGGCCGGCGGCGCTTTCATTGCGCGGCATCGCACGCGCAGCGGCAAGCCGCTTGAGGAGAATTTCGGCAAGACGCGGCAGGAACGCCGCCTCGGCCTCCAGTCCCCGTTTTGGCGTAGCCTCACCCAATGCCTGCGCGAGGCCGCGCGGCGAGGGCGCGGCAGGATGGGCGGGCAGGACGAAGGCGAACAGATCGAGCAGGTCGTAGCAGGGCAGCCGTGGCATGCCGAGCCGGCGGAAGGTGGCCGGCGCATGAACGAGGAGCGGCGGCGGCAGGCGGCGCAGCCGATGGGCCGCTTCCTCGGCCGAAAGCGAATGCAGAACACCGTCCGCGTCGAGCAGCGCGGCACGGCCGGGTGCGGCAACCAGCGCCGGGCCCTCGGGCAGTAGCAGGCCCGGGCAAGCCGGGGTCGCGATTCGCGCGGAAAGGTTCATGGGGCGGATCGGCGCATCCTCGCGTCGCGGGCGCGGCGGATCAATCACTCTCTCCGCGCCGCGTGACCTTCTCAGGACCGATTGACCGCCAACCGGGCGGTACCTAGCTTGCCCGAATGTCTGCATCGACTGCCAATTCCCGGCAAACCGCCATCTCCGGCGCCTGGCCCTTCGCCGAGGCGGAAAAGCTCGCCGAACGGCTCGCAGTCCTCGGCAAGGATGAGGCATTGTTCGAGACCGGCTACGGCCCTTCGGGGCTGCCGCATATCGGCACCTTTGGAGAAGTCGCGCGGACGAGTTGGGTGCGGCTCGCCTTCACCGAGCTCACCGGCAGGCCCTCGCGCCTGATCGCCTTCAGCGATGACATGGACGGGCTTCGGCGCGTTCCGGAGAATGTGCCCAATCGCGAGGTGCTGGCCCAGTATCTCGGTCAGCCGCTGACCCGCGTGCCCGATCCGTTCGGAACGCACGAGAGTTTCGGCGCACACAACAATGCGCGGCTCAGGGCATTTCTCGACCAGTTCGGCTTCGCGTACGAATTCGCATCTTCAACGGAATATTACGCTTCCGGGCGATTCGATCCGGCGCTCCGCTGCGTGCTCGCGCAATGGGATGAAATTCTCGCCGTGATCCTTCCCACGCTCGGACCCGAGCGGCGGTCAACCTATGCGCCCGTTCTGCCGCTCCATCCCCGGACGGGGCGCGTGATGCAGGTGCCCATCACGCGAATCGATCCGGATGCCGGGACGATCACCTGGCAGGATCCGGAAGACGGCGCCTGGTTCGAAACGCCGGTCGCGGGCGGACATTGCAAGCTGCAATGGAAGGCGGACTGGGCAATGCGCTGGTATGCGCTCGGCGTCGATTACGAGATGTCGGGCAAGGACCTGATCGAGAGTGTGCGGCTTTCGGGCCGCATCTGCCGCATCCTAGGCGCCGCCCCGCCCCAGAGCTTCACCTACGAGCTTTTTCTTGACGAGAACGGACAGCGGATCAGCAAATCCAAGGGAAATGGGCTGCCCATCGAGGCATGGCTGCGCTATGGCCCGGCCGAGAGCCTCGCGCAATTCATGTTCCACGCGCCCGAGCGCGCGAAGCGGCTCTACTTCGACGTCATTCCCCGCGCCACGGACGAATATCTCGCCAATGCCGAACGGCAGGCGCGCGAACCGGCAGAGGAGCAGCGCCGCAATCCGGCTTGGTTCATCCATGGCGGGAAGCTGCCGGAGCATGGCGGCAGCCCGATCCCCTTCACCATGCTGCTCCAGCTCGCGAACGTGGTGAATGCCGAGACGCCGGAAATGCTCTGGGGCTTTCTCCGCCGCTATAAGCCGGAGGCGACGCCGGAGACGATGCCCTTTCTCGATCGTCTGGTCCGGCATGCCATCGCCTACTATCGGGATTTCGTCCGCCCGGCGAAGCGTTTCCGCCCGCCCACGGACGCGGAGCGCGCGGGGCTGAAGGCACTGGCGGAGATGCTGGCCCAGGAGCGCCCGGCACTCGAGGTGACGGCGGTGGAGGAGCGTGCGGCGCATCTGCAGGCGCTTGTCTATGACGCGGGACGGCGCCCGCCATTCCTCGAGCGGCGCAAGGATGGCAGCGAAGGGGTGAGCCTCCCCTGGTTCGCGGCCCTCTATCAGGTGCTGCTCGGCCAGGAGCGGGGGCCGCGTTTCGGCGGCTTCATCGCGCTCTACGGCATCGCCGAGACGATCGCGCTGATCGAATCGGTGCTCGCGCGGCCCGCGGATGTGGCCTGACGCCCACGCGCGCCGTAGTGGCCGGGATTTCGGGGGAAGCGGAGTACGGTGAAGCGCCGTTCCCTGTTCGGTCGGCTCGCGCGACTCGCACGCCATCTGCCGGCGCTGCTCGGGCTCGTCCTGCTGGTCGCCGCAGCCTATACGCTCAAGAGCGCCTTCGCAGGTCTGGCGCTCGGTGATGTCACCGCATCGATCGACGCCATACCCGGCCGCAACGTCTGGCTCGCGGTCTCAGCCACCATCCTCTCCTATGGCCTGCTCACACTCTACGACTGGCTGGGAACGCGCTATGCGGGCCATCCGGTCGCCTATCATCGCGTCTGCTTCGGCTCGTTCTGCGCTTACGCGCTCGCCCACAGTCTCGGGCTGCCGGTGGTTTCGGGGGCGGCGGTGCGCTACCGGCTTTATGCGCATTGGGGGCTGAGCCCGGCCGAAATCGCCCGCCTGATCGCCTTCTGCAGCCTGACCTTCGGCTTCGGTGGTCTCACTCTCGGCGGAGCGATCCTGCTCTTCGCACCGCATTGGGTGCCCTTCATCGGCCATGCCGTGCCAATGGTTCTTCTGCGGGCCGTGGGCGCCGCCTTGTGGGCTGCCGTCGTCGGCTATGTGACGCTTGCCCGCTACGTGCCGCGCGTGACGCTCTTCGGCCGCGAGATTCAGCTTCCCGGCGTGACGATGGCGCTTGCCCAGGTGGTGCTGGCGAGCGTCGATCTCGCGCTGACGGCGAGCATCTTCTACGTCCTGCTCGCCGCGTCTCATACGCTCTCCTTTCCCCGGTTTCTGGCGGTCTATCTCTCGGCCTACGCGGTTGGCCTCGCGACCAATCTTCCGGGCGGGATCGGCGTCTTCGATTCCGGGATGGTGCTCGGGCTTTCGCCCTTCCTGGACACCTCGCACATTCTGGGCGCGCTCGCGGTATTCCGGCTCTGCTACTACATCGTGCCCCTTTTCCTGGCTGGCCTTTCCTTCGCCGGGCATGAGCTTGTGCTGCATCGCCAGCGGGCGGCCGGGCCGCTTGGGGAGGAGGCGCTCGCCGTGGCCGCCGGCGGCGGGGCGGTCGTGCTTTCGGGCGTGCTTCTCCTCTCCCTCGGCATGTTCGAGCCCCGGCCGAGTTTGCCAAAGGCGCTCGCGGATATCCGCGGCATGGCCGCGCTCGCCGGGCCGTTCGTGCCCTCCTTGATCGGGGCGGCGCTGATGGTACTCGCGGTGGCGCTGGCGCGACGGGTCAAGCTCGCGTGGAGCGTCACGATCGCACTGCTCGGAGCAGCGGTGCTGGTCACCGCAATCCAGGGCCAGCCCTGGTGGGTGCCTTTGGTCCTCGTCCTCACTGCGCTCCTGCTCGCGCCCTATCATCGTGTTTTCTACCGGCATGCACGGCTCCTTGCCGAACCGCTCGCCCCTTCGACGACATTGCCTCTCTTCGCCCTGGCAAGCGTGACGATCACGTTCGCATCGCTCGCCCGCCACGTGCCGGATCTCCCCCAGGGACCCTGGTGGGGTCTTATCCTCTCGCCGGACCTGCCGGGTCCGCTCCGGCTCAGCGTGGCCCTGGCGATGGCAGTGGCGGTGGTGGCCCTCTGGCGGCTCGTGCGCCCCGGGCGGGTGCGCTACCTGCCCTGGGATGCTATGGCCTGGGAGCGCTATGCCGCTCTCGGCGCCCCGCCCCCATCTGTCGCGGACGGGATGATGCTGGGCGAAGCGGGGCGGGCGGCGATCGCCTTCCGCCGCGTGGGGCATATCCTGCTCGGGCTCGGCGATCCGGTCGGGCGGGCGTCGGACCGGATCTCGGCGGTTTGGCGGTTCCGCGACCTTGCCGACCAGGAAGGGCGGGACCCGGCGATCTGGGGTGCCGGGCCCGACCTTCTTGACATCTACGCCGATCTCGGCCTCGCCGCCGTGCCGCTCGGGCCGGACGGGCTGCCCGCGCCGGGAGACCGTGCCGAGCGTTACCTCGCCTGTGTCGCCGAACGCGACCTCTCGGTCCTGCTGCCGCTCCTTCCCGCCCTCAACGACGGACAGGCGCTGCGCGCGCGCGCCTGAGACCGGGCGGAAGCAGTTTCCATCCCCCTCATTACGAGGAGGGTATAAACTTGTCCCTGAGACAATTGAAACGCGGGGGGAAATCGTTATGGCGCTGCGGCGCAATCTGGGTCTGATCGAGGCAGTCGGCCTTTCTCTCTCAATCATCGCGCCGACCATGGCGATGGCCTTCAACGTGACGCTCGCTGTGGGTGCGGCCGGCACCGCGGCACCGCTCGCTTTCGCCATCGGCACGGTGGCGCTGGCGATCGTCGGGCTTTCCTTCGTCGCTTTCGCGCGGCGCGTGGCGCATGCGGGCTCCGCCTATGCCTATATCACGCGGCAGTTCGGCGCGCGGGCGGGTTTCATCACGGGCTGGGCGCTGCTGCTCACTTATCTCGTCTATGGCAGCGGCACCGCCGTCCTGGTCGGGAATTTCATCGACGCGGCGCTGGAAAACGGCAAGATCGCGCTGCCAGGCTTGTGGGTCGCGGTCAGTGTCGCGGCCGTCCTGGTCTCAATTCTGTTTGCCTACCGCAACATGCGCGTTGCCGCGCGGCTGATGCTGGCGCTGGAGGCTGTGTCCGTGCTCGCGATCATCGTGCTCGGCGTAGCCGTGCTTACGGCGGTAAACGCGAAAGGCGGGCTCTCGGCCGCGCCCTTGATGCCGGATGCCCAATTCGGGTGGTCCGGCATCGGGTATGCAATGGTATTCGCGGTGCTCTCCTTCGCCGGATTCGAGGGTGCCGCCACCTTGGGCGAGGAGACCGGGGACCCGTACCGGGCGGTGCCGATCGCGGTCCTTGGGACCGTGATCCTGGCCGGCATCTTCTATGTCTTCGCCTCCTACGTGCAGGTGGTGGGCTTCGGCCTCGGGAACATGAAGGCGCTGGCCGGGGACAGCGCGCCGCTCAATACGCTCGCCCTGAAATTCGGCTCGCGCGGGTTTGCAACGGTGCTCGATCTCGCCGCGGCAATATCCGCCTTCTCCTGTGTGCTCGGGTGCCTCAGTGCCGCGGCGCGGATGCTGTTCGCGCTGGGCCGCGCTGGGCTCGTGCCGGCGCTTGGGGTGGCGCATCCGCAGCACGGCACACCCGGGGCCGCGGTGCTGAGCCTCGGCGTGCTGATGATCGCGGGGGTTGTCGCCTGGGCACCGTTCGTCGGCGCGGGCAACTATTACGGCGACATGGGCACCATCGGCACGCTATCGCTCATTCTCGTCTATATGGCGGTGACCGGCGCGGAAGCAGCGGAAGCGGCGCGCACACAGAGATCGCTCGGGGTTGCGCTCGGCGCCGCAGGCACGATCATCCTGCTCTGGCCGCTCTACAACTCAGTCTATCCGGTGCCTCCCTACCCCGGCAATCTCTGGCCCTATGTCGTGATCGTCTATCTCGCGCTGGGCACGGCGTTGCTCCTCGCCCGTCCCGCCCTTGCTCGGGTGCCGCTCTCCTTCATCGAACCGACCTGAAAGATCCGCCGGCACGACCGCATATCATTACGATACAGATTTAGATTGCCGCTTCCCCCAGCGCCAGTTCCGGATCTCGGGCATGTCCTCGCCGTAGCGGCGGACATAGCGCTGGTGATCGAGCAGCCGGTCGCGGATGGATTGCCGTGCATGCGCGGTAATGCCGACGAGGCGCGGGATGCGCTCGATCACGTCGGCGGCGAGGTGAAACCGGTCGAGCTGGTTGCGCACCGTCATGTCGAACGGGGTCGTTGTCGTGCCTTCCTCGCGATAGCCATGGACGTGGAAACGCTCGGGCATACTGCGGCGATAGATCAGCCGATGGATAAGCGTAGGGTAGCCGTGGAAGGCGAAGATCACTGGCCTGTCGGGCGTGAAGATCGAATCGAACAGCGGGTCGGGAATGCCGTGGGGATGCACGCTCGGCGGCTCGAGCGTCATGAGATCGACCACGTTGACGACACGAATGCGAAGATCCGGCACGTGCGCGCGTAGAAGATCGACGGCGGCGAGCGTTTCGAGCGTGGGCACATCGCCCGCGCAGGCCATGACGACATCCGGCTCCGTCCCTGCGTCGTTGCTCGCCCAGGTCCAGATGCCGAGGCCCGCGGCGCAATGCCGTGCGGCTTCCTCCATATCCAGCCATTGCAGCTCCGGCTGCTTGCCGGCGACGATCACGTTCACATAGTCGCGGCTGCGCAGGCAATGATCGACGACCGAGAGCAGCGTGTTCGCATCGGGCGGCAGATAGATGCGCACCAGGTCCGATTTCTTGTTGGCGATATGATCGAGAAAGCCAGGGTCCTGATGGCTGAAGCCGTTATGGTCCTGGCGCCAGACATGGCTTGTCAGCAGATAGTTGAGCGAGGCGATCGGCCTCCGCCAGGGAATCGCGCGTGTCACCTTCAGCCATTTGGCGTGCTGGTTGAACATCGAATCGATAATGTGGATGAAAGCTTCGTAGCATGAGAAGAAGCCATGCCGCCCGGTCAACAGGTAGCCTTCAAGCCAACCCTGGCAGAGATGCTCGCTCAAGACCTCCATGACCCGGCCGTCGGGCGCGATATGATCGTCATCGGGCCTGATCTCGGCCGTGGAGACCCGGTTCGTGACCTCGAAGAGGGCGCTTAGCCGGTTGGAGGCCGTCTCGTCGGGTCCCATGACGCGGAAATTCTTCGCCGCCGCGTTTTGCCGCATGACATCACGCAGGAATCCGCCAGCGACCCTCGTGGCTTCGGCTTCGACGGCTCCCGGCTCAGGGACATTGACGGCATAGTCGCGAAAATTCGGGAGCGAGAGATCCTTGAGGAGCAGGCCGCCATTGGCATGCGGATTGGCACCCATCCTCCGCTCACCCGCGGGGGCGAGTGCAGCGATCTCGGCACGGATCGTGCCCGCTTCATCGAAGAGCTCCTCGGGGCGGTAACTCCGCATCCATTCCTCGAGCATGCCGAGATGCTCGGGATTGGTGCGCACCTCGCCGAGCGGAACCTGGTGGGCACGAAACGTGCCCTCCACTTGCTTGCCATCGACCTCGTGCGGGCCGGTCCAGCCCTTGGGCGAGCGGAGCACGATCATCGGCCAGGCCGGCCGCTCTTTGAAGCCCGTGGCGCGGGCACTCTGCTGGATTGCGTGGATATCCGCGATCACCTGATCGAGCGTCGCAGCCATCAGCTGGTGCATGATCGCGGGCTCATGGCCGGAGACGAAATGGGGCTGGTAGCCATAGCCGAGCAGGAGATGAGTGAGCTCCTTCTCGCTGATCCGCGCGAGGACGGTGGGATTGGCGATCTTGTAGCCGTTGAGGTGGAGGATCGGCAGGACCGCGCCGTCCCGTGCCGGATTGAGGAACTTGTTGGAATGCCAGCTTGTGGCGAGTGCGCCGGTCTCGGCCTCGCCATCGCCGATGACGCAGCAGGCGAGAAGATCGGGGCTGTCGAACACCGCGCCATAGGCGTGCAGGAGCGAGTAACCGAGTTCTCCGCCTTCGTGGATCGATCCCGGTGTCTCCGGCGCGACATGGCTCGGCACGCCGCCGGGGAAGGAGAACTGCGTGAAGAGCAGCTTCATCCCCTCCTCGTTCGCGGAAATCTGCGGATAGATCTCGCTGTAGGTGCCTTCGAGATAGGTGTTGGCGACCAGCCCCGGCCCGCCATGACCGGGCCCGGTGACGAAGATCGCATCGAGGTCATGCGCCTTGATGAGGCGATTGATGTGGGCATAGAGAAAATTGAGGCCCGGCGTCGTTCCCCAATGGCCGAGCAACCGCGGCTTGATGTGCTCCTTTCGGAGCGGTTCGCGCAGCAACGGATTGTCCAAGAGATAGATCTGCCCGACCGAGAGATAATTCGCCGCCCGCCAATAGGCATCGATCAGCCTCAGCATCTCGGCTGAGAGTGGGCCCTCTGGCGTGTGGAGCGTGTCGCGATCGGTCATTCTCCCCCTCCTTGGCTTGGGCGTGCGGCCGCCACCGCTCCGCCCCTTCGAACGAAGCGTGAGCGGATTTGTTCTATGGGCATATGTTTTAGATCAATGTGGCCGGAGACGGGATGGTCGGACGAGGTCGACGGCGCCGCCTCGCCGGGAGAGGAAGCATTATGAAACTCAGTCTGCTTGCTGACGATCTCACGGGTGCGCTCGATTCCGCCGTCCAGTTCCTGCCGCTCTCCGGTCGGCTGCCCGTGATCTGGGACGAGCCCCTCGCGCCGCAGCAGGCCGGCAGCATCGCCATGGATGCGGGCACGCGCGAGCTGCCGCCGGCCAAGGCGGAAGCGCGAATGCGCCTCCTCGCCCATCGCCTGCGCGATGCGGATCTCGGCTACCTCAAGCTCGACAGCCTGCTGCGAGGATACCCGGCGGAGGCCGTTCGGGCCTGCCACGAAGCAGGGGGGTTCGATCACGCGATCATTGCCCCGGCTTTCCCGGCGCAATCCCGCATCACAAGCGGCGGGCGGCAATGGTGGCGGCCGCCGGGCCAGGGCGCTTACCAGATTGTCGGGCTGGATTTGGCGTCTTTGCTTGCGGCCACTGTGATGCGGCCGGGCGCGGCCGCGCCGTATGGGATGAGCCTCTGGGACGCCGAGAGCGAGGAAGATCTTTCCCGCATCGTCAGCGCCGGACGAGTCTTGCCGGGCCGTGTCCTGTGGTGCGGCGCTGCCGGGCTCGCGGCGGCGCTGGCGGGCACCCCGCCCCCGGTCGAGCGTGTGATAAGGCCACCGCTGCTCGCGCTCATCGGCACCGATCATCCGGTCTCGCTGGGGCAAGTGCGGAATGCCGCTTTGTGGCATCTGCCCCTCACCACCCCGGTTGATCCCGGCGCGCACAACGGGATCATCCGCCGCCTCGAACGCGACCGGGCTCTGGTCATCACCGTTTCACTTCCCGCAGAGACCGGGCGCGGTGAGGCGGCAGCAAGGATCGGCACTCTCTTTGGTGAAATTTTGAAGAAACTTGACCCGCCGAGTACGCTTTTCATTTGCGGCGGGGAAACGCTGCGTGCGGTCTGCACTTTTCTCGGTGCGCAGGCACTGGAGGTGAGGGCGGAGTATGCCCCCGGGATTCCTCGCTCACGCCTCTCTGGCGGGATTTGGGACGGAACGGAGGTAATCTCGAAATCCGGCGCGTTCGGCGCGCCGGACCTGCTCGCAGAGATCATCACGCAATCAAGGATGGATGCGTTGACTTAGGCCGATTCCGGCACAGGGCACGGGAGCCGCACGCCGCCGCTCCGCCCCCAGACGCGCCCGATTGCATAGGAAAGCGCGCCGATGCTGCCGACGAAGAATCCCACGGGCCAGTCGGAAAGATAGGAAAGACTGATCGCAGCCCACACGGTCAGCAGCGAGATGCCGACCGAAAGCAGCATGGCACGGACGGGCTGGTCCGTCATGGCGCGCGCGGCCGCCGCCGGGCCGACCATCAGGCTGAAGACCAGCAGCGCGCCCACGACCGGCAGGGCCATGGAGGTGGCGAAGGCCAGGATTGCCAGGAACGAGAGTTCCATATGGCGGGCGGAGACGCCTCTGGCTTCGCCAAGTTCAGGCGAGATCGCGCTGAGCAGGAGCGGACGGAACAGCAGGAAGGTGGCCCCGATCGCCACGACGCTCATGACGGCGATGGGTGCGATGTCGCTTGTGCTGACACCGAGCACCTCCCCGAAGAGCAGGGCATAGACGCTTTGTGAATATTCCCGGCTGAGACTCAAGAACAAAGTCCCGAGGCCGAGCAGCATCACGAGAGTGAGCGCCGTCGCGACCTCGTGGCGGCCGCGGCGGCCGAGCTGGCTGGTGCCGACGACACCGAGGCCGGCGAACAGGATCAGGCCGAAAAGCGGATTGATGCCGAGGAGATTCGCTGCAGCGGCGCCAGGAAAAGTGCCGAGAGGCAAAGCGTGCGCCGCGAAGGACGAGCCACGGAGCACGACGAAGAACCCAACGATGCCGGCAACCACGGCAACCAAAGTGGCGACGATCCAGGCATTGATCATGAAGCTCGAAAACATCGTCAGCGCCCGGCCTCTGCTATCCGGCTTCGCTTTCGTCCGCCTTCGGGAGGGGCGCTGGCGAGGTAGAACGCGAAGATGAGGGAGACGATGAAGAAGCTTACCGGCCAGCCATGGCCCCGTGTCCAGGAGAAGCTGTCATAGGCGAGAAGAATCCCGCCCCATGTCGCGATGACGCCGATCAGCATGGCAAGGGCGATTGCCTGGCCCGGATGCTTCGCGAGCCGCAGCGCCGTGGCCGCCGGCCCGATCAGCAAGGCCGTGGAGAGAATGGCGCCGACGGTCATCGCCGAGAGAGAGACGGCGAACGCCAGCACCAGCAGGTGCAGAAGCCCGGTCATCCGTACGCGAACGCCCTGCACCTCGGCGAGGTCCGGAGAGAGGGAGGCGAGAAGCAACGGGCGATAGAAGAGCACGCTGATCCCGAGTGCCGTGGCGCCGACGGCGAGTGCCAAGGGAATGATGGAGGCCGGGATGGAGAACATGGAGCCGAACATGACCGTGACCGCTGCCCCGGTCGTGCTCCTGGAGGTCACATCGAAATAGAGGAACAGGGCTGCAAGGCCGAGGCCCGCGCCGAGCATGATGCCGGTGACGAGGTCGCGCTCCCGGGCAAAGCGGGTTCCCGCCAGCTCCGTTCCTCCGGCGGCCAGAATCGCCATGCCTAAGAAACCAAGCAGTGGATTGATGCCGAGAAGGAACGAGGCCGACCCGCCGGCGCTGCTCACATCGGCCAGAGCATGGCCGGCGAAGGATTGGCCGCGCATGACGGTGAAGACGCCGACGATGCCCGAGACCATGGCCGCGCCGCCACCGACGATCATCGCCGTCTGCACCGGCGGGCTGGCGAAGAAGCCGGGCGCGAAGATCAGCGCGAGCCAGGATGGCATGAGCCGGAAAGGAGCCGGTTACGGAACATGGGCGACATGGGCGGGATGAGTCTCGATGGCGGTGTCGATCTCACTGGGCGCATCGGCGGCGATGACCAGGACACGTCCGTGAACGCGGATGACATCGATGTGGTAGCCATAGAGCGCGCTCAGGACATCGGTGCGGATCACCTCCGCCGTCCTGCCGCTCGCGGCGCGGCCATTGGCGAGGTAGACGATTCGGTCCGTGGCCGGGAGCAGCGGGTTCATGTCGTGAGCAGAGAGCAGAACCGCAATTCCCTGCGCCGTGGAAAGCTCGCGCAGCAAAGTCACGATCTCGGCAGTCCCGCGTATGTCGAGATTGGCGAGCGGCTCGTCGAGCAGCAGGAGCCGGGGGCGGCGGACCAACGCATGGGCGATGAGAACCCGCTGCTGCTGACCGCCGGAGAGATTGCCGATCCGCTGATCCGCGAAGCTTCCCGCGGCCACGAACTCCAGCATCTCATCGACGCGTCGGCGTCGTTCCCGCGAAGGGAACGGCAGGCCAAGCCGATGACCGTCGAGGCCGAGCGCGACGACATCGCGCGCACGCAACGGCATGGCGGGATCGAGGGAGATTTTCTGCGGCACATAGCCGATCGAGCGACTGGTTCTGATCGTGCCCGAATCGGGTGAGAGAAAACCGAGGATCGCGCGCAGGAGCGTAGTCTTGCCGGAGCCGTTCGTTCCGATGAGGCCGCAGAACTCACCGGCGTGCAGCGTGAAGCTCACCTCATTGAGGATCATTCGGCCAGGGAACGAGACGCGCAGCCGCTCGACAACGAGCGCCTCGGGCGGGATGTGTTCGCTCTCGCTTACGTATCCCGCTCTCGCTATTTGTTTTCCCGCGTGATTGAGACCTTCGGTCATCACGCTCTCGCTCCCCGGATGCCTCACTGCCGGCTTCCCGCCGCAAGCTTCTCGGTGGAGATCTTGTCCGTCACCGCTTTCCGCAAGGCTTCAACCTCCGCCACCATCCAGGCCTGATAATGATAACCGTTCGGCATCGTTTCATAGACGCCAACGATCGGAATGACATTCCTCCTGGCGAGGGTGAGGAACGACTGGGTGAGGGAATCCGTCACCTGCTGGTTATAGACGAACACCTCCACCTTATGTCCGCTGAAGAGCGTGTTCTGGGTGGTCACGTCCTGGGGAGAAGGGTCGGTGCCGTTCATGATCGCCGCCTGGAGACTGAACGGTGTTGCAATATCGCAGCCGGCGGCCTGAAGCATATAGTCGGCGACCGGTTCGGTCACGGCGATCGGTGTGCCGCGATAGCGCGCCTTGAACGAGGCCATGGAAGCGAGCCAGGCCTTCAACGAGTCGTCGAACTTCGTTTCATTGGCCTGAAAAAATGCGGTCTCCGTCGGCTCGAGTGCCGAGAGATCGGCCGCTACTGCCTTCGCCACTGCGGACATCGTTTTGGGATCGTACCATAGATGCGGGTTCGGCGTGTTCTCGGGCAGGTCCAGAAGCTGCTGAGCGTCGATCACCCGGCGCCCGGCGTTCGGCGCCGCCGTGATGATCCTGTCGGCCCAGCTATCGTAGCCCAGGCCATTCTTGACGATGAGTGTGGAAGCAGCGATCTCCTGCGCGACCTTTGGGCTCACCTCGAATGTGTGGGGATCGGTGTTGGGGTCGGTCTCGATCGCGGCGACCTGGACATATTGGCCGCCGATCTGGGAGATGACATCCGCATATTCGTTCTCGATGCCGACGGCATGGATGATCGTCCCGGCGGCCAAGGCGTTGGCGTGGCCGAGCCATGCCATGGCGAGCATGGCCAGCACGCCGCCGATCACCCATCCTCGCCGAGAATGCCTGGTGCTGGCCCGCCGCCGTGAATTTCTCATAACCGAATCATCGCTCTGTCCCATTTTCATCCCCGTCGGCCTGACATGCCACTTGACGGATGGAATGCTATAACATATTGACTATCCGTCAAGCTAAATGTTATAGTATAACATATCATTTATCAAACAGACCCAAGGAATTCGGGATGAGATCTTGACGGCAAAAAGGTTTTGTTGTTACTGCGAGTAAGTCGCAATTGCGTTTAGGGAGGGTAATCACAATCGGGATGATGAAAGGCCTTCGCGAATGAGTCTCACGACGGACCGGCCAACAATAGGTTGCTGCACGGCTGCCCGCATGCTTCTGGGGGCCAGCCTCTTCTCCGGCTATGCACTGACCCTGCCTGTCACCGCTGCCGCCCAGGCATCACCATCAGGCACCGCCGCTTCCGGGCCGTCTGCGAGCGAGCCGGGCTTCCTCGCCAACCTCTTCTCGGACTCGCGCAGCAACCTTCTCGGCGATATGGGCGGACTGCGCACCGTGCTCGGCAACTACGGTGTGACGCTCAATGTCACGGATGCCGAAGCGCTGCTGGGCAATGTTTCGGGCGGAGTGAAGCAGGGCGCTATCATGCAGGGGCTCACCACCGCCACCCTGCAGGTCGATACCGGCAAGGCCTTCGATCTGCCGGGGGGCACATTCAATGTGAGCGCGCTGCAGATTCACGGGAACAACGATTTCAGCGCCTCCTTCCTCGACAATATCCAGACTGCCAACGGCAACGAGGCGGAGAATTCAACCCGGCTCTGGGAGCTATGGTACGATCAGTCCTTTGCGAACGGCGATTTCGACATCAAGCTCGGCCAGCAGAGCCTCGACCAGGAATTCATCGTCAGCCAGTATAGCGGCCTCTTTATCAACACGGTGATGGGCTGGCCGGCGGTGCCGACCGAAGACCTCTTTGGCGGTGGCCCGGCCTATCCGCTTTCCTCGCTCGGCGTGCGTTTGCGGGGGAAGCCCACATCCGACCTCACGGTCCTGGCCGGCGTGTTCGACGACAACCCGGGAGGTGGTCCCTTCGATGCCGACGCGCAGGCGCTGGACGCCGGCGGCACCAAGTTCAATCTCAACACCGGCGCGCTCTTTATCGCCGAGGTGCAGTACGCCCTCAACCAGCCTGCTCTCGGCGACATGGATTACGGCAACGCGCCCTTCGGCGGCTTGCCCGGCACCTACAAGCTCGGTTTCTGGTACGATACAGGATTTTTTCCGGATCAGGAGTTCGACAATACCGGCCTCTCTCTGGCCGATCCCGCGAGCACCGGCATCCCCGGAATGAACAAGGGCAATTACAGCTTTTACGGGGTGATGGACCAGATGGTCTGGCGCCCAAATCCGCAGAGTCCGCGCACGCTCGGCGTATTCCTGCGCGCAATGGGCGCGCCGTCCCAGCAGAACCTCATCACTTTCAGCGCCAATGGAGGCGTGGTGCTTGCCGACCCGCTGCCTGGCCGCGACAATGATTCGCTCGGGCTCGGCTTCGGCATCGTCAAGGTCAGCAGTGCGGCCAGCGCGCTCGACCAGCAGACGGCGTTCTTCACCGGCTCGCCCTTTCCCGTCCGCAGCACGGAGACCTTTCTCGAGCTGACGTACCAGTTCCAGGCCGCGCCCTGGTGGCAGATCCAGCCGGACTTTCAATATGTCTTCAATCCGGGCGGCGGCATCCAGAATCCGAACAATCCCTCGTCGCTTATCGGCAACGAGGCCGTCATCGGCTTCCGAACGACTGTCACCTTCTGAAGCAAGGTAACAGGAAGATCTCGGAAATTCAGAGCGGAGGACAAGGATCAATGAAAACCCGCAGCACCCTGATCGTGCCGTTCCTGCTGGCACCCATGCTCGCCTTCCTTCCCTGCGCGGCCCGCGCACAACGCGCCTCAGGCTTCCTCCAGTCCGTCCATCATCACACGACGCTTACTTCGACCGTGCCGGACAACGGGGACCAAAATCCCTATGCGATCTTTGTTGCCCCGGTCTCGGCCGGGAAGATCGGGAAAGGCGATGTTCTGGTTGACAACTTCAATGACAAGAACAACCTCCAGGGTCTCGGCACCACCATCATCGACTACAATCCCGCGACCAAGAATATGATGGTCTTTGCCTCCATTCCGCGCCATCTCGCGCAATGCCCGGGCGGGGTCGGCCTCACCACCGCGATGACGATGCTGAAATCGGGGTGGGTGATCGTCGGCAGTTTGCCCAGCAATGATGGTACCACCGCGACCAAAGGCCAAGGCTGCCTGATCGTGCTCGATTCTGAAGGCAATGTCGCCGGCACCATCGCCGGCCCGAACATCGACGGGCCATGGGGAAACATGGCGGTGGTCGATAACGGTGACACGGCGACCCTTTTCGTCAGCAACACCGGCTTCGGCGTCGGCGCCGCGACGGATGACAGCCCGGTCGTGAACAAGTCGACCGTGCTGCGCCTTTCGCTTTCGATTCCCGAAGGCAAGCCGCCCGTTGTCACCCACGAGACCGTGGTTGCAGACGGTTTCGGCGAGCAGGCCGACAAGGGCGTGTTCATCATCGGCCCGACCGGTCTCGCGCTCGGCGGGGACGGCGTGCTCTATGTCTCCGACGCGATCGGCAATCGCATTGTCGCGATTCCGGACGCGCTTACCCGGACGACCAGCGCCGGTACCGGCAAGGAGGTGACCAAGGACGGGCTTCTCCAGCGGCCGCTAGCGCTGGTCATGACGCCGGACGGAGATTTGCTGACGACCAATGGGCTGAACGGTGAAGTTGTCGAGATCGATCCCGCGACGGGCAAGCAGCTCTATGCGCAATGGATCGATGTCGATAAGGCACAGAGCCCGCCCGGCAGCGGGGATCTCTTCGGCATCGCGATGACGCCTTCGGGCGGCGGGTTCTATTATGTCGAGGATGACGTGAACACGCTTGTTCTCGCACATTGAGAGGAAGGGAATTTCGCGTGGGCAAGTGTCCCTTTTCCTCGCGGCGGGGATTTCTGGGCGCGGCAGGGAGCATGCTCGCAGCCTCGGCCGTGGCCGGCCATGCCGCTTCGCAGGTAGCCAGAGTGTCCGAGGGCAACCCGGCCGCCAGCGCTGTTGCGGGATCGATCAACAGCGATGGCAAAGTCCCGTTTCATGGCGTTCATCAAGCGGGAATCGATACGCCGCAGCAGACTCATGTCCTGTTCGCGAGCTTCGACCTCGTCACGGACAAGGCATCGGACATTGTCAAGCTTCTGCGCGACTGGACCGAGGCGGCGGCCCGCATGACGGCGGGCAAGACCGCGGAGGCGCTCACCTCCAGTCCCTCCGTCCCTCCGGCCGATAGCGGCGAAGCGCTCGGCCTCGGGCCGCGGCGCCTGACGCTCACCTTCGGCTTCGGGCCCGGTCTTTTCGAGAAGGATGGCAAGGACCGATACGGGCTTCAGGCGAGAAGGCCTGCGGCACTGGCCGATCTGCCGCGATTCAATGGCGATCAGCTCGATCCCGGACATACGGGTGGGGATCTCTGTGTCCAGGCCTGCGCCGATGACAGCGCGGTGGCTTTTCATGCCATCCGGCAGCTCGCTCGGATGGCTGCGCCCAATGATGCCGCCAACGGCTATGGGGGCAAGCGCGCCGGCGTCGCCACCCCTTACAACGCGAACCCGGGTGTCGCCGTTCTGCGCTGGATCCAGGCGGGATTCCTGCCGGACAGCCCGCCCGGCGAGACGCCGCGCAATCTGCTCGGCTTCAAGGATGGTACCGAGAATCCTGGCAGTTCCTACCCGGCCGAGCGTGCGAGCGGTCAGCTCCTCGGGAATGGCAGTTTCGCGGATGTGGTCTGGGTCAATGACGAGGGGCCGGGGTGGATGCGGAATGGCAGCTATCTCGTTGTGCGGCGTATCCGGATCGCCCTGCAGCATTGGGACAATGTCGAGCTCGATTTCCAGGAGCAGGTGATCGGCCGTAAGAAACTGAGTGGCGCTCCGCTCACCGGCGGCGGGGAATTTACGCCCCTCGATCTCGACGCCACGGACAAGGACGGCAATCCGGTAATCGGCGACAATGCCCATGTCCGGTTGGGTGCAGCCTCGAGCAATGGCGGTGCACGCATCCTGCGCCGCGGCTATTCCTACAATGACGGCCTGGCGATAATCGCCGAACGCTGGCCGCCCTGGCGCCAGGGACTGGAATACGAGGCGGGACTGCTCTTCATCGCCTATCAGCGCGATCCACGAACGGGTTTCGTCAAGATCTTCGAGAAGATGTCCAAGCTCGATCTGCTCAACCAATTCACGACCCATGTCGGCAGCGGCGTCTTCGCCTGTCCGGGCGGCATCGCGGAAGGCGCGTTCATCGGCGGGCAATTGTTTCAGACCATCTGATATTATTTCTTTGTTTTACGAGCGTCTCCCGGTGAGGTGCCTCCTCCTCCGATTGTGACCTCTTTTCTGTTTTGTTTTTTCTCAATCAGTTTCATGGCCTTGGCAATTTCACGGCTTAGGCGGATCGCGTGCAAACCCTCGCGATGCCATGATATCCGGAACACTATGCGGCATTTGCATGTCCTTCCAGAACATGTATTGCCGCGGTGATGGTGGGATTTCGTCTCAGAGAAACCATGATTCCCGACCAGTCTTGTTGTCATGGAACATCCCCTCCCAGGGAGAGATGCCATGCATCCTTCGAGATTTCCCCGCGCGGTGGCGGCGGTTGCGCTGGCTGTCGCGCTTGCAACGCCCGCCGCGCTTCCTGCGGTGGCGCAGCCCTACCATCCACCTCCGCATGGCTGGCACGGCCCGCCTCCTCCTCAGTGGCACGGTGGACCGCCGCCACACTGGGGCGGTGGTTGTTATAACTGCAACAACGCAGGCGCCGCTGTTGCTGGCGCTTTGCTTGGCCTCGGCGTCGGGGCGGTGATTGGCGGGGCGATTGCGAGCTCGGCGGCACCACCGCCTCCGGTCTATTACGCGCCGCCACCCCCCGCCTATTACGCGCCGCCACCGCCTGCCTATTACTACGGCTATTGAGGAGAGCATTGCCATGAATGGTAAATTTCGCCTGGCGTTCTTGGTGCTGCTCGCACCGCTGGCCCTGCCGGTAGGCGCCTTGGCCCAAAGCCAGGCGCAGACAGGACAGGCGCAGACAGGACAGGCGCAGACGGCGGCGCCACCTGCCGGCGGGCCCGAGACCGCGCAGCAATATATCGATCAGCTGCACGCGACCTTGCAGATTACGCCGGCCCAGCAACCGCAATGGGACCGCTTCGCCCAGGCGATGACGGGGAATGCGGAGAGCATGCACCAGGCATTCGCACAGCGCGGTGCCGCACTCGGGACGATGAATGCGGCGCAGAACATGCAATCCTATGCCGAGCTTGCGGCGCTGCATGCGCGAAACATGCAGACTTTGGCAAATGCCTTTCAGGCGCTCTACGCGACGATGACGCCGGAGCAGCAACGGAATGCCGATGCGGTGTTCCGAACAGGGGGCGCTCCGGTCGGGCATCATCACCATGAGACTCCTTCCCAGTGAGCCCCTGGACCTGAACGCCCGAGGCTGACAGCGGAGCCGACACTGTGACCAGGCGGTTTTCCGAGGCACGGAGTCGCTGAGATACGTTTTTTCTAAAATAGACTTTCTCTGAGATACATTGGGCGGCGCATGCCACGCCGCTCCGCCATCGCCTCATCGCAAGAAAAACCGGCTGACGCCGGCACAATGCTTGCCGCCTGGGCAAAAGGCGAGGCTGCCCTCGCCCGCGGGGATTTGACGGAGGCGCGGCGCTGGTTCGATCGCGCCCGCCGCCTCGCACCGGATGAGGACCGGGCCACGCTCTCGCTCGCCCTGGCATGTCTGCGGGCAGGCGAAAACCAAGAGAGCATCGCGCTGCTCAGCGTGCTCACTGGGCGCCATGACCGGCGTGCCCTGTGGCTGGCGCTCGCCGCGGCGTATCGGCGCGCGGGGAATGCACTTTCAGCAGCGGCAGCGCTGGGGCGTGCGCTTTCTGGTCATGTCTGGATCCGGCCCAAGGAAGACACGGTGGCGATTCTCGACGCGGTCGCGGTGGAGGCGGCTTATCCCGGCTGGTGCGCGCTTGGCGCAGACGGGACGCTGCGTCTCGGTGTTTTGCTGGCGAAAGACGCGACGATCACGCTCGACGGAAGGGCCGCACGACATTCGGGCGGCTATAGGCGCAAGCTGAAATTGCTGCCGGGGTGGGAACGATGTGGGCAGCTGACGGTCAGGATGGGCGGGCGGGCGCTGCTGGGCAGCCCGATCCACATCGCTTCGTTGCGCCGAACCGAGGGATTCGTCGAGACAAGCAACGGCGGGATCGTCGGTTGGGCCTGGCATCCTGCCGAACCGGAGCGGGCGCCGGTGCTGGCGGTCTGGTCCGCGGGAGCGGCGCGCCCAGCCTTTACTATTACTGCACGAGACGAAGAGTCCCATCTTGCCGGCGCTGCGCCACTCGCCCGGCCGCGCGGCTTCGCGATCCCGGCGGCGCGACTCAGCGGCATCGTGGGGCCGATTTCTGTCCGCGACCGCGATGGACACGATCTCACGGGAAGTCCGCTCGCGCCCGGCCGTGAGAATGTCGAAGCGGCGGCGAAGTCGCAGATGGCGACACGGCGCTTCACCGCCTTGCCCGTGGCCACGCGGGCAAGGCCAGCGGTCGATGTCATTGTGCCGGTGCATGGGGCGATGGTGGCCACGCTTGCTTGCCTCTCTTCGGTGCGAGATCATCTTTCACGCAGCGCGCGGCTGATCGTCGTGGAGGATGGCGTGCCCGAGCCCGCGTTCGCCCAGGCGCTTGGCACATTCGCTGCTACGGGCCGCATTCATGTGGTGCAGCGGGGGCGGGCGGGCGGATTTCCGTCCGCCTGCAATGAAGGGATCCGCGCGGCCCGGCCCGAGGCGGATATCCTGCTCCTCAATAGCGACACGCTGGTGGCGGAGGGCTGGATCGAAGGGCTACGGGCGGCCGTACAATCGGCCCCCGACATCGGCACCGCAACGCCCTTCTCCAATGAAGCGACGATCCTGAGCTATCCGGATCCGAGAGGAGCCAACAAAGCGCCGGACAGAACGGAAACGGCGCGGCTGGCCGGGCTCGCGGCGCGGCTTCATCATGGCCTGGCGGTGGAGATCCCGACCGGGATCGGGTTCTGCCTCTATATTCGCCGCGCCTGCCTCACCGCGACCGGGCTCTTTCGCGAGGATGTCTTCGCTCAAGGGTACGGGGAAGAGAACGATTTCTGCGCCCGCGCGCGGCATCTCGGCTGGCGGCACGTCGCGGCACCCGGCGTCTTCGTCACCCATCTCGGTGGGCAATCCTTTGGCGGCGCCGGCAAGGCGCTCGCGCAGCGCAACCTTGCCCAGCTCAACCGGTTGCACCCCGGTTATGACGCGGAGATCGCCGCGCACATCGCCGCCGATCCGCTCTTCGCTTGTCGGCGGCGGCTCGACGCCGAGCGCTTCACGCCCGGCCGGGCGGCTGTGGGTGCGGTACTGTTGATCGGGCATGGGCGGCGCGGCGGGGTGGAGACATTCCTTCGCCGGCGTGCGGCTTCGTTGCGTGCCGCAGGGTTGCGGCCGATCCTGCTTCGCCCGGCTGTCACCCCGGATGGCGGGCGGGCGGCGATTGTGAGCGATGACAGCGGCGAGGTTTTCCCAAACCTCCGCTTCGCGATCCCTGATGAGATCCCGGCACTCACGCGGCTGCTTAAGCCGCAACGCGTACGTTCGGCGGAGCTGCACCACCTGGTCGGGCATGACCATGCGATCCTGGAGCTCTGCCGGCGACTCCGTGTGCCCTATGACGCCTACCTGCACGACTACGCCGCATTGTGCGCACGGATCGCGCTCGTCGGGCCGGAAGGGCGCTATTGCGGTGAGCCCGGGCCGCGCATATGCGCTGCCTGCGTGGCGGATGCTGGCAGCGAGATCGAGGAAGCGATCGCACCGGAAGCGCTGACCGCGCGCTCTTCCGCCGAGCTTGCCGGGGCGCGGCGCGTCATCGCCCCGGCACGCGACGCCGCACTGCGCTACCGGCGCCATTTCCCGGACCTCGCGGTGAGCGTCGTGCCGTGGGAGGATGACACCGCCTTGCCCAAGGCAAATGCGCGGCACTTCCGGACACCGCGCACGATCGCCTTGATCGGCGCTATCGGCGTCGCCAAGGGCTATAACGTGCTGCTCGCCGCCGCACGCGACGCCGCGTGGCGGAATCTGCCGTTGCGATTCGTGCTGGTGGGCTATTCGCATGATGACCGGCGCCTGCTCGAGACTGGGCGAATCTTCGTGACCGGCGCCTATCGCGAAGCGGAGCTGCCGTCGCTGATTGTAGCGCAGGACGCGGATTTCGCCTTTCTGCCGTCTCTCTGGCCCGAGACTTGGTGCTTCACGCTTTCCGAGGCATGGCAGGCCGGTCTCGATGTCGTGGCCTTCGATCTTGGGACGCAGGCGGAGCGGATTCGTGCCACCGGCCGTGGCTGGCTGCTGCCGTTGGGGTTAACAGTTGCAGCGCTGAACGACTTATTGTGTAAACTTCGTCCGCGCCCGTAGCGGGCGACCTCTCCTTAAGATTCTTGCACTCCCCTGGCGTTCCCCTTGGCATCCCCCTGGCACTGCGGCGAATGAGAGGCATGTCCGAGCAGAAGATCGTCACCGAACTGAAGATTTCAGGGCACCTGATGAGGCTCGATTCTGGGCTTTATTGTGTGTTTCACGCACCCAACGGGCATCGGCCCGACCAAACGACAGGCCTGCCGGGCGTGCGAATCTCCCTTCCGCCAGGGGATTGCCGGGGTGTGGAGATCGGCGGCTTCCGCGAGGATGGCTGGGTCTCAACCGACAATGACGCGGCGCTGATCCGGATTTCAGAAGGGCCTGCGCAGGTGCTGGTGACGGTCTATCAGTCGGCCCATGGTGGCGATGCGCTGCCACAACTTCAAATCGTCCGTCTCGGCGATTTTCGGCCGAGTGAGCGCCCGGCAGCATCCGCCCCGCCGGCGGCGAAGGAGCAACCGGCAGTACCGTCGGTTGCGCCGGAGGCCGTCGCGCCCAAAACCGTCGCACCGGCGATCATCGCCCACGTGCAGCAGCGAGGCGATGTTGGCGGGCGGTTCGGTGAATGGGTAGGCGAACGGGGCAGCAAGCTCTGGATCGAGGGATTCTCGATCACGCCGCCGGCGGGCCTGCCGCCGGAGGATATCGAATATCAGGCCGTGCTTGGTCGGGGCTGGCTCTCTCCCTGGTCACAGGGTGGGCAGTTCTGTGGCAGCCGGCGGATGGCGCTGCCGATTCTCGGGTTTCGGGTTCGGCTGCGCGGCGCGGCGGCGGAAGCTTTTTCCTGCACCTGCTCGGCAAGTTTCACGGATGGTGCGATGGTCGGGCCGACTTCGTCCGGGGAGTCGTGTGAGGTGGAAGGACTGGCGCCGCTGGAAGCATTCCAGGTGACGCTGCAACCGCGGGGCAAGGAGGCTTCGCCGCCGGGCATGAGGGATGCGTCCCCCAAACGGCCGGACGACAAGCGACCGGACAGGAGCAAGAAGAGGCAAGGCAAGAAGCCAACGCGTCGGCGGGCGTGAAATACCTCTTCGTCCATCAGAATTTTCCGGGACAGTATCTGCACATCCTGAAGCATCTGGCCGCGCGTGGCCGCGACCAGATCGTCTTCCTCACCGAGCCGAACGCCAATCACCTCGCCGGCGTGCGCAAAGTCGTCTATCACATGGGGCGAGGGGCAAACACGGCGACGCATCCGGACGCAAGGGAGTTCGAGCTGGCCTCGCTCCGCGCGGAAACAGTGGCGAGAACGGCGATGCAGCTGAAGCGGCTCGGCTTCACGCCGGACATCATCATCGGCCATCACGGCTGGGGCGAGCTTCTCAATATCCGCGATGTGTGGCCGGAAACGCCGCTGCTCGGCTATTTCGAATTCTTCTATCACACCGCCGGCATGGATGTCGGGTTCGATCCAGAATTCCCACCCGACCCATCGCTCTTTCCGCGCATACGCGCCAAGAACACGGTGAACCTGCTGGCGCTCACCATGGGCGGGCACGGACAGACGCCGACGCTCTGGCAGCGCGCGACCTTTCCCGCATGGGCGGCAACAGGAATCGAAATCTTGCCGGAGGGGGCCGATCTCGCGCTCTGCAAGCCACTCGTCGTGGCACGACGGCAGCCTTTGGTGCTGGGCGAGATCCGCATCGCGCCCGGAGAGAAGCTGGTCACCTATGTCGCGCGCAATCTCGAGCCCTATCGCGGATTTCACGTGATGGTACGGGCGCTCGCGCGCGTGCTCGCCGCCCGGCAGGACGTGCGCGCGGTGCTGGTGGGGGGTGACGAGGTGAGCTACGGCATGAAGCCGCCCGAGGGCGGTACCTGGCGGGCGCGGATGCTCGCCGAGCTTGGCGGGAAGATCGACCCCGCGCGGGTGCATTTTCCCGGCAAGGTCGCGTATCGGCATTTCCTCGCGCTGCTGCGGCGATCGGACGCGCATGTCTATCTCACCTATCCGTTCGTCGCCTCATGGTCGCTGCGTGAGGCGCTGGCCATGGGAGCGCCGGTGATCGGCAGCGACACGGAGCCGGTCCGGGAATTCGTCCGCGACCGACACAACGGATTGCTGACACCCTGTCTCGATCCCGTGCGGCTCGCCGAGCGGATCCTGGAGCTGATCGAGGATGAGGCGCTCGCACGCCGGCTCAGCGTGGCCGCGCGCCGCTATGCCGAAAAGCACCTGCGCATGCAGGACCATATCGCGGGTTACAGGAACGTGGTGCGGAGCCTCACGTGCGGGGTGGCAATTTAATAACCGCGCGCGTAATCGACCACATTGGGGATGGGCGCCCCATGGACGAGGGCGCCAAGGGCGGCGAAGAAGCGATCGAGTGTGCGCGGATTGTAGGTCGTCGGGTCGTCTGCGGAGATGTGCGGCGTGAGGAAAAGATTGCGGGTGCTCCAGAGGCGATGGGCGGGAGGCAGCGGTTCCCGAGCGAAGACATCGAGAACGGCGCCCCCGAGATGGCCGGCATCGAGCAGATCGGCGAGCGCGTCCTCATCGAGAACAGGTCCGCGGCCGATATTCACCACACCCGCGCCGGCTGGCAGCAGCGCGAGGCGGCGGCGGTCGAGAAGATTGCGTGTCGCCGGTGTGAGCGGACAGGCGAGAAGCAGAAACTCCGCCTTCACCAGCGCGAGATCGAGCGCGGCAACAGGAAGAACTGTTCCACATTCGGAATGAGAGGCGCCGGTTCGCGTAATGCCCGTGACCTCCATGCCGAAGGCGGTTGCGCGGGTGACGGCAGCCGCGCCCAGCGTGCCGAGCCCGACGGCCAGGAGACGCCGGCCGGTGAGAGTGGGACTGTAGCGCTGCTCCCACCGCTCGGCTTGCTGGGCGGTAAGCAGGGCGGGCATCTGCATCGCAAGCATCAGGAGCGCCATGATCGCGTAGTCTCCCGCCTTTTCGCCATGGATGCCGCGATTGCAGACGAGGATCGCGCCGGGCGGGAGGCTCGTGAACGGCGCGAGCGCATCCACTCCGGCGGAGGTGGAGAAGATGAGTCTGAGGCGCGGCGCCGGGACGGGAAAGGCCGCGGTGAGCTCGGCGGGCCGAGCGATCAGCACCTCCGCCTCGGCAAGCGCGGCGATGAGAGCAGAGCGCGTGTCGCCAAAGCTCAGCGAGTGGCCATGGCCCGTCGTGCCGGCGCGCGCCGCAGCCTCTTCCCATTGGCGCGGGGTGATCGCGAACAACGGATCGCTGGGTGCGTTGTGAATATGGATGCGCATGGCGGCTCTCGATCAGGGTTCGCGAGTCGCAAGAGTGCACCCGGGCTTGTGAGGGTCAATGCGGGTTGCGCTGCAATCGAAACGAATCCATGCCCTGCCCATGAATGATGCGCGTCGGTGCCGGAGATCGGTTTGAACTGGTACGACGAATCAACGCTATCGGGAGCGGGATGAGCTCGCTGGCGCTCACTCATCCCGCTCACTCGTTGTTTTTCCGCGCGATTCAGACCTACCGTGATTCCACCTCCGGTCATCATGCTTTAAGCAAGCACTTCTCCGGGATTCTGCAGCCGGGAGTCTCCCAGAGCCAGGATCGCCAGAAAGCTCACCGCTCCCGCGACGGCAATGTAGTAACCGACAAATGGCAGCCCGCCACGCGCCAGCAGAAGCTGGGCGGCAAAGGGGGCCAGCGATGCCCCGAGAATGCCTCCGAGATTGTAGGTCGCCGACGCGCCCGTATAGCGAACCTGGGCCGGGAAAAGCTCCGGCAGGAAAGCACCCATGGGTGCGAAAACCAGGCCCATAAGTGCCAGCTCCATGATCGGGAAGAGCAGGACTCCCGTACTTGTCCCGAGGAGCGAAGGCAACAGGAAGCCGGAGACGATCGCGAGCAGAGAACCCGCCAGCAGCACGGGACGGCGGCCGAGCCAGTCTGCCAAGGCGGCGGAGATCGGAGTTACCACCGCCATGGCCAGAATGGCGACGCACAGGATCCCGAGGAAGCTTTCGCGCGGGACATGGCGGACATGCGTGGCATAGCCGAGAGTGAAGACGGTGGAGATGTAGAAGATTGCGTAGCAGACGACCATCGCGAGCGATCCGAGGATCAGGCTGCCGCCATGGCGGCTCAGCACCTCAGTGAGGGGTACCCTCACTTGCCCTCCACGTTCTGCAAGCCGGGCAAAGGCTGGCGTCTCGCTCAGCCTTCCGCGGACATAAAGCCCGATGATGACCAGAACGGCGCTCGCCAGAAATGGAACGCGCCAGCCCCAGGCCAGGAACTGAGAGTCCGTCAGCAGAACGGAGAGGAGGAGGAACATCCCGTTGGAAAGCAGGAAACCGATGGAAGGGCCGAGCTGGGGGAACATGCCGAACCAGGCGCGGCGCCCCGCCGGAGCATTCTCGGTGGCGACGAGCGCGGCACCACCCCATTCCCCGCCAATGCCGAGCCCCTGTCCCAGACGCAGGACACAGAGCAGAATCGGGGCCAACGCTCCCGCGCTGACATAGCCGGGCAGCGCGCCGATCAGAGTGGTGGAGAGGCCCATGACCAGCATGGAGGCCACCAGAGTGGATTTCCGACCGATGCGGTCACCGAAATGGCCAAAGAGAAAAGCCCCGAACGGTCGCGCGAGAAAGGCGATGCCGAAGGTCAGGAATGCCGCCAAGGTTTGCGCCCCTGGCGCACCGGACGGAAAGAACAGACGCCCGAGCACGAGCGCCGCGGCGGTGCCGTAAATATAGAAATCGTAGAATTCGATTGTCGTGCCGATCAGGCTGGCGAGTGCTATCCGGCCTGTGCCCATTGTACTCACTGATTTTCCCCGTTCGTACTTTGTTGCCACAGATTCACCACGATATTATGTGTTGCGCCATCTTGGGAATGTCGCAGCCTGGCCGCGCACCGTGCCATCCTCGCCGAGAAGCTGCCACACGGTTCCGTCTTCGATCCAGAAACGCCGGCCTGTTTTGGAAATTCGCAATCCTGCATAACCGGTCGCGAATCCTTGCCGCGAGACCTCATCCAGCAAGCGCTGGCGCTCCTCACGGTTGGGCGCTTCGGCGGAAAGGCGTGACGGCAGTGATGTCAATTCCTGCCACGTATATTCGAAACAAGTCTGCGCCGTCCGGTTCGCATAGATGAAGCGCGGATCGGGCTCCGTATCATGGGCAAGAACGCAGTAGGGTGCCTGTTCGTAAAGCCATCTGGCAGGGTCGTGAAGGCCTTGGCCGTGAGGAATCAGCGGAACGCCGAGCAGCCGAAGATAACTGCCGGACAACAGGGCGAAGAACTCGGGATCGAGCGACAAATCCTTCATGCCCGCCTCGTTCGCCTGCTCGCGGAAGGAATTCTCCGCCGCTGAGAGATTGCATTGGTTGGGCCGGGGGAAGGGGCTCTCCGGTGGAGGCGACCGACTGTCTCATCGTGAAATGCAGACCGCGCGCTGACCACCGTTCGTTCCGCCACTCGCATCGAGCCCCGCCCGTTTGCCATCGGATACCATCGTTCCTTTTTCCGGCGCGAGCGGATGATCTCACAACAGAGACCGGAAGAGAAGTGTGACCACTGCGGAAATGGCTACGGCTGCAGCACTGCTTTTTCCATACGGTTTTTCCACACGGAAGGTCGAGGTCGGCCGAGTCTCCGATTTCTACATTGCCTCGTTTATTACAATCGTAATTCAAACTTGGCCGTGACGTCATCGGTAGGCAATGGCGTACATGCAAAATCGACCCACGACAGCTTGCGGTGGCCGGCTGCGAGGAGGCCTGCACTCTATGCCCAGATCATTCGCCACCATCCGAGCCACCCCCCGCAATATCCCGCGGGACCCTGCATCAAGCGTGCTTCCAGCATCATCCACTTTGTCAGACGCGGCATCGCGCTACGTTGACGAGCGGCTGGAGCCGTACCGGCGATGGTATGACCGCAAGTCGAAGCAGGCGCGGAGAATGTTTCTTTCGATGCGGACCTTCGCCGTCCTCGGCGGATGTGTGACGCCGGTGCTGGTCAACCTGCAGGCCATGTTCAACTCCGTCAGCCTGGATCATCCACCACTCCGCATCGCGATTACGGGCGTGAGCCTGGCCGTTGGGATTGCCATTTCACTTGAAGGTGTCTTTCACTTCCAGGAGCGGTGGAGGGCCTTCCGGACCACGGAAGAGATTCTTGCGCACGAGCGCATTGTGTTCGCCACGCATACGGGACCTTATCGCAATCTTTCAGCGGAGGATGCGTTTGCCCTGTTCGTCAATCACGTAGAAAATATTATCGTCTCAGTGTCTGACTCGGAATGCGACGTTGTCTATCAGGCTCTTGCAAGGGTTCTGGTCAGCCTGCGGACGTGAGCGATCAGCGTCCAGGCAGTTGCGCTGGCGATGGTTGCTTCGAAGTCCTTGGCGAGCCTGCGGCATC
>DATJLS010000079.1:0-22396 GCA_035509315.1 Acetobacteraceae bacterium | reverse complement strand
TCGCAATCAGGCTTTGAAGGCGACGGCAGACAATCGGCGATACCGTGATCGAGATTCCTGTGCGCATGCCGCAGACTCGCACGCGCCAAACCGTTCGGGAATCCCTCTCAGGATTCAAATGTCAGGTTTTAACCACTAGCTCTTCGCATGCGGCGTGCCGATGTACGGGAACTCCTTGAGAATGTCAGTGTGCGGTTTCAGACCGGTGGGCGGGCATTCGCCCTTCGTGAGGAAGGCGAGGCGATAATTGATCACGTCGTCGGTGAAGACACGGCCGTTGGGATACTTCGCGGGTTTCGACGGATCAAAACTCAGCACATCGGGCAGCGTGCGCTCTTTGTCGATCGCGGTGATGGCTTCTTCGCGCGAGTAATTTCCCGTGTGGCCCATCAGATGCACGAACTGATCGAGCCAGCGATTGCGATCGTTGACCGGCTCGCTCGCGTTGTATTCCAGCTTTGTGTCGTCGGTGTTGAAAAAGCTGCTGACGCTCGGATGGCCGGCGCGATCGACGTGGACCAGCTTGCCGTCCTGCCGCACGCTGCATCGTCCCCAGATGTGTATCTCGGGCTTCGGGGCGAGTTCGCTCGTCGGCAGCTCGATCACGGTCGAGAAGACGTTGGCTTCAGTATTTGAATCCACACCGGTCCAGGGTGACTTTCCGCCTAGGTGAGGCTCGGTGAAATTCCGCTTGCCCCTGATGTCGAACAGATTCTTGATGCCGTCGAAATCGAAAAAAAAGGCATCGCTGCGACTGCCGGCGAAGAATGTGTAGTCGCCTGCCTTGACGAGGTTGGGCTTGGGGCCGAATGAGACCTCCGCGTCGGCGACGATCTTCTCCCCGACCGCCTCGGCTGAACGCGACTCCTGGCCTTTGGCCAGAAACACGTTGAAAGTCTGCCTGCCGTTTTGTGGCTTGGAAAACACGTAGCTGAGCGCGAGATCCGTCAGCAAATCGCCGTCATTGTCGATGTTGAGCCGATAGATGGCGTCGGGATGGAGCGCGTCGGCATTTGGATTCGCATTGAGGATGATCACCGTTCGCGATGGGTCGGTGGGCGACTGGAACGCGTAAAGATCGCACAGGTCCAGCCTTTGGTCGCCGAGCGGTGGGCCAAGGCTTAGTCCGGTAAAATGGTTCGACATCCTGCCTCTCCTTTTCGCCGACATTCTCCGGACGACACCCGGTCGGAACGGACGATAGCGCCTTCCTGAGATATCAGGAAATGACATCTTCAGGGTGCTCGGGATCGTCGCGAAGAGCCTGCGGATGCATTTCCGCAATGAGTTCGACAAGGCCGCGATCGGGCATGGCTTAGGATCCGGCACTGGCGCGGGCGATCGGCGCAAGCGCGAGCGCGGCGTCCGTGGGTATTTCGCGCGCATAAAATGGCGCGTTCCCGTCCTACCGGACCGGGCGGGCCGATGCTCTGGTCCCGTACGTGCGCGACGCGCGGACGCATACCGATGTGCAGATCGCAAAAATCAACACCTCGTCCACCACGAAGCCACATGGTACGAGCGTGGAGGAGCACAATTCCTGCCGCACGGGGTCGATTCCTGTGGCGAACGGGAACCCCCATGACCGCCCAATTCCACCAAAAGCGCGGAAGAGCCAGTTTTCTTCCGTGGTTTCGCTTCAGAATTGGTTGGCGCCTCCTGGGGCAGCGGTGGCGGGCAGTCATTCCCGCCCCGGCTGTGCCAGGATGGCGCCGCAGACGATAAACAACCCCGGCCGCAGAGATCCCCCCAGAGGCTTGGCGCCTCTGCGAAAGGACATCGCGTGGCTGCTCGCCCTGGCGCAGCAAAGCCGGGACCTTTGGTTCGCTCTCCGAGGGGGAATGCGATCGTTGGCCTTGGCGCGGCGATCCACGAGGCGATCGGATCGGCGTGAGGCAGTGAGGGAACGCCACGTATCGGACGTAGCATACGTCGTGGTGGGGCGAGGCGAAACGTTATTAAGTTTGACTTCGGTACCGGGCCTTTGCGACGGTCCGCTTTCGGGCAAGGTCGTGCCGAAATCAGACACTCGGCACAAGGCAGGACCTGGCTGAGGGCTGCCGGACAGCTCCGCCAATCGGAAATAACGAAGCCGTTACCTCGGCTCGCCCGAGACATTGTCGGGGCTCGACCGCCAATTGGCTTCCGCGTACAGGATGGGGTACGAAGTGGAGGCGAGGCGAATCGCAATGTATCTAAATTATGAGATTTTTGGACGGAAACGACACTCGCTGGCAAAGCCGTTACGGGCATCGCGGGAATTCGTTGATCGAGCAGTCATTTCCGCAATTGAAGTCAGCCACATTATAGTGGCCAGCCCGCCTTCGCAAAAGCCGTTGGAACATTGGAGGTGGTGTTGCGTCTCTCAAGGAATTCAATGAAACAACCTCCAGTCGCGTCGATGATTCCGGGTCGTGCGTCAAGCCATGCCGCCGACGGTTCGACTCGGCTCGTCCTGCCGCTCTCGGCAAAGGAGGCGATCCGCAATATCACGATTACCTTAAGTTATCTCATCCTTACTGAACGTTTTTGGATCCACCGAGCAGCCGGGTTCGTGCTGAAGAAGCTTGGAATTGGCGCGCAGCACTGGCCGCAACCGCATCGACTTGAAGACAAGCTGTTGTCGATCGAGGGTTACACGCATTCCGGCAGCACCTTTCTGTGCAGCAACGTCCATCCGGACCTGCGCGAAAGGGTAATTTCGCGCATTCATGTTCAATGGTCCTTACGCCGCTGCGTGCGCCGCGGCATACCTACGATCCTTCTCGTCCGTAACCCGATGCAGGCGTGTGCGTCGAAACATTTCCGCAGCGCCGCCCGGAATGGCTACGGGATTACGATATCGATGTTTTCAGCGCTTGCGATCTGGATCATATATTACCGCTCCGCTTGGCGTTACCGAGACCGTATCAACATTGTCATGTTTCCCGAGCTGGTCAGCGATTACCACACGGTGCGACGGCGCATCGAGGCATGCTCCGGAGTACGGATGTTGGAAATACCGACATTCGATGATCGCAATGAGTTCGTGGGAGAACGGCCGCCATTGCGGCTTTCATTGATTTCACGGGTGCTGGCGAAAATCGCGTTGAAGCAGTACCGTCAGTTCGCGCGTGTGGCGCGCGCGCAATGTGATACGATATCGAGGCCCGCGGTGCCACGCAAGCCGGCTCCGTTGGTCGAACCGCATGGTGCAACTGCCAGCTGGCGCGCCATGTGGCTCAGACCGCAAACCGCGCTGGTATGCGGGTTTGTCCTATTCGAAATACTCGTTGACTGGTGTTGCTCGCGAGACATCGCTTTCGTAGATTTGGCGCTGATCGACCTCGTCTGCGCAATTTTTGGCTTTGTCATTCTGGTTGAGGCAGTACGCCGTCTCGACTACGTCGAGCGTGCCGGAATCCTCCTGTCCTCTCAAGAGGCTCATCGAGCGGACTGGGATGCCGTCATTTGTATTGTTGCCGCAATCATCGTTATCCTGCCCGGGCTGGGTGGTGATATCGCCGGTATAATGCTTCTCTTGTCGCCGATCCGGCAAATGTTGGTGACGAAGCTCGCACGAGTTACGGAACGGCAGCACATGCTGATATTCGGCCATGGCGACTGACTGCATATGTGTCCCGGTGGAATGGGCAGCAGGTCGGGCGAAATACGGATAGTCGTGTTGTCCTGATTGTTCGGTTCATGGGTCACCTGGCGGGCCGTCCGTTGGCGGATCCGGGCCGCGACCGGTTCGACTGTTCAAGGTGGTATCCGGCCAGGGGGCTGACGATCGTCCAGCGCATAAAGCGGACGCCAGTGTTCGTCGCCGTCACTCAAAAGCACCTGCGGTATCAAACGACCATGACTATCTTTCTTCCGCGCCGAGAAGGGCTCGCTTCGGCGAGTTGATCGCCTTCACAGGTTCGGTGCGGGACCACCCGATTCTACGTCCCAGAAGAAGCGATCTGCATCTTGCCCCGTGAAATCCGGATCCACGTAGATGTGGAGATGGGAGATCTCGTCCTTTCGGAAGCGGAACACGTTGCAGAAGCGCCCGTCGGAGCGCCCTGGGATGGGCCAGGCGGTCCCGTCCCTCATCACGCCGCTTTCCCAGCCCTCGACGACGACGAAGTCGCCCGAGGCGATGTAGGTGTACCGGTCCGGGTCATGGCGAAGGCTCCGGACCCGACTCAGGAGGCCCTGGACAAAAGCCGCGATCGCAGCCTTGCCTATGCGGGTGCCGAATTTGGGGAAATAGAGTTCGATGTCATCGGCGAACATTTCGAGGAGAGCCGCGTCACCGGCATCTCCCTTTCGGAAGCAATCCTTCACGCGCGCGATGCGCTGCTCGATCATGGTCGAAGGGCTCATGGCCTCACCGATGGCAGATATCCACTACAGGGATAAGGCGATGTGGCGCCCCGCGGCCAGGTGGGGCCGAGAGCGGAAGTTCAAACCGCCCTCCCTCTGTTCGCCATTGCGGTTTCCGTACGCCATTTTTGACGGTCGGATCCCGCCGAGTTTGTGCATTTCAGGCTTATATTCCAGTTCCAGTTGATGAAATCGCTGCCTGGAAGTTCTATCCTTTGCACTGGTTTCGAAGGTTGCCCGATGGTCGGGTACCCGGTGGGATGCAGCCTCCGGCTCGGTCACCGCAATTGGGGGATCGAGCGCGCGCTTGCCTGGATCAGCCGACACCGTCGCCTCATCATCCACGACGAACGACGAACTGACATCCTTCATGTATTCACTTCCCTCACAGGTTTGCTCACTTGCCTCAATGCGCTCCACGGATAGTGTTGAAAGGCATTCCTAGTGTCCTGTCCCTGAAATGCCTTCGCATTTCAGGGACCAGCAGGCCACTGAAAACAAAGAGCGAGTGTCCCGACGCATGATGACGATATTTACGAGTCGGGACACTGGAGGCCTTTACTTGGTCAATCCGCGAAGCATCGCGTATTGCAACAACATGATGGTCTTCGCGTCGACGATCTCGCCGCGCTCCACCATGGCCAGCGCTTCACCCAGAGGAAGCTCCAGCACTTCGATGTCTTCGCCCTCAGCGGCTATGCCCCCGCCGAGACTGATACGGTCCTCCGGGCGATATTCGGCGACGAAGAATACCAGCCTTTCGGTAACCGCGCCGGGACTCATGAACGCTTCGAAGATACGCCGCAGCGCATGGCAGCGGCAGCCGGCTTCCTCCTCCGCCTCGCGTCTTGCCGTCTCTTCGGCGCTGGATTCGTCAAGCTGGCCGGCGACCACCTCGATCAGCGGCTCCGTGTGGCCGTTGGCGAAGGCTGGATAGCGGAACTGCCTCGTCAGGAGCACCATTCCGCGCGAGGAATCATGGAGCAGGACCGCTGCGCCATTGCCGCGATCGTAGCTCTCTCGGATTAACGTCTGCCAAGTGCCGTCGCGGCGATGATAATCGAGCACAGTCTTGCGAAGAACGTAATGCTCGTCGGACAAGACGTGCACATCGCGCACGTGGACACGGTCTTGCATGTCTGTCGGCACGAGCGGACTCCTTCGTAAACGATGTCCCGATTGTCACGCGCGACGCGCAGGCTTCAACGGTGAAAAGATATGGAACGGACATGGGGAAAGACGACACGCCCGCCTTTGCCCTTCTCAAGGACCTTGTATTTGGGCAAAGCCTGAACGTCGCTGTGGATCCCCTTGCATCATGGCCGACGAGGCGGGCTTCGGCGCGCAGGATCATCATCGTGCCCTCCACGTCTCTGCATCCTTCCAGTCAACTTGCGGCCGGCACGCTCACACACGCTGGAGAGCGCCGGCCGACTGGACCGGGGCCGTGATTCTGATGCCCGGTTCGAGTAGAGTGTGTCCCATGAAGGGCGTTTTCAGGGGACCCGTGCAAAGGCTGCTCGGCATCGCCGCCGGAATGGCCCTGGTCGTCTCGCTTCTCGTTCCCGCGCCGGTCCAGGCCAGGGTCTGGATCGGCTTTGGCGTGCCACTTTTTGTCGCGCCCGTGCCGTATTATTACCCGCCACCTCCGCCGGTCTATGTGTATCCAGCCCCGGTGTATCCTCCGCCGCCGGCTTACTACGCCCCACCTCCGCCCCCAGGCTATGCCCCATACCAGCCTGGCGCGCCGGCCGCGGTGACCGCGCGGTCGTGCTATGCGGGGCCCAATATCTGCCCGATGGAAACCCCAGTGTCGCCTGGGAGCGCTTGTTATTGCACGAACTCCAACGGAGTTCGGGTCTGGGGAAACGCGAACTGATTGCGCGCCGGGCGGGCGCGGAGGCGCGGAAGGTTGAGGGCGAGCCCGGTCAGGCGGATCAGAGCGGCGGCGGAGTAGGGTGCGTCGAAACGGGTGCGATTGTGCCCCCATGTGTGCCGCCGGCGAGCGCATATTTTTGTCTGTTCGCGCTTCTCGCCTGGCCATAAGGCTTTGAAAGGGCGCAAAACCATCCCCCTTTGGTCTTGCGCCCACGGATTGTAAAACCGTTATGAGGTTAAACGACCGCATTGGAGGTTTGAATCCCCTCCCTCCGCCATTTTTCGCCGATCCTGCGACGGGTTCGGATGGCGTTTGCAGTGCCCGCGCCATCATGAGAGCAGGAAAAGATCGCTCATGCTCATCCATCCCGCTCTCGGGCCTTGTTTTGTCGCGTGATTCAGACCCGCAGTGATTCCGAGCTTCGGCCATCACGCCCTGAGCGCGCGCACGAAGATCGCGCATTCATCGTGTCCCCGAGAGAATCTAGCGCGCAGCCTCGGCATATTGCGGATCGGAGACCGCTTCCAGCCATTCCACTGTGGCGCCATCGCGTGATTCCTGGAGTGCGATATGGGTCATCGCCTTGTCCGGACTCGCGCCGTGCCAGTGCTTCTCTCCGGGCGGGATCCAGACGACATCCCCTGGCCTGATCACCTGCGCCGTCTTGCCCCAGCTCTGGACCAGACCGACGCCGGAAAGCACGTAGAGTGTCTGCCCAAGCGGATGCGTGTGCCAGAAAGTCCGGCCGCCCGGCTCGAAGGTCACTCGCGCCGCGCGTATCCGCGCCGGAGCCGGAGCCTCGATGATCGTTTCCACCCAAACGGTACCCGTGAAATATTCCGCCGATGCCCGCCTGCTCGGGATCGCCATCGCAAGCCGCAGCTCCATCGCTTGTTTCTCCTGCCTCTTTGCGTAGAGGATACCTGGATCACCATGGTCTCTGGCCGAGTTTTGAAGCAACGCGACCAAGGCCATTGAGGCTTCGCCCGCCCAGAAACGGAATCTCAGCGGGGCGCAAGTCCACTTTTTTACGACAGTAACGCGCTTCCCGATCCCGCGAAATCAATCCGCAACCCGTCCGGACCTTTTTGCCAGGGAGATGAGGGAAGGAGGGCGGCTGCATTGTCCACGTTCATCGGCAAGCGAGCCATCGTGATCGGAGCCGGCATGAGCGGGCTGGGAGCGGCGCGCGCGCTCGCCGACCATTTCGAGCAAGTGACCGTGCTGGAGCGCGACACTCTCCCGGCCGACCCTCTCCCCCGATCCGGCGTGCCGCAGTCCTGGCACCTTCACGGCCTGCTCGGCGGGGGCCAGCACGCTTTCAGTGAGCTGTTTCCAGGCTTCACGGCGGACCTTGCCCAGGCGGGCGGCGTGCCCGTGCGCGTGGGCCTCGATTTTCTCATGGAAATCCCGGGGTATGATCCCTTTCCGCGGCGCGATCTCGGATGGGTCATTCACGCGATGTCTCGGCCGCTGGTCGAGCAGACCGTGCGGCGCTGCGTCGAGCGGCATGCCAACATCACCCTGCGCATGGGGTGCCGCGCGCTGGAAATAGCGGGCGCGCCGGGTGACTTCCAGGCGAGCACAGTCCGCTACGAGACGGAAGAGAGAAGGCAGGAGACACTCGCGGCGGATCTCATCGTCGATGCTTCCGCACGCGGCTTGCTGACGCTCGCTTTTCTCGAGTCTCTCGGCGGACCGATCCCGGAGGAAACCAGAATCGAGGTCGATGAAGGCATTGCCAGCGCTCTCTTCGCCGTCTCGGATGCGTTTTCGTCCGATTGGAACGGGGTTTTCATGATTCCCGCCGCACAGGAAACGAGCCGCGGCGGAATCATGATGCGGGTGGACGGCAACCGGTGGATGGTGACGCTCTTCGGCCGGCAAGGTGAGTGGCCGCCCGGAGAGGGCAAGAAATTCCTTGATTACGCGCAAAGCCTCCGCACATCGACGATTTACAACACGATCAAGAATGCGAAGCCTCTCCGCGACATCGTGCGCTTCGGTTTCACCGAGAGCCTCTGGCGGCATTTCGAGCGGCTCGATTCCTTCCCCCGCGGCCTGCTTCCGATTGGCGACGCATTCTGCCGCTTCAATCCCATGTATGGTCAGGGCATGAGCGTGGCTGCCATGGAAGCGAATCTCCTGCGCAGGATCCTTCACGCCCGGGCTGCGGAACAGGATCCCCTGGCGGGGCTCGCGCAGGCTTTCTTCGCGGAGGCCAAGTTTTTGATCGAAACCCCATGGGCGATGTCGGTGGTTCCGGACTTCATTTATCCCGAAACCAAAGGGGATCGCCCGGCCGATTTCGAGAGCGTTCTTCGATTCCAAGGGGCGGTCACCCGCATTGCCGCCCGTGATCCAGCCGTCCACAAGCTGATGGTGGAGGTCCAGCACCTCCTCAAGCCACGCAGCGTCTATCGCGCGCCGGCACTCGTGGAGAGAGTGGAAGCGGAAATGGCCGAGGCTTGGTAATCCATTTGGTAATTCCCCCTGGGGAGATCGAAGCCGCAATGACCGGCGTGAAGCATCGCATCATCGAGGCGAATGCAATACAAATTCATGTGGCCGAGCAAGGCGCGGGCCCGCTGGTGATCCTCTGCCACGGCTTTCCGGAATCCTGGTATTCCTGGCGCCATCAGCTTTCGGCGCTGGCGGAGGCTGGCTTCCATGCCGTGGCACCCGACATGCGCGGCTACGGCCAGACCACCCGTCCGGCGGCAGTCGACCAGTACACGCTCCTGCATTTGGTCGGCGACATGGTCGGCCTCATCGATGCTTTGGGCGCGGAAACGGCCGTGATTGCCGGCCATGATTGGGGCGCGCCGGTCGCGTGGCATGCAGCCCTGCTGCGTCCGGACCGTTTTCGCGGCGTGATCGGGCTCAGCGTCCCATTCCGGCCATGGGCACCGACCCGCCCGACCACGTCCATGCCGCAAAACGATGATGCGCAATTCTACCAGCTCTATTTCCAGGCACCTGGTCTTGCAGAGGCGGAGTTTGAGCGGGATGTGCGCCACACCCTGCGCAGCATGCTCTATTCCGCTTCGGGGAATGCGCCTCGCAGCGGGGCGGCGGCGAACGATTCGGAAGGCGTCGGCATGGTCTCGCGGAAAGGCGGCTTTCTCGGCCGCATGACCAATCCCGCGTCGCTGCCGCCCTGGCTCAGCGCGATGGATGTGGATTTTTACGCCGAAGAATTCGCGCGCACCGGGTTTCGCGGCGGTTTGAATTGGTACCGCAACATCGATCGGAATTGGGAGCTGATGGCAGCCTTTGCGGGAGCGAAGGTGAGTGTCCCGGCTCTCTATATCGCCGGAGACCGAGACCTCGTGCTCGCCTTTCGCGATATGGGCCGCATCATCCGCAACCTCTCGAGCTTCGTACCGCGGCTTCGGGAAACAATCATCCTTTCAGGCTGCGGCCATTGGACTCAGCAGGAGCGGCCAACGGAGGTCAGCACGGCCATGACCAGCTTCCTCCGCAGCCTCTAGATCGGCACGGATTCTGGTGGAATCGCGGCACCTGCGAAGGAGCTTCCCCCCAGTATATTGGCTTGGCGGTCCAGCGCGGAATGAACCGCAAAGCCCGATGCAAAGCCGGGAAAAGCCATCAAATTGATCAAGAAAACGAAGCAAGAGCGGGATGAGCCGGAATCATCGCGCTCTCGATCGTCGGTTGTGCCGGTGCGCGGCGGATAGGGCCGTTCCTCAGCTCCAGTGGCCGGGAACATAATAGCCCTGGGGCGTATAATATCCTGGCACCCAGTGCGCCGCCGGGTAAGGCGGCGGGGGTGGCGCGTATGCGACGGGAGGTGGGGGTGCGTAATAGACCGGCGGCGGGGCGTAGTAGACCGGCAGTCCCACGACAATGGGAGGAACGAAAACACGCACAGCGACACCGCCATGCCAGCCCCAGCCACCCCACCAAGCCAGCGCCGGTGTCGGCGCCACAAGCGGAGCAGCGACCAAGCCGACAATCGCCAAGCCTGCCAGCCGCCTGGCCTGGGATCTCAACAAGGTTCTGAACATCGCTGCCAACCTCCTTGGTCAACAAGCGTTCAGCCTGCAAGCTGGGCATCGCGCTCACGGACCGCAACGTCATCTTGACCCATCCCGAGGCCGAAAGAAGCAACCAAATGTAACGGAACGGATGCGTTTCCGTTCGCCGCAAGCCGAGGCTCCGGAGATAAGCGGCCGCGGGGCGGCAACCGGAGTTTCAAGGTCTTTTCCGGGACGCCTTGCACGCAGCGGGCCGCCAAAGCCCGAGAGGACGCCCAAGGGAAAGCCAGGCAATTGATCGAAAAAACAAAATGAGAGCGTGACGACTTCCGGTCATCACGCTCTGGGGAGGACAGATCCTGTGCGGATCGACGCCCATCAGCATTTCTGGCGGCTCGAACGGGGGGATTACGGCTGGCTCACACCCCCATCCGGCCCGATCTTTCGCGACTTCCTGCCCGTCGATCTCGAACCCATTCTCGCCCGCCACCCCGATCTTCCCGTGGTGCTCGACCACGGCGCCAAGCCGCATCTTCGTGAAGCCACACGCGATTCCTCGCGCCTCGATCCGTGGCGCGCGGATATCGCGGCGGTCGCGGCGCGACCCGCGACGGACTGCAAGCTCTCGGGCCCCATGATCGAGGCGGCACCAGGCTGGACCATCGATGACCTGCCGCGTGCGGTCGCTCTGGAGAAGCGACTGGCCGGTCGTCGAGCGGGCACGCGGCTATGACGCGTGGGGGGCGGCGACGGATGAGCTGCTGGCCCCGCTTTCGAACGAAGCGCGGCGGGCGGTGCTCGGCGGCAATGCCGCCCGCGTCTGTCTCCACCGCCGCGGAAGGCGGCCGGAGGCGCCAGGAACGTGATGATCCAAATCCATCACGCTCTTGTGTCCTGATTCCGAAGTCTGTCGCAGGGAATGGGGACGGAATCGGGATACCTGCTCTTTATGTTCAGTGGCCCGCTTATCCTTTCCGTTCGTCGCGAAAGGCGACGAACTTCGAGGGCGAGACACGAGAGCGAATTGCGTTTGCACGGGCTCACGCAATTCGCTCTAAGTGTTTGTTTTACGAGCATCTTCACGCGATCAGCCGATTCCGTCTGATCGCGATCTGCTCTAGTCCTGCGCTGCCTCGGCATTGATGACGAACTCGGGCGGCATGTCCGGTCCCCAAAGATAGAGGGAATCCTCGCCCGGATGATCGAGCGGCTCCCATTCAGTGCGCGCCGGGATATAGTCGATATTGAAGGAATATTCTGAAAAACTGCCCCAGGGGTCGCGCACATAATGAAAATAGTTCGACCCCAGAACGTGCCTTCCGAGCCCCCAGCCTATCCTGAAGCCCTTGTCGGCCATCGCCATCGCTCCCAGTCCCACGGCCTCGAGCGTCGGCACGTCCCAGCTCAGATGATGCAGGCCAGGCGCCTCGGAATGAGCGAAGGCAAGCACATGATGGTCGCTGCCGTGGATCGCATGCATGAAGGCAATGGTGCTTCCCGAGCGATCGGAGAGCCTCAGCCCGAGCGCGCGGGAATAGAAGCCGATCATGCGTTCCACATCCGGAGTGAAGCGCAAAACATGGCTCAGCCGGCGGGGGCGCACGCGCCCGGCGAGGCGCCGATAGGGCGCACAGCGCGCGGCCGCCTCGGCGTCGAAACCTTGGGGAAAAGCCTTGCTGTCGGGCGAGGTCTTCGGGCCGACGCGGATTTCGATCAGCAGCCCGTCAGGATCGATGAGCCAAAGGCCGTTGCTGTCGAATCCGGGCGCCGGCGTGAGCAGCCCTATGCCCTGGCCCTCAAGATGGGCCTTGAAGCGCGGCAGGTCCTCCTCGAAGCAATGGAAGCTGAGGTGGTGCATCCTCTTGCGCGGTCCGCCGATCACGCGTCCCCACCGATAGCCTTCCGCGGTCGCAAGGCTGATCTGGTTCGCGGAATCGCTGACCTCCAGGCCGAAGGCGCCATAGAAATCGGCCGCTTTCTCGGGCGCGGGAACCGCCAGCACGAACTCGCCGATCGAGTGCACGCCGAGAGCGCCGTTCTTTTGGCTTGGTTCATGGAATCCGCCTATGGCCGTCACGGATTTTTTCCCCCTGACCACAAATTTCGATCCCACAAATTTCGATCGGATCAAAACAAATTGTACCACTCGGCGGGTTTCCCGCCAAGAGTTGATCTATGACGGATTCGCAGCCTGAAGCTGGTTCAGCTCTTCGACGAAAACACGAATATTTTCACTGTAATCGATCGGCGTCACCACGAGATGCACGCCGCCCGCGTGGAACGCCGCATCGAGCGTCGGGGCGAGTGCGTCGGTGGCGTTGATGCGCGTTCCTCGCGCGCCATAGGATTCGGCATAGCGCACGAAGTCAGGGTTGCCGAAAGTGAGCCCCCAGTCGGGGAGTTTATCGACCGCCTGCTTCCAGCGGATCATCCCGTACGCACGATCCTCAAGGATCAGCACGACGAGATTGAGCCCGAGCCGGACCGCGGTTTCCAGCTCCTGGCTGTTCATCATGAATCCGCCATCGCCGCAGATGGCAAGGACCCGCCGGCGGGGATGAAGCATCGCCGCCATCATCGCCGAGGGCAGCCCCGCGCCCATCGTCGCCAGCGCATTGTCGAGCAGCAGCGTATTGGCGACGCGGGTGCGGTAGTTCCGCGCGAACCAGATCTTGTACATTCCGTTATCGAGCGCGACGATGCCATCCTCCGGCATCACCTGACGGACATCGTGCACGATCCGCTGCGGTGCCGGCGGAAACCGCTCCGCATGGGCGTCTTTCTCGAGATGGCCCAGAATCTCCTTCCGGAGCGGCAGCAGCGCCTGGGCCTGATCCAGGCGGCCCTCCAGTCGGTCGGCGAGAAGGGCAAGGCTTGGGCCGACATCCCCCACCACCTCGGCGTGGGGGAAGAAGATCTGCTCGACATCGGCGGGCAGAAACCCAACGTGGATCACCTTCGGTCCGCGCGGGCCCATCAGGAAAGGCGGCTTCTCCACCGTGTCATGGCCGATCGCGAGAATGACGTCGGCGTGATCGATCGCCATGTGCACATAGTCGCGCTCGGAGAGGGCGGCGGTTCCCAAATAGAGATTCGATCCGCCGGAGACCGCGCCCTTGCCCATCTGCGTGTTGAAGAAGGGAATCTGCGTCCGCCGCACGAAGGAAGAGAGCGCATCGGCGAGGTGCGGGCGGCTCGCCGCCGCGCCGAGCATGACGAGCGGGCGTTTCGCCGCAAGAATCATCGCCGCCGCGCGGTCGAGCGCCTCGGCGCGCGCGACCGGCCAATCCACCGGATGGGGGGCGACGAGCGGCACCGAGGCCCCCTCCTTTTCGGCCGCGATATCCTCGGGCAGCTCGAGATGCACCGGGCCTGGGCGCTCCTCGGCAGCGACACGGAAGGCATCGCGGACGATCGTCGGAATCATCGCGGGGCTCACGATTTGCCGCGCGAACTTGGTGATCGGCCGCATCGCCGCGACCACGTCGACGATCTGGAATCCCGCCTGGCCGCTCGACCGGACCGCCTTCTGGCCGGTGATCGCGATCATCGGCATCGCGCCGAGATAGGCATAGGCGACGCCCGTCGCGAGATTGAGCGCCCCCGGCCCGAGCGTGCTGAGGCAGACACCGGGCCGGCCCGTGAGCCGGCCGTACGTCGCCGCCATGAAGGACGCGGGCTGCTCGTGGCGGGTGACGACGAGCGTGATGGAGGAGCGGCGGAGCGCCTCGATCACCTCGAGATTCTCCTCGCCCGGCACTCCGAAAACCTGCTTCACGCCCTCATTCTCGAGCGCAGCGACGAGAAGCTCGGCGCCGTTCCGCATTCTCGATCCTTTCTCCTGCTCGTGTCTTGCTTCCGAAGTTCGCGGCATCGCAAGGCGGACGGAATCGGGACACTGGGGCTTTGTTTTCCGTCTCCTGCCGCGAAACGGCGCGATTTTCAGTTCCAGTAAGCCGGCCAGGCGGACTGGTTGCCTTCATATTCCAGAAGCCGCAGCATCGCCGGCCACTCGAGCACGCCGTAAGGCCGGCGCGTCCCGGGCTGATAGAGATGCGCGGTCCGCTCGAGCACTTCCTGCAAGGGGATTTCGAGCTCGGTCCGCGAAGCCATTGCATCCACCTGCGTGCGGCATGAAAGCTCAAGCTGGTACATCGTGTTGAAGGCCTGCTGGATGGTCGCGCCGCAGCTCAGCAGCCCGTGCGAGCGCAGGATCATCGCATCATGCGGGCCGAGATCGCGGACCAGCCGCTCGCGCTCCGCAAGGTCGATCGCCGGGCCTTCATAGTCGTGATAGCCGAGATGGTCGTGAAAGCGCATGGCGGTCTGGTTGAGCGGCAGCAGGCCGCACTTCATGGAGGAGACCGCCATGCCGGCGCGCGTATGCGTATGAATGACACTCGTCACGTCCTTGCGGGCGCGATGAATGGCGCCGTGGATCACATAGCCGGCCTGGTTGATTCCATAGTCGGTGTCCGGCTTCCAGACGATATTGCCGTCGAGATCGATCTTCACCAGGCTTGAGGCGGTGATCTCCCTGTAGAGCAGGCCATAGAGATTGATGAGCAGGCGTCCTTCCTCGCCGGGCACGGCCAGCGTGATATGGTTGTAGACGAGGTCGGTCATGCCGTACCAATCCACCAGTCGATAGCAGGCGGCGAGATCGAGCCGCGCTTGCCACTCCTCCGGGCTCACCTCGTCACGCACCGATTTGAATTGCGAACGATAATTCATGGCGTTCCCTTTTTTCTTCCGAGGAATTTCTGCGGGTATCAGCCCGATCTCGGCACGGGCTGAACCAGGTTTCGCAGCATCGCGATCGATTTTTTCGTGTCCCACTGGACGGCGCCTTCGACGCGGCCGGTGATGCGGCCGCCTCGATCGATGATGAAGCTTGTCGGGATGCCGTCGAGCTTGAAGGCGTGGGCGACATCGCCGTCCGGATCGAGAAGCATCGGCAGATGGTCGAGCCGGTTCGACTCGTAGAATGACTTCACGGCTGGCAACCCCTCGGTGTCGATGGAAACCGGCAGAACCGCGATCCCGAACGGCGCGATGCTGGCCGCAAGCGCATCGAGAGAAGGCATCTCGGCGATGCAGGGGCCGCACCAGCTTGCCCAAATGTTGAGCACGAGGCCCTTGCCGCGATAATCGGCGAGCGTCTGCCGGACACCGCTTGCGGTCTTGAAGGAAATGGCGGGCGGCGCGGCCGGCGGGTTCACCCTCTCCAGCGCATCGGCCAGGCTGTCGAGCGAGAGGGCGCGCGAGCGCCGCGTCGTTGCCAGGAGGCCGAGCGCGCCGAGGCTTGCCAGAAGGATGCGTCGGGGAAGGAGAGAACTGGCCATCATGGAAGTCTCCGTCACCCTCTTTGCCGACATTATCGTTCGGCCGCCTCGCGCATTCCCGCCGCGCGACCGAGCGCATGGAGAACCGCGCCCGATGTCAGAAGGTCGGGCAGCACGATGCCGGCGGGGCTTGCCGGGCCATAGACGACGTCGAGCGGCACGCCATAGCGCCCAAAGCTTTGCAGATAGCGGGTGACCGCGGGATCCGGCCGTGTCCAGTCGGCGCGCAGAAGAAGCACGCCGGGGGCGGCGAGCGCGCCGGAAACCGGGGTCCGATCCAGCACGGTCGCTGCATTCACCTGGCAGATCAGGCACCAGGCAGCCGTGACATCGACCAGCACGCGCTTGCCCTCCGCGCGGCCCTGAGCGAGCGCTTCCTGCGTGAAGGGATGCCAGGCACCCGCCATCTGCCGCTGCGATGCCTCCGTCCCGGCTCCGGCCATTCCCAGCTCCGCGGCCAGGATGGCGGCCGCGACCAGCCCGCTCGCGGCCGCGGTCGCGATCCGGCGAAGGTCTCCCCGCCGGTGGCCCAGGCGATGACGCCAGCCGAGCGTGCCGAGCAGCAGGGCGGCAAGCAGACCCACCGCAAGCGCGGCGGTCCCACCGCCGACCTGCAACAGCACCAGGACCAGCCACAGCGCCGTGCCCAGGAGGAAGACGCCGAACACGCGGGCAAGTCGCACCATCCACGGTCCGGGCCGCGGCAGGAAGGCAACGATCCCGGGCGCGGCGGCACCGAGCAGATAGGGCACGGAGAGGCCGAGACCCATGGCGAGAAAGATTGCCAGAATCGGTATCGGACCCCGTGCCAGCGCGAACCCGACCGCCGTTCCGACAAAGGGGGCCGAGCAGGAGGTCGCAAGCAGGGTGGCGAAGGCGCCGGTGAGGAAAGCCCCCAGATGGCGGCGACGATGGCCGGCGATGGCGAGGGCGGCAAGGCCGCGCGGAACCGTGATCGTGATCCACCCCCAGAGATCGGCGGCAAAGAGCACCATCACCATCGTCATCGCGGCCAGGAACCAGGGTTCCTGGAACTGAATTCCCCACCCGACAGAGGCCCCCGCTTCCTTGAGGCCGATCAGCGCCCCGGCAAGAACGGCGAAGCTGGCAAGGACGCCGCCGGCCGAGGCCAGCAACTCTCGTCGCGCAGCGCCCCGCTCGGCCCCCGCAAGCGCCGCCAGCCCCATGAGCTTGAGCGCGAGCACCGGCAGCACGCAGGGCATGACATTGAGGAGAAGCCCGCCCAGAAAGGCGATGGCGAGCAAGGAGAGCGGGACCGACAGCGGACGGGGAAGGCTGCCGGCAGGATTTGCCGGGATCGGTCGGGCGGCAAAGGTCGCGGCACGGCCGGGCCCTTCGGTCAGTGTGAAGGTGAGCGGGCGGCCCACAATCTCGGCGGCCGGCGCATCGATCCCCCGCAGCACCAGCATCACCCGGCTGCCCTCGTTGCCCGGAACGAGATGGGGCTGGCTCGGCGCGCCGCGCGGCAACCCTTCAACGAAGAGATCCGGCCGGCCAAGGCTCGCCGTCCGGCCTTCCAGCGCGAGCACCAGGACCGATTGGGCCGCGCCGGAAGGCGCCACCTCGGCGCGGACGAGCTTCAGGCCCAGCTCTGCGAGATCGCCCGGCACGCGCGCCCGCGCCGCCGCGATCAGTCCGGCCTCTGCTCCGGGCAGCGCGATTCCGGCAGGAAGGCTGAGGTCCAGCACCGCGTGAAAGGGAACGCAGATATCGCGGCAGGCAAGGTAATGAACATCGCCACGAAGGCGGAGCGGCGCGCCGGCATGTTCGAGCCGCACCGCGATCGGCAGGACCACGGTTCCGACATAGCCGTAGGTCTGCAACCCGTCGGTCACGATGCGAAGGGGCGCCGGCCAAGCGATATCCGCGTGCTTCAGGTTCTGCGAGCCGTGCCAGGAGATCGCGGGCGGCAGCCCGGCCGTGCCGGGCTCTCGCCAATAGATGTGCCAGCCGGGCGCGAGGCGGAATTCGAGCCCCGCATCGACCGTCCCGGCCGACCCGGTGGCACGCTCGGCGGTGATCAACCGCACGGAAGCGTGACGGTCCCCCACCCATCCGCTTGTCGCGGCGCGTGCGGACGCGGATGCGAGAAAGAGGGCGAGCATCCCCGCCGCTGCGAGGCCGAGGCGGCGGAGCCACATCCCTGGAAATATCCGCGGGCGCGAGGTCATCGCCCTTCATATGGCGCAACCCTGCCCGGGGGAAAAGCTGGTTGGAAAAGCCAGTTGGGAAAGCTGGCTGGGAAAGCTGGCTGGGAAAGCTGGCGGCAAAAGCACGCGGAAAAAGAACCGCCATGCGGGGGGCGGAGCCTCCGCACGGCGGCAGGGGGAGGGAAAAGAAGTCTGGCCTGGGCCCGTCAGTCGCCGGCGGCCTTTGCCATCGATTCGTGATCGTCGAAGGCGTGGTCGGCAAAGATCGCGTAAGCCTCTTCGCCATGCACCGCATCGTCGCCGATGGCGAGCATCCGGTCGTCCATGCGCAGCGGGACGAAGATGCTCACGATCTTGAGCAGGATGAAGGTGCCGATGACATTGACCACGATGATGAAGAGTGCGCCGTAGATCTGCAGGATGAGCTGGTGGAAATTGCCGTAGAGCCAGCCCGTGACGTTGACGCCCGGCGCATCCTTTTCCGTGCCGACGTAAACGATCATCTTCGGATCGGCGAGGATGCCCGTCAGAAGCCCGCCCACGATCGCGGCGCAGCCATGGGTGTGGATCACGCCGAGCGCGTCATCGACCCTGCTCATGAACGCGGTCTTGCCGAGCTTGTTCATGCTGAGCCAGGGAATGATACCGGCGCAGATGCCGATGATCAGCGCGCCATAGCCGTTCACGTAACCCGCTGCCGGCGTGATGCCGACGAGGCCCGCGATCATGCCGTTGACGGCGCCGAGCACCGAAGGCTTGCCGAAATTGCTGGCGTCCATGATCGTCCAGACCAGCACGGCGGTGCAGGCGGCGATGTTGGTGTTGAGCACGGCCGCGCCGGCATCGGCATTGGCGAAATACGGGTCGCCGCCATTGAAGCCGTTCCAGCCGAGCCAGAGGATGCCGGCCCCGGCCAGCGTGATGAGCAGGCTGTTGGGCTGGAAGTTCTCCCGGTCGGTGGCGAGCCGTGGCCCCACCATCCAGGCGGCGACGAAGCCGGAGCTCGCGGCCGCGAGATGGATGACATAGCCGCCGGAGAAATCCACCACGCCCATGCTGGCGAGCCAGCCGCCGCCCCACAGGCTGAAGGCGCCGACGGTGTACATGAAGGTCATCCAGAGCGGCACGAAGATCATCCAGGCGGAGAACCGCATTCGCCCGACGACGGCCCCGGCAAGGATGATCACGGTGATCGCGGCGAAGACGAACTGGAAATAGACCAGCGTGGCCATCGGGAAGGCCATCGGCGGCATGCCCGAAGCCGCCGCGGGAATGACCGCCTGGCCGGTTTCGGTCAGGGCCGCCATCGCCGGACCCGGCATCCCGAGGAAGGGGAAGAGCTGGGGCCCGAACGCCATCTTGTAGGCCCAGAGCACCCAGACCACCATCACGGCGACGAACGCATAGATCGCCATGAAGGCGGAATTGATGGCCCATTTCTTCTTGACGATACCGCCATAGAGGATGACGAGGCCCGGGACGCTCTGCAGGGCAACGAACGTGCCTGCGGCGAGCTGCCAGGCATTGTCACCTGTATCGAGCCATTTTGGACTGGGTAGCAGCATGATTCCCTCCGACGACTGGGGGCAGAAATCCCCTTGCCCCGAAGGCGCAAACTGCAAGGAACGTGCCAGAAATGGACTTCGGGCCATGGTTCGGTTCATGGCGGCAACGACAAGCAGGAAAGGCATATCGCCTGTTTTTATTTTGAGATGACGCGGGAAAAGTGAACTGAGAAATGACGAAATATTTGCCTATTTATTGTGCATCAGAATGAATATGAGGCAGAAAGACGATCGTATCAGGCGAATCTCCATGTCCGCCTTGCTTGGCCTGACAATCACTCGAGGCTACCAATCGATCTCCGGATGCGCCCTGGGGATGCGCCCTGGGGATGCGCCCTGGGGATGTGTCGGGCCGGAACCGGCCGGAGGACGGCGAGGCTTGGGGCCTGCCCGAAAAATCTCGGGGGAGAATCTCGGGGGCCAAGAGACTCGGGGGGCCAAGAGACAAAGATGAAATGAAATACGGTCGTTGCTGATGAAGGACGGCAGAGCATGACCCTCTCTTCCAGCCAGACTCCTCCGGCGGATCTGCTTGCGGAAGCCGCGCGCCGCGCCGTGGCGCTGCGGCGCGATCTGCACCGGCACCCCGAGCTTGGCCTCACTGAATTCCGCACCGCGAGCCTCGTCGCGGCGCGCCTCACCGAGCTCGGCCTCGCCGTCAGGCTCGGGCGGGAGGTCATGGACTCGGAGAGCCGTGTCGGTTTGCCCGACGAGGAGGAGCTCGATCGCTGCTATCGCCGCGCCGAGGCCGAAGGGGCGCCGCAGACTTTCCTTCCCGCGCTCGCCGGCGGGCATACCGCCGTGGTGGGCACGCTCAGAGGCGCCAAGCCGGGCCCCGTCGTCGCGCTGCGCGTCGATATGGATGCGCTGCCGATCTGTGAGGATACGACCCAGGCCCATCTGCCTGCCCGCGAAGGCTTCCTCTCCGCCCACCCGGGTGTGATGCATGCCTGCGGGCACGATGTTCATACCGCCCTCGGCCTTGGCGCGGCGGAGGTGCTGAGCAGGCTCCGCGAACGCCTCAAGGGCACCGTGAAATTCGTCTTCCAGCCGGCCGAGGAAGGCGGCCGCGGGGCCGCGCCCATGGTCAAGGCGGGCGTGGTGGACGATGTCGACCGTTTCGTCGCGATCCATGTCGGCACCGGGGTCGCGAGCCGCAGCGCCTGCGCCGCGGTGGACGGCCACCTCGCCAGCATCAAGCTCGACGTCACCTATCGCGGGCGGGCGGCGCATGCGGGCGGCCAGCCCGATCACGGGCGCAATGCGCTGCTCGCGGCGGCCGAGGCGGTGCAGGCGCTCTTCGGCATCTCGCGCCATCATGCCGGCCGCTCGCGCATCAATGTCGGGACGATGAGGGCCGGATCAGGGCGCAACGTGATCGCCGACCACGCCTTCCTGCAGATGGAGGTGCGTGGCGAGAGCGAGGAGATCGCCGGGTACATGCATCACCGGGCCGAGGCGATCCTGCGTGGAGCCGCCGCCATGCAGGAGGTCGAGGTCGAGATCCGGACCGTCGGCCGCACCACCACCGCCAACTCCGATCCCGCGCTCGCGCGCCTGATCGCCGCCTCCGCCGGCGCCATCCCCGGGATCGCGATCTGCACCGGGCCGCATCAGGCGGGCGGCAGCGAGGACGCGACCTATTTCATGCGCCGCGTGCAGGAGCGGGGAGGGATGGCCGCCTACGCCGTCATCGGCTCGGACCTCGCCTCGGGCCATCATACCCCGCGCTTCGATATCGACGAGGCGGACATCCCCTGGGGGATTGAGTTCCTCACCCGCACGTTGCTGCGTTTCGGGGAGGCCTGAGGCGGCGGGGCGCCATCCCGGCGGCATGAGAGGAGGACGCGGATGGCCCTGCATTTCGGCGCCGAGGAATTCGCCGAACGAAGGCAAAGGGCGATCGCCGCGCTGGCGGCGCTGGGGCTCGACGGCCTGCTGATCTTCCAGCAGGAAAGCATGTACTACCTCACCGGCTATGACAGTTTCGGCTTCTGCTTCTTTCAGTGCCTCTATCTCGGTGCCGATGGCAGGCTTGCCCTGATCACCCGCTCGGCCGATCTCCGCCAGGCCGGGCACACCTCGATCATCCGCGATATCCGGATCTGGACCGACGAGGAGGGCGCGAATCCTGCCCTCCAGCTTCGCGCGATGCTCGCGGATCTCGGGCTCGCGGGAAACCTGCTCGGCATCGAGACGGCGAGCTATGGGCTCACCCATGCGAACGGGCGCAAGGTCGAGGAGGCGCTCGCCGGCTTCTGCGCGCTGGCAGCGGCGGACGGACTCATCGACCGGCTGCGCGCGGTCAAATCCGAGGCGGAGCTCGCCTATGTGCGACGTGCCGGGGCGCTTGCTGACGAAGCCCTCGCCGCCGGAGTGGCCGAGATCGGGCCGGGTGCCGATGAGGGACGAATCCTGGCGGCGATGCAAAGCGCGATCTTCGCCGGCGGCGGCGATTATCCGGCCAACGAGTTCATCATCGGCTCCGGCGGGGATGCGCTTCTCTGCCGCTATCATTCCGGCCGCCGGCTTCTTTCCGCGGACGACCAGCTCACCCTCGAATTCGCCGGTGTCTTCCGCCACTACCATGCCGCGCTGATGCGCACGATCGTCATCGGCCGGGCGCGCAGCGAGCACGAGCGGATGCACGAAGCCTGCGCCGAGGCGCTCGCCGCCTGCGAGGCGGTTCTGCGGCCGGGGCACCAGGCGGGCGAGGTCTTCGCTGCCCATGCCCGGGTGATGGATGCGCACGGGATGGCGGAAGCGCGGCTCAATGCCTGCGGCTACAGCCTGGGCGCCAAGTTCACGCCGAGCTGGATGGACCCGCCGATGTTCTGTCGCGGCAACAGCGAGTCCCTGCTGCCGGGCATGGTGATGTTTCTGCACATGATCCTGATGGAGAGCCGCAGCGAAACGGCGATGACGCTCGGCCGGACCTATATCGTGACCACGGACGCGCCTGAGCCGCTCTCCCGCGCGCCGCTCGATCTCCTGCGCCGCTGAGCGTTGTTCCTCGTCGCGGCGCGGAATGATGGGGTCACGCAACTTGTTTGACAGCTTGCGAAATTGCCGTGCATACCAG
>DATJLS010000078.1:0-42775 GCA_035509315.1 Acetobacteraceae bacterium | reverse complement strand
TCGCAATCAGGCTTTGAAGGCGACGGCAGACAATCGGCGATACCGTGATCGAGATTCCTGTGCGCATGCCGCAGACTCGCACGCGCCAAACCGTTCGGGAATCCCTCTCAGGATTCAAATGTCAGGTTTTAACCACTAGCTGCACAACTGTGAAACATTGTTGGGGCCCTGAGAGTTTGGCTGTAGTTGAGTACGGTTATCGGTTTGGGCGCCCGCAAGGCGCCAAACGAGGGCGGAAATAGACAATGCATCAAATCCGCCGGGATCCTGGCACCACCCCGGCTAAGCAAGCCGAAACCGCCCACCGTAGCGAGCTGAGTAGCACTCTTGCCAAACGTCTCGGGGGTCAGTGCCGGGACCATCCGAACATGGCGCGGGCGGGGCGCCTTCGACTGCCGGGACCGCTCTGCCCGACGCTCGACGTGAAGAAGTGATTCACGCTGCGCGAGATATGCAGCCGAAACATCACTGGAGTGGCGGGCGATGTGCGCAAGCTCAAGGATCTCGACCATCTCTATGCCAAGGTCGCTCCCATGGCGGGAAGCTTGACGTCTTGGTCGCCGATGCTGGCACCGCCAACAGCGCGAAGCTCGCTGACGTCACCATCGAGATCTCGAGATCTTCAGCCACATTTTCGACATCGGTGCCCTCGGCATGCTATTTGCGGTGCGGAAGGTGCTGCCTCTCCTCAACAACAATGCGCCCATCATCCTCGCGAGCATCATCGCCTTCCTGTGTAGCTTCCTCGGCCTCGACACCGCCGCCGCGTTGAAGACCACGCTACTCTCCTATGCCTGAACCTGGACGATGGAGCTCAAAGATCGCGGCATCCAGGTCAACGCGATCACGCTCGGCTCAGTTCGCCCGAGGAGGCGACTGCCGTTCGCGCGAGGTCCGCCGCGAACATATCCCTCTTGGTTGCCTGGCGCGGCGCTAGAAGATTGTGGCCGCGATACCGTTCCTCGCTTCCAAAGACGGCAGCTTCGTCTCCGGCAGCGCGCTGCCGGTCAATGGCGGCATACGCTCGATTCAACACAGTTCAGCCAGCAGTTTTCGCCCATTGCGATCGTTCGACGATTCATTCGATACTGATGACTCGAGCGAGCCCCCATCTCCGAAGAGGACAGAAGCACCGAAACTCCATGGAAAAGTCACCGTCTTCACTGGCGGTAGCAGTGGGATGGATCTTGCCGCCGCAGAGCGCTTCGTTGAAGAAGGGGCCTTGCCTGTACGACCGGCTGTCTCCCGAGCGAGTTGCACAAAGCCATATATGCAGATCGATTATGACGTCGCCACGGTCGAGGATGACGTCTCGAGCCCCATCGATCTCGACCGGCTCTATACGCAGGTCGCCAGCGAAACCGCGCAAGATAAGGTGATGTGGCGCTACCATCGGATGGTTGGACTCCGGTTACGCGCAGATGCAGTTGGCGCGTTATGCCACTGGCAGATGCCCGTCTCCTGCCGCCAGTCGTCGAAGGCTCTGGGTCACCGATTCATAAACCGCATCCAGATACGGGCTGAGGCGAATTTTATGAGGGCGAGACAGTTGGCATCGTGCGTTTCGAAGCGGATGGCGATGGCTCTGAAGTGCTTGACCTTGCTGAAGAAGCGCTCGGTCAGGTTGCGGTAGCGATAAAGCCATGGGCTGAAGACGTGGTACAGCCAGACGGCGTGGCTGATGATCTCGGCGGGGAACTGATTGCGGTTGGCCGGGTCGGGTCGCGGCTTTATGCCGTCAATCCCGCCCGGCTCCGTTCGGGTTGCCAGACCTGGTTACCGTGACAATCCCGTCATCAGGCACCAACATGTTGGCGCAGTCGCCCGGTGACGCGAACGGAGCGCAACGACTCACCAGGAATGGCCAGCGCATGAGATCGGGCCGGTCAGCGCACAGCGGTCAAAAGGAGCGCCCGCGCGGGCAGCGCGATCGCCACGCCTACTGCCGACGCAATGACAAGCAAAATCGCAAGTGCGGCAGCGTTGAGCGGTCGCGACCTTGGCGGATCATCATCGTGATGGAACCCGCTGCTGCGAACCATCATAGCCTCTGTCTCAGGCGGCAATGCCGCTCGACGCACCATTTCGCGGAACAGCGCATCGCAGGCATCAACTCGGCGCGGGCGCTCATCGGCGCGCCATGACAGGCCCTTCGATCGGCTCGATTTGACGTCCAATGTGATCGAGCGCGTGATCGAACGTCACCCAGGGATGCCGCGCCCTCTCCCACACCGATACCTTCGGCGAGGGTATCGACGGGTCGGCGAACGCGCCAAAGGCGATGCCGATAAGCTCCGGAACAAATTCCGCGTGCCAGAACACCGTGGAACCGCAGTTGGGGCAAAAATGGAATTCGATCTTTCGCCCCGAGTCGCTGTCGCGCATGTAGACCTTGCCCAGCCCCTCGACGCGCGCCTGCGCTTTCGGAAAATAGGTGCTGACGCCGAAGGGCGATCCAGTACGGCGTTGGCACTCCATGCAATGACACGCGCCCACAAGCGCTGGCTCGCCGGTCACCTCCGCGCCCAGCGAGCCGCAGCAGCAACGCGCAATCCTGGTCATGGCGAACCCTCTGGGAGCGGGATGGCGGATACGAAGACGCCATCGGGATCGAAGTGGCGCTTGAGGATCCGAAGCCGGCGAGCATTGCCGCCATAAGCCCGAGCCGCCTGTTCGCGATCCTTCGGGCCGAGCAGGTTGGCATAGCCACCCGGCAGAGCGAATGGGTCGAGGCTCTGCCAGAGATCCTGTGCCCAGCGCCGATGCGCGGCACCGTCATCTCCATCCGGCTTCCAACCCGCGATGATCTCGACCATGAAGTGCTCGCGGCGCAGACCAAAAGCGGCATCATCAGGCGGAATCCGCGTCGCGGCGCCGTGGAAGTGGTGCCAAAAGACCGAGCAATGCGGTGAGGTCGCGCGGGCCATCGCCGCGATGATCGCATCGGCGGCTTCCGAAGTAAGCGTGGGGAGCGAGCGCGTCCGGAGCTCCCAGTGGCAGCCGTCCGCGGCCTCCACCCACGTGTCGAACTGGGCGAGCATGTCGGCGTAGGTCGCCGGCCCAACCTGAGCGGATAGCGGCGTGCCGAAAGCCTGCACGTCGTCCATGACACGCTCACCCTGGTACCGCTCGCCGTTCCACACCGGCACGACCATGATGACGGGTTTGCCGTCCGGGCCGGACATCATGCCGGCGGCCACGCCGAGTTCATCGGGCGCCGCCGCCGCGAATGCTGCGTAGCGACGCAGGACCGTGCCCATCTCGTTCCAGTTGTAGATGACCGATCCTGCGAGCATGTCGCGCACGGGATGGAGGCGAACACGCAGGGAGGTCACCACGCCGAAGTTGCCGCCGCCGCCGCGCAGCGCCCAGAGCAGCTCCGGTTCGGCGTCGGGCCCGGTTGTTACGCGCCGCCCGTCCGCTAGCACGATTTCGGCGCCGAGAAGATTGTCGGCCGCAAGGCCGCAGGTTCCGTTGAGGGGGCCGTAGCCGCCGCCCAAAGTCAGGCCAGCCACCCCAACCGTGCCGCAGTTGCCCAACGCCGCGACCAGATTGTGAGCGCCGGCGGCAGTGGCAACGTCCCTGGCCCAGGCACCACCTGCGACAGTGGCCACCAGCGCTTTCGGGTCCACCACCACATCCCGCATCCTGGTAAGGTCGACGACGAGCCCATCGTCGCGCAGGGCGCGCCCCGCCCAGTCGTGCCCGCCGCCACGCACCGAGAGCTTCAGGCCGTGGCGCCGCGCGGCACACACCGCTGCCTGCACCTCCCCAGGTTGTTTGCAGAATGCGATGAGCGCCGGGCGGTGGCGCACGGCACCGTTCCAGACGCGCGAGCCCTCGTCGTAGAGCTCCTCCCCCGGCAGCGCCACGCGATCGGATATGGTAGCCCGCAATTCGTCCGCACAGCTTGCGCCGGCCCGATTCTTCGAACTCAGCATCATGGTACTCATGTCCGCCACAGGAGGCGCGTGATGGCACTTGCAAACTGCATTCCCATTGCACCGCAGAAGATTCGTGTTTCAATCGTAACCGGATATCAGGTCGCTTGCCGGACCAGGGAAAGGGCCGATTCGCCTCAGTACTCTCCTTAGAAACAAGGATATTCGAATCCAAGTTTCTCGAATTTGTGACAATGAATGAAAATTCCTTTGTTAACACAGGTGCTTATCAAGTGCTGATTTATCCAGTCGATGACTAAAGTTGCTGTGGCGTGCATGGGCGATATTTTGAAATGAGTGGCAGGGCCTTCCGGTTTTCGCATTCCACGCGGCAATTTCGCAATTCAACGGCAACACCAAGCCATCGATTCTACGGTAGGACCTTTTCATTCTAAAGCGCAGCACGGCGCTGCGCAATCCAGCTGCACGATGACAGCCGAGGCACATCCACACAGATTGAGGCAGACCCAACAGGCTCGAGCGACACCGTCGCGAACGCAAATGCCTGGAGGGAACGATCTGGCGCACGAAAAGGCATCCACCGTCCTCCTGAACGCCGAGCAGATGTCATGCAACACCAGGCGCGCCGGCAGGCTGCTCCGACCTTCTGTGACGGGAAGGGATCGGCATAAATGCACTGCATTCTTTTAATAACTTCCGTCCATCCGGCTGCCAAAGTAGTCTTCCTTCCGGGCCCAAAACCATGGGCTGGCACGCGCCTCAGCTTGCAGGATCGAACATGTCCCACCATTTCGATACTCCGACCGCGCGCGAGGACCCTCGCATCAATGTCTGCGATTTCTATCTTTTCCAAGGTGCTCCCGACGCGACCGTGATGGCGCTGACAGTCAATTCGGACGCGGGACTCTCCGCGCCGGATACGTTTCGGGACGAGAGCCTCTACGCGTTCCGCTTTGACACCGACGGAGACGCGCGCGAAGAGGTTACTTTCAAGGTGCGCTTTGCGGCACCGACCCACGCCGACGGCGACGAGCATCGCCACGTGCAGCGCTACGAAATTCGCCGTGCCATGGGCAAGGATGCGCGGAAGGGTGCTGCGGGAGCGCTGGTCGTTGCGGGCGAAACTGGCACGGTGGCCGAAGCAGACGGGATCAAGGCGTTTGCCGGACTGGCGCCGGATCCATTCGCCGGTGATGCCGCCGCGCTCGGACTCTTCAGGGCGGCAATCATGAAGGAAGGACGCTTCGCCGCGGAAGCCTGGCAGAATCGCAAGAACTTCTTTGCCAACCGCAATGTGACCGCCATCGTCTTAGAACTGCCGAGCCACCTTATCGGTCATGGTCGCGTGAACGCGTGGGCCACGGCCTCGCTCTATGGTCACGCACCCGAAGTTCAAGTCTCTCGTTGGGGGCTCCCGCTGATTACCAACGTGTTTATTCCCGACGAGAACGTCCGTGAGATCTATAATCGCACAGGGCCGGAGGATGACCTGAAAAACCTTGCGTCACACATAGCGGAGTTTTCCGAAAAGGTCAGTGGGCTCGCGGGAGCGACGACTCATCCGGTGGAATATGCGAAGCGGGTCGCCGGCAGGCTCTGCCCCATCGTGCTACCATACGAGCTCGGCACGGATGCTGGCTTCGACTTCGCCTCCTTTAACGGGCGGGGACTCGCGGACGATGTCATGGACGTCATGCTCACGCTTCTGATCAACAGGGCGCTCGCCGACGGCGTTGCACCTGACAGGAACCGCATTCGGAAGGACTTTCCCTATTTCGGCCCGGCCTATGCAGCCGCTGAGCAATCTGGGCTCGTGCCGGCCCGCAGGCCGGCGCCCCCTGCGGCCGATAATTAAGGATCCCGCCGTGTCGAGTGCGATGGAAGCCGCCGTTCTCACCGGCGGATGCTTCCGGGATATGCGGGGCCTGTTGCGTCACCCCATCCTGGCGTACTGGCGACATGCGTCGGCTGTATCGGTGGCGGCAGACCCAACGCAGCCACGGCAACCACGCCGAAGCCATCGAGGTCTCGTCCGATCCACATGTTGATTTCCGCCGAGATCTGACCTGGGCCGCCGCTTCCAGCGCCCGGCCGGTAGCCAGGGTCTCGATGCAGCCATTTCGTCCGCAAGCGAACCGGCCAGGGCCCCGCCGTCATGTGGCCAAAATGGCCGGCAAGGCCCGCCATAAGTTGCATCTGATGGCCTTTCATTGGTTCATTCTACGACCCGATGGTGGCGCATCCGATGCCGCCGGACCGTCCACCCCAACAGTGCTGGAGCCAGCAGATGCACAACATCCACTCCATGCCCACCGGCGGACCGCCGTTGGTCGGTTCGGGACAAACCAGCGCGATCAGGGTGCACAACCCGGCACACGGCACTACCCGCTCCATCGCCGCCCGCGTCCCTTGCTTCGTCGATATCGGAACCACACCTAAATTCGTCGATGACCATGAATCTCAGGCAAGCGGGGCAACTACGCCATTTTTTCAGAGTCTCCTTAGAGACTGTTTGAGAATGCGACTGTGGTGGTCGTCCGACGCGTCTTTCTGCGCTTCCGGTGCTCACGGCCCTCGAAGGCCGCTCCGCTCCGGTTCTCGAAAGCCGTGCCGGCCGGCGCCTGCGGCGCCCCCAACTTGGAACGAACCCACTCACCACAGCGCATTCTCAAACAGTCTCTTAGCGCTGCGAAAGAACTGGAGAAACGCAAATGACACGCACCGTCCATCTTGAGGTGCCCCCCAACCGAAATGGGTGGGCTCGAAGTCGGATCTGTGAAACGCGTGGACCACGAATATCTGCCCTGGGAAAAGCTGTGCCGTGCGCTCGCCAACGTCCCGCACATGCACAGGATCATAAACACGGAACGGAGGAGAAGGGTCGCGGTGTCGAGACCCTTGGAGCGGAAATGGTCGGCAAGCTCAGCCACCACCATCGATGGATCGTCGTATTCGCCAATATTCTTTTTCAGAAACAGCCCCCGACCCCAGAGGAACTGGCGCTGAGGATGGGGGAAGCCAAAGCGCGCTCGGCCGCCTACAGTTCGAGCCAAGCCGCAGCAAGCCTCGCATGACTCCTCCGGTACGGCATTCCACAACGTGGTTTTTCGAACGGGATCCCGGGATTGCTATCGCCAGGCGGGCGGCGGTGGAAGGCGTCGGCACGTTCTTGCTCTCGCTGGTTGCCACCGGTGCGGGTTTGGCAGTCGCGCGTCTTGCAGCCGGTAGCGCGGCGCTCATACTGATCGCCAGCGCCATGGCCACTGCAGGTGCGCTGGTCGGCCTCATCGTTGCATTCGGCGAGATTTCGGGCGGCCATTTCAATCCGCTGATCACCGGACTGCAGTGGCTCGCCGGCGAGCGGCCCCTTCGTTGCACGCTCTTCTATGTCGCTGCCCAGTGCGTCGGCAGTATCGCGGGAGCATTGCTTGCTAAAGGACTGTACGGCGGTGAATCCGCATCGGGTTCGATGGGGGTAACTTGGTTGGCGGCCCTGAGCGAGGTCATTGCCAGCGCAGGACTGATGACCATCGTTTTCTCCTGTGCACGCAGCGGGCGGAAAGAGACCGGTCCCTTTGCCGTCGGGGCTTGGCTGTTCGCGGCCATCGTCGCGACGCCCTCGACTTCCTATGCAAATCCAGCCATCGCCATCGCTGCAGTTTTCGCCGCAGGGCCGATCGCACTGTCCCCGTCTCGGGCTCTGGTCTATGTCCTCGCAGAGATTGCCGGTGCCCTCATCGCTCTAATTCCCGTGTCCATCGCCTATCCGCGAGGTTCCGCGTCCTGTCGTGCGGCTGTCGAAGCCCGAGTGGAGGATGCCTCATGATATCCGCCAGATTGGTTACCGCAGCCGCTGCTTTTCTATAAGCGTGGGGAGTGGACTTCCTACCAATAGTCAAGAAGAAAAACGGCGATAACCCGGTAGGGCGCCTGGCTCGGTCTGGAATCGTATTTTCGACGTCCGTGATCGGGCCCATCGACAAGCATTAACGGTTGCCGCATTCAGCGCGCCTCAGAATGTTCTTCGGCGGCCAAATTTGGCTCTTCCACACTTTTGGTGGAATTGGGCGGCCATGTGGTTCCCGTTCACCAAAGGGATCGACGCCATGCGGCAGGAATTATGTCCCTCCACGCTCGTACCGTGTGGCTTCGTAGCAAACGAGGCAATGTTGGATGGCTCGGGCACGCTGATCACCGTGCGCGCGATGACGAAGGCGAGCGTCTGTCCTGGCTGCGGAACCCGGTCCCAGCGGGTCCATAGCCGATATCGCCAGCGCCTGTCGGACCAGCCGATGCGGGTCGAGCGGCTGTAGGGACGATGTCCAGGATCAGAACGCCATCCCCCATCCTTACGTCCTACCGCCGTAACTCGGCCAGTTCTCCGATCCGAGCACCCGTAAAGGCCAACAACCATGGCAACCGGCGGAGACATCCGCGCTCCTTTCTAGCCGCCTTGAGGATTGTCGCAGCTTCCCTGTCAGTGTAGCCGTCTCGGGCTCCCTCAGCCTTGCGTGGTGCTTTTGTTGCGCGACCAGCAAAGGGGTTGTTGGTGACCCCAAGGCTGCGGACATCCCATCGGAACACCTTTGAAGCCGCGCGCACTTCATTCTCTGGCGTGCCCACATCCGCTTTCTCGGCCAGCCTCGCCGTCTTGCAGGCCACCACGCGCTTCGCGCTACAGTTGTGGCCCTGGCATCATCCTTCTTCCCGATGCGTTTCAAGTGGCGGAAGATGATGATGTGTCTTTGCCTCGTTGAGGCCGCCGGCTGGCGTTCCGCTGCCCAGGCGTCCAAGAGGTCCATGAGAAACAGTGAAGGGGGGTTGAGCAGGGTCACCACTGGCGGTCTTGCCGGCCACCGGCCGGCCGTTTCCGGACATCAAGCGAGCATCTTGTCGTGGCCCCAGTCGCCACCGACACGTCGCGACGGGATGTCGATCAATTCAAACTTGGTAATCCGGAAGATCCTCGTTCCCCACCCTGGTCTCGCCGCGCAGTGGCCGCCGGAACTCCGATCGGCCCCGGTTCCTTGGGAACGACATTCCGAGCACAGGGGTTGTCAACCCTCAAAACACCCTCATCTTTTTGATAAATCAACAGATTAAGTGGTGCTGCTGGTGAGGATTGAACTCACGGCCTCTCCCTTACCAAGGGAGTGCTCTACCACTGAGCTACAGCAGCGTGGGAAGGTGAGATGCCAGCGGGGTATAGCCTCGGCACGCGGAGGCCAGCAAGCGAGCTGAGGGCGTGATGACCGGAGACGGACTTACCGTAGGTCTGAATCCCGCGAGACAAACAGTGCCTGAGAGGGGCCGGCGCGCGCCAGCGATCTCGTCCCGCCCCCGCAGGCAAGCCATTCCGCTTGGGCCGGGCTTGACAGGTTGCCGCCACTGCCGATCGTGCCGGGCATGGCGGATCTCCCACCCGATCCTGCAAAGCGGGCGAAGCCAACGCGCCTCGCGCGCGAGACGGCGGCGCTGCGCGAAAATCTCCGCCGGAGGAAAGAGCAGGCAAGAGCCCGCATCGCGGGCAGAGACAAGGCGCCCCGGCCGGAGCTTCCGTCCCCCCCTCCAACAAAGCCTTGAGAGGCTTTGCTCCGGCGCCGTCGGCTGAGCTAGAGCGATCCCTGATCGAAGGAGATGGACCAGGATGCCGGTGATGCCAGATCGCTGGATTCGCCGCATGGCCGAGGAGCACAGCATGATCGAGCCGTTCGTCGAGCGCCAGCAGAGGACCGGTGTCATCAGCTACGGCCTCTCGTCCTACGGCTACGATGCCCGGGTGGCCCCCGAGTTCAAGCTCTTCACCAATGTCGATTCGCCGATCGTCGATCCGAAAGCCTTCAACCCGGCGAGCTTCGTCGACCGGCAGGGCGAAACCTGCGTGATCCCGCCCAACAGTTTCGCGCTGGGCCATACGATCGAGTATTTCCGCGTGCCGCGCGACATCCTGGTGGTCTGCCTCGGCAAATCCACCTACGCCCGTTGCGGCATCATCGTGAATGTCACGCCGCTCGAGCCTGAGTGGGAAGGGCAAGTGACGATCGAGATCAGCAACACGACGCCCCTGCCCGCGAAGATCTATGCCGGCGAGGGCATCTGCCAGTTCCTCTTCCTCAAGGCCGAGGAAGTGTGCGAGACGAGCTACGCCGATCGAGCCGGAAAATATATGCGCCAGCGCGGGGTGGCGCTGCCGCGCCTCTGAGGCGCGAAGCGAAGGAGGCAAGGATGGATCGTATACGCATTCGCGGCGGCCGGCCCCTCTCCGGCGAGATCGCGATCAGCGGCGCCAAGAACGCCGCCCTGCCGTTGATGGCCGCGGGCTTGCTCACCGAGGAAAGGCTCGTCCTTTCCAATGTACCGAAGCTCGAAGACATCCGTACGATGACGATGCTCCTCGCCCAGCATGGCCTTGAGGTCCAGCCGCTCGATCCCGATCGCAGGCGGCTCGCGATCAGCGGGCGCATTCGCAATACCGAGGCGCCGTACGACATCATGCGGAAGATGCGCGCTTCGATCCTGGTGCTGGGTCCGCTCCTGGCTCGCGCCGGAGAGGCACGGGTCTCTCTGCCGGGGGGATGCGCGATCGGCACCCGTCCCGTGGATCTGCATCTCAAAAGCCTTGAGCAGATGGGCGCCGAGATCCGCCTTGAGGGGGGCTATATCGCGGCTCGCGTCAATGGCCGCCTGAAGGGTGCGAGCGTTGTTTTCCCCTCCGTTTCGGTGGGTGCGACAGAAAATCTCCTGATGGCCGCCGTGCTTGCGGACGGCGAGACAGAACTCGCCAATGCCGCCCGCGAGCCGGAGATCGAGGATCTGGCCCACTGCCTCAATGCCATGGGGGCACGCATCCGCGGCATCGGCACCGGCCGGCTCACCATCGAAGGGGTCGCCCGGCTTTCTGGCGCCGAGCACGAAATCATGCCCGACCGGATCGAGGCCGGCACCTATGCGTGCGCCGCCGCCGCGACTGGGGGCGAAATCGTGCTTCGCAACGCCCGGCTCGACCATCTCGCCGCGGTGGCACGCACCCTGAACGAGTCGGGGGTCGAGGTCGCCCAGACGCCCGATGGCATGCGCGTCTCCCGGCGCAACGCGCTCGCGGGGGCGGACGTGATGACCGAGCCCTATCCCGGCTTCCCGACCGATCTTCAGGCGCAGTTCATGGCAGTGATGGCGGTCGCGGAGGGGGCAGCGATGATCACCGAGACGATCTTCGAAAACCGATTCATGCATGTGCCCGAGCTCAACCGCATGGGGGCACGAATCAATGTCCACGGATCATCGGCGATCGTGCGCGGGGTGCCGGAGCTCTCCGGCGCGCCGGTGATGGCGAGCGATCTGCGCGCCTCCGTCTCGCTGATCGTGGCCGGCCTCGCCGCGCGCGGTGAAACGACGGTGAACCGCGTCTATCACCTTGATCGCGGCTATCACGCGATCGAAAGGAAGCTCGCTTCCTGCGGGGCCGATATCGAACGCATTTCGGACTGAGCCTCTCTCGCCGCCCATCCCCTTCCGATCGCGCACCGAGGGTGGTAGAGGCGGCGCCGATCGTCGTTGGAGGAGGCATGACCGCCATCCAAACCGCCATCCGGCCAGGGTCTCCGCCCGCGGGCGCGCCCGGTGCGCCGCTCGTGCTGGCGTTGCCCAAGGGACGCATCCTCGAGGAATGCGCCCCTTTGCTTGCGCGCGCCGGCATCCGGCCGGCCCCGGATTATGCAGACGAAGCAAGCCGCAGGCTCCGCTTCCCGACAGACGATCCCGCGCTGGATGTGGTGCGGGTAAGGCCCTTCGATGTCGCGACATTCGTTGCCTTCGGCGCGGCCGCGCTCGGGATCTGTGGCGCTGATGTGCTCATGGAGTTCGACTACCCTGAGATTTATGCCCCTCTCGATCTCGGAATCGGAAGCTGCCGTATGGTGGTTGCGGAGCCGGCCGAGGGCGCGGGGGAAGAGGATCTGCGCCGCCTCTCGCGGGTGCGGGTCGGGACCAAATACCCGAATGTCGCGCGAAAACATTTTGCGGCGCGTGGCATTCGGGCCGATGTGGTCGTGCTCAACGGCTCGGTCGAGCTTGCCCCAGGGCTCGGGATCGCCAGCCGCATCGTCGATCTCGTCCAGACCGGAGCGACGCTTGCCGCCAATGGTCTCGTGGTAACGGAGGTGATCGCGCCGGTGACGAGCCGGCTGATTGTCAATCGCGGTGCTCTGAAGACCGGGGATGAGATGCTCTTCTCCCTGATCGCGCACTTTCGCGCCGCGCTTGAGGCCGGCCCAATCGCTGGTCCCCTGGCCGATCTTGTCGCGAAACAGCATGGCTGAACGCCTGGCCACCGGCGCGGCCGGGTTCGAGAAAGGTTTTGCCGCCCTGCTCGAGGCGGCGCGGGGCGACGCGGCTTCGGTGGAAACGGCCGTTGCCCAGATCATCGCCGCAGTGAGGCGCGAAGGGGATCGGGCCTTGTGCGAAGCGACCCTGCGCTTCGACAAGGTGAGCCTCGCGCCCGACGAACTTCTCATTCCCCCTGCCGAGATCGAGGCGGCGGCCGAGGCCGTGCCGGAGGCCGAGAACGCGGCGCTGCGATTGGCCGCCGAGAGGATCGAGGCGTTCCATCGCCGTCAGGTTCCGGACGATTTCGCATTTACCGACGCGGCGGGAGTGCGCATGGGACTGCGCTGGCGGGCGCTCGATGCGGTCGGCGTTTATGTTCCGGGGGGCAAGGCCGCCTATCCCTCGACCGTCCTGATGAACGTGATTCCCGCTCGGGTGGCCGGCGTGGACCGGATCATCATGTGCGCGCCCTGCCCGGGCGGGGCGATCCCGCCGCTGGTTGCGGCGGCGGCACGCCTTGCCGGCGTGATGGAGGTCTACCGGCTTGGCGGCGCCCAGGCGATCGCCGCGATGGCTTACGGCACGGCCATGATCGCGCCGGTGGACCGGATCGTCGGACCGGGCAATGCCTATGTCGCCGAGGCGAAGCGTCAGGTGTTCGGGCGGGTCGGGATCGACTCGGTGGCCGGACCTTCCGAGGTCGTGATTCTGGCCGATGCGGAAAATGATCCACGGCTGGTGGCGATGGACCTGCTGGCTCAGGCGGAGCATGACGAGGCGGCCCAGGCCATCCTGATCACGAATGATGCGGCCTTCGCCGACCAGGTTGAGGCGGCTGTCGAGCAGGCGCTCACAACGCTCCCGCGCGCGAATATCGCCGGGGCGAGCTGGCAGACGCACGGCGCAGTGATCGTGACGAGGACCTGGGACGAGGCGGCGGGCCTCGTCAACCGGCTGGCGCCCGAGCATGTGCAGTTGATGCTGGCCGAGCCCGGGCCCGTCTTCGATCGGATCCGTCATGCCGGGGCCGTGTTCCTCGGCCGCTGGACGCCCGAAGCGCTTGGCGATTATGTCGCAGGCCCAAACCATGTGCTGCCGACGAGCCGCACCGCCCGCTTCTCCTCCGGCCTCTCGGTGCTCGATTTTCTCAAGCGGACGAGCTTCGTGGCCGCTGACAGCGCCTCTCTCAGGCGCATCGGGCCCGCAGCGGTGACGCTGGCCGAGGCCGAAGGGCTCTCCGCCCATGCGCGGAGCGTGGCTCTGCGCCTCGCTTGACCTGAAAGGGGGTCACGCTCATGTTCCGCTGCGATTTGCGGCCTGTCAGGCACGGAGTGTGATGTCGAAGGAGGACATGATCGAGTTCAGCGGCACCGTAACGGAGCTGCTGCCGAATGCCATGTTCCGGGTGAAGCTCGACAACGAACATGTGATTCTCGCCCACACCAGCGGAAAGATGCGGAAGAACCGTATCCGCGTGCTGGCCGGGGACCGCGTGAATGTCGAGATGACCCCCTATGACCTGACCAAAGGGCGTATCACGTTCCGCTTCAAGTGAGTCCCGGGTCCGCGGAACAGGCTCTGGTCCTCGCCTCTGCCAGCCCGCGGCGCATCGCCCTTCTTGCCCAGATCGGGATCGTCCCGGTCTCCGTAATTCCGCCAGATATCAATGAGGCGCCGAGTCCCGGCGAGAGGGCGCAGAGTCTGGCGCTGCGCCTCGCGCGGGCCAAGCTTGCCTCGGTTGCGCCGGCGGGACGGTTTGTGCTCGCGGCCGATACGGTCGTTGCCGCAGGCCGGCGGATCCTGCCCAAGACGGAGGATAGGGACGCGGCGCAGCGCATGCTCGCCCTACTTTCGGGAAGACGCCATCGCGTGCTGACCGCCGTGGCTCTCGCCGCCCCGGATGGAAGGCAGGCCGAACGGCTGTGCGAGACCGTGGTTGCCTTCGCCCGCCTGAGCGGAGAGCAGACAGCGGCCTATCTCGCAAGTGGCGAATGGCACGGCAAAGCCGGAGGCTACGCGATCCAGGGCCGGGCGGCCGCCTTCGTGCGTTGGATTTCCGGGAGTTATTCCAATGTCGTGGGGCTTCCCTTGTTCGAGGTGGCGCAGCTTTTGAGGGGCTTCGGCTGGCACATCCCGTGGCACACCCCGTGAGCGGAAGGATTCTGGTCACGGCGAGCCCGGGAGAGGTGCGCGCCGTGGCGCTGGGCACAGATGGGCGGCTCGCCGATTTCGCGATTTGGCGGCCCGGCGCGCCCGACGGGATCGGCGATGTTTATCGCGGGCGCCTGATTAAGCGAGCACCGACCTTAAGTGGTGCCTTCGTTTCCTTGGGCCAGGAACCGGACGGCTTCCTTCCGGACACGGAGGGGGCAGCCGGTCTGGCCGAAGGAGAGTCCGTCATGGTGCGGATCACCCGTTCGGCGCAGGGCGGCAAGGGACCACGGCTTTCAGCCCGAATCGACGACACGTTCACGGCCGGCCCACCCGGCCTCCTGAGACGCGGGCCGGACCCGGTGTTGCGCCTGGCAAGACTTTGGCCCGCCGCGCCGATCGAGGTGGATGACCCCACAATACGTGCGCATCTGGCCGCGGCGTTGCCGGAACGGGCGCGGGCCGGCGGTGGGTTCGACGCCACGCTTGAGGAAGAGGTCGCCGGCCTGGCGGAATCGACGATCGGATTGGCTGGCGGGGCGATCTTGCACATCCACCCGACACCGGCATTGATCGCGATCGATCTCGATGCCGGCAGATTGGCGAGCGGCCGGGAACCGGCTCGGCACGCGCATCAGGCGCTCAATCTCGCCGTGATCCCCGAGATTTCGCGGCAGATTCGGTTGCGAAATCTTTCCGGCGCGATCCTGGTCGATCTGGCAGGGCTTGTACCTCGGCAAAGGCGACGGCTCGCGGATACCTTCGCCGCTTCGCTGGCGTCCGACCCGCTGGGGCCACGCTTCCTCGGCTTCACGGCGCTCGGGCTTGCCGAAATCGTTCGGCCGCGTATTGGGCCGCCGCTTCACGAGCTTCTGGCAAGCGCCCACGCGGCAGGGCTCGCGGCGCTCCGGGCGGTGGCCGCCGAAGACCGCGCGGCGCCGGGCAGTGCCTGGGCGCTGCGGGCCGCGCCGGCGATCGTGGCCGCACTTGAGCAGGACGCCGCTTCCCTGGATGCGGTTGCAAGGCTGACCGGCCGGCCCCTTATGCTGAGAAGCGACCCGACGCTCGCGCCGCCGCGATGGACTCTGGAGGGGGTGCCATGAGACTTTCTTCTTGTCCGGTTTGCGGCAAGCCGGCCGTAATGGCCTTCCGGCCTTTCTGTGGCCACCGCTGCGCGGATGTGGATCTCGGCCGATGGTTCACGGACCTCTATCGGATCCCGGCGGCCAAGGACAGCACGGACGAGGAAGACGCGCCGCGCTCGCTTGATCGGGACCTGGGCATGGGCTAAGCGAACCGTCCATCTGCCGCCCAGGTAGCTCAGTTGGTAGAGCATGCGACTGAAAATCGCAGTGTCGGTGGTTCGATTCCGCCCCTGGGCACCACCCCGTCTCTTCCTCACCACCTTTTATTCCGTCCCTGGACGCACGCTTATCTCCCTATTGGCGCCATTCCTCTTTCGCTGAGTGCGATCCTCAGTCGCCTTCGTCGATAGCCACTGACGCGGCAGGCAGGTGGAAAACTGAGCCTGCGTGTCCGGCTGCTGCGGGGACGCCGCCTTGAGTTGCGAATGATTCGCGATTACGGTCTCGTCATGCGTCTCCTCGCCCTGTTGCGGGATCCACCGGTTGCGCTGCTCTGGGGCGGTCTCTCGCTGTCGGCGATCGGGGACCAGCTCTATGCCGTCGCGCTGACCTGGATCGCTGTCGGTGTATTGGGCGCGTCAGCCGGATATCTCGCAGCCCTCGGAGCGGCATGCGTACTGGGCACCGCACTCTTTGCCGGGCGCTGGGCGGATGCGTGGGAGCAGCGTGGCGCCATGATCGCGGCCGACGTCACGCGCGCTCTGGTGCTGATCGTCGTTGTTCTCGATTGGAGTTTTCGCGGCCACCCCACCGCGATAGCGCTCATCCTCGCGACCATCATCCTCGCCGGCGGACAGGCAATCTTCCGTCCGGCTCTTCAGGGCCTCCTACCGGGCCTCGTGCGCGATCGTGCCCAGTTGCCCGCGGCGAATGCCCTGCTCGACAGCACCGACCGCGTCGCCCGCCTGCTCGGCCCCGGCCTCGTCGCGGCTCTCGCGGCACTCGTGCCGGTCAAGCATTTCCTCTCGCTCGACTCGGCAAGCTTCCTCTTCTCTGCCACAGCGCTCCTCCTGATCGGCCGGTTGCATCCGCTTCCCGCGCGGCACCAGACGCATCCGCCTCAAAGTTTTTTCGCTTCCGCCCTTCACGGTTTTCGCGCCGTGGCCGCTCACCCCATCCTGCGCCTGAACCTGCAAGTCACAGGCATCATCAATGGCGCCTGGTACGCCGTCATTTTTCTCGGCCTGCCGCTGGTGATCGCCCGGCACGCGCCGGGCAGCGCCGGCCTCGGCGCCTATGGTCTCATCATCTCTTCCTATGGCTGCACGAATCTCGCCGCGACCCTCGTGATCGGCAGCAGGAAGATGCCCGAAAGTCCCGGCCGGACGATCTTCGCCGGCCATCTCGTCCTCGGCATCGGGCTGATGATGATGGCTCTCGCCGCTTCCACCCCTCTGCCGCCCGCAATCTCGATCGCATCATTCGCCGCGAGTGCCTCGATCGGTGCCATCGGCGGCCCGCTGCATGACATTCCCGTCGCCGTGCTCCGCCAGACGGATCTGCCGCGCGCCGATGTGCCCGCTGCCATGCGCGCCTATCTCGTCGCGAACAGCGGCGGCCTTCTGGCCGCGATGCTGATCGTGCCGCCGCTTTACGCGGCCCTGCCGGTGCCGGGTGTCATCGCCTTCTGCGCCATGATCATCGCAGCGATCGGGGTTGCGGGTATGGCCCGCTTCTCTGCCCGCCCCATCCTGGCCGATCCCTCCTGATCCGCCTTCAGCTCGGATCGTATTTGGCGGCGAAGGCGGCGGCCTCGAGCTTGCGGAAATCCTCGAGCGTGGCGGCAAGGCGCTCGCGCGGCCAATCCCACCAGGCGACCCGCTTGAGCGAAGCCGCCACGTCCTCAGGGACGCGCCGGCGGATGACACGCGCAGGGTTGCCGGCGACGATCGTATAGTCCGGCACGTTTTTCGTGACCACAGCGCCGGCGCCGATGATCCCGCCCGTGCCCACTGAGATTCCGGGCAGCAGGATCGCGCCATGGCCAATCCAGACATCCGGCCCGATGATGACGCGATTGCCGAGGCGCCATTCATGCACCTCGGGATCATCGTCGGTTCCCTCGAAATGCGAGCGGGAGCGATAGGTGAAATGATGCAGCGAAGCCCGCCACATCGGGTGGTTGGTCGGGTTGATCCGCACATGCGCGGCGATATTGCCGAATTTTCCGATCTCCGTATTGAAGACCTGCGCATCGCGGGAGAGGTAGGTATAGTCGTAGAGCTCGCTCGCAAGCACCTCGCAGCGCTGGCCCACCACCGTCCAGGGGCCAAGACGGCTCTTCCGCACGAGTGCCGTTTCATGGATCCAGGGTGCCTCGGTCATCGGGCGGTCGCCGCGCCAGGGGTCCTGAAACGCGCCGACATTAACCTCAACCATCGAAACTTCGCTCATGGGACCTCGCTATCCACGATTCCGCGAAGGCAAATCAGAAGCGCATGCGCGCCTTCCGCGATCGTGCCATCATTGACGATCACCGAAACGGCGAGCCCTTCCGGGATGGCAACGGCGCGCGAAAGCCTTGCCGCGACCTGGCTGCCATTCTCCCGCCCGCGCGCGGCAAGACGGCTTGCAAGAACATCGCGCGGCGCGGTGATCTCGACCACACGCACGGGAAAACGCGCCGCGGCTTCCGCGAGAACCGCGCGCGAGACGCTGGCGATGACGACACGACCGGCATCGAGATCTCGCGTGATATCTGTTGGCACACCATAGAAAAAACCGTGGGCCTGCCAGCAGAGCGCGAAACCCTCTCGCTCGCGGCAGGCATGAAACGCCGCCTCATCGAGCGTTTCCTCGTTCGCCTCCACCCCATCCGTCGGGCGGGTGACGAACCGGCGGACAAAGCGGAAGCGCAGATCATCGGCAAGCGCCGCTTTCGCGGCGCTGAGCAGCGTATCCTTTCCCGCACCGGACGGACCCACCACCAGGACAAGCATCTTCTTGCGAAATGGCCAGGAAAGGGCAGGGTCTTTCCTGGCTCTCCCTCCTCTCAAGCAACGCGGCGACCGGCGCACCAGACTTCGCGAACCACCGGCGTTCCGCCATGCAGACGCACCCGGACGAGATCCGCCCTGGTGCCGGGCGCGATGCGACCGCGATCGTCGAGCTGCGCCATCCGGGCCGGTCTCGCCGTGATCAGGGCGACCGCCGGAGCGAGGGCAAGCCGGGAAGGGGCTGCCAGGAGGAAAGCGGCCTCGATCAGGCTCGCCGGCACATAGTCCGATGCGAGGGCATCGACAAGACCTTCGCGCACGAGGTCCAGGGCCGCGACATTCCCCGAATGCGAGCCGCCGCGCACGAGATTCGGCGCCCCCGCGATCACCTCCATGCCGCAAGCCTTCGCCGCTTCCGCTGCCGGCAAGCTCACCGGGAATTCGCTGATCCGGATGCCGTCTTCATGGTTTCGCGCGATGTCGGCCTCGGTCTCGTCGTCATGGCTCGCGAGCACCACCGAAAGCCCGGCCAGGCGCGCAAGCAGCGCGCGACGATTGGGCGCGAGCAGGCGTGCGCGCTGCGCCTGCAACTCGTGGATGCGTTGCTGGATCTCCGCGTCATCCAGGCCTTCACGGCGGCGCATCGCCCGATAGCGATCGAGATCGGCGTACTGTCCCACGCCGGGGCTGTGGTCCATCAGGCTCACGATACGGACCAGCGGATGCTCCGCCACCGGATCGACCAGCTCCAGCATGTCCGGTGCCGGAAGCTCGCAGCGGAGATGAAGGAAATGCTCGGCCTTGAGCAGCCCGGTGCCGGCAAACTCGTCGAGGTCCGCGACCGCTTCGAGGAAGGTGCGCACGCGATCCTTCTCGTAGCCGAGATCGCCGAGGCAGAGTGCGTCGCACACCGTGGTGACGCCAGCCGCAGCGACCTGGGCATCGTGCGCGAGCAAGGCGGAGCGCGACGGCCAGCGCGCGTTCGTCCGCGGCAGAACCTGGCGTTCAAGATTGTCGGTGTGCAGATCGATCACACCCGGAATGAGGTAATCCCCTTCGAGGTCTGCGGTGGCGGAAAGGGCGGAGCCACCCGGCTGCACCTCCCTGATCCAGCCACCCTCGACGACGACCGAGCCGGTCAGCACCGAATCGGGCAGCACGATCCGTGCATTGGTGAGAACGGTCTCGCATGCTTGTCCGGTGCGCGGCGGCAGAGCACGGTCGATCGCGGTCATGCGGCATCCTGGTACGGCTGAAGCGAAAAGAGCCGGTCGGCGATCGCATCGCGCGCGGCCGTATCGTGCATGATCCCGAGAATAGCCACGCCGCTTGCCTTCGCTTCGTTCACGAGATCAGTCACGATCGCGCCGTTCTCGGCATCGAGCGAAGCGGTGGGCTCGTCGAGCAGCAGGATCGGGTGACCCCCGGCGAAGCCGCGCGCGAGATTGACCCGCTGCCGCTCGCCGCCCGAGAAGGTCGCGGGCGGAAGCTCGTGCAAGCGCAAGGGAATATTGAGCCTGAGCAGCAGGGCGCGTGCCCGCTCGCGCGCCTCCTCCGGCACGCTCCCGCCGAGGCGCGCCGGCTCCGCAACGATCTCGATCGTCGGCACCCGCGGCACCACCCTTAGGAACTGGCTGACATGGCCGATCGTGTGCCGCCTCATCGCGATCACGATGCGTGGATCCGCCGTCGCAAGATCGATCCAGCCGCCGCCATGACGGATGAGAATCTCGCCCGCCTCGACGCGGTAGTTGCCGTAGAGGCTCCGCATGAGCGTGGATTTGCCGATCCCCGAAGGGCCGGACAGCATCACGCACTCCCCGCGCCGAAGCTCGAGGGCCACGTTCTTCAGCACCGGAATTCGAAGGCCGCCCTGAAGATGAAGGGTGAAGGATTTGCCAAGCCGCCGCGCGAGAAGCAGCGCCTCGCCTCCCGCCACCGACGGCAAGGGCACGGCACCGCTCATGCCTGCAGCACCGAGCTGACGAGAAGCTGGGTATAAGGCTCCTGCGGGTCGTCGAGCACCTGATCGGTCAGCCCCGTCTCCACCACGCGCCCGGCCTGCATCACCAGAATCCGGTCCGCAAGCAGGCGCGCGACTCCGATATCGTGGGTGACGAGCAGGACGGCAATGTGAAGCCGCGCCACCAGGCTGCGAATGAGGTCGAGCAAACGCGCCTGAACAGAAACATCGAGCCCACCCGTCGGCTCATCCATGAAAACGAGGCGCGGATGTGTCACCAAAGTGCGCGCGATCTGCAACCGCTGCAGCATGCCCCCGGAAAAGGTCCGGGGAAGATCATCGACGCGCGTGGAATCGATCTCCACCTGGCCAAGCCAGTTGATCGCCGCCTTCCGGATATTTCCGTAATGCCGCGCGCCCTGCGCCATCAGCCGCTCACCGACATTGCCCCCGGCGGACACCCCCATCCTCAGCGCCTGCCGCGGCTCCTGGTAGACGAAACCCCAGTCGGAACGATGGAGAGTGCGGAGCACCGGCATCGGCATTCGATGGACATCATGCACCCGCCCTTCCGGATCGCGGTAACGCACAATGCCCTCATCCGGTGTCTGCGCGCCGTAAAGCGTTTTGAGCAATGTCGTCTTGCCAGAGCCGCTCTCGCCGACGATTCCCAGCACTTCTCCCGGCCAGAGATCGATGTCCACGCCATCGAGCGCCGCGACACGCCCGAGCGTGACACCGAGGCCGCGGGCCGAGAGCAGAGGTTCGGCGCTCATGCGGCCGCAGCCTTTCCGCGCTGCTCCTGGCAATAATCGGTGTCGGAGCAGATGAACATACGCCCACCCATATCGTCGGTGACGATCTCATCGAGATAGCTCGAACGCGCGCCGCAGAGCGCGCAAGCCTGCGGCGCGCGCGTCAGGCGGAAAGGATGGTCCTCGAAATCGAGCGAGCGAACCTCGGTATAGGGGGGAACGGCATAGATGCGCTTCTCGCGCCCGGCGCCGAAAAGATGCAGAGCCGGACTCTGATCGAGCTTGGGGTTGTCGAAGGCCGGGATCGGGGATGGCGCCATGAGATGGCGCCGGTTCACCATCACAGGATAATCGTAGCTGATCGAGACCTGGCCGAGCCGCGCGATATCCTCGTAGAGCTTCACATGCATCAGCCCGTAATCGCCGAGCGCGTGCATCTCTCTTGCGGCGGCGCGGCTCGGTTCCAGCCGCGAAAGCGGCTCGGGCAGCGGCACCTGATAGACGATGATCTGGCCTTCCCTGAGCGCCGTCTCCGGAATGCGGTGCCGCGTCTGGATCACGCTTGCTTCGGCGGTGCGCGTCGTCGTCGCCACACCGGCGGTGCGGGCGAAGAAACGACGGATGGAGACTGCGTTGGTCGTATCATCCGCGCCCTGGTCGATCACCTTCAGCACATCACCGCGGCCGAGAATGCTCGCCGTGACCTGAATGCCGCCGGTGCCCCAGCCGTAGGGCAACGGCATCTCGCGCGAGCCGAACGGCACCTGGTGTCCGGGAACGGCGACAGCCTTGAGCAAGGCGCGACGAACCATCCGCTTTGTCTGCTCATCGAGATAGGCAAAATTATAGAAGTTCATTCCGCCGCCTTCCGCTGGTCCTGCGCGGCAAAAGCCTCCGCCTCACGCCGCAGACGGCGGATGGTTTCAAGCTCGCTCTGAAAATCCACATAGTGCGGGAGCTTGAGGTGCTCGACGAACCCCGTCGCCTCGATATTGTCGCAATGCGAAAGCACGAACTCGATCGTCTGTGCCGGCGCGGTCACCTCCTCGCCAAGCTCTTCGGCCCGCATCGCGCGATCGACAAGCGCCATCGCCATCGCCTTGCGCTCGCCATGGCCGAAACAGAGCCCGTAGCCGCGGGTGAATTGCGGCGGCACGGCCTTCGAGCCCTTGAACTGGTTGACCATCTGGCATTCGGTCACGGTGACGTCGCCGATTTCGATTGGAAAGCCGAGCTCCGGCGGCTCGATCTCGATCGCGACCTCCCCCACGCGAATTTCGCCGACGAAGGGATGCGTCCCACCCCAGCCGCGTTGCGTCGAATAGCCGAGCGCAAGCAGAAAACCCTCATCGCCACGCGCGAGCGCCTGAAGCCGAAGATCGCGTCCGGCGGGAAAGGCAAGCGGCTCGCGCGTGAGGTCCCCTGACGGGATATCCGAGGCACCGTCTTCCTCGATCAGGCCCTCATGCGCGAGGATCGCCGAAACCCGCTTCATCCGTCCCGCGGCGGCGTCTTCTTCCACCAGGTTTTGAGGAGCCGAAGCGACCGGCGGATCGTTTGCCGCAGGAGCCCCCTCCGCCAGCCGGAAATCGAGCAGCCGATGCGTGTAGTCATAGGTCGGGCCGAGCACCTGACCGCCCGGCAGATCCTTGTAGATTGCCGAGATGCGGCGGCGAATCCGCATCGCATCAGTATCGATCGGCCGCGCCGCGGCGAAGCGGGGCAGCGTCGTCCGGTAGGCGCGGAGGAGGAAGGCCGCCTCGATCAGATCTCCCTGCGCCTGCTTGATCGCCAGCGCGGCAAGCTCCGGGTCGTAGCAGGAGGCCTCCGCCATCACCCGGTCCACGGCACGGCCGAGCTGCTCGCCGATCTGCGCGATCGCGATCTCGGGCACATCCGGATCGCCACGTCGCTCCTCGGCAAGCCATGCATGGGCGGCATCGATCGCCCGCTCACCGCCCTTGACTGCCACATAAGCCATTTCGTTCAACCCATCTCGATCTCTACGCTGCGCGGCAGACAGCAGAAACATTGACCCGCGCAGAGGACGAGATCGATTCCGCGCGGATAAAGTGCGTGATTCGCCGCCCATTGCGCGGAAAAATCCTCGGGCAGGCCCGCGACCCGAAGCAGCGAGGGCAGACGAAGACCGGGCCCGGAGAGCCGGTACGCCGGTCCCGTTCCCAGCTCTTCCACCTGAACGATGAGAGTGGCGGAATCCTCCGGTGCCGCGTCGCTGCCGGCACAGAAAATGCCGAGCGAACCCATCCCGACTGAGACGGCAAAACGGGCCTCGCCCGGATCGGCCGTCAGAACGGCACCGCAATGGAAAACGAGCCACGCGCGCGCCGCGATGCATGGGGCGTCCAGCCAAAGCTTCGTCTCCCCATCGACGAGCGTGAGCAGCACGGAAGCGCTCGCTGCCCCGAGCGGCGGTGGCGCGGCAAGATCGGCAACCTCGTGCAGCGTGCCCGGGCGGGCCATGGCATCGAGCAGCGCGCGAAACGTGGTCTGCGCATCGCCCACCGGATCGGCGAAGCCGGGAAGATCGAGTCCGGTCATGAGCGGAAGCCCCGCATCAGCGCATATTGGCCATGGTGAAGAACTGCACGCGCGTTGCTGCGCTCCTGCGTGCCGAAGCGGCGCGCGCTTCCTCCTGCGAAGCGGCAAGCGGCGCGATGACCGTTCGCTCGAGCACATCGTGCCGCGCCCCGTCCTGCATTGCCGCATCGAGCATCGCGGCAAGTTCCGCATGCCGCGGATCCCGGCCGATGACGTAGGCATGGCCGATTCGGCCTTCCGCGTCACGCACGGTGCAGCGCGTGACCGTCATCTCCCCGAGATTGAACGGCGCCCCGCCACCGCCGGCGCGGCCGCGCGTCATGATGAGCCCGGTTTCGGGCCCGCGCAGCCGGATATGCGGGCGCGGCGGCTCCACGGCGGCAAGCAGCGACTCGATCTCCGCGGCGCTTGCCCGCGCCAGCACCGCCATCCAGCGCCGGCGCCTCGCGTTCGGATCAGGCCCCGTGGCGTTGCTTTCCGCGATGCCGCCTTCCGCGATGCTGGCCTCTGCCACCTTGCCCTTTGCCTTCGGCTCGATATTGGTCTATCAGGCGCCGATAAAGTCATCTAGACAACTAGATGAGCTCCCTCAGCCGGTCAACCCCGATGATCGCCGATTGCGCCGCGCCATGAACGAATTTTCGATGACACCGGAGAATGCCATGAATGGCCGCAGGCTGGCGCGCGATGGCGTCACGCGCTGGCGGCGAATCGCCGAGACCCTCCGGCGCGAGATTCTGGAAGGCGGCCTTTCCGCCGGCGACCGCCTGCCCACCGAAGCCGGGCTCGCCGCGCGTTTCGGCGTCAACCGCCACACTGTCCGCCGCGCGCTCGAGGAGTTGTCGCTTGAGGGCCTGATCCGCATCGAGCAGGGACGAGGCTCCTTCGTCGCCGAGGATGTTCTGGAGTATCTGGTCGGGCCGCGAACGCGCTTCTCGGAATGGATTCGCCGGCACAATCGCGAGCCCTCCGGCCGCGTGCTCGATCTCCGTGAGCTGGAAGCGGACCGGCGCGTGGCCGGGGGGCTCGGACTTCGAACCGGTGCGAAGGTCGTGCTGTTCGAGCATCTCGGCTTGGCTGACGGACGCCCCATCTCCCTTGCCAGCCATTATTTTCCGATCGTCCGCCTGCGCGGGATCCTTGAGGCTCTGCGCACGGAGCAGGCCGTCACCAAGGCATTGGCCCGGATCGGCGTCGCGGATTACCTCCGTCAATCCACGCGCGTGACGGCACGAATGCCGACCCCTTCGGAAGCAGCCCTGCTGGAGACGCCGCGCTCGCGGCCGCTGCTTTCCTGCGAGAATGTCAACGTGGACCGTGACGGCACGATCATCGAGTTCGGCATCGCCTGCTACCCGACACCGCGGGTACAGGTGGTCTTCGAACCATGAAGGCTTCGCGCCGTCAGGCAGCCAGCGCGAGCCGTGTGACGAGATGGAAATCAGCTCCGGGCTCGGGCTCTACGAAGACCGCGAGCTCGCCCACCCTCTGCTCTCTCTCGAGCACGGCACCGAAATGCCGCAGAGCGGCGGTGAACAGCCTGTCCGTCGCCGCGCCGGTATTGCTGAGCGTCATGTGGAAGCGCCATTCATCCAGCACGAACGGATAGCCCCAGCGCCCGAGATAAGCGCGCTGAGCCGGTGTTCGGCCCCGGGCGCGGCTCGCCTGCTTGTCCGGCGCTTCCGGCAGCCGGTGATGGTCGAGCTTGGTGACGACAGCTTCGGCAAGCGCCGCAAGCTCCGGTGCGTCATCGGTCGGACAAAGGGCCGCGAAGCCATCGAGTGAACGAATTGCAAGCGGCGGCAGGCGCGCCGGCTTCAGAGTCCGCGCCAGGGCGCATGCGTCCTCGAGGAACGCCTCATAGCTGCCGGCGAGCATCATCGGCGCCTTGAGGGTCGCGTGGAAACCATAACGCCGTGGGCTCTCGGTCAGAGCCGGAAGATCCGGCACATCAGGCTGCGGCACCACGCTTCCGGTTTCGGCGTCGCGGCCGAGCCAGGAAGAACCGAGCGCCCAGAAAGGATCATGCGCGGGCGGAGTCCAGTAAACGGCAACACGCATGGAAATTCTTTCCTTAATCATTGGGCCTTAACCATTCGGATTGCCGACAAAGGGCGGCACGGCGGTGAAAGGCCGCGTGCTCGAGCCCCCGAGATAGGCCGGATTCTCGATCGTGAAGCTAGGATGGATCTCCCAGGCGCTCGTCAGCCGCAGCACGACACGACCGCCCCGCACAATTGTGAAGATCGGGCGCCCGGCCTTGGCCGGGATCGAAAAGACGGCGAGGCCCGCCGACGCGTCCTTGTGCCAGATTTGGTCGCCGAGCGCGATTTCGAGCGACGCGGGCGCGGTGAGGAAGGCCAGCATCTGAATCCGGTTGCAGAGCGGCGTGCGACCCATCCTCTCCATGGGCGCCCCGGCAGTGCTTCCCGTGTTCGGCGGAATGATTTCGGTCCGCTCGGAATATGCGATCGCATCGCGCAGGATCGCCGGCGGCGCGCCGGTCTTGTACCAGTCATTGAAATAGGCGGTGAGATCATAGAACAGGAACTGTGTTCCGGCCGAAGGCGCGATGGCCGAGGTCTCGGAATAATCGTTCCAGGTCACGATCTGAACGAAGCGCACGCCGTGCGCGATCGCCCGCATCCAGAGAAGGCGATAGGCATCGGCATTTCGGCTTTCCCAGAATCGCTCCGTCTTCGGCCGGACATCCTGCGGCCCGACAGGCATCATCGCGAGCGCGGTGTAAGGTGCCATGGCGGTCTCGAACCCGTCGAATGCCCCGTCCTCGACCGCATCCGCATCGCGTTCGCCCCAGGCCGACATGGCATCGCTGATCGGCGCGAATTCCGCCGCCGCGCGCCGCCAGCCGAGCAGCACTGGGATGAAGGCCGCCGGCATACCCCGGCTCTCGAGATCGTCGAGCACCGCGTGCCAATAATCGGCCCCCATGGTCTCGGGCGCGAAGGGTGCCAGGAGCAGCCTTCCATCTTTCAGTCGGCCGGCGGAAGGGTAGCGCGCAAGCGCGGCGATCGCCGCCGCGAGCCGTGGTGCCGATACGGAACGAAGTGCGACGGAATCGGGCGCGATGACGATCCGGAATCGCGGCGCCACCGCTTCTGCGGTCCGCATCAGGAGATTGATCTCATCCCAGGCGTTAAACTGGTGCTCCGGGGCAACGCGCAAAAGATCGCAGGCGAATCCGTCGATGCCGACGCGCTCCGCTCGCAGGATCTCGATCGTGGCATCGATCTCCCTCCAATCGCGGGATTTCCAGGGCCCCACGGGCAGTGGCCGGTCACGAAGATAGCCGCCGATTGCGGTGAAGCGGCCACGCGCGCCGGCAGGATCGAGAAGAGCATCGTTGTACGTATCCCGGCCTGCCGGCAGATTGTCCAGGCTGAGCGGATAGGGTGGGAAATAATGCGCGAAGGTCGTGCGTGGTGAGGACGCGAGAACGGCCCGGGAAGGGTTGCGAAATGGCCAGACACCAGGCGGCGATTCCCGATCGACGAACCGCTCCGCGATCTCCCGGATCGTTCTCCATTCGGCCCGGGAAGGCTGCTGCATGCCCCCCGGCCATGGCTGCGCGCGCGCCGTGGGCATTGCCCAGGACATCAGCCAGAGCATCAGCCAAAATATCGGGACGGGAAGTGCCAACCGCCCGATAGCACAACGCCTGTGCGGGAGCGGTGCGATCACCTCAATTCGCAGTACCCCTCAGCGCCTGCGCCAGCCGCAGAAGAATCGCCGCCGTCGCACCCCAGATCTCCTGCTCGGGGTGCGGCCAGACCCAGTATTCGCGGAGCAGCCCACTGCGCAGACCCTGGCGCCGCTGCGGCGCTGCCGGGTCGAGAAGGGTCGTGAAGGAAAGCGTGAACACGGCGGCCACTTCCTCGGGTGCCGGCGCAAGAGGCACGTTGTCGGGAAGCAGTCCCACTACGGGCGTGATGAGGAAGCCTGTGCCCGTCGCATGCTCGGGCAATTGCCCGAGAAGCGTCACCCGTGCCGGGTCGAGGGCCAGCTCCTCCTCCGCCTCGCGCAGCGCCGCCGCCGCCGGCGAAGCATCGCCACGCTCGATCCGCCCGCCCGGAAAGCTCACCTGCCCGGCATGTCGCGCCAGCGACTCGCTCCGCCTCGTGAGCAGGATCTGGGGCGGGCAGGAAAGCAGGATAGGCACCAGCACGGCGGCGCCCACCAGTTCCCCCGGGTCGCGCGCCGGTGCGGTCGCGGCGGGCAACCCGGCCAGCCGGGCCCGCAGACTCGCCTCGTCCATGAGATCAGTCTTGGTGACAGGCCGGGCCGCCGCGGTGGCGGCCCTCGTTCTCGCCTCTTTCTCCGGCCCCGTCCCGGGGCGGCAAATCGCCGAGGGGGAAGAAGCGCCGGCAGCTCCACACGCCAAGCGCCCGCCGGCAGCCGATCCATCCCGGCTCGGCCAGCGCGGCGAGCTCGTAATAGACGGCGCGGCCGATGCGCGCCTCAACCCCGTGCCCCTCGCTGCCCGGCCGCACCAGCAGATAGGGTGTCGGGTGGCAGGTCAGCAGGTCATGCGCCACGCGGATCGGATGCTCGGCATCGGCGGTCACGACCTCGTCGATATTGGTGCGGAATGAAAGCCGCTGCTCTCGCCCGCTGCCGGACCAGTCGAGTTCCACGGCGACGAACGGCACATCCTCCACCTGGATCCGCCCGCGCTCGGCTGGCGTCTCGAGCCAGTAGGAGCCATCGTCCGCACGCTTGAGCACGCTTGCGAAGAGACAGACAAGCTCTTTGCGCCCAATCGGGCTGCCCCGATAGAGCCAGGTTCCGTCGCGGCGGATCAGGAACGGCAGATCACCGCAATCGACCGGGCTGCGTGGCCGCCCTCCCGCAAGCCCCGCAACCCTGAGGCCGGGCGCTCGGAAGGTTGCGTCGTTCAAGCTTCGAAGCCCTCCACCGCACGCCGTCACGGGTTTCGCACCCTCCCCCTATGGACATGATATAGGGACCAACCCCACCTCAAGGGAAGTGCTCGAGTCGCATCATCCCCGAGCAGCGCAGTCAGGCCGCCAGGCTTAAGGAATTCTGAATGTCCGCCAGCCTTTCTCCGCCATCCCAGCAAACCACCGAGGTTCTCGCCGAGATCGAGGCGCTCGGCGTGCGCATGCGCGCGGTCCGTGCCGAGATCGCCCGCATCATCTTCGGCCAGGACGTGGTGGTGGAGCAGACACTCATCACCATCCTCTGCGGCGGCCATGTCCTTCTCGTCGGCGTCCCCGGCCTCGGCAAGACCAAGCTCGTCGAGACGCTCGGCACCGTGCTCGGCCTCAGCGCCAAGCGCGTGCAGTTCACCCCCGATCTCATGCCCGCGGATATCCTCGGCAGCGAGGTGCTGGACGAGGATGCCGCCGGCCGCCGCAGCTTCCGCTTCGTCCCCGGCCCCGTCTTCTGCCAGCTCTTGATGGCGGACGAGATCAACCGCGCGAGCCCTCGCACCCAGTCCGCCCTGCTTCAGGCGATGCAGGAATTCAAGGTCGCTGTCGGCGGGGTCGAGCATGCTCTGCCACGGCCCTTCCATGTCCTCGCCACCCAGAACCCAATCGAGCAGGAGGGAACCTATCCACTGCCCGAGGCCCAGCTCGACCGTTTCCTGCTTGAGGTCCAGGTATCGTACCCGGACCTTGCGTCCGAGCGAGGCATGTTGCTCGCCACCACCGGATCCGAGCAGGCGCGGCCGGTGCCGGTCCTCTCGGTCGAGGGGCTGATGGCCGCTCAGGCTCTGATCCGCCGCATCCCCGTGGGAGAGAGCGTGCTCAACGCGATTCTCGATCTCGTCCGCGGCGGCCGTCCGGAGACCGCCGTGACCGATGCGGTGCGCCGCCATGTCGCCTGGGGCCCCGGCCCGCGCGCCGCGCAGGCCTTGATGCTCGCCTGCCGGGCCCGCGCCCTGCTCGATGGAAGGCTTGCGCCGAGCCTCGATGACGTGGTCGCGCTCGCAGCACCCGTGCTGCGCCACCGCATGGCGCTCTCCTTCTCGGCCCGCGCCGAGGGCGTCCAACTCGCCGACGTCATCGCCGCCCTGGTGGAACGGCTCGGATGAGCGAAGCCGGCCCAGCCCCCTCGGCGCGCGATGCCAGGCGCGCCGAGGCGCTAGGCGCGGCACTCCCCCCTCTCCTGGTCGCCGCGCGCCGGGTTGCCGCGACGGTCGCGCAAGGCGTGCATGGAAGGCGTCGGGTCGGCCAGGGCGACAGTTTCTGGCAGTTCCGTCCTTTCCTGCTTGGTGACGCGGTGGCGCGAATCGATTGGCGCCAGTCGGCCAAGTCGGATCGCATCTTTGTCCGCGAGACCGAATGGGAGGCCGCGCAGACCGTCTGCCTCTGGACCGATTCCTCGGCCAGCATGCGCTGGCGGTCACGCCTTGCCCCGGTCGAGAAGAGTGAGCGGGGGGCCCTGCTGCTCCTTGCCCTCGCCGCGCTGTTGCTGCGCGGGGGCGAGCGGGTGCGGCTGATGGCCCCGGATTCGCCCTTGGGCGCCCAGATGGGGGCACAGAGCCTGAGCGGGCGGGATGCGCTGGAGCGGCTTGCGCAAGGGGTCATGCAGAACCTCATGCAAGCCCGCGCGGAGGCGGCTTCCACCGAGAGCCTGCCACCGTCATCGCTTCCCTTGCCCCGGCACGCGAGCGTCGTTCTGTTCGGCGATTTCCTCGACCCTCTTTCCGCCGTGCAGGCATCGTTGGCGCGGCTCGCCGCTGTCCCGGTGAATGCTTACGTGATGCAGGTGCTCGATCCGGCCGAGCCGGCGCTCCCCTTCCACGGCCGCGTCCGCTTCACGGATCTCGAGGAAGACGGGGAAGCCTTGATCCCGCGAGTCGAGGGCGTGCGCGAGGCCTATGCCGAGCGCTTCACCCACCACCAGGACGGCCTCGCCGCGCTCTGCCGGGCGCTTGGCTTCCGCTTCTCCACCCACATGACCGACCAACCTCCGGAACAGGCGTTGCTCGCGCTCTATCTGGCGCTCGCTCCCGGCCCGGAAGCCTCCGGTTCGGGCGCCCTGTTCCGGCCCTTCGGGGGCGGAACGCCCGGCGTCGCCCGAGGATGATCTTCCTCGCATGACCTTCACCGCGCCCTGGCTTCTCCTCGTCCTTCTCGCCCTGCCGCTCCTCTGGTGGCTGCTGCGGGTCACGCCGCCCGCCCCCCGTCGCGAGCGTTTCCCGGCCGTCCGCCTGCTCAAGGAGCTCGGGCCTGTCGAGCAGACAACGGCGCGCACACCCTGGTGGCTCCTCGCACTCCGTCTTGCCGCCGCCGCGCTCGTGATCGTCGGTCTCGCCGGGCCGGTCGAACGGGTGGGCGGCCTGCCGCTCGGCCAGGGGCCCGTGCTTCTCGTCATCGACAATGGCTGGAGCGCGGCCGGCGACTGGAGCGCGCGGATGCTGGCGGCCAATGTCGCGCTCGACCGGATCGCGCGCGAGGGACGACGCGTCGCGCTGCTGGCGACCGCGCGGGGCCCATCCGGTGCTCCGCTGGTCATCGGAGCGCCCATCCCGGCCTTCCGGCTTCAGGCTCGACTTGCCGTGCTCCAGCCCGAGCCCTGGCCCACGGACCACGCGGCCGCCGCTTCCCTTCTCCGTCAATGGCACGGGCGTGGCGTCGTTTATGTCGCCGATCGGATCGGCAGTCCTGACCCGGCCGCCGACAGGGCTTTCGCAGCCGCTCTCGCCCGCCTCGGCCCCGTGACCGAGATCACGGATCCCCATCCTGCCGCCCAGGTGCTGTTGCCGCCATCGACCGAGCCGGGACCGAGCGGCGGGCGGCTCATCGCCCGGGTTGGCGTGCTCCCCGCTCCGGTGCGGCAAGCCGCGACCATCCTCGCCGAGGCGCCCGGCGGGCGCATCCTTGCCCGCTTCAATGTCTCGATTCCGCCCGGCGCGGCCCAAGGCGAGGCTGCGGTTCCGCTCCCGCTCGAGCTCGCCAACCGGCTCGATGCGCTGCGCCTCGCCGATGGCCGGGGTGTCGGGCCATCGGCCGCCGGCGTCTTCCTGCTCGATGAGCGTTTCCGGCGCCGGCCGGTCGGGCTCGCCTCGGGTGACGCGGCCGATGCCGAGCTGCCCTTCGTCGGCGATCTCTATTACCTTTCTCGGGCTCTTGGCCCCTATGCCGATACCCGCCAGGGAGATCTCTCCCGGCTGCTCGAGGATCGGCTGGCCGTGATCGTCCTTGCCGACCGGGTGCTCCCCGCCGGCCCCGAGACGGACGCGCTCAGCACCTGGGTGGCGCATGGCGGGCTGCTCATCCGCTTTGCCGGCCCTCTCGTTGCCGCTCATCCGGATGCGCTCCTGCCGGTCCATCTGCTTGCCGGGGAGCGCACGCTCGGCGGCGCGCTTACCTGGGGCCGGCCGGAGCATCTGGCGCCCTTCCCGCGCACCTCGCCTTTCGCGGGCCTCGCCGTCCCGTCGGACATCACGGTCACGCGCCAGGTTCTCGCCGAACCGAGCGTCGATCTCGACACCCGCACCTGGGCCCGCCTCGATGACGGGACGCCTCTCGTCACGTCTTCGCGCCTCGGCGCCGGCCGGATCGTGCTCTTCCACGTGACCGCCAATGCCGCCTGGTCGAACCTGCCGCTCTCCGGCCTCTTCGTCACCATGCTGCGCCGGCTGGTCGAGCTGTCCGCCGGCGTGGCCGAAAGCCCGGGCCAGGCTGTCCTCATGCCCGCTTCGATGCTCGATGGGCTGGGCGCGGCCGAGACCCCGGGACCGGCAGCGCGTGGCCTTGCGGCCGATCGCTTCGCCGCCACCATGCCTTCACCGCTCCATCCGCCCGGCCTTTATGGGCCCGAGAATGGACGGCTCGCGCTCAATCTCGGCTCGGCCCTGCCGCCGCTCATTCTCGCTCCGAAAATCGCCGGAGCGCAGGTCGAGGCGCTCGACGGCATGGCCCGTGAGCATCCGTTCGGCCCGCCGCTGATCGCGCTCGCCTTCGCTCTCTTCGCTGCCGACCTTTTGATCGCGCTCGGCCTGCGCGGGCTGCTCGCCCGCCCTGCGGCGCGCGCGGCCGCTTCCATCCTCCTTCTCGGCGTCATTGCCGCCCCGGCCGCGGCGCAGGCCGACATCGCCGCCGACAATCCAGCCCTCGTCACGCGGCTTGCCTACGTCGTCACCGGGGATCAGGCGGTGGACCAGCTCTCCCGAGCCGGCCTTCAGGGCCTTTCCGATTTCGTCAATTCCCGCACTGCGGCGACTCTCGGGCCTCCCAAGGCGGTCGTGCCCGGCCGCGACGATCTCAGCTTCTATCCCCTGCTCTACTGGCCGGTGACCGCGAGCGCACCGGCGATGAGCCCCGCCGCCGTCGCGGCGCTCAACCGCTTCATGGGCAATGGCGGGATCATCCTGATCGATACGGAGGGCGGCGACGAGGGGGCTTCCGGCTCGGGCGCGAGCTTCGCGCCCGGATCCGGAGCGGCCTTGCAGCGCCTCACCCGCGGACTTGCGATCCCGCCGCTCACGCCGCTCACCTATGAGAATGTGCTCGCCCACACATTCTACCTCCTGCGCGACTTCCCCGGCCGGTTCGACGGAGCGCCGGTCTGGCTGGCGAGCGATCCGAGCAATCGCAACGACAATGTAAGCCCCGTGATCATCGGTTCGGATGATTGGGCAGCCGCCTGGGCGGTGGATCCCGACGGGCACTATCCCTACGCGGCGATTCCGGGCGGTGACCATCAGCGGCTGCTCGCCTACCGCTTCGGCGTCAACCTCGTGATGTACGCCCTAACCGGAAACTATAAGGGAGATCAGGTGCACCTGCCCGCGATCCTCGAACGGCTGGGCCAGTGACGAACCAGTGGGGATGAATTTCGGCCGATGAATTTCGGAACGCCCCTGGCGACCCCGATCGGCCACGGCATCGCCGCCCTCGCCTTCGAGCCTCAGCTGCCGCTTTGGCTCCTGGCTCTTCTCGGCATCCTGGCCCTGGCCGTTATGGCGCCGGCGGTGCTGCGGCGCGCACGCGGCTGGCATTGGCGGGTGCTGGCCTTCGCCGTGCTGATGGGCTGGCTCGCCGGGCCGCTTCTGGTCCGCGAGACTTGGCGCAGCCTGCCCGATATCGGGGTCCTGGCGATCGACAAGACGGCCTCGATACAGGTCGGCGACAGGGCCGCCCTGGTGAGCGCGGCAGCGAGCCGCATCACCGGGGAAGCGGAGCGCCTGCCCGGCCTCGAGCTTCGCACCGTCGCGGTGCCGGACAGCCCGGAAGGTGGCACGCGCCTCTTCACCGCCCTCGACCGGGCGCTTGCCGAAATACCGCGCGATCAGCTCGCCGGCGTGATCGCGCTCACCGACGGCGAGGTGGATGACGTGCCTTCGACCAGGCAGGATCCGCTCGCCGGCGCGCCCTTCTCGGCGCTGATCCCCGCACGCGGCGAGGAGACGGACCGCAGCCTGAAGCTGCTTGCCGCCCAAAGCTATGGGATCGTCGGACAGGACGTGACGCTCGAGGCCAAGATCGAGGATTATGGTGTCGCCCGCCCGCAGGGCACCGCCGTGCTTACGATTCGTCGCGACGCCGCCCCTCCCCAGAGTGTGACCGTGCCGGTGGGGCAGATCGTCCATATCCCTGTCCCGATCACCCATGCCGGCCCGACAGTGGTGGCGCTCAGTGTGGGAAAATTGCCCGGTGAGGTCTCGACACTCAACAACAGTGCCGCGGTCACGATCAATGGCGTGCGCGAGAGGCTGCATGTGCTGCTGGTCTCGGGCGAGCCCAATCCCGGCGTCCGCGCCTGGCGCCGGCTCCTGAAGTCGGACCCGGCGGTCGATCTCGTTCACTTCACGATTCTCCGCCCGCCGGACAAGGAGGACAATACCCCCCTCAACGATCTTGCCCTGATCGCCTTCCCGGCCCACGAGCTCTTCGTCGACAAGCTCGACCGGTTCGATCTCATCATCTTCGATCAGTTCCAGGATGACGGGCTGCTGCCGCCAGCCTATCTCGGCAATATCGCCGATTATGTGCGTGGCGGCGGCGCGCTGCTGGTCACCACCGGGCCGGAGTTCGCCGGCCCCGACAGCCTCGCCGGAACGCCGCTCGCCGCAGTGCTGCCGGCCCGTCCCGTCAATAACGGAGAGACAGGAGACAGCCCGGCAGGCGTCGTCGTCGGCCGCTTCGTTCCACGTCTCACCGCGATTGGCGAGCGCCATCCCGTGACCGCGGACCTGCCGGGCGCATCGCCACGAGACGATCCTGATTGGGGACCCTGGTACCGTTATGACGCGATTGCAGGCGATGTGGGCGGCAATGTCCTGATGCGCACGCCCTCGGGCGCGCCGCTCCTGGTGCTCGACCAGGTCGGCAGGGGACGCGTTGCCATGATGCTCTCCGACCAGCAATGGCTTTGGGCGCGCGGACATGACGGCGGCGGGCCGCAGGCCGAGCTGATGCGCCGCGTGGCGCACTGGCTGATGAAGGAGCCGGCGCTGGAGGCGAATACCGTTACCGCGCAGATCTCGGACCAGCGGATGCGCATCGAGCGCCGCTCCCTTGCCGCCGATGCCGGCGGCACAGTGACGGTGACGGCACCCAATGGCCGGCAGACTCGGCTCACGCTCACGCCCGGCGCACCGGGCCGGGCGAGCGGGGAGATGAAGGCCGACCTGCCCGGTGTCTGGCGGGTGAGTGACGGGACCCACACAGCTTTCGTGGCAGCCGGTGCCGCGGATCCGCTGGAGATGGATGATCTGCGTGCCACCGCGAGCCGGCTCGCGCCGCTGGTGCATGCGAGCGGAGGTGGCATCGATTGGCTCGAATCGGGCGGGATTCCGGCCTTGCGACGCGTCGAGCGAGGCGAGCCGGCGGCCGGGAGGGACTGGGTCGGCCTCGTTCGCAATCATGCCCATCTGGTCACAGGGATCACTTCAGTGCCCTTGCTGCCTGCCTGGGCGGCGCTACCCCTCTTGATCGGGCTTATGATATTGGCTTGGCAGCGGGAGGGAGCCGAGTCGGCCTCCTATCGGAGGCGTTCCGGGGAGCAGGGCTGAACCCGGCCTCTTCGCTGCCGCAAGGGAACCCTCTTCCCATCTGCCCCGAGGAGAGTCTGGCCATGCGTTGCGTTTGGGTTTTGCTGTCCGGCGCATTTCTGGTTGCGGCAGTGCCGGAAGCGCAGGCGCAAACACCGAGCTTGTCCAATCCTGGCGGCCCGGTGGTTGACACGGCAAAGCCCACGCCCCCAGCGGCCCCGCCGCCCCCAGGTCTGCCAGGAGCCGTCGGGAGCACCAATCTCGCGCCGTCCTCCCCGCCGTCCCAGGCTGCCTCGCCGAACGATGCCCTGTTCGATGCGATCAATCGCGGCGACATGGCGGAAGCTCAGGACGCGATCTCTCGCGGCGCCGACCTCGATGCCCGCAACGTGCTCGGGATGACGCCGCTTGAGCTTGCGGTCGATCTCAATCGCAACAACATCGCCTTCCTTCTGCTGTCGATTGAGCATGAGCATACGGCCGCCGCGGCCGGCACGAATTCGGCGCTCTCACTCAGCGTTCCGCCGGTGCCAGCGGCGATGCCCACAAGCGGCTCCGCAGCCGGCGGCCATCAAATCACCGGCACGGACGATGGCTTGGGCCAGGGATCCGTTGCCGATCTTTTGCTTGCCAACCAGCCCCCGGCGCCCTCGTCCCCCCAACGGGAATCGATGGCGAGGGCCGTCGTCACCCCGGACCCGCCGGTGATGGCGGGCAGCGGCGCTCCGGACCCTTCGGTCGGGTTCCTCGGCTTCGGTCCGCGGACCGGGCAATAGCGCCCTGCACGCCATCCGGAATTGATGAAACGTTACGCCCGATCCACCGATTGGACAAAATAGTCACAAGTCATTTTCATCATGTTAATGTGCCTTATGGGCGAATGTTCGCCGCCACCATGCAACCTTTGGTGACGGCCCTTCTTTGAGCGTCGCCCGACGATGGCCGGGCGAGGAACATTGCAGTGGAGACGGGTCAGGCAGGGCGCGCCGAGAATGCCGCTCCGGCCAGAGGAGAGCCCACGGAGGGATTCGGGCAGGAGCCGGCGCGTCTGCGCGTCCTGGCCGCGACCGCGGCGGCGCGGCATCACGGATACGAGCTGGATCCGCGAAGCTTCCGCGCCGCCCCGGGGAGCGAGGTGCCGAACGGGGCCGCACTTGCCGCATGGCTGAACGAGAGCGGGCTACGTGCGTGGGCCGGCAGGATGCGCTGGCGGCAATTGATGAAGCTCGGCCCATCCGCGTCCGCCGTGCTTTTCTTTCATGACGGCAGCGCCGGGCTGCTGAGCGGGATCGATCCGGCGCGGCGTGTGGCTCTCATCCGGGATCCGCGCGCGCAGCCAGGCGAGCCTCCAGTGCCGGTGGACGAGCTTCGGCTCTCGGAGGCCTGGACCGGCGAGGTCGTGCTGGTGGGCAAGCCGCGCGAGAGCGGAGCGAATGAGGCCCGATTCAGCCTTGGCTTCGTCTTCCGCCTCCTTCTCGAGGACAGGACATTGCTGCGCGATGTCGCGATCGCCTCGGTGGTGAACTCGGTGCTGGCAATCCTCCCGCCGCTTCTCGTCATGGCGGTGATCGACCGTGTGCTCGCCTACGGCAACCTCGACACGCTCGCCCTCTTGTCGCTGGTCTGGGCCGTCTCCGTCCTCTACGAGACAGTGCTCGAATATGCGCGCGTCGATATGGTGACGCTGCTCGCCGCGCGGGTCGATGCGAGGCTCAATCTGCATGTGTTCGACCGCATGCTCGGTCTCGGCCTCGATTATTTCGAGCGGCATCCGGCGGGCGAGATCCATCATCGCGTCAACCAGCTTTTCCTGGTGCGGATGTTCTTCACCGGCCGGATGTTCGACCTCGTGCTCGACGGGGTCATGCTGATCGCGCTGATCCCGATCCTCTTTGCCATGAGCGCGTCGCTCGCTTTCGTCGCGATGGGGACGGCGATCGTTCTCGCGCTCATCACCGTGGCCTTCATGCCGGCAATACGGCGCGTCACGCGGGAGATCGTGCGGGCCGAGACGCGCAAGAGCACGCACATGGTGGAGAGCATCCATGGCATCCGCACCATCAAGTCGCTCGCGATCGAGCCGCAGAGCCGGGCGGAATGGGACCTTAGGGTGGCCGAAGCCGCGGACTGGCGGATCCAGGGCGGGCGGATCGGAAACTGGCCGAAGACCCTGGTGATCCCGTTCGAGCGGTTCATGCAGCGCGGCATCATCTTTCTCGGCGCATACTGGCTGCTGAACGGGACGACGACTCTCGCCATCGGCGGCCTTGTCGCGTTCCTGATGCTGGGCGGACGGCTGGCCGCGCCGCTCGTCTCGCTGGCGAGGCTCATTCAGGACCAGGAGGAGCTAAGGCTGGCGATCGCTGAAGTCGGGCTCGTGGTCAACAATCCGCCCGAAGAGGCCAGGGCAACGAGCGGTCTGCGGCCGAGGATCGAAGGCGGGATCCGCTTCGAGAACGTTACCTTCCGCTATCCCGGCCAGCCGGACCCGGCGCTCATCGATCTCTCCTTCACCGTGCCTGCGGGCAGCATGCTCGGCATCGTCGGCAAGTCCGGCTCCGGCAAATCGACCATCGCCCGGCTGCTGCAGGCGATCAGCCGCGACTATACCGGCTTCCTCAGGCTCGACGGCCATGAGCTTCGCGAGATCGATCTTCGCTATCTGCGAAGCAGCCTCGGCGTTGTCCTGCAGGACAATTTCCTTTTCCGCGGCACGGTGCGCGGAAACATCCTCGCCGGCCGGCCAGGCCTTACGCTTGCGGATGCCGTGCGGGCAGCACGGCTCGCCGGCGCGGAGGAGTTCATCGAGCGAATGCCGGCCGGCTATGAGACCTTTCTTCAGGAAGGCTCGACCAATCTTTCGGGCGGGCAGCGCCAGCGGCTGGCAATCGCGAGAGCACTGGTGAGCGATCCGAAGCTGCTGATTCTGGACGAGGCGACGAGCTCGCTCGACCCGGAGAGCGAGGCGCTGGTCAACGAAAACCTGCTGAGGATCGGCAAGGGACGGACGATGGTGCTGATCACGCACCGGCTTTCCTCGCTCGTCGATTGCGATCTCATTCTGGTGCTGCACCAGGGAAGGCTGCTCGATCTCGCGCCACACCGGACGCTGCTCGAGCGCTGCACCCTCTATCGGCAGCTCTGGCTGCAGCAGAACCGCCATTTCGACCTGCAGGCGACCCGCCATGAAGCTCCTGCCCCCATTCCCATCGAAGCCGATTGAGGCGCCGAACGATGGCGCGTTCGGCTACGCCATCCGCGAATTTCATTCTCCTTCGGCCATCGTCCTCGCCGCCCCGCCAGCGCGCGCGGCACGCAAAACGATCTGGCTCCTCGCGGCGCTGGTGACAACGATGTTTCTGATCGCCGCGTTCGTGCCGATGGACCGGGAGGTGACGGCGGAGGGACGGGTGATCTCGCGTGCGCCGACCATCGAGCTTGAGCCGCTGCAGACCGCGATCGTGCGCGCGATCGACGTGCATGTTGGCGAGAGTGTGCATGCCGGCCAGGCGTTGGCCCTGCTCGATCCGACCGCGGCGGAGGCCGATCTCCGGACAATGCTTGCGCGCGCATCAGCGCTTTCCGCAGAGGTAGCGGAAGAGCGGGCCGAGTTCGACGGCCAGCCCTATAAGCCCGCCGATCCTGCCAATCGCGATCAGCTGCTCCAGGCGGCGGTCTATGCCGAGCGTACGACGGAGCTGAAATCGACGCTCGACAATTACGATCAGCAGATCGCAGGTTATGCCGCGCAGTTGCAGGGCCTGGAGACCGAAGCCGCCTATCAGCGGGATCAGGTCGCGCTGGCGCGCGAGATCGAGCGAATGAGCCGGCTTTTGGAGAAGCTCGATGCCGGCAGCCGGCTCACGGTCCTGCAATCGGACCAGCAGCTGGCGCAGGAACAAGGCGCGCTCGCGCAGACTCTTGCGACCACGCAGGCAACGGCGCGAACGCTCGCGGCGACGAAGGCGCAACGCGACGCCTTCCTCCAGCAATGGGATGCCGCGCTTTCGAGCCAGCTCGCAAGCAATGTTCCCGAGCTCGATGCCGCGCGGGAAGCGATCGCCAAGGCCAGGCTGGTGGCGAGCACCATCACGCTGCGCGCGCCGGCGGATGCGGTGGTGCTGCAGATCGCGAGCGACATTTCGGCGGGCTCCGTCATGCAGTCGGGCCAGCCGTTTCTCGCGCTCTCGCCGCTGCATGCGCCGCTCGAGATCGAGGCCTACATCCAAGGGAGGAACCAGGGATTCGTCGCGGTTGGCCAGCCCGTGACGATCAAGTTCGCGACCTTCCCCTATGAGCTTTTCGGCGACGCCAAGGGCACGGTCCGCGTTCTCACTTCCGATTCCTTCACCTCGCAGCAGCTGGTGGCGCAGTTGAGTGAGACCGCGGCCCCATCGGTTCCGGTCCCGCAAGATATTCCGACCGGAGAACTCTATTACGCCGCGCGGATGACGATCGACCATCTCGACCTGCACGGTGTGCCGCCCGCGTTCCGCATCATTCCCGGCATGCCGGTGGAGACGGATGTGCGGGTCGGCACAAGGACGGTCCTGCAATATCTGCTCGAGCGCATCGCGCCTGTCTTTCATCGAGGCATGACCGAGCCCTTCTGAGAGGACGAGGTCCGGCCGCGCCGCGAGGGAGAAGAGGATGACGCGGCTGCTCCGGCGCGCGGTGGGTCCGGCAGCGTTCCGGCGTGCCAGGCGGCTCGTCTCGGACGGACGGGCGGAGGCCGCATTCCCGCTCTTTGCCCGCGCGGCGCGCGCCGGGATCACGCAGGCAAAATATGAGGTCGGCCGAGCCTATCTCGAAGGGATCGGCGTGCCGGCAAGCCGCCGCGAGGCCGCGCGCTGGCTGGAACGCGCGGCGCTGGACGGCCATGCCGAGGCCCAGTCATGGCTCGCCTCGCTCTATCTCCACGGCCTCGGAACGGACGCTGGAAACGAGGAAAGCGTTGCAGCCGGGATTTTCGAAAATCAGGAGGCGGCGCAGCCGGATTATGACAAATCGCTGGCCTGGGGGAGGCGCGCGGCAGAAGCCGGCGTTGCCGAAGGGCAGGCACTGCTGGGATCTCTGCTGTGTTTCGGTCCGGAACGGATGCGCGACCCGGTTTCGGGAGAGGAATGGTACCGCCGTGCCGCGGCAGCCGGTTCGCCGCAGGGCGCCCTTGGTCTTGGGATTCTGCATACGCGCAGGGCCAGGGACATGGCGGGCTACGCTGAGGCGCTTGGGCCGATTCGCATCGCCGCAGAAGCCGGACTGCCGATGGGACAGTTCATGCTCGGCCTGATGGCGGAGCGGGGTCTCGGGATGGCGCCCGACCTGGCGGGGGCGGCACAGCTCTATCGGCGCGCGGCGGCGAAAGGCGTGCGGGCGGCCTCGGCGCGTCTCGGGTTGATGCTGATCGAAGGGCGCGGCGTTCCGCCCGATGGTCTGGAGGGCGAGTCGTGGCTGCGGCGCGCGGCAATCGGCGGCGATGACGAGGCGGCGGCGCTGGTCGGGGATCTCCATGCAGGCGGCGGAGATCTGCCGCCCAACCATGCGGAGGCGGCGATCTGGTATCGGCGTGCCGCCGAAGCCGGCCACGCGACCGCAGCACACGCGCTCGGGCGCCTGCATCTGAGGGGCTCAGGCGTGGCGCGCGATGAAGAGGAGGCAGCGCGCTGGCTCTGCATGGCCACCGAGAAAGGATGCGCGGGCGCCAAGGCGGATCTCGCCACTATCCCGCTGCGGATGTCGGGAAAGGGAGTGGATCACGGCCAGGTGCGTGCCTCGTTCGCGCGGGCGGCGGAGGCAGGCGATCCGGTGGCCGCGTTCAATCTCGCGGCCTGCCTCGCCGAAGGGCTCGGTGGAGAGCGTGATGAGGGTGCGGCGCTCGCCTGGCTGCGCCGCGCCGCAGAGAGAGTGGTGAATGCCCAATACTGGTACGGCCGGATGCTGGCCGAAGGGCGCGGCACCGCGCCTGATCCGCGCGCGGGCCGGGAATGGATCGCGCGCGCCGCTTCGGCGGGATATGCCGAGGCGGAAGCGGCCCTGGCAGCCCTGTTCGTGACCGGACAGGGAGGGACGCGGGATCATGCAGAGGCACTCAGGCTTTACCGGAAGGCGGCGGAGCGCGGCCATGTGGGCGCCATGTTCGCCATCGGCGCGCTCTATGGCGGCGGGCATGACATCACGCCCGATCGTTCCCGCGCGGCGCGCTGGTTCCTCGCCGCGGCGGAGCGCGGCCACGGGCGCGCGCAATGGATGCTGGGGCGCTACTATCTCAACGGAACGGCGGGCGTGTGCGACCTTGCCGAGGCGCGGCGCTGGCTCGAGCGTGCGCTGGGCCAGGGGATCACGGAAGCGGAAATTTCTCTGGCGCGTTTGACGCAAGAGCTTCAGAGAGCCCGACCATCATCCTTCGAAAACCGATAAGGACGGGAGGGAAGAATGGCACAAGCGATTCATCTCGAAGCAAAACTCAAGATGTTTTCCGAGCTCTGGTCGCCGAAGATCATCGCCGCCTTCAACGGTCACGATGTCATGCTGGTCAAGCTCAGGGGCGAATTCGTCTGGCACGCTCATCCCGACACGGATGATTTCTTCCTCGTCCTCAAGGGCAATCTCACCATCCAGCTGCGCGATGGCGAAGTACGGCTCGGTCCCGGCGATCTCTATGTCGTTCCCAAGGGCATCGAACATCGGCCAGTTGCCGAAGACGAGGTCCACCTTCTGCTCATCGAGCCCTTCGGCACACCCAATACGGGGGACACGGCAACTGCCGCGGTGAAGGAACCGATCTGACTTCGCCCGGAAAACGCCTTGGAACCGGATGAGATCGCCCGCGGTCACTCATCCCCCTTTCGGTCATTGTTTTATCGCGTGAGAGAGACCTACGGTTTTTCCACCTCCGGTCATCACGCACTAGTGGATGGGCGCTGACGAACGATTCCAGCGGGCTTGCGAATATGCGAGTCTGCCGGGATGCGCAAAGGTGTCGAGGTTCGGCTTGGACCGGGTGATCGCGCGCGGCTTGAGGCCGTCGTCGGGTCGGGGAACAGCCCG
>DATJLS010000077.1:0-6214 GCA_035509315.1 Acetobacteraceae bacterium | reverse complement strand
GGAGAGGTCCATGTGCCCGCCGATCGTCTCTGGGGCGCACAGACCGAACGTTCGCGCGAGAATTTCCCGATTGGCGTCGAGCGCTTCCGTTTCACCCGCCCGGTCATCGGTGCGCTCGGGATCCTCAAGAAGGCCGCGGCGCTGGCGAACCGGGAACTGGGTCAGCTTCCCGCGGAGAAGGCGGACCTGATCGCCCGCGCCGCGCAGGAGGTGATCGACGGTACACTCGATGCGGAATTCCCGTTGGTGGTGTTCCAGACCGGTTCCGGCACGCAGACCAACATGAACGCCAACGAGGTGATCGCGAACCGCGCCACCCAACTCGCGGGCGGCGACCTCGGCTCGCACAAGATCCATCCCAACGACGACGTGAACCACAGCCAGTCATCGAATGACACCTTCCCCACGGCGATGCACATCGCGTCGGTGGAGGAGATCGCCAACCGCCTGCTGCCGGCGGTGCAGACACTGCGCAACACGCTGGATGCCAAGGCACGCGCTTTCACCGACATCGTGATGATTGGCCGCACCCATCTGCAGGACGCCACGCCGCTGACGCTGGGGCAGATGATCTCTGGTTGGGTGGCCCAGCTCGATCAGGCGATGGACTTTGTGACGGCGTCCCTGCCGGCACTGCGCGAACTGGCGATTGGCGGCACGGCGGTCGGCACCGGTCTGAACGCGCATCCGCGCTTCGGTGACATGGTCGCACGGTATGTCAGCGCCGCAACCGGCAAGGAATTCGTCTCGGCCCCGAACAAGTTCGCCGCGCTGGCGGGGCATGAGGCGATGGTGAACGCTTCCGCCGCGCTACGCACGCTGGCGGTCGCGCTGATGAAACTGGCGAATGATGTCCGCTGGTATGCCTCTGGCCCGCGCGCCGGGTTGGGGGAGCTGCTGATCCCGGAGAACGAGCCTGGGTCGTCGATCATGCCGGGCAAGATCAACCCGACCCAGTGCGAGGCGATGACGATGGTCGCCGTCCAGGTCTTCGGCAATGATCACGCCGTCGCCTTCGCCGGCTCGCAGGGGAATTTCCAGCTCAATGTCTATAAGCCGGTGATGCTGCACAACGTGATCGAGTCGGCCGGGCTGCTGGCCGATGCCTGCCTCTCTTTCGAGAAGCATTGCGCGCGCGGCATCGCGCCCAATGAGAAGCGCATCAAGGCGCATCTCGACAATTCGCTGATGCTCGTGACCGCCCTCAATCCCCATATCGGGTACGAAAAGGCGGCGAAAATCTCGCTTGCCGCCTATCGGGAGGATATCAGCCTGCGCGAGGCGGCCCTCAAGCTCGGATTTCTCACGGCGGATCAGTTCGATGCCTGGGTCCGGCCGGAGGACATGACGCACCCCCTCTCCGAAACGTAAGGGGGAGACGCTGCTTCGCGCCTCCGTCGGGATTGTCGGCGCCGGCCCCGCGGGGCTGATGCTTGCCCATCTGCTCGCCCGCGCGAGCATCGATTCCATCGTCATCGAATCCCGCACCCGCGCGGAAATCGAGGCGACGATCCGTGCCGGCGTGCTGGAGCAGGGCACGGTCGATCTGATGATCGAGGCCGGCCTCGGTGAGCGGCTGGCGCGCGAGGGCCAGGTCCATCACGGCATCCGCTTCCGCTTCGATGAGGGATTCCACCGGATCGATCTTTCCGCGCTGACCGGCAAATCCATCACGATCTATGCCCAGCACGAGGTTCTCAAGGATCTCGTCAAGGCCAGGCTCGATGCCGGCGGGCCGATCTATTTCTCCGCCCAGTCCCTCTCTTTCCACGATCTCGAGACAGAAACGCCCTCGCTCCGCTTCCTCCATCACGGCATGGAAGCCGAGATCGCCTGCGACTTCATCGTCGGCTGCGATGGTGCGTCCGGCCCGGCCCGCCATGCCATTCCCCTCGAGGCTCGCCGCATCTTCGAGCGCGAATATCCTTTCGGCTGGTTCGGCGTTCTTGTCGCGGCATCCCCCTCCGCGCCCGAGCTGATCTATGCCAGCCATGACCGCGGTTTCGCCCTGATCAGCACCCGCTCGCCCGAGGTGCAGCGGATGTATTTCCAGTGCGACCCGGAGGAATCGCCGGACACCTGGTCGGAGGACCGCATCTGGTCCGAGCTTCATGCCCGCGTCTCGGCCCCCGATTTCCGTCTTGTGGAAGGAAGGATCTTCCAGAAGGGCGTGATCCGGATGCGGAGCTTCGTTGCCGAGCCGATGCGTCATGGCCGGCTTTTCCTTGCCGGCGATGCGGCCCACATCGTCCCGCCCACCGGGGCGAAAGGCCTCAACCTCGCGATCGCCGACGCTTTCCTTCTTTCGCGCGCGCTTTCGGCCTTCTACTCCGCCGGCCGCCGGGACCTGATCGATGCCTATTCGAAGATGGCGCTCGCCCGCGTCTGGCGTGCCCAGCATTTCTCGTGGTGGATGACATCGATGCTGCATCGATTTGACGGCGCGAGCGATTTCGACCGCCGCCGCCAACGGGCCGAGCTCGAGATGATGGCCGCCTCGCCGGCCGCTCAGGCGATACTGGCGGAGAATTATGTCGGGTTGCCGCTTTAGTTTCTTGTGCTCGATGCCGCGGGCTCTAATTTTTCTTGCTTCTTCCCAACTGAGCCCGGATCCTCGACAGGGATTGCGGCAATATTCCGAGGTAGGAGGCCAGATAATATTGCGGAAGCCTTGACGCGGCCGGAGGAAACAGTTTCAGCGCCTCCCGATATCGCGTCGCCGCGTCTTTCGATTGCCGGGAGATCGCAAATGCGGTCCTCCTTCGGAAGACCCGGTCCAGCTCCATCTGGATCAGCTTCATCCAGGACCGGTCCCCATATTCGATCAGCTCATCGCGGATGCTGAACGGCCAAACCCCCAGCTCGCATTCTTCGAGCGCCTCGATCGCCAGCTGGGAAGGCTCATCCGCCGTCGCGGCCGCCAGGGAGACCACCGGGCCGACCGGAAAGATGAAATCCAGCGTCACATCGTTTCCCTCTTCGGTGAGGGTGAAGACCCGCATCTTGCCTTCGAGCAACAGGCCGAGCTCATGATGAACCTGGCCCATTTCGCAGAACTGTTCCCCACGCTTCAGGGTCCGCAGCTTCATTCTTGCAATGAACTGATCGATTTCCTCCTGCGGAGGATCGATCCGCTCACGAATGAAAGTTTCGACCGGATGCATGACTTCGATCTCATCAGCACCAGGATGTGACTCAGCGCTGCACGGGCACCACTCCGGCGTTCGGTCGCGAGACTCTCCTCCGGAGAGGTTCCACGGAACGCATGTTATCGAATTTCATTGCGCCGGTCCAAGCAATCCGGAATCGGGCCCAAGGATGGCTTTGGCGGGAGCGCGAGGCGATTCCGCCGGAAGCGGTCATGACAATCTCGTGCCGGCTTCAACAGAAAGCCGGCCCAGAGTTCCTTGTCTCAGTGCGTTCTTTGTCTCAATGCCCGATTCACGCGGCGAAAAGTGCTCGCTCAGCGAGTCACTTTTCTCTGCTCTCGGTCTTTGTTTTCCCGCGTGAGAGAGACCTGCGGTGTTCCCACCTCCGGTCACCACGCTCTCGAGCAGGATGAGATCGCTCACGCTCACTCATCCCGCTCTCGGTCTTTGTTTTCCCGCGTGATTCAGACTTGCGGTGTTCCCACCTCCGGTCATCACGCTCTAGGCGTGCCCGAGATAATCGAGCCTTCCGCCATCCACGGCGAGCACCTGGCCCGTGACCCAGCTCGATTCCGGCGCGGCGAAGAACGCAACCGCGTTGGCGATGTCCGCGGCCTCGCCGATGCGGCCCGTCATCGCGCGCTCCGCAAGCTGCTTTTTTATCCGCTCCCATTCCTCGGGCGAACGTTTCGCCTCGGTCATGTCGGTGCGGACGAAGCCGGGTGCGACGGCATTCACGGTGATCCCCGCCGCTCCCAGCTCCATGGCGAAGCGCCGCGTGAGGATGATCACCTCGGCCTTCGTCGCCGCATAGAACGCATTGCCCGGCAGGGAAGTCCCGATACCGGCCACCGAGCTGATATTGACGATCCGCCCATAGCGCCGCGCCCGCATGCCCCCCATCACCGCGCGCGTCGCGTGGATCACGCCATCGACATTGATCTCGCGCATGCGCGCGAAATCGCCTTCATCGAACGTATCCAGCGTTGCCTGCAGGGCTATGCCGGCATTGTTGACGAGAATCGTGATCGGCCCGAGCTCCGCCTCGGTCCGCGCCACCAAGGCCTCCACCGATTTCGCATCGCTCACATCCGCGCCAACCGCGATCGCGCGCGCGCCACCGGCGAGCAGCTCCTTGGCAAGCGTCTCGGCCGCCTCCGCGTGCGAGACATAGTTCACGCACACCGAAGCGCCGCGCTTCGCCAGAAGCTCGGCCGTCGCGCGGCCGATGCCGCGCGCCCCACCCGTGACCAGCGCCACCTGATCGCTCCATTGCGCCATCCGTTCCGTCCCTTTCTTGAAAGCGGTCCATCGTGCCGGCGCCCGGGGATAGGGTCAAATCCGCGCGCAAATCGGGGGAGGGAAATCCGCCAGCTCCGGCCTTTCTCACCCGGCGAGCACGGCGATTTCGGCCGCGAGCGCCACCATCTCCGCCGCGGCGACCGAGCGCGGCGCCGCCTCGAGCACGCTCGACCCGAGCGCGAAGGAGGAAGCGAAGGCCGCACGGTTGCCGAGCACGGCGGCAAGCATCGGCAGGCCCCGCGCCGCGATCTCGCCCTCGATCGCCGTGCGCAGCTTCGCCCCCGCGGGCGCCCGGTTCAGCACCAGCCGCGCCGGCCGCCGCTCGCTCGCGGCAAGCTTCAGAGTCCCCTCGGCAGCCCAGAGATCGGGCGGGCTCGGCTGCAGCGGCACCAGCACGAGATCCGCCGCACGCACCGCCTGGCGCGCATCGGTATCGATCTGGGGCGGGCTGTCGATCACCACGATATCATGCGCGCGCGCCACACGTTCGAGCTCGATCCCGATCCGCCACCCCGCGATCTCGGCGAAGCCGAGCGCGATATTCGCCTTGCCCCGCTGCCCACGCAGGCTCTGCCAGCGGGCGAGGCTCTTTTGCGGATCCGCGTCCAGCAGCGCCACCCGCCTGCCGTTTTCGGCTCGGCTGGCGTTCCCCTTGGCGTCCCCCATCGCCAGCGCCACGGCGAGATTGGCGGCGAGCGTGGTCTTGCCCGCCCCGCCCTTCTGCTGCGCCACCGTGATCACCAGCGCCATCGGCCGCTCCCGTCACGTATCCGTCACGACTCGCAGAGCGCCGCGGCAGGACGCCTGCTATCGGAACAGATTGGGCCTCGTCATGGCAAGCGCGTCGATCAGCCGGCTTCGGCCTTGTGTGCCTCCGCCATTGCCGCAAGGCTCGGGAAGCGGAAATCGTAGCGCACGCCCTTCGGCGGCTTCATGGTCGCGCCGAAGCCCTTCGCCGTATGGCGGCGGTCGATCCAGGACGTGGCGAGACCCGCACGCTGGGCCGGAACATGGTCGTGATAGAGGCTCTGCGCCGTGTGCAGGATGTCTTCCTTTTTCACCCCTCGCTCCGCCAGATGCTCGATCAGATAACGGAAATTGGCCGGATCGGGCTTGTATGAGCCGATATCCTCGGCGGTGAAGATGGCATCGAAGCTGACGCCGAGGCGCCGATTGCTGGCAGCGAAGCTCCCGCGGTCCACGTTGGAGAGGATGACGAGCTGGTAGTGCTGCTTGAGATAAGCGAGCGCCGTGGGCGAATCGGGAAATGCCGGCCAGTCCGGCACGGACGCGCCGAAGCGCCGCTCGGCCTCCTCGTCCGGGCCGATCCCCCATTCGGCCGCGAGCCGGCGGTGAACCCTGCCCAGCAGTTCCGAATAGCGCAGGCTCGGCGTTTCCGCTTCCTGCGCCGATTCAAGGCGCGCGAACGCAGCAAGCACATCGTCGCGTTCGGGCGGGGCCGGAAGTCTCGCGAGCAGCGGGCCGAGCCCGGCGAAAAGCCCGCTCTCCCAATCGATCAGGGTTCCGTAGCAATCGAAGCTGAGCACCCGGAAATCATGAAGACGCACCGATCTCCTCCCTGATTTGGCCACCGGCAATCTCGCGCCCGATCGAGGCGCGGCTCTCAGTGTCTGACTCGGAATGCGACGTTGTCTATCAGGCTCTTGCAAGGGTTCTGGTCAGCCTGCGGACGTGAGCGATCAGCGTCCAGGCAGTTGCGCTGGCGATGGTTGCTTCGAAGTCCTTGGCGAGCCTGCGGCATC
>DATJLS010000076.1:0-55012 GCA_035509315.1 Acetobacteraceae bacterium | reverse complement strand
ACGATCGCGACGTCGGGACAAAGCTCAGCTTTTCTTGACCGATCGACCGGTATGCCACGACCGCTCTCCCCGTTGGGCAGAGCCCATCGAATCAGCTATCAGTCAAGTCGCGAAAACTCATCCGCGCACAGGTCTCATAAGATCTCGATCGCATCCACCGCTTGAAACCTCCCGAATCGGCTATACGCCGCTCCGCTCAAGCGTGGTGCTTGCGGCAGCTTTCTTCTTCACAGTCCTACGCGCGAGGTTGGCGGCGTGTTTGCGCGCCTGTGCACGGGCCTCGCGCTCATGGTGCTCGCCGTATTTCATGCCTTCGAACTTGAGGCCGTCAGGGTCGGTAAAGAAGACAGCGTAATAGTCGTCATAATATTCACCGGCCGGATCGACGATGTTGATTCCGTTCTCGCGCAGAAACTCCTGCAGCGCGTCCACGTCGCGGCGGCTGCGCAACTGAAACGCATAGTGATGAAAGCCGACATCGCCGATGCGATAGGGATTGACGCGCCCTTCCGCGTCGGCGGGGCCGATCCAGAACCGGGTCTTCCCATTGGTCCAGCCGATCGCGTTGGGATATTCGTCCAATATCTCGAAGCCGAGGAATGTGAAGAGCTTTCCATAGAAATCCTTGGATGTCTCATAGTCACTCACGCGAATCACGAGATGATCGATCCCGACGACGCGCACCATTTTTTCCTCCCTTGATCCGCACGATGATCGACTTCCCACAGTTTGTTAGCCGCTACGCTGATCCTGCGTCGGCTCCTACGCCACCGCGAACGGCCGCGGGCATCCGTCCTGGTCCACCGCGACCATCGTGAACTCCGCCTCGGTCACCTTGAATCGCTCACCACGCGCGGGGTGCGGCGTGCGCCAGGTCTCGATCGCGAAGACCATGGAAGTGCGGCCGGTGCGGATAAGCTCCGCGTAGCATGAGACCGCGTCCCCGACCTTGACCGGGGCGAGGAACGATAGCTTGGAAACCGCCGCAGTCACCACCCGGCCATTCGCAAACTCCCGCGCCGCAAGGCCTGCCGCGAGGTCCATCAGGGACATGATCCAGCCGCCGAAAATATCGCCCGAAGGGTTGGTGTTCTCCGGCATGGCGATGGTCCGGAGGGTGAGATCACCTCGCGGCTTTGGTTTCGCCGTCGTCTCGTCGCGCATCTCCGCCCCTTGGCCATCCACCCCCATCGCCGCCCTCCACGCCGCACCGCAAAGTTCGGCAGAGATGGGGCTCCGGGGAAAGATTGCATCGGCCGCGAGAACGTCCGCTTGCCCGGCGGTAGGGCGCGCTGGCAGATTGGGCCGGCATCGCCGCCACGCCCGCCGGAGCTCACGCTGAATGTCGCTCAATGTTTTTGCCACGGCGCTGGTGGTGCCGCCGCTGGCTGCGGTCCCTCTTTCCATCGCCGGGCTTGTCATCGCCTGGCGCCATCGCCGCCCCGGGCTTGTGGTCGTCGACGTCGCGGTTTGCCTGCTTCTGCTGCTCTCTCTCCCAGCCGTCTCAGGCAGCCTGCTCGCCTTAGTCGAGCGGGGGCTGCCGCTCCACCCGCCGCCGCAAGACCCGCCGCAGGCGATCGTGATCCTCGCCGCCGATGCCGTTCATGCGGCCGGCCCGCGCGGATACGGCGTCGGCCCCTTCACGCTCGAGCGGCTCGCGGCCGGGGCCGCGCTTTATCATCGGGTCCATCTGCCGATCCTGGTCAGCGGCGGCCGGCCCGATATGGGCGGCGGACCTCCGCTCGCCGACCGGATGGATGCGGTCCTGACAACCGTGTTCCGGGTACCGGTGCGCTGGCGCGAAGACCGCTCGACGAACACCTGGCAGAACACGGCCTTCACCACCCGCATCCTGAACCGCAACGACATCCATTCGGTCTATCTCGTTACCCATGCCTGGCATATGCGGCGCGCCATGTTCTGCTTCCACCATTTCGGGATCACCGTCACTGCGGCCCCCGTCCGGCTCGACCGGTCACCGATCTCGGAGCTTGCAGATTATGCGCCCAGCATCGATGCCTGGGCGGATGCCTATTACGGATTCCATGAATGGATCGGCCTCGCCTGGTACCAGCTGCGCTATTAAGCGTAGGCTGCGAGATCTATCGCTCTCTGTCCTGACCTGCGCGAGGCTCCGTTCGTTTGCCGAGCCATTCGGAGAGTACGCCGGCGATCAGGGCGGCAATTAGCGCCTTTTCCGGGTCGGCACGAACCGTCCCCGCAACCAGGCGCAACGCGGCCGTCACCAGCTGTTCGGACCCCAAGTTCTGTTCCCTGTGACGCCGCCCCGAGGCCATCAGGAGGACCAGCAGCGCTACGAGCACAAGGGCACCGCCAAGCGTGGCCGCGGCGGCGGACGCGGGCAGGAGCCGCGTGAGTCCGAGATAGGCCGCCGCGAGAAGAAAGATAGCCCCCACCCCGGCCACGAGCCCGGCCACGAGCACGAAGCCGAGGCGCCTCAGCAACATCGAGGATAGCGCCGGCGGGGGCCTTACTTGCGCAGAATCTGGGCGGCGAACAGCCCAACCCCGAAGGCCACCGCAAGGCTCGTCAGCGGGTGTTCCTGCACTTTGCGGTCGATCTCGTGGAGAACTTCCTTGCTCTGGCCCTTCATGTCGGCGGCGAGCTTCTCCACCTCGGCCTGAAGTGCTGCGAACCGGCCCTCGGCCGCTTCCTTGACGCCCGTGAAATGCTCTGTCGCTTCGGAGCTGAGCAGTTTGCGGATGCTTGCCAGCTCCTCGCGCAGCTTCTCGAACTCGGCGCGGATCACACCCGGGTCCGTTGTCTCATTCATGTTCATGTCCGCCATGATCGGTCTCCTCCGCTCAAGGGGCAAACCTATCACGTCGGGGGCACCGTCCGGGATGTCAACCTTCGCGTAGGGGGAGATGACTTCAGGTCACCATCCCGCTCGGTTTGTTTTCTCGATCAATTTCATGGCTTTGAGAGATCGCTGAACAATCCCCTAAAACCATGCTCACCAGGAGTTCAGCTTGCGAGGCTGCTCTCGATCCAGGCCTTGAGGCGGCTCTTCGGCGCCGCGCCGATCTGGGTCGCGGCGGGCTTGCCGTCCTTGAAGATGATCAGGGTCGGAATGCCGCGCACCGCGTAGGTGTTCGGTGTCACCGGGTTCTCGTCGATATTCACCTTGGCAACGGTCAGCCGTCCGGCGAATTCGCCCGCCAGCTCCTCGAGCGCCGGCCCGATGACCCGGCACGGGCCGCACCATTCGGCCCAAAAATCGACAAGCACGGGCCCTTTGGCAGCCAGTACGTCGGTGGCGAAGCTCTGGTCGGTGACGGCTTTGCTATTCTCGCTCATGGGCGCGATTCCTGCCTACGGATTTGGACCGAGCAAATGGGCAGCCGGCCGTTGCGGTCAAGCCTGGGACGAATTCCCCCCATCGCTGCCTGGGTTGTGCGGATCGAGAAGCGTATCGGGCAGGATGTCCACGCGCAGCATCTCGGTCCAGACCAGCGCCGCGATCACGGCGCGGTCCGGAAAGACGCCGCGGAGCACCGCGCGATAGGAAGCAAGCTGTCGGAGATAGAGCGGCGGCGTCTTGGCGAGCGTGGCCGGCGGGCGGCGGTTGGTCTTGAAATCGACGAAGAGCACGCGGTCAGGCAAGACCGCGAGCCGATCGATGAGGCCGCCGACCACGCGCCCATTGATCAGGCCGGTGAGCGGCACCTCGGCCCGCCCGGACGGCCCGAACAGCGGGGCGAGGTTGGGGTGGGCGAGTACGCCCAGCACCGCTTCGGCAAGCGCGGCGGCCTCCTCCGCGTCGAGCCCATGGCCCGGACGGGCAAAAAAATCCCGAGCCGCCTCTGCCCGCCGCGCCGGCGGCACGGAAGGCAGGTGCTGGAGCGCGGCGTGCATCAGCGTGCCGCGACGGAAGCGCCTTCCCGTCGGGTCGCGAAGCGCGAGCGGAGAACCGGAGGCCGGCGGCGTGCCAAGCTCCACTCCCTCCGGCCGGCTCGGGGCAAGCGGGGCGGGGCGGGCAGGCTCAGGAGGCGGCGGCAATGCCCGCCAGTCTGGCGCCCTTCCAGCCCAGGGGGGAAGACGGGCGGCTTCGAGGTCGGCGGCGGTCTCTTCCCTCTTGGGCGCCGCGCGCTGTGGCAGAGCGAAACGCAGGCATTCGCCGCCCCATTCGCCCGGGAACGGCAGCCGCTCGGGCCCGAGCCTGGCGAAGCCCCGTTCCACCAGCCGGTACCAGCACCCATCGGGAAGTCCGCTCCGCATCTCCCAGCCGGCCACCACCAGCCGGTCCTCCGCGCGCGTCAGCGCGACATAGAGCAGCCGGTTGTGCTCCTCGATCGCGGCTTGCCTTCGCCGCGCGGTGAGCCCATCGATCGCCTGGCAGCGAAATTCGCGATTGGGTGCAAACAGCGGCAGCTCCACGTCGGTGAGCGGGTCACGGCCATGAAACAGCGTCTCGTTCTCCGGTGGCAGGCCGGTCGTGTCGGCGAGAATGACGAGCGGCGCCTGCAACCCCTTGGCCCCGTGCACCGTCATCACCCGCACCATCCCGCCGGCTTCCTCCGCCTGCCGCTCCACCTCCGCGCCGGCCTGTCCGATCCAATGCAGGAAGCCTTGCAGCGAAGGCACGTTGGTCTCGGCATGGCGAAGCGCGGCGCTGAGCAGCTCATCCACCGGCTCGGCGGCTTCCGCGCCGAGCCGCGCATAAAGCTTGGCTCGTCCACCGAGCGGGCCAAGCATCTCGGCAAGCAAGGCATGGGGGCTCGCGTAATCGACACGACCGAGCAATGTGGCGAAGAGATCCCGCGTGGCACGCCAGGCCGGCCGCTCGCCTGCGCGTTCGGCAAGCGTTTCCGCAAGCGTGCTGTGCCGCCGGGGACAAAGCGCGAGCAGATCGTCATCCGTGAGCCCGCCTAGAGGACTCACCAGGAAATTGGCGAAGGTGAGATCATCCTCGGGCAGAAGGAGCGCGTGGCAGAGCGAAAGCAGGTCCTGCACCGCCGGCTCTTCGGTCAGCAGCAGCCGGTCGAGCCCGGCCACCGGCACACTCTGCGCCTTCAGCGCCCGGACCAGCGCGCGGGTGAATTCGTTTCGTCGTCTCACCAAAACCAGGACGTCGCCCGGGGCCAGCGTCCGATCCCGGCTTTCGAGCCGCACACCGCCCCCCGTCTCCTTCGCGATCCATTGGGCGAGCCCGGCAGCGAGCCGGCTCGGCCCTGAGATGCGCGTCAAGTTTTCCAGGGGCACGGTCCAGGGTGTCGGCGCCGGCGGATCGGAGGCGGGGGCGAGCGGCCAGAGCTCCACTGTGCCTGCCTGTCCGGCCCGCACCGGATCGTGGTGCAGAGTCCGCTCGACAGGCAGCACACCCGCGCGCGCCGGCAGCTCCGCGAAGACCGCATCGACAAGGGCCAGCACGGGCTCGGTGGAACGGAAGGAAACATCCAGCGCTGGCTCCCGCCAGATCTCGCCTGCTGCCGCTACGCGGACGCGAAGATTTTCCCGCCAACGATCGAAGCCGGCCGGATCCGCGCCCTGGAAGGAATAGATCGATTGTTTCGGATCGCCGACCGCGAAGACCGTCCGCTTCACGTCCCGTGCGCCCTGCCCGGCGAAGAACTCGGCGGTCAGCGCCTCGGCGATCGTCCATTGGTCGGACGCGGTGTCTTGGGCCTCGTCGAGCAGCAGATGGTCGAGCCCGCCATCGAGTTTATAGAGAACCCAGGCCGCGCCCGGATCGACCAGCAGTCGATTCGTGTGATGGATCAGGTCGGCATAGTCGAGCCGTGCGGCACGGCCCTTCGCTTCGTCGTAGGCGGTGAGCACCGGGGCGGCGAAGGCGTGGAGATCGGCCGAGGCGGCGGCGACCCGCCCGGCCGCCTCTTCCTCCAGGATGTCCAGCACATGCGCCTGCTCGGCAAGCAGCGTCTCCAGCACCGCCGGCGCCTTGCGGGCGAGACTCGGGTTCACCATCCCACCGGGGGCACGAGGCTGCTTTTTGCCGTCGAGGAAAGCGTCGCACCATTCCGGGAATCGCTCTCGTCGCAGCTCGGCCGGCAAGTCGAGCCAGCCCAGCATTGCCGCCGCACGCTCGGCGAACTTCGCACTGCCCTGCCCGGCGATCAATGAGAGCGCAATCCGAAGCGCTGCCTCGTCCCCGACCCGCGCCCGATCAGGCGGTATGTCCGGGGCGCCGGCGGCGTGGCGGAATGCCTCGGGAGCTAGGATTGCCCTCCGTTCCGCAGTGAGCTTCCCGATCAGCTCGCTCAGCCGGTCGAGCGTGCCGATCAGCGGTGCCAGCCTTTCGACCGCCTCCCGCGCCGGCCCGGTTCCATGCGCCAGCACAAGCTGCTGAGCGGCTTCAAGCGCGAGCGCCCGATCTTCGTCTGCCGCCAGCTCGAAATGCGGGGAGAGAGAGGCTTCCAGCGGGAAACGGCGCAGGACGGACTGGCAGAAGGCATGGATCGTGCTGATCCGCATTCCACCCGGCAGGTCGAGCACTTCGGCAAAGAGCTTTCGTGCCCGCGCGCGCAGCGCCGCATCCGCGACGAAGCCAAGCTCGGCCAGCACAGCATCGAGCTTTTCCTCTTCCATCACCACCCATTCGCCAAGGCTTCGTTGCAGCCGGAGCGCCATCTCGGCTGAAGCGGCTCGGGTGAAGGTGAGGCAGAGGATGCGCCCGGGCGGGTTGCCCGCCAGCATCAGCCTCAGAAGCCGGTCGGTCAGCAGCTTGGTCTTGCCTGAGCCCGCGGAGGCGCTGACAAAAGCCGAAACTGCCGGATCGGAGGCCGCACGCTGGGCATCTCCCGCCCTGCGCAGCGCGGTGCCCCAATCCGTCATTCTATCCGTCACTCTTCGGAGGCCGCCCATTCGCCGACGCGGGCGAGCCGGTCATAGTCGGAATAATTGGGCAGGTTCGCCGGGTGAGGACGGGCGAGATAGGGCGTCGCCGGTTCATCGAACCGGGCGATCAGCGCGGCGAGACCCGCCGATGCGGCGGCGATCAGCGCCGCGATCTCCGCCGGATCGCCGAGGCTCGTCGCCTCACCCGGAACCATCCGTCCGCTGAGGGCCCAATAGATGAGCTCGGAGGCCGGACGCGCGAAAGCCGCGCCGAAGGCGCCAGCCACGGCCATCGCCGCGAGCAGGGGCAATTGCGGCGCCCGGCCCGCCCCGACTTCGCCGCGACCCGGGCTGCGCCCGGTCTTGTAGTCGAGGATGGCAAGGCTCCCGTCCACGCGAAGCTCGACCCGGTCGGCCCGCCCGCGAACAACGAACGGTCCCGCCGGCCCGCCCAGACTCCATTCGCCAGGCTGCTCGACGGCGATTGCTGCGGGTGGCCCCTCTTTTCGCCGAGCCGCTTCTGCCGCCGCTACCCACTCAGCGATCCTGGGCAGACGCGGAGCCCACCAGGCAACGAGATGCGCCGGAAGAGCCGCGTTTTTCAGAGAATGTGTCAGGGCCGCTTCGATCTGCCGCGCTTCATCCCCCCGCCATTCTATCCCCGCCCGCCCGAGGAAGGAGGCCAGCCCTTGATGCACGACCATCCCGAAAAGGGCCGCATCCGCCACCTCGCCGATAGCCGGCAAAGCCTGGAGACCGAGCACGTGGCGCGCATAAATCTGATAGGGATCGGCCAGCCAGGTCGCGATCTCGGTAAGCCCGAGCTGGCGCGGACGAAGCGCGAGCGCCGGCCGTGGTCGCGGCGCGCCCGCCGGCCGTGCCGGACCGGAAGGATTGTCCAGCGCCCGCGCCCAGGCGAGGGAAGGATGCTCCGGAAGCTTTCGGTCCTGGCCCGCGAGCATCGCTTCGAGCCGCACGAGCCACCGCGCCGGCACTGCCGGCGCGCCCTCCCGCCGCTTGGGCGTGGAGAGAATGATGGTAGGCGCGGCAAGAGCGGCCGAGAGAAAATCGTGCGCCGCGCGGCCGATCGCCTCTTCCGGCGAATCGAGCCCGAGCATGGCGCGCATGGGCCGGCTGAGCCAGGGGCCGGGATCGGTCGCCGGTGGCCAGGTGCCCTCGGCAAGGCCGCCGAGCACGGTAACCTCGGCCGATTGCAGACGCGCTTCCAGCAAGCCCCAGATGAAGACCCTCGGATGCTCGGCACCTTCGTGCCCGCGCAGGCTGCGCCGCGTGCGCACCACCGCGCCGGCCAGGGTCTCGGCGAACAGGCCGGAAAGCTCGGCGGGCGGGATCGGGGGCAGATGCGACAACGCCGGCATCAGCTCGGCCAAACGGGATGCGAGCGCCTCGCCTTCCTCCAGAGCCCAGAGTCGTGCAGGACCGGTCTCGGTCTCGGTCGCGGCGAGGGCCTCGGCGCTTTCGATCAGAACGGCGAGCAAGGCACCAGGGGCGGCCTCCTGCCGCGCGCGGATGTGCTCGAGCGGCGAAAGTGCGGCCATGAGGCGGTGGACGAGGTCCAAGCCGGCTCCTTTTCGCGCCGCCGCCTGCGCGAGCGCGGCAAGGCCGGGAGGGGGGCCGGGTCCGCGCAGGACCGCGAGCTCCAGGCGACGCGCCGCCGCACGCGCGGCGGGCGGGGCAAGACCGGCCGCGCAAAGCGGATGCTTCAGCAGGGAAAGCAGCGGCAGTGCCGCGTAGTCCTGCTCTGCGGCAGAAGCGAGCAAACGGAGAAAGACGGCGGGCGGCGTCTCGCCGAGCGGCTCGCCGGCGCTGTCGTCGGCGACGATCCCGTAGCGCAGCAGCTCGGCGCTGACCCGGCGGGCGAGCGCGCGGTCGGGCGTGACCAGAGCCGCGCGCTGCCCCGGTGTCTCAAGGGCTGCGCGGAGGGCAAGCGCGATCGCCGTCGCCTCCTCCTGCTGATCGGCGGGCGAAAGACGGAAGAGACCGGCGATATCGGCGGGGGCATCCTTGGGCCAGGCGAGCGCGGGCGCGGGCAGAAGAGCACGCCGGAGGGTGGAGGAGCGCTCTGCGGGAATGGTGCCGGGCAATCCCGGCAAGGGTCGCACGTCGTCGCGCCGCGCCCCGAGCGCGGCAAGCAGCCGGGCGGTGCCGGCATCGGCATGATCGGGATGCGCGGCGCCCAGGGCGGAAAAATGCGCCTCCTCCATCCCGCGATCGAGGCTGGTGAGGATGACGCGCCCGCACGGCAGACGCGCGATGACCCGAACCAGCGCCCTGACCGCCGGAAACTCACCGAAGCTGCCGGCCACCCAGATCGGGTGCCCGGGCGGCCTATCCTCCCATGCCCGTGCCTGGGCCTTGAGCAGCGCCACCTGCCGGGCGGCCGGGTTCGTCAGCCCCTGCTCGGCGAGCCAGGCGGGCCAGGCCTCGGTGACGATGGAGAGGAAGGCGAGCGTGGTCTGCCAGTGGGAGGCGAATTCGGCGGGAACCACGTCCGGCAGCCGGGAGGCAAGGTCGATTTCCGACCGTTCGGCATCGTCCTGCAGGCGCGCGAGTTCCCCGGCCAGCGCCCAGGCGCGATCGGCACGCCCGGCTGCGCCGCCGGCCCCGCCAGCGGCAAGGATGAGGCGGGACAGAACGGCAAGCCGCTCGGCCTCGCCAACCGCGGGCGGGAGGTCGAGCGTGCCGGCAAGGGCGAGCGGCGCTTCATCCAGCGCTCCAAAGGCGGCGATGCGCGGCAGGAGAAGCGGCCTGCCATCGGCGCGGCGGAGAAAGGCTTCGGCCAACGCTCGCGCCGCCCGACGTGTCGGCAGCAGGATCATCCCGTCAGCGGTGCTGACAGGATCGGCGCCGCCCGCGCCAAGCCATGCCTCGGCAATGCTGTCGAGGAAGGGGCTTTCCGCCGGCAACGCGAAGAGATTCACCGGCTTTGCCCGGTCTCGCGCGCATCGAGCCCCGATTGTGCCGCGATGAGATCCGCAGGGGTGGAAAGATGAAACCAGAGGCCGTCATGGACGATGGCGGCAAGCCTTCCCTCCGCGATCGCCCGGCTCCAGACTAGGTTCATGCCGAAAGCGACGCCAGGCGTGTCGCGAAAGAGCGACGGCCGGACAAGCTGGATGCCGGCGTAGACATAAGGCACCAACTCGCGTTCCTTGCGCCAGCGGATGACGCCGAGCGGGTCGAGCATGAAATCTCCGGCACCGATATCGCCGCGCACCTGCCAGGTGCGATGGACGAGAAGCAGGCCGTCATGCCGCGCCGGATCGAACGCTTCGATGAGGCGGGTCAGGGCAGGATAAGGACCATCGAGCCAGAGCACATCGCCGTTGAGGACGAAAAAAGGCTCCGGTCCCAGCAAGCCCTCGGCGAGAGCCGCGGCAAGCGCTCCGCCTGTGTCGAGCAGCGTGGATTCATGTCTCAGTCTTACGCACGGCGCGTCGGCGCGGCGCGCGAGATGCGCGGCCAGAATATCCCCCTGCCAATGTGCGTTCACCACGACCTCTTCCACGCCGGCCGCCGCGAGACGATCGAGCGCGCGGTCGATGAGGGGCCTGCCCCCGACCGGCAGAAGGGGTTTCGGAATCGCCTCGGTGAGCGGGCGCATCCGCGTGCCGAGGCCGGCCGCGAGCAGCATGGCGCGAGAGACCGTCATTCGAGCCGGTCCAGCCAGCCGATCAGGCGCACCTCACGGCAGGTCTCGCCCAGGATCGCGAAGGTCATGCGAAGCGCGTCGGCTGGGGCGAGGGGGCCCAATCGATCAGGCCATTCCACCAACACGATATCCCCCATGGCCTCGGACCAGCCCAGCTCGGCAAGGTCGGTTGGCCCGTCGAGCCGCCAGAGATCGAGATGATGCACCGGGCCGAGGCGTGTCGCGTAGGTCTGAACGAGCGTGTAGCTCGGGCTCGGCACGATGAGGGCCGGATCGGCAGCGGCGGCGCGCAGAAAGGCGCGGGCAAAGGCGGTCTTGCCGGCACCAAGCGGTCCCTCAAGCAGGATCGCATCTCCCGGATGCGCCAGCGCGGCGATATGGGCGGCGAGCGCTTCCGTCGCCGCCGGGTCGGCGAGGGTGTGGACCAGCATGGTTTGCGGGCAATCTTCACGGACGACACGGGCGGACTCTGCCGGTCACGGCGATCGCAGACAACCGCGGGCGCAAAGGGGCAACCCCCTCCGGCCTTTGAAGCCCCTGGTCTTTAAGAAGCGAATCTTTACCCTGCCGGCATGGCTGAAGAGATCGTCACCGACGTCGCGATCGTCGGCGCAGGGCCCGTCGGGATGTTTGCCGTGTTCGAATGCGGCATGCTCAGGATGCGGAGCGTGCTGATCGACGCCCTTTCGGCGTCCGGCGGGCAATGCACCGCGCTCTATCCAGAGAAACCGATCTACGACATTCCAGCCCATCCGGCGATTTCCGCTTCCGAGCTGATTGCGGCGCTCGAGTGCCAGATCGCGCCTTTCGCGCCCGCACGGATCTTTGGCCGCAAGGTGGAGGCGCTCACCGGCGAGATGGGGAATTTCCGTCTCCGCATCGAAGGGGATGGCGCGGTCCGGGCCAAGGCGGTCATCCTTGCCGCCGGTGCGGGCGCCTTCGGTCCAAACCGACCGCCGATCGCGGGCCTTGCGTCCTATGAAGCCACCGGCGTGGTGCAATATTACGTTGCGAGCCGAGAATCGCTGCGCGGCAAGCGGGTGGTGATTGCCGGAGGCGGGGATTCGGCGGTCGATTGGGCGCTGGCGCTCATCGGCATCGCAGCCGAGATCAGCGTCGTTCATCGGCGCGAGAAATTCCGTGCCGCGCCCGAGAGTGCCGCGCGCCTTGCCGAGGCCGCGAAGGGCGGCGCGCTGGCGCTGGTGGTTCCCTGGCAGCTCGCCGGGCTTGCCGGCCGTGACGGCGTGCTGGAAGCGGTGGAGGTCGCGGGCTTCTCGGGCGACAAGCGGTTGATCCCGGCGGACATCCTGCTCGCCTTCTTCGGTCTGGCGATGGATCTCGGCCCGATCACCCACTGGGGCCTTGCCCTCGAGCGGCATCAGCTCGTGGTCGATCCCGGCACTTGTCAGACCTCGCGGCCCGGCATCTTCGCGATTGGCGACATTGCGAGCTATCGCGGCAAGCTTAAGCTCATTCTGCAGGGATTTTCCGAGGCGGCCTTGGCCGCGCACGCGATCCACCCGATCGTCTTCCCCGGCCAGGCGCTGCATTTCGAGTATTCGACCACGAGTGGTGTTCCAACCCTTGGCTGAGCAGGGAGCGCAGCGCCAGATTTGCGTTTTCTGCCTGCCGGAATCCACCGTCTGCATCTTTCAGCTTCGTGGTCGGCGCCCAATTTGAGGTCGTGGTATAGGAGAACGTCATGATGCACCGCATGTTCAGATTGGCCGTGATCGGGGCGTTCCTGCTCTGGGGCGCATCGATGGCGCAGGCAGCTTCGCCGCAATCCTACGGCGTGCAGGCGCCTGCTCTTCCGCAGTCGCCGGCGCCGCCGCCGACAACCACCGGGCCCTTTTTGCAGCTATTTGGGATCCCGGTTTCGATCAACGCGCCGACAACTGCGCCTTATTGCAACTGCGCAACACAATCCTACAGTGGCCAGACGCTGAAAAGCTCACAGGCGCTGATTGCGCTTCCGCCCAATCGGCCACACTGATGGTTATAGTATTATTTTATAGTATTATTACAGTAATGCCTCGAGTTCGATCGGCAGGTCGCGGATCCGGCGCCCCGTTGCGTGATGGACGGCGTTGGCGATCGCCGGTGCCATGCCGACAAGCGCGATCTCACCGAGACCTTTCACGCCCAGCGGATTGACCCTGGAATCCTCCTCCGGAATGAAGACGACATCCAGATCGCCGATATCGAGATTGACCGGCACGAGATAGTCTGCGAGCGATGCGTTCATCCGCCGCCCATCGCGGGGATCGAGCACGGTTTGCTCCATCAGGGCCATCCCGATCCCACCCACCATGCCGCCAATGCATTGGCTGCGGGCCAGGAGCGGATTGACGATGCGCCCTGCGGCATAGGCGCCAACGGCGCGGCGCACGCGGATCGTTGCCAGATCGGGATCGATGGCGACCTCTGCGAACACAGCGCCGGAAGCGTGCATGGAAACACCCTGCGCCACCACGCCGCGCGCGCTGGAAGCTTCGGCCGCGATCGTTCCGTTGCGTGCGACCAGGGCCGCATAGCTGTCCGACCGCGCGGGATCGGCCACTAGACAGAGTTTTCCATCGCGCGCGGTGATTTCGGCCGGATCAGCGCCGAACAGTGGAGAGCGGGGGTCGGCTGAGGCGATGCGCGCGGCCTGGCCACGGACCGCGAGCGCCGCCGCCTGCACCGCCGATCCGACCGAGGCCATGGTCATCGAGCCGCCATGCGGAGGGGTCGGCGAAAAGTCCGAGCGTCCGAGTCGGAAAGAGACCTGATCCGGCTCCAGCCCGAGCGCCTCCGCTGCGACCTGCGTCATTGCGGTATAGGTTCCGGGCCCCATGTCGCTCGCCGCTGTCTCGATTTCGGCAGGTCCGTTGCCGGTGAGACGCGCCCGCGCGCTCGCCGGTCCCTGGAAAGCCGGATAGGTCGCCGCCGACATGCCCCAGCCGATCAGAGACCGTCCGTCGCGCATCGAACGGGGCCGCGCATCCCGGCGCGCCCAGCCGAAAAGCGCCGCCCCTTGCGCGTAGCATTCGCGGAGAGACCGGCTGGAGAAAGGCTGCTTCTCACCTTCATCGATGGCGGGTTCGTTGGCCGGGCGCAGCGCCAGCGGGTCCATCTTCAGGGCGACGGCCAGCTCATCCATCGCGCATTCGAGGGCGAAAACACCACTCGCCTCGCCTGGGCCGCGCATATAGGTGGGTGTTGCGGTGTCGGCCGGCGCCAACCGGTAACGCGTGCGCACGTTCGGGCAGGAATAGAGGAACGTGCCGACCGTTGTCAGCGCCTCGACGAAATCCTCATAGCGCGAGGTCTCGCCCGTCCCTTCATGCACGATGGCGGTGAGCTTGCCGCCTGGCTCCGCGCCGAGGCCGACACGCTGAACGCTCCGGGGCCGGTGGCCGGTCGTGTAGAACATCTGCCTGCGAGTCAGCACGAGCTTGACCGGTCTGCCCACGTGGCGCGCGGCAATCGCCGCAACCGTCACATGTGGCCAAGTGCGAAGACTGGTGCCAAACCCACCGCCGACGAACGGACACGTCACCTGCACGGTTTCGATCGGGAGGCCGAAGACGGCCGCAATCTCCTTCTGCTCGTTCACGACGAACTGGCTCTTGCTCCAGAGCCTTAAAAACGTGCCATCCCAGGCCGCGATCGTGGCATGCGGCTCCATCGGATTGTGGTTCTCCCGGGCGATCCGATAGAGCGAATCGATCTTCACCGCGGCCGTGGCGAGCGCGCCGTCCGCATCGCCGCGTGCCTTGTCCGCGGCCACGCGTCCACCGCCGGCGGCAAGGAGCGCGACACCCTCGATCGCGAGTTCCGGCCTTCGCGCTTCATAACGAACACGAATCACGGAGGCCGCGTGCTCGGCCTGATCGAGAGTCTCGGCGATCACCACGGCGACGGGCTGGCCGAAGAAGTGGACCTCATCGTCCTGGAAGACATGCAACCGCTCGCCATGCGCAGGATCGATCGGTCCCTTGTGCGCGCCGTAGGGAAGGCGCGGGGCGTTGCGATGCGAGATGACGGCGATGACGCCGGGGAGTTTTTCGGCCGTTCCGCTTTCGATCGCTTGAATTTTTCCGAGTCCGACGCTGGCGGAGATGATCACCGCATAAGCCTGGCCAGGCTGGTCGAATTCGGCGGCGTAGCGCGCCGCGCCGGATACCTTCAGGATCCCATCGACGCGCGGCAGAGGCCTTCCGATCACGGCATCGGTCATGGGACTTCTCCGGCAAGTGCGAGGGCGCGGGCAACGGTCCGCTGCAGCAGGGGAAGCTTGTAGGCATTGCTGGGCAATGACGCCGCTCCGGCAATGGCGAGCTGAGCGGCCTCGCGCCATGCGGCCTCACCCGCCCTTTTGCCGACGAGCGCGGCTTCGCAAGCCGTCAAGGTTTGGTGCCAACGCCGCCCACGGAGAGCCGTGCCTCGCGCACGCACCCATCCGCAATGTCCAGTGCCGCCTCCACCGAGACGAGCGCAAATTCATAGGAAGCGCGGTCGCGCATTTTGAGGTAGCGTGCCCGTCTTGCGTAGGCACCGTGCGGCACCCTGATTTCCGTGATCAGCTCGCCCGGAAGCAGCCTATGCTCGAGATGCGGCGTATCCAGCGGCAGGCGATAGAGCGCATCGACCGGAAATTCGTGGGATCCTTCAGGGCCTTTTGTGCGGATCGTCGCGCCAAGCGCGACCAGCGCAACCCCAAGATCGGAAGGATGCACCGCGACGCAATACTCGCTCGTTCCGAAGATCGCATGGTTGCGGTGGAAGCCCTCGCGCGCGGCGCAGCCAGAGCCCGGCACGCGCTTGTTGCAGGGCGCGTCGAGCGTTCGGAAATAGACACAGCGTGTCCGCTGCATCAGATTGCCGCCGATCGAGGCCATGTTGCGCAATTGCGGCGAGGCGCCTTCGAGCAGCGCTTCGATGAGGAGCGGTTGCACCCGCGCCGCTGCCGGGTGCGCCGCGACTTCAGCCATCTTCGTGAGCGCCCCGATGACGAGCCCGTCCGCCTCCTCGCGAATCTCGCCGAGCGGCAGCTTGTTGATATCGATCAGGCGCGCCGGCCGCTCGATTTCCTCACGCATCAAATCGATCAACGTCGTCCCGCCAGCGATATAGCGGCCTCCGGTGCGCGCTTTTTCGATCGCGTCGGCCTCGCTCGCGGCGGTCTCGTAGGAAAAAGGCGTCATCCCTCAACCCTTTCCCGCGATTTCGGCAATGGCCGCGACAATTCCGGGATAGGCGCCACAGCGGCAGATATTTCCGCTCATCCAGGTCTTGATCTCCTCCTTTGAGGAGATATGACCCTCGGCGATGCAGGCGAGAGCCGAGACGATCTGACCGGGCGTGCAATAGCCGCACTGGAAAGCATCATGCGCAATGAAGGCCGCCTGCAAGGGATGCAGTTGCTCGCTCTCGGCAAGCCCTTCGATCGTCGTCACATGCGCGCCATGATGCATGACGGCGAGCGTGAGGCAGGCATTGATGCGTTTGCCGTTCAGCAGCACGGTGCAGGCACCGCAGGCGCCCTGGTTGCAGCCTTTCTTCGTGCCGTGCAGCCCGAGACGCTCGCGCATCAGGTCGAGCAGCGAGGTTCGCGGATCCAGCGTGAATTGCTGCTGGGTCCCGTTGATCGCGAGCGCGATCCTCATGCTCTCCATGACGGTACCCTCCCGATCTCATTGTGCATGATTGACGCGAAATGGCAGCCGAACTTGTTTCCGAATTGCCAGCTCGGCATGCGGAGCTCAAGCCTGACCCGATTTTGCAGCGCTTCCGTACAGGAGTGGCGCGAAGGTACTCGCGTGCTGTTTTGGCCCGCGGCGTGGGGGAGGCCGAAGCCAGAAGATGATGACCGAAGGCGAAATCACCTTGGGCCCGAATCACTTGGGCAAACAAATGGCCAGAGCGGGAAACGTGAGCGCAAGCGAGTGCCTCCCGCTCTCGCGGCAGAGAGATCGATCCGCTCCCGCCGGCCCCGCACGGGCAAGCCGGCGGGCCGGCCGAGAAACGCTTCGGGTGGGCGAAAGAGCGGTGCGTCCAGATTAACGCACGGATGAAAAGGACGTGGGCTCGAGGAAGGAATTGCTGATGGATTGAACGATCGGCCCGTCGCGCTCGGTCTCGGCGCGCTTGGCGATCCATTCCGGGTCGGCCATGAAGGCCGACCATTTCTTCTCGCGCTCGGCGAGCGATTCCCAGGCCAGCAGATAATAGAGATCCTGATTCGATTCACCGACGAGCACCGTCCAGAAACCGGCCTGTCGGATGCCGTGACGCTGCCAGATGCCGAGGGTGATCGTGTCGAAGCGCTTCAGCAGCGCCGGCAGCCGTCCTGGCATGCAGTGATAGACGCGGAGTTCGTAGATCATCGGACGGTACCTCTCATGATGGGTGGAGAGAGCACGATAGCCGAGCGACGGTCGTGCGAAACCCCGCCCCCAACCTCATCCGGGAGCCACCGCGAGCAGGAAAAGGCGGCGAAAGGGGAAGAGGGTCGTTCCGTCCGGCCGAGGCGGATAATGCGGGAGGAGCGCGGCCGCATAAGCCTGCCGAAATTCCGTTCGCTCCGGCTCGGCAAGCGCATCGAGATAGGGACGGAGGCTGGTGCCCATGGCCCATTGCAGCGCCGCATCCGGACCCTTGAGCGCATGCAGATAAATGGTCTCCCAAAGCTCGAGCGTACTGGCGACAGGCTTGAGCAGATCCCAGTATTCCGCCGGCGCGAGGATCGGCAGAACCCGGGCGACATGCGCAAGCCGCCCCGTCCAAGGGCCCTCGTGGGCGAGCTCTTCCTGGAGTCTGCGAAAGGGTGCCCCCTCCATTGCCGGCATCTGCACGGCCAAGATTCCTCCCGGGGAGAGGAAAGAGAGGAGTTGCGGCAGCAGCCGGCGATGATCCGGCAGCCATTGCAGCACCGCATTCGAGAAGATCACGTCGGGCCGACATTCGGGAACGAAGGTCGCGATATCGGCGCGCGCGAAGCGGCAGCCGGGCGCAGCAACGCGGGCGCGGGCGAGCATCTCCTCCGACCCGTCGATGCCGAGGATCTCCGCCTCCGGCCAGCGCGCGGCGAGCAAAGCGGCGATGTTGCCGGCGCCGCAGCCAAGATCGATCACGAATTTCGGTGCCTGCGCCGGCACCCGTGCCAGCAGATCGAGCGCGGGGCGCAGCCTTTCGGAACCGAAGCGCAGATATTGCGCGGGGTCCCAGCTCAATGCCCGTCCTTGTGCCGCTCGCGGTCAATCCGGTCGAACGCACGCTTGATCGTGAAGAAGGCGTAGGCGATCGCGGCCAGAAAGATAAGAAAGGCAATGATTGCGGTCGTGTTGTTTTGGCTCGCCGAGGCGTCCACCAGCGCCAGGATGGCAACGACCGCTGCCAGCCCGAGCTGGACCCAGAAGGACATGGGCACTGTTGCCTCCATTTTGCCCTCGAGGGAATTGCTAACCGTTTCAAGCATTACCGAGGTGAGAGGGTGAGGGCAATCGGGGGCCGTGGCGCCTTCGGCTCAATCGGCGGCAAGTGGTGGCGCCTCCTCCCGGTGGCGGGCAGTCTCACGCCCGGCGGCGTAAAGCGCGCGGAGGAAGCCCTCTTCGGCGTTGAGTCGCGACGAGATTGGCAGGCCTGCCAGAGCCTCGTCCGCCTCATAGCTTCTGACCCGAATCATGCGTGGCAAGGCTTCGAGTTCTCGCTCAAGCACGCTCTGGAAGGCGATCTCATTGATGCGGTTGAAGATTTCGCTGTGGCTCGTCGGTGTACCCGGCCGGTGCCGCGGCTGGGCGCGGATCAGGACGAGCTCATCCGGCAGGTTTGGCTGAAGCAGCGGCGTGAGGGGTGGATTGCCAGAATAGGCTCCGTCCCAGCAGGCTCGGCCGTTGATCTCCACCGCAGGGAAGACGAAGGGCAAACAGGAAGAGGCGAGCAATGTCTCAACCGTGATCTCCTCGTTGCGGAAGAGGACGGCCTTGCCGGTCTCGACATCGGTCACGCCGACCGTGAGACGCGGCGCGGCCGGGTTTGCCAGCAATTCCGGATTGAGCAGATCGGCGATCACGGCCCGTAGCGGATTGTGGCGAAGCGGATTGAGCTGCGCCGGGCTGAAAAAGCGCATGGCCGTCTCCAGCCCCTGCCAGACCGGGTTGCGGGAGAGATCCGGACCCCATAGCCAGCGCTCGATCGGGCCGTTCTGCACCGGGCTCACGGCATGTGCCTCCGCTACCCGTTCCCACAGCCGCACAATGGCGGCACGCGCGCCATCCGCTCCATTGGAAGCCCAGCCCTGCGCCAGCATCGTGCCAAGCAGGGCGCCCGAGGAGACACCGGAGACACGATCGGGCGCGAGACCGGTTTCCAGGAGCCGGTCGAGAACCCCGGCGGCGAAAGCGCCATGCGCCCCACCGCCTTGGAGTGCCAGGGCGATATGTCTTGATTTCCGCATCATCCACATGAAACGTTACATGGTGCAGTGCACAATAATCACCACCCCTTGCCCGAAGGCTAACAAGGCAGTGATGCATGGAGGACGCATTCGCCCATACACATTGTCCGACATTGTGGCGAGCGGCCCATTCAATCATGCTCCGCCCGTCGGCCCGGCCCGGAGAAGCGGGAGCTGGCCGGGCGCCGCCAAGCCGGCATGATTGCGGACGCCAGCAGCCGAGACGGCCAGAACCGAGCACATTTGACCGGGCGAATCGTGGATGGGTGCTTGATGCGGCTTATGTCCGCCGGGATGCGCCTGCAATTGACGCAGTGCGATTGACGCGCCGGCCAGCCCGACCCTAATAAGCCGCGGCCCGCAACGGGGCTGCCTTCGGGTGCTCCCGTTTTTCTGTTGATGGCGGAGCCCCGAGACAAGCGGAGACGGCCTGTGAAGCGTACGTACCAACCCTCCAAGCTCGTCCGCAAGCGGCGGCACGGGTTCCGCGCGCGGATGGCGACCAAGGGCGGACAAAGGGTGCTGGCCAGCCGCCGCGCCAAGGGCCGCAAGCGCCTGTCCGCCTGAGGCGCGATGCCGCGCCCGCCGTTGCGCCTGAAACGCCGCGCCGAGTTCCTGCGCGTCGCGGCCGCCGGCCGAAAGCTTCCGGCCGGGGCGCTGATGCTGCAGGCATTGGCGCGCGGCGATGCGGAGCCGGTTCGCGTCGGTTTCACGGTGACGCGGAAGGTGGGCAACGCGGTTGTGCGCAACCGCGCACGCCGGCGTCTGCGCGAGGCGGCGAGGCTGGTGTTCGCCGAACGGCAGGCGCGCGGCTTCGATCTCGTGCTGGTGGGCCGGCCGGCAACCCTTGGCGTTGATTTCGAACGGCTTAAGGGCGAACTCAATCGCGCCCTCGACCGCGCTGGGATACCATGAGCGGGAATGCCGTGAGCATCGCCGCGCGGACCCTCTCCGGGACTGTGCGCGTCTATCAATGGACGCTTCGGCCCCTGCTGGGCCCGGCCTGCCGCTTCCATCCGAACTGCAGCGACTATGCGCTGGAGGCGCTGGCGCGGCACGGCGCCGGCCACGGTAGCCTGTTGGCGCTGAAGCGGATTCTGCGTTGCAATCCCTGGAATGAAGGCGGGCTTGACCCGGTGCCGCCACCACCGGCCCGCGATCGCGCACACCGAGGCCGGCAAAACTGATGGACCAGACACGGTTATTCCTGGCGATCGCGGTCTCGATCGCGATCCTCATCGTCTCCCAGGTGCTTCTGCCGCACCCGCCGCCGCGGCCGGTGGAGCGGGCGCCGGCCCCTGCCGCGCAGCTCGCGCAGCAGTCCGGCGCGCCGGGTGCTCCGCCCGGTCTCGTCACGCGTGCCGCGCCGGCCGCAAAAAGCGGACCGCAGCTCGCGATTAGCGCCCCCGCAGTCGAGGGCAGCTTCGATCTGCAGGGTGCGCGCCTTGATCGGATCGTCCTGCGCGATTACCGAGAGTCTGTCGCCAAGGATTCCCCCCTGGTACAGCTCCTCTCTCCGGTTGGCGGAGAGAAGCCCTATTACGTGCAGTTTGGCTGGTCGGCAGCGCCCGGCGAGGATGTGAAGCTGCCGGATGAGAACACGGTATGGAGCACTACGCCGGGCCCGCTTTCGCCCGGCCATTCGGTGACGCTTTCCTGGAGCAACGGCGCCGGGCTTCTGTTTCGCATCGTGCTCAGTGTCGACGATCACTATATGTTTCGCATCGTCCAGCAGGTAGCGAACAGCGGCACGCAGACGGTCGCGCTCTACCCCTGGGCGCGCGTGCGGCGCGACTATACGCCCGCAGTCCAGGGTTCTTATCTGTTGCAGGAAGGCCCGCTCGGCGTGCTGCACGGCACACTCCATCAATATTCCTATTCGGGGATACGGAGCGATTCTAAGGACAAGCCGGGCGGAGTCGTCTTCCACTCCGAGGGCCCGGGCGGCTGGGCTGGCATTACCGACAAATACTGGCTCGTCGCGCTGGTGCCCGATCAGGTCGAGGCGGGCATCACGAGCTTCCGCCATCTCATGGAAGATGGCGGGGACCGTTATCAGGTGGACTTCATCGCCGCCGATCCTGAAACCCTCGCGCCTGGCGCAAGCGTGGGGATTGTCGAGCATGTTTTCGCCGGCGCGAAGGTTGTAAGCCTGCTGCAACGCTATCAGTCTGAGCTGCATATCCCCTCCTTCGAGAAGGCGGTGGATTTCGGCTATTTCTACATCGTTACCGAGCCGACCTTTTTCGCGCTCGACTTTCTGAACCGGCTGCTCGGCAATTTCGGCCTTGCGATCATGGCCTTCACCATTTGCCTGCGCGCGGCCTTCTTCCCGCTCGCCAACAAATCCTTCAAGTCGATGAGCCGGATGCGGCTGTTGCAGCCGAAAATGCAGGCGATCAAGGAGCGCTTGAAGGACGAGCCGCAGCGCCAGCAGCAGGAGATGATGGCGCTTTACAAGGCGGAAGGGGTGAACCCGGCCTCCGGCTGCCTGCCGATGCTGATCCAGGTGCCGGTATTCTGGGCGCTCTACAAGGTGCTCTACATCACGATCGAGATGCGCCAGGCGCCGTTCTTCGGCTGGATCCACGATCTTTCAGCACAGGACCCGACCAATCTCTTCAATCTCTTCGGCCTGATCCCCTTCAATCCAGAGATGATTTCGCCATTCCTGCATATCGGCGCCTGGCCGCTGATCATGGGCTGCACGATGTTCCTGCAGCAGCGGCTCAATCCCTCGCCGCCCGACCCGGTGCAGGCGAGGATTTTCCTCTTCATGCCGGTGATCTTCACTTTCATGCTCGCGCATTTCCCGGTCGGGCTCGTCATTTACTATAGCTCGAACAATCTCCTGTCCGTCGGGCAGCAATGGCTGATCATGCGCCGCGCCCGCTTGCCCAATCCGAAACTTGCGCGGCCCTGAGGGCTGGCGAGACGGAGAACACAGACGCTCTGGAAGCTGGGCGGGTTCTCTTTGCGGGTGAGAGCCGTTTTGTCGCCGCGGCCGGAGAGCGGGCACGGATTCCGCCCGCAACGGCGCCGGAGATCGCCTTCGCTGGGCGTTCCAATGTCGGAAAATCCTCACTCCTGAACGCGCTCACGGGGCGTCACGCGCTTGCCCGCGTCTCCACCACGCCCGGGCGGACGCGCGAGCTCATCTTCTTCGACCTCGCGGGGCGGCTCACGCTCGTCGATATGCCGGGCTACGGCTATGCGAAGGCACCGCACAGGCTTGCGCGGGAATGGCAGGGCCTGATGCTCGCCTATTTGCGCGGGAGGGCAAATCTGCGTCGGGTGCTGCTTCTTCTCGATGCGCGGCATGCGCCCAAGCAAGCGGATGCGGCGGTGATGGCGATCCTCGATTCGGCGGCAGTGACGTTCCAGCTTGTCCTGACGAAGTCAGATGCGCTTACGGAAGGGGATCTCGCCATGCGAAAAGACGCGCTGGTCAGGCTCGCGCGGGCGCACAAGGCCGCCTACCCCGAGGTGCTCGCCACATCGAGCCGGAGCGGGGGCGGGATAGCCGAGCTCAGGGCAGCTCTCGCCCTTCTCGCCGCTTGACCCGGGACGCACAGGGCCGTACCCGCAGCCGCGCGGCAGGGAGGCGCTGAGCGGTCATGGCGGAAACGATCGAAGCGGGGAAGGCGGAGCCACTCGCTGAGGCGGCGGAAGTAGCGCGGGTTCTGGCTCACGCTCTACCGTTCCTTCGCCGTTACTCGGGCAGCACCATCGTCATCAAGTATGGCGGCCACGCGATGGGCGAGGAGAGTCTCGCCACGGAGTTCGGGCGTGATGTCGCGGCGCTCAAGCAGGTGGGAATCCGGCCGGTGGTGGTGCATGGCGGCGGGCCGCAAATCAGTGCCATGCTGAAACGGCTTGCCATCCCTTCAACCTTCGTCGATGGGCTCCGGGTGACGGATGCAGCGATGGTGGAGGTAGTGGAAATGGTGCTTGCCGGCACCGTCAACAAACAGGTGGCCGGGCTGATCACCCGTGCCGGCGCGCTTGCCGTCGGCATCTCCGGCAAGGATGGCGGGCTGATCCGTGCGCGTAAGGTGCAGCGCAGCCGCCGCGATCCCGGCAGCAATATCGAGCAGGTGCTCGATCTCGGCTTCGTTGGCGAGCCGGAAGACGTCGATGTGCGGGTCATCGACGCGCTGACCGGTGCGGGGCTGGTGCCGGTGATCGCGCCGGTCGGAATGGATGCGGCCGGACAAACCTACAACATCAACGCCGACACGGTGGCTGGCGCGGTGGCCGGCGCGCTCAAAGCCGACCGCTTCCTGCTGCTGACGGATGTGCCGGGTGTCAGAGGCCGGGACGGGCAGGTCGTGCCCGAGATGTCGGTGGCGCAGGCGGAAACCGCGATTGCCGACCATACGATCACCGGCGGAATGATTCCGAAGATCGAAACCTGCATTGCGGCCGTGAAGCAAGGGGTCAAGGCCGTAACGATCATGGACGGGCGCGTGCCCAATGCCTGCTTGCTCGAGCTTTTTACCAAAGGTGGTGTCGGCACCATCATCCGCGCCTGAGAAAGACGCACACTCTCCATCGGATGGGGCTCCGTCTACAGCGGGATGTGTCCGCTCGCGCTCGCGTGTCCCGTTCCGGCCATTTGTTTTCTCACGTGATTCACGCCTCCGATGATTCCACCTTCGGCCATCACGCTCCAAGCCCTTCATTTGCTTTTATGTCACGCAGGGCAAATGGGTTCTAACTAGCCCTTAGCCGGGTCCAGGGGTAAAGCTCCAGCTCCCGGCCTTTCCCAAGCCAGACTTCTCTATTTCATTTCAAATATGTACGAATGGCCTCGATCAACTCTTCCGTGCCTTCGGCGCGGGCATGGTCTGGCTCGTGCGCCGGATCGACGACGTGACGACGGATATGGTCTTCCATTACCTCGGCCATCAGTCCGTTCACGGCGCCGCGGACCGAGGCGACGAGCATCAGCACGTCGGTGCAGCCGATCTCGCTCTCGAGCCCGCGATCGAGCGCTTCGAGCTGGCCGCGAATGCGGCGGACGCGGGCAAGGAGTTTGTTCTTCTCACGGATCGTATGGGTCATTGAACCTCCGCTGTTCAGATAATATAGGGGGATACCCTATTAGGCGAGCGTCTTTCCCGGGGAATCATGCCGATGCATGCGCAAGCCCTGCTTCTGGTCGGCGCTGTTGCCGGCGTCGGCGTGCTGCACACGGTCATGCCGGACCATTGGGTGCCCATCACGCTCATGGCGCGCGAGCGCGGCTGGTCGCCGGCCGGCACGGCGCGGGCAGCTTTTCAGGCGGGGGCCGGGCATGTGCTTTCGACACTGGCGATCGGTGTCCTCGCCTGGATTGCAGGTGCAGCCTTCGCGCGACGGTTTGGCGCGCTCGTGGATCTGGCGGCGGGCGCCGCACTGATCGCCTTCGGATTCTGGTTCATGGTCGCGGGATGGCGCGAGATTCATCGAGGGCCGGGGCCGCACGATCATGGGGAGACTCGCGCGCACGGGCATGAATCCGGACGGACCAGTCTCCTCCTCATCCTCGGCTCCTCGCCGATGGTCGAGGGCATTCCCGCTTTCTTCGCTGCGGCCCGTTATGGCTTTGCCTTGATCGTCCTGATGGGGCTCGTGTTCGCCGCAAGCACAATCGCAACCTACGTGCTGCTCTGCGTCTCATCGGCGGTCGGCCTTGGGCGGGTGCGCCTTGGCGTACTCGAGCGTTACGGCGAGGTGCTGAGCGGGAGCTTGATCGTGCTCGTCGGTGTCGCGTTTGCGCTGTTGTCGGCTCTAGATCAATATGGCTTCTGATGCGATCGTGGTACCCCATCGCAGGGGGCCCGATGCGAAACGATCCGTCAGGGCCACGAAACTGATCGGTAAAACAAAGTGAGAGCGTGATGATCTGAAATCATCACACTCTAGCCGGCCCGGGCGAATAGGAGCGTGCGGGCAGCGACATTGATCACCAGCACTACGAGCACGACGAGAAACGCAGCGGCAAAGGCGAGCGCGTGGGCGCTCGCAAAAGGTTGGTTGATGAAGCTCCAGATTACGTAGGTGAGGTAGCCGATCGGCTCGTGCGTGAGCTTGCCGTTCCAGACATAGTTGGACCAGCCGGCGGTATAGATCAGCGGCGCGGTCTCACCGACAGAGATTGCCAGTGCCAGCAAGGCGCCGGTGAGCACGCCCGGCAGCGCCGGTGGCAGGACGATGCGGAAGATGACCTTGCGCTCGGGCGCGCCGAGCGCATAGCCTGCCTCGCGCAGCGAGAGTGGAACCTGGCGCAGCGAAAGCTCGGTGAGACGGGCCATGTAGGGCACCACCATCAATGCCAGCGTGATCGCTCCGGCAAGTGCCGAGAATTGCCAGCCAAGCCAGATCACCATGGTGATGTAGGAAAAATACCCAAGGACGATCGAGGGGATGCCGGTGAGCACGTCGGAGAGGAAGCGCACGAGAGTGCCAAAGGAACCGTTGCCGAACTCCGCGAGATAGATGCCGCCCCCGACACCGATCGGGACGCCAATAATCAACGCGCCGCCGGACAGGACGAAGGTGCCCACGATCGCATTCAGAAGGCCACCGCTGATCCCGTTGGTGGGGGTGAGGAAGAGCTGCGGGGAGACAGCGGAGATACCGCGCGCCGCAACCAGAATGAGGATATCGAGCAGCGGGGCGGCGACCAGGACAAAGGCGAAGATCGAGAGCACCCAACCGATGCGTGTGCGGATGCGGCGACCTCTAAGAAGGGGAAACTCAGGCGCGGCTTGCGAGACCGACATGCAAACCCTTCGTGATCAGGCGGGCGATCACATTGACGATGACGGTGATGATGAAGAGCACGAGCGCGATCTCGGCGAGCGAGCGAACGGCCATGCCGGTCGGATCCTGCTCGGCGCTGTCGAGCTGCGAGACGATGAACGAGGCCATGGTGCTGATCGGGCTCGTGATCGTTCCCGGCAGGTAATTGATCGCGCCGCCGCTCACCATCAGCACGGCCATGGTTTCGCCGAGGGCGCGGCCGAGGCCCAGGATGATCGCGCCGACGATGCTGCCGCGCACCATCGGCAGCATGGCGCGAACCGCCACTTCGAACTTCATCGCGCCGAGTGCGTAGGCCGCCTCCTTATCCGGTCGAGGCACCTGAAGAAGCGCGGAATAGATCGTCGCGGTGATGATCGGTACCACCATCAGGGTCAGCACGAGCGAGGAGGAAAGCAGGCCGAAGCCGGTGGGCGAGCCACCGGCGAAAAAGGGGATGAACCCGAGCATGCTGTCGAGCGCCGGTGCAATGTAATGGGCGATCAAAGGCACCAGCACCGCTACGCCCCAGAGCCCGTAAACGACGCTCGGCACGACCGCGAGCAGCTCGACGATGAGAGAGAGCGCGGGGCGAAGATGAGGCGGCGCACCCTCGGCAAGAAAGATCGCAACACCGAGGCTGACGGGAACCGCGATGAGCAGTGCGATCGCAGAGGTCGCAAGAGTTCCGATAATGAAGACGAGGATGCCGTATTGTGCGCCGATCGGAACCTGGACGCCGCGCCGCGTCACCGGATCGGCGTAGAGATTGCCGAGATTCCAGGTCTCACGGAACAGAAAGCCGATCCCGTTGAAGTGGATCGCCGGCCAGGAATAGATCGCGAGGAAGAGCACGACGGCGATCAGCATGCCGGGAATGATTCCGGCGAGGCCGACAAGACCGATGCGGAAGGGGCTCTTGCGCAAGAAACTCTTATCCCGGTTTCCAAACGACTTTAGCCGAAGGGGATGGTGAAGGAAACGGCGCCGGTGCGCCATCGCACGCCGGCGCCGGATGCGAGGTTACCGGATTTTCGCGATCTGCGCCTTGGAGAGTGCCGCAATCTTTTCCGGCAATGGCAGGAATTGGACTGGGCCAAGAAACTCCGGCGCATTCCCGGCCGCCGGATCGACCGCCCAGTTGAGGAAGCTACGCACTGCCGCAGCGACGTCGGGACTCGCTTGCTTGGAATTCACGATCGCGTATTCGTAGTTGATGATCGGGTACGAGTTCTCGCCTGGCGCAAAGATCAGGCTGATGCGCTGATCGGGCGGGGTCTTGCCCTCGAGCGCGGCGGCAGCGGCGCCGACCGTGGTCGGGTTCGGCACCACGAAATTGCCGGCACGATTCTGCAGCATTGCCGTGCCTAGGCCGGCCTTGGCGATCTGCTCGTGGAAGCTTACGCCGATATAGGCAATGGAGCCGGGGGTCTGCCCGCAGGCCTGCAGCATGCCCGGATTGCCGATGGCGCCGATGCCGCCCTGCACCGGCGGCCAGGAGATGGTCGTGCCGTAGCCGACATTGTTTGCCCATTCCGGAGTCGAAAAGGAGAGATACTGGGTAAAGATGAAGGTATCGCCGCTGCCATCGGTGCGGTGGATGGGGGTGATTCCGTGATTGGGCAGACTGACGCCCGGATTGATCTTGGCGATGGCGGCATCGTTCCAATGCGTGATCTTGCCGCTGTAGATACCGGCGAGAACGGGGCCGGAGAGCTTGAGGTTGGCGTTGTTGAGGCCCGGTACGTTGTAGTTCACGGTCTGCGCCGAAATGGCGAGCGGAATGTTGAGAATGCCGGGGTTCTTCTTCAATTGCGCGGTGCTCATGTAGGCGTCGGAGGCACCGATTTGCGCCACCCCCGAAATCGCCTGGGCAATGCCGGTGCCGCTGCCGGTCCCCTGGGTCGTGATGCGCACGCCCGGGTGCATGGCGGTATATTTCGGTACCCAGAGATTGAAGAGCGGATAGAGCAGGGTCGAGCCGGTCTCGAGCAGCGTGACTTCCGCTGCGGCGGCCCGGCGGGACGCGAGCGAGATCAGGCCGAGGCTGGTGCCGCCAAGGGTGCCGAGGAGAAATGTACGGCGAAGCAACGTCTCGCTCGATCGCGTTTGCATAGATGCCTCCGGTGCGTGGTGGTACAGATGTGGAAGAAGGCGCGCCTTCCGGCCTCTCGGGCGCCCCATTCCGGGCTATCAGGTTCTGGGGTCAGGCACGTGACAGTTGGATGACAGAACGATGATGATCCCCCTTGGCCGAGTGCGGGCCGCGGGCAACATTAAGGGTGGATTGTCACCGCCGCGTTGACAGGAGAATGGGCGCATACGCATCGTCCGCCACCCCGCGCCCGGCCCGCGCCCGGTTCGGGTGTCGAGGAGAACGGGCCGAGGAGTGGGATTCTGATGCCAGCGCAGGAGCTGCGCGCGCCGATCGAGGCGCTGTGGGAAAAACGCGAGACACTTTCCGCCGGCGTGGCGGGAGAGGCACGGGCGACGATCCTGGCCGTGCTCGACGCACTTGATGCGGGTCACCTCCGCGTCGCCGAGCCGACACCGGAAGGCTGGGTGGTGCATGACTGGCTCAAGAAGGCGGTGCTGATGTCCTTTCGCATCAGCGACGCGGCGCCGATTCCGGGGGCCGGGGGTGCCCCGGTCTATGACAAGGTGCCGATGAAGTTCGCCCGCTGGGGAGCGAATCGCTTCGCCGAGGCTGGGTTCCGGGCGGTGCCTGGGGCCGTTGTGCGCCACTCCGCCCATATCGCGCCCGGTGTCATCCTCATGCCCTGTTTCGTCAATGTCGGGGCCCGGGTCGAGCGCGGAACGATGATCGATACCTGGGCGACCGTTGGCAGCTGCGCGCAGGTTGGCAGCAACTGCCATATCAGCGGCGGCGTCGGGCTCGGCGGCGTGCTCGAGCCCTTGCAGGCGAGCCCGGTGATCATAGAGGACGATTGCTTCATCGGCGCGCGTTCGGAAGTGGCCGAGGGGGTGGTGGTGGAGCGGGGTAGCGTGCTTTCGATGGGCGTCTTTCTCGGGGCCTCGACCAAGATCATCGACCGGGCGAGCGGAGAGGTGTTCGTCGGGCGCGTGCCGGCCTATTCGGTGGTCGTGCCGGGCAGTCTGCCGGGTCGGCCCTTGCCGGACGGAATGCCGGGCCCGGCGCTTGCCTGTGCCGTCATCGTCAAGCGGGTGGATGCGCGGACGCGAGCGAAAACCTCGATCAACGAGTTGCTCCGCGCGTGAGCGAAGCCGGTCCGCTGCCCCTTGCTCCCCTGCCTCTTGCTCAGGCGCTGATCCGGCGCCCTTCGGTCACGCCGGCGGATGCGGGTGCGCAGGATGTCCTGGCGGAGGTGCTGAGCGGGCTCGGCTTCCGGGTAGCCCCACTTCGCTTTGGCGAGGTCCGGAATCTCTACGCGCGCATCGGTGAGACCGCGCCGCATTTCTGCTTCGCTGGGCACACCGACGTGGTGCCGCCGGGCACGGGCTGGCGCTTCGATCCTTTCGGCGCCGAGGTCGCCGGAGAGATCCTCTATGGTCGAGGCGCCTGCGACATGAAGGGCGCGGTCGCGTCCTTCGTCGCCGCCACGGCAGCGCATCTTGCGGCGGATAAGGGGAAAGGCTCGATCAGCTTCCTCATCACCGGCGATGAGGAGGGCGCCGCCCTCGACGGCACCGTCAAGGTGCTCGAATGGATGGAGCAAAAGGGAGAAATCCCCGATTTCTGCCTGGTCGGCGAGCCGACCAACCCGACACGACTCGGCGAGGTGGTGAAGATCGGACGGCGCGGCAGCCTGAACGCGGCAATCACGGTGCACGGGATTCAGGGTCATGTTGCTTATCCGGAACGGGCAGACAATCCGGTGCATCGGCTGGTGGGGGCTCTGGCGGCGTTGACGGCCGCTCCGCTCGATGCCGGGAGCGCCTGGTTCGCGCCTTCGGGGCTGGAGGTTACCGGCATCGATGTCGGCAACCCGGCAAGCAACGTCATTCCCGGAACGGCCCGCGCCGCCCTCAATATCCGCTTCAACGATCTTCATCGCGGAGCCGACCTTGCTTCCTGGCTCCGCGCAGTGATGGCGCGCTACGCCGAGCGGAGCGAGGTCGCGGTGACGATCAGCGGCGAGGCCTTCCTCACGCGGCCGGGGCCGGAAGTGGAGAAGCTTGCCGCTGCCATTGAGGCGGTGAGCGGGATTGCGCCCCGGCTCGATACTGGCGGCGGGACCTCCGACGCACGTTTCATCGCACGCCATTGCTCGGTGGCCGAGTTTGGCCTGGTCGGAGCCAGCATGCATCAGGTGGATGAGCATGTGCCGGTTTCCGAGCTGGACGCATTGGCGCGCATCTATCGTTCCGTGTTGGGTGCCTTCCTGGGATGAGCGGTCGCCAGTCGCCCCGCAGCGGGTTCCAGGCGATCGTGCTCGGCATCGCCCTGATTGCTCGCGGGCGCCCGGAAGGGCTCACCAATTTTGGCGACACACCGCAATCCTTCCTGGCCAGCCTCGCGCCGCTGATCGCGTTTCCGCTGGTGGGTGCGGCCCTGCTCGCCATGAACGGTGCCGTGCATGCCGGGATGGTGAGTTTTCTTGAGACACTCTCGGTCCTGCTGGCGCAGCCGGTGATTTCCGAGCTGCTGGCCACCGCCTGGGGCCGGGAGAAGCTCTGGCTGCGCTATGCCACGGCCTTCAACTGGTGCCAGTGGGTGATTCCGGTTCTCGGCAGCCTCCTGATCGTGATCATCGGCATTTTGGTCACTCTCGGCATGCCTTCAGGCTGGGGAATGCCGGCCCTGCTCGGCGCACTGGGCGGATACGGGCTCTGGCTGCAATGGTTCCTTGCCAAGCACGGGCTCGCGCTCGGTGGGGTGCGCGCCGGCATTCTCGTGCTGCTGGTCAATATCGGAACCGCTGCCCTCCTGCTCGGGCCCCATTTCCTGCTCGGCTGGGAATAGAGGGCCGAACAGCGCGTTGCGATAGAGCACGGAAACGAGCGAGAGGCCGGAGGCCGGGGCCGTGGGGCCGGCGAGGCGACGATCACGCGCGGCGAGCACGGTGGCCAAATGCTGCGGCTCCCATCGCCCTTCACCGACGAGCTTGAGCGAGCCCGCGATATTCCGCACCTGATGATAAAGGAAGCTTCGGGCCGCGGCGGTGATGACGATCATCTCGCCATCTCGCTGCACCTCCAGACCTGCCAGAGTGCGAAGCGCACTCTTCGCCTGGCAGCCGGCGGCGCGGAAGGATGAGAAATCGTGCCGGCCGATGAGCGGGCGCGCGGCTTCCGCCATCGCCCCCGCATCGAGCGGCTGCGGCACATGCCAGACCTGCCCGGCTGCAAGCGCGGGCGGCGCCGGGCGGTTAAGGATGCGATAGCGATAGAGGCGGCGGATGGCCGAGAAGCGCGGGTTCCAGCCCTGCGGGGCGGGAACGGCGCGGAGCACAGCGATCGGGTGCGGGCGGAGATGGTAGTTGAGGGCGGCCGCGATCTTTTCGGCAGGGAAATCTTTCTCCAATCGCAGCTCGACAACCTGGCCCTCGGCATGCACGCCGGCATCGGTTCGCCCGGCGACGGTGGTGGTGGCCACGCCCCGTGCGAGCTTCCCTGCAGCCGTCTCCAGCTCTTCCTGCACCGAGGGCCCGCCCGCCTGGCGCTGCCAGCCGCGGAAGGACGTGCCGTCGTACTCGACCAGCAGGGCATAGGCGAAGCTCATCTTCGGTGGCCGCGGAGGAATGCAGCTCCGTCCATCGGCTTGCCGCCAGGGGGCTGGACCAGAAGCAGGCGAAGCGCTCCCTCGCAGCAGGCGATGGTGAGCGCATCGTCCAGCAGCGTGCCGGGCGGGCCGCTGCCCGGCACGGCGAGCGCCTTCCGCACCTTGAGCCGCATGGCGCCGAACTCGCAGAACGAACCCGGCCAGGGATCGAACGCACGCACCTTTCGGGCAAGCACGTCGGCCGGGGCCCACCAGTCAAGCCGGGCATCCTCATGGGTGAGGCGCGGCGCGTAACTGGCCTCTGCCTCAGGTTGCGGATGGGGATCGGGATTCTCGGCAAGCACGCGGACGATGAGCCGGGCGCCCAGTTCGGCCAGGATTGCGGTGAGCGTGCCTCCGGTCGCGTCGAACGGGATCGGCACTGTCTCGGCAAGGAGCATCGGGCCGGTATCAAGCCCTTCATCCATCTGCATGATGGTCACGCCGGTCTCTCTATCGCCGGCGAGGATGGCGGCCTGGATGGGCGCGGCGCCGCGCCAGCGGGGCAGCAGGCTCGCATGGACGTTGAGGCAGCCGCGGCGGGGCGCCGCGAGCATCTCTTTGGGCAAAATAAGGCCGTACGCCACCACCACCGCGGCATCGAGATCAAGCGCGGCAAAATCGTCCCATTCCGCGCGGTTGCGGCGCAGCTTCTCGGGCATGCGGAGCGGCAGCCCGTGCTCGGCGGCGAGGCGGGCCACGGGCGCTGGCCGAAGCCGATGGCCTCGGCCGGCGGGACGCGGCGGCGGGGCATAGACCGCCGCGATCTCGTGCCCGGCTTTGAGCAGGGCAGCGAGGCACGGCACCGCGAACTCGGGGCTGCCCATGAAAGCGAGCCGCATCACGCCCGCCCTGTCACGGCCTTTTCGTCAGGGCCACCTCCTCGCCCAGGGAGACGTACCTGGGGACGTGCCGGGGTGTCTGATGGTGCGGGTGCCTCCTGGTGCTGGCGGCGCTCCTTGGCCAGGCGGCGGAGGATCATGTTGCGCTTGAGCGCCGAAAGATGATCGATGAACAAGACACCGTTGAGATGGTCGATCTCATGCTGGAGGCAGGCGGCGAGCAACCCCTCCGCCTCCAGCTCAAGCCGCGCGCCGGCCTGATCCTCATAACGGACCTTGACGCGCGCCGGGCGGCTGACCTCCGCATACTGGCCGGGGAGCGACAGGCATCCCTCCTCGCGCGTGGCAAGTTCGGTGCTCACCGCCACGATCTCGGGATTGATGAACACAAGCGGGGCTGGCTTGTCCTCCGGCATCAGGTCGATCACCGTGACGGCGAGGTCTACGCCCACCTGCGGCGCGGCAAGCCCGATCCCTGGGGCGCGGTACATAGTGGCGAACATGCGCGGCAGCAGCGCACGCACCGTTTCGGCATCGGCGGGACCGACGCGACGGGTCTTCGTTTTCAGGATTCGTGCCGGCGCGATGACGATCGGCAGGGTTTCTGTTGCGGCCTTAGCCATGAAGCGCATGTAGCGGCGGCTTCGACGGCAATCAATCCGGCCGCGCCGGTGGGCTGCATTCCTGGCCGGACAGGCCTTTGCGCGACAGACTTGAAAGGTCGCAGAGGCTGCCAACATCCCTTCCTATCGGGATGCCAAAGCGGGTCCCGATGACTGCTTCGCTCGGAAGGAGGGGGCTTTTGGCAATGAGTTCCAGGCTTTTCGGATCGCCTCTGTTCCTCGGCTTCGACCATCTTGAGCAGATGCTTGAGCGGGCCTCGAAGACTGCGGCGGATGGCTATCCGCCTTACAACATCGAGCAGACGGGCCCGAACGCGCTCCGCATCACGCTTGCGGTCGCCGGGTTCACGATGGACGACCTTCAGATCACGGAAGAGGACAATCAACTCGTCATTCGCGGCCGCCAGGCCGAGGATGGGCAGGGGCGCGTCTTCCTCCATCGCGGCATTGCGGCGCGGCAGTTCCAGCGCGCCTTCGTGCTTGCGGAGGGGATCACCGTAAAGGGCGCCTGGCTCGATAGCGGGCTCCTGCATATCGACCTCCTGCGTCCCGAGCCTGAGGTGCGAGTGCGCAGCATTCCGATCGGCACCGGCACGAAGGCCGGGGCAGAGGGCAACGCGGCCGGCAAGCAGGCCGTCAAGCCAGAGGTTGCCAAGATCGTGCGGGAAGAGACCACGGCCGAGCGCGGCTAACGAGACGCATCGGCCTAACAGAACGCGCCGTGTGGCACCGCTCTTGCATTGGGAAGATGAGGGTGGCGCGCGGGCAAGGAGAACGAACGATGAATATCAGCAATGGCGATGAGATGGGCGGGGCTCCCACAGTTCCCGCTCCGATGGATATCCGGCATCTTTCCGAAGCGCAGCTTGCCTCCCTCGGGGTTGCCGAGATTGCCTATCTCAAGCCCGTGGTGGTGAACGGCGTTCCGGCTTTCGCGATCCATGCGGCGGACGGCACGGCGATGGCGCTTGCGGGCGATGCCGAGGTGGCCATGACGGCGATCCGCCAGCACGGCATGGAGCCCGTGCGCGTTCACTGAGCGAGGCAGGCGGGGGCGGGCCTCCGGCCCTGCCGGGCTGACGGGAAGGGCGGCGACCGCTATAAGCGGCGCCGGGTCCCCGTAGCTCAGCCGGATAGAGCACAGGATTCCTAATCCTGGGGCCGTGGGTTCGAATCCCGCCGGGGACGCCATCGTGCTTGCGCGGTGAAGCCCGGTTCGGGGGGGCGGAGCCCCTGAGAGAGTTCCGGTAAAGGAATGACCAAAAACTATCCTTTGATCGCGCCCAGCGACAAACCGCGGGCCAGGTAGCGCTGGAAAAAGAACGAGAGAATGACGGGCGGACCGATGGCGAGCAGCGTGTTCGCCGCCGCGAGGTTGAAGTTGATATCGCGTGTACCACGCGAGGCGAGGATGAAGGAGGCAAATGTCTGCGCATTGAGGGACGTGAAGGCCGAGGAAAAAAGGGCTTCGTTCCACCCGAAGGCGAAGACATTGATGGCGGTGACGACGATGCCGTCGAGCGAGAGGGGAAGCGCGATCCAGAGGAAGATCTGCCAGGGTGTCGCGCCTTCGACTTTCGCCGCCTCCTCGATCTCCTTGCTCACGTCGCGGAACACGTCGCGCATGATGACGACGCCGAAGGCGAGGCTGAAGGTCGAATAGGAGATGATGAGGCCGGTCCAGGTATCGATCAGGCGGAATCGTACCATCATCATGTAAAACGGCACCAGCATGACCGCCGGGGGCAGTACCCTTTGCGAGAGGAACCAGAGCGTGAGATCCCGCGAGGAGACGAAGAAATCGAAGCGCGCGAGGCTATAGGCTGCTGGGAGGCTGACCGCGAGCACGAGGAGGGTCGTGCCCGAGCTCACGACAAAACTTGAAAGAAGGGCGTGGACCACGCCCGGGTCCATCAGCACGGTGCGCCAGGAGGAGAGCGTTGGTGCGAATTGCAGAAAGGGAACGACGGCGCCGGCGCGGAACGTGTCTTCGAGCGTCTTGATGGAATTGAGCACCGCCCACACCATGGGCACCAGAACCCATAGGGCCGAGGCTGCCAGGAGAATGTAGACGAGCACGCGGCTCCGCGCCCGCGCGCGTAGCCAGAGCACGCTCCTCACCGTTGATCCTCTCTTTTTCTCGGTTCGATCACCCGATCCTCTTGCGCATCTGGCCGAAGAAGAGGGCGAGGACGACGGAGATCATGATGAGCACGATGATGCTCATCGCGGAGCCCTTGCCGAAATCGAAGAATTCCAGGGTCGTCAGATAATCGAGGATGCTGAAGAGCTGTGTGCTCGTTCCGGGTCCGCCGCTTGTCAGCGCGTAAGGCAGGCCGAACGCCTTGAAGCCTTCGACAAGGCGGAAGAGGATCACGATCGTCATCACCGGCCAGGCGAGAGGCACCGCGACATGGCGCATGACTTGCCAATGGGTTTCGCAATCGATGACGGCCGCGTCGTAGATTTCCTCGGGGATGGAGGCGAGCGCGGCGAGGGCGAGCAGGAACACGAAGGGCGTCCACCGCCAGACTTCCAGGATCATGGCGGCCGTCAGTCCCCAGGCGGCGGTGGAGAGCCAAGGGATGGAAATGCCGAAAAGGCCAAGAAGCGCCGTGACAAGTCCGCCCTGGGCGCTGAAGAGTGTGATGCCGAGATAACCGATCGCCACCTCCATCGTGAAGAGCGGCGCGGTGATGAGCATACGGAAGAATTTGGTTCCCGGCGCATGGAGATTGACGAGCCAGGCGAACAGAAAACCAAGCACTACCTCGATCGGGACGGTGAGCAGAACATAGATCACCGTGATGAGTATGCTGTTCCAGAACCGCGCCGAAGAGAGCACATCGGAATAGTTGGAGAAGCCGACATAGCCTGTGATGCCCTGCCCGAGCACGTAGTTCGCGAAGCTATAGCGAATGACCTCGAAGAGCGGGAAGAAAGTGAGCGCGACCACCCAAAGGACGGCCGGGCTCAGCATCAGATATTTGAAGACATACTCGTCGCCGAGCTTGCGCGCATGCCGGCGTGAGACCCTGCGCGCCGGCGCTGGACGTTGTGTGGCATGGCCCATTGCCGCGGAATGATAGGTCCGGTCAGGCATGCGCCGTTCCGCCGCCCTCAATCCTGCGTCGATACTAACACTCGAATCGGGAGCGCCTTTCGAAGCCAGTGCTCAGAAGACCTGGTATGACCTGGACGGTCGGCGCAAGTAGGTCATCGGTCAGCCCACGACGAACGCGCCTCGCCTTCCCGGTCAGCGGCTTTCTCGGGTCTTTGTTTCGCATCTTAGCGGTTTCCTCATCTTCCCTTTGCCGGTCGCCTCAGGATTGGCTCGGCATTCTGGCGCGGCCAGTGCGAGGCAGCGGATGGTCGCGAAAACGTGCCCACGTCTTTGCGCCCCTTTTTTGCGTCTCGTGTCGTTACGCGGGACGATCCGGCGAAACATCGGGAAGCAACCGTATGAAAAGCCGCAATCCTGTCAACCGGGGTTTCCCCGCTCAACCACTCCTTTCCGCGTCCTGCCGCAGGCCGCGGGCTCAAATGCTGGACTTTGCGGCCGCTTTGGATACAAAAATCGATTCGTGTCAGAGAGCATTATCCCAGCCGGCATTGAGGAGGAGGGGCAGGCTTCCGCTCGCCTATCGGCCGACCTTGCCACCAGCCACGCCCTCGGCATCGCCATGCATGATCCCGAGGGCCACAAGGCGGCGGCGGCTTTCCTCGCCTCGCACAAGAACTTCGTCGATCTCCAGATCGCCTATTTCCACGAGGAGCGGAACATCACGCTCCGCGCCGCCAGGATCAAGCATATCAGCGACATCTTTCGGGTCGTCGCCCAGGCCGCCTTCATCATCGTCGGGCTCGCGATCGCGAGCGGCATCGTCGGCTTGTGGTGGAGCGCGATCACCACGCAGTCCGTGATCGTGAACGCTTTCCAGGCCCCCGCCTCCCTGACGGCGGAGGGGCTGCAGGGCACGGTGGTCGCCGGCAAGGTCCTCAATGCGCTGCTGACGATGCAGGAGGCCACCCAGGTCGCCGCGGCAAGGCGCCGGATCACGGGGGCGTGGTCCGATGCGGTCGAGATCCGGGTGCCCGAGACGGGCCTTTCGCTTAGCGAGATCAGCAACGGGTTGCGCCGGTTGTTCGGCCACGATGTCTATATCGATGGCGCATTGGTCAGAACCGGGCCCGGAACCGTCTCCCTCACCATCCGCGGCGACGGCGTCCCACCCGCGAGTTTTTCGGGAAGTGAAGACGATGTCGATAGCCTTGCTCGCCGGGCGGCCGAATATGTATTCGCGCGCGCCCAGCCTGTCCTCTACGCGGGCTATCTTCTCGATTCCAATCGGCTCGATGAAGACCTCACCTTTATCCGCAACGCGTTTCCGCGTGGAAGCGATGCAGACCGCGCCGCCCTTGCCAATCTGTGGGGAGAGGTCCTTCTCAACCTGAACCGGGTTGACGATGCCGCGACCCGCTACCGCCTGGCCCTTCGGTTCAATCCCCATGACTGGCGTGCCTGGAACAATCTCATCAGCGTGCTCCAGCAAACCGAAAGCGAGGAGGCGGCCTATCGCTTCGGCATCGCCATGAAGAAGACGGCGAGCGGCATCCTGTTCGGATCGAAACCGACTCTTTATGACTATACCAATTTCGCGCAGCTTACACTCGATCCTGGAGCGGTGATCGCCGGGTTGCTGGCAGACCGCCGTGTGGCGCAGCGCGAAGGGGCAGAGTATGATCTGAGTTCCTGGATTGCCGAGCAGGAGGCGGTGCGGCATGACTGGGCAGCCGCGGAGCAGTATCTGCTGGAATCGCCGGTGTCCGATGTCACAACCCCCTACGATGAGCAGGTGCTCGGCGGGCTCCACGCGATCGAGGTCGGCGACGACAAGGCGGCGGTCGGGATGTTCGAGACAGCCGACAGATTGTGGCACGCCTCGCTCGTCTTGCAGGCCTATTTCCCGGACTTCGAGTGCAATCTCGGCAATGCCTATGCCCTGGTCGGGCGCATGGCCGACGCGCGCATGTTTCTGAGTGACCCGAGATTCGTGCGCTGCCGGGCGTTCCTCGCCGATGCCATAAACCGCACCGAAAGCTGGCAGGATGCGGAGCGCGCCTATCGCCAGGCCGAGGCGGTCGCGCCCGATCTCGCCTTCGCTTATGAGCATGAGGGCATGGCCCTTTTGCGCCGAGGCAAGATCCCCGAGGCGACGGCGCGGCTGGAGGTCGCGCATCACCTTTCCCCGCACTGGGCCGACCCCTTGAAGACGCTGGGAGATGCGTTTGCCGCCGAAGGAAAATGGGGGCAAGCCCTGCGCCTCTATCGGCAGGCGCTGCGATGGGCCCCCGGCTGGACAGAACTTCAGGCTGCGCGCGCGACTGCCGCGACAAAAGCGGGAATCTAGAGCGGGCTGCGTTCGCTCACGCGCACCCAACCCGCTCTCGCCATTGACTTTCCCGCGTGATTTATGCCTCCGGTGATTCTACCTTTGGCGGCTATGCTCTAATTCCGGCTCTTGTCCACCAAGCGGTTCTTGGCGATCCAGGGCATCATCGCGCGCAGCTTCTCGCCGATCTGCTCGATCGGGTGATCCCCCATCTGCCGGCGCATCGCCTTGAAGCTCGTCTGGTTGACCTTGTTCTCAAGCATCCACTGGCGCGCGAAGCGGCCGGACTGGATATCCGCCAGCACTTCCTTCATCGCCTCGCGCACGCCGGAATCGATGACCCGCGGGCCGGAGACATATTCGCCATACTCGGCGGTATTGGAGATGGAATAATTCATGTTGGCAATGCCGCCCTCGTAGATGAGATCAACGATCAGCTTCATCTCGTGCACGCACTCGAAATAGGCCATCTCGGGTGCATAGCCGGCGCCGACGAGTGTCTCGTAACCGGCCTTCATCAGCTCGACGAGGCCACCGCAAAGCACCGTCTGCTCGCCGAAAAGATCGGTCTCGCACTCTTCCTTGAAGCTCGTCTCAATGATGCCGGCACGGCCGCCACCGATCGCCGAGGCGTAGGAGAGCGCGACCTCGAGCGCATTGCCCGAAGGATTCTGCGCCACCGCGACGAGACACGGGACGCCGCCGCCGCGCTCATACTCGCTGCGCACGGTATGACCGGGGCCTTTCGGCGCGATCATGAAGACATCGATATCGGAGCGCGGCTCGATCAGGTTGAAATGGATATTGAGCCCGTGCGCGAAGGCAAGCGCCGCGCCGCCACGCATGTTGGGGCCGAGATGCTCGCGATAGAGATCGCCCTGGCCTTCATCGGGCGTGAGCACCATGACAACATCCGCCCACTTCGCCGCAGCGGATGCATCGAGGACTTTCAGGCCCGCGGCTTCGGCTTTCGCGACACCCGTGGAGCCTTTGCGCAAAGCGACGACGACCTCCTTGACCCCGGAATCCTTGAGGTTGTTGGCATGGGCATGGCCCTGGCTGCCATAGCCGACCACCGCGACCTTCTTGCCCTTGATCAGGTTCACATCGGCGTCACGATCGTAATAGACGCGCATCGCTGTCTCCGCTCCTTTTGGGGCTGTCCTTTGCCCATCGACGTGGAGGATTGTCAAGATTGACACCTGCGGTTCCGGCCTGGTCTGTCGCCGTATCAAGCTCCTGATTTGTTTCCGTTTTCACAGAACCGCCCCGGGCTTAGCAGTGAGGCTTGAATCCAATGTTTCAACTGTCATCGGATAGGGATTTTCAGTTCGTAAGCACGCGCAAGATCGCGCATGGGCTGCCGCTTCGGAAGGTCAATAGACGACGAGACGATATTGGGGATTCGAGCCTCCCGGATTTCGCAGTTTTCGAAACGATGATCCATCTCTGTGCCACACGAGTACTCGGACAGGGCCCTCAGATGGTCTTCGTTCCGCGCGCGATGGCGGCAACACCGGTGCGCGAAACCTCGGCAAGCCCGAGCGGACGCATCAGGGCAAGGAAGGCGTCGAGCTTGTCGGTGGCTCCGGTAAGCTCGAAGATGAAGTTCTCCGTCGTCGCGTCGATGACGCGGGCGCGAAAAGCCTCGGCGATGCGAAGCGCCTCGGCGCGCGCCTCACCTTTTCCGACGACCTTGATCAATGCCATCTCGCGGGCGATGTGCGGACCCTCGCGGCTGAGATCGGAAACCCGATAGACGGGAACCAGCCGATCGAGCTGCGCCTTGATCTGCTCGATCACCATCTCGGTGCCAGAGGTGACGATGTTGATGCGGCTTTTCGTTCCGGTATCGTCCACCGGCGCGACGGTCAGGCTGTCGATATTGTAGCCGCGGCCGGAGAAGAGGCCGACGACGCGTGCGAGGATGCCAGGCTCGTTCTCGACAAGCACGGAAATGGTCGCGGAACGCAATCCCTCATTGGCCGTCATGCGTCAGACCAGCACCAGTCCCGGATCGGTGATGCCGGCGGCACGGCCCTCGGTCGCGGCGGAAAGAATCATGTCGTTATGAGCCGCGCCCGAGGGGATCATCGGAAAGCAATTCTCCTTGGGATCGACTGCGATATCGGCGATCACCGCGCCCTCGGCTGCAAGCATGGCGTGGATCACCGCGTCGAGCTGATCGACGCTCTCGGCGCGCAGCCCCGTGGCGTGAAAGCTCTCGGCCAGCTTCACGAAATCCGGCAGCGCGGCCGTATAGCTTTCGGCATAGCGGCCCCCATGCAGAAGCTCTTGCCACTGGCGCACCATGCCCATGTACTGGTTGTTGAGGATGAAGATCTTCACCGGCAGCCGGTACTGCGCGGCGGTGCTCATCTCCTGGATGTTCATCAGGATGCTCGCCTCGCCGGCAATATCGATGACGAGGCCCTCCGGGTGGGCGATCTGCGCGCCGATCGCGGCCGGCAATCCATAGCCCATGGTGCCGAGGCCGCCCGAGGTCATCCAGTGGCGTGGCTGCTCGAAGCGGAAATGCTGCGCGGCCCACATCTGGTGCTGGCCGACCTCGGTGGTGATGAAGACCTCGCGACCGAGGTCCCGCGTGATCTCGTAGAGGCGGCGAATGGCGTGCTGCGGCTTGATCACCGCGCCTTTCGCCGGATCCTGAGTGAAGCGCAGGCACTCCTTCGCGCGCCATTCCTCGATCTGGCGCCACCAGGCGCCGAGCGCCTCGCGATCCGGCGCGATGGTGTCCGCCTCCCACGCCGCAATCAGCGCCGCCAGGACGCGGCCCGCATCGCCGATGATCGGCACCTCGACCGGTACGTTCTTGTTGATGCTGGAGGGGTCGATATCCGCGTGGATCTTCCGCGAGCCGGGGCTGAAGGCATTGAGCCGCCCGGTCACGCGATCATCGAACCGCGCGCCGATCGCCAGCATCGCATCCGCCCCGTGCATGGCGAGATTGGCCTCATAGGTGCCGTGCATGCCGAGCATGCCGAGGAAGCGCGGATCGGCGGCGGGAAAGGCGCCAAGGCCCATCAGGGTCGAGGTGCAGGGAAAGCCGGTGAGGCGAACGAAGCGGGCAAGAAGCTGGGCGGCTTCCTCGCCGCTGTTGATCACTCCGCCGCCAGTATAGACGATAGGCCGCTTCGCCGCCTTGAGGATGGCAACGGCGCGGGAGATCGCGGCGGGGTCGGGTTCGGTGCGCGGGCGATAGCTCGGATGGCCATCCGAGAGCGGCGGCGCGTAGGGCGCCTTGTTGATCATGATGTCCTTCGGCAGGTCGATCACCACCGGGCCGGGCCGCCCCGAGCGGGCGACGAGAAAGGCCTCATGCACGACGCGGGCGAGATCCTCCGGCCGCTTGACGAGATAATTGTGCTTGGTCGCCGGCCGGGTGATGCCGGTGGTGTCGGCCTCCTGGAAGGCATCATTGCCGATGAGGTGCGTCGGCACCTGGCCGGTGAGGCAGACCACCGGGATTGAATCCATCAGCGCATCGACGAGCCCGGTGACGGCATTGGTCGCCCCGGGACCGCTGGTGACGAGCACGACGCCGACGCGCCCCGTCGAGCGGGCATAGCCTTCGGCGGCATGCACGGCGCCCTGCTCGTGGCGCACGAGCACGTGGCGGATCGCGTTCTGTCGAAAGAGCGCGTCATAGATCGGCAGCACGGCACCGCCGGGATAGCCGAAGATGACTTCGACGCCCTGGTCCTTGAGCGCTTGCAGCAGGATTTCCGCCCCCGGTTTCTCTGGTGCCGTCACCATGCCCGCCTTTCTTCAGTATATCCGCCCGGACTCCGTCTTCTCTCGAATTGAAGCACGGCACGCGAGACGCGATCGCCATCTTTTCAGAGACGCCCCATGCCCCGCTGCCGCGAAGGCAGCGGGCAGGATCCAGAGCCGAAGTCATTAGGCCCTGGCCGGAATACGTCGTCAACCTGGATTTTGAATGAAAGTAATCAGTTCAGAAAGTTCTTTTTGCGAAAATTGCGCGCTGCTTGCGATTCGCGCATGGATCATATGCGTTCGTGCTGGACCGGCCAGCGCATGATGGCGGAACCAGGTGGTCTGGCGCTTCGCATACTGGCCGGTGACGAGGATGGCCCGCGCGGCGGCTTCCGGGAGATCGTGCGTGCCGGCGAGATAGGCGGAGAGCTCCGGCACGCCGTGGGCGCGCAGCGCAGGCAGGCTGGGATCGAGCCCGAGAGCGAGCAGTGCCTGCGCCTCCTCAATCGCGCCGGCCGCGAGCATCCCCGCGAACCGGCAGGCAATCGCCCCGCGCAACGCTGCCCGGGGCGGATCAAGCAGGATGGCCGTGAAGCGCCATTCATGAGCAGCGCCATGGCCGCGCGTCTGCCAGGCCGCAAGGCCTTTGCCGGTCGAGAGCCAGACTTCGTAGGCGCGGGCAAGACGCTGGGAGTCGGTCAGGCGCAGCCGCGCGGCGGTCGCCGGATCGATTTCGGCAAGACGGGCATGCAGCCCGGCCGGGCCGAGGGTTGCGAGCAGCGCCCGGGCCTCGGCTCGCGCCAGTGGCGCGATCGCGGGGATTGCCGAGAGCCCGTCGATCAACGCCGCGAGATAGAGCCCGCTGCCGCCGCAAAGGATCGGCAGCCGCCCGGCATCACCGGCCTCCGCCATGGCGGTGAGCGCCGCTTCACGCCACCAGGCCGCGGAGGCGGGCTCGGCAGCCGGCCGCACGCCATAGAGGCGGTACGGCAGGCGCGCTTCCTCCGCCTGCGTCGGCCGGGCGGTGAGAATGCGAAGCTCACGATAGAGCTGCATCGCGTCGGCATTGATGATCGTGCCTTCGAGCCGCTCCGCCAGGGTTGCGGCGAGGGAGGATTTGCCCGAGGCGGTCGGGCCGGCGACGATGAGGGCCTCACGGGGACTTGCTCGGCCGTCTTCTCGTGCCTTGCTTCGTTTCATCCCCGCTGCCAGGGTCCCCGCCGCCGAGGACTGCAGATGACTCATGTGCTGACCCTGATCGCCGATCGCCGTGCCACCATCCTTTCGGGGGCGGCGATCGCACGCGTGCGGGAAGGGCTCGGCGGCGGCGCAGTCACCGTGCTCTCATCGGGCGAGGCCGTCGAGATCGCCTGCGCCGAAGCGCCCGACCTTGCCCCGGTGCGGACGGCCCTGGAGGGGGCGGAGATCGACGCGATCGCGACCCTGGCGGTGGGCCGGCGCAAGAAGCTTCTGCTGGCGGATATGGACAGCACCATCGTCACGGCCGAGACGCTCGACGAGCTCGCGGCCCATGCCGGGCTCAGGGCGGAGGTCGCCGAGATCACCCGCGCCGGCATGAACGGCGAGATCGATTTCCGTGAGGGTCTGCGCCGAAGGGTGGCGATGCTCAAGGGGCTTTCCGTGGCTGCTCTTGAGGAAACCTGGCAGGCGCTCGGCTTTACCCCGGGCGCGCACGCCCTGGTGGCGACGATGCGGGCGCATGGCGCAGTGACGGCGCTCGTCTCCGGAGGGTTCACCTGGTTCACCGGGCGGGTCGCGGCCGCGCTCGGGTTCAGCGTCCATCGCGCCAATGTGCTCATGCATGATGAGCTCATGCTGAGCGGCGCGGTGGCGGAGCCGATCCTCGATCGGGACGCCAAGCTCGCCACGCTCAGGGAGCTTGCGACGGAGCACGACCTGCCGCTCTCGGCGACGCTCGCGATCGGGGACGGGGCGAACGATCTGCCGATGCTGAAGGAGGCGGGCCTCGGCATCGCATTCCACGCCAAGCCCCTGGTGGCGGCGGCTTCGCGCGCGCGGATCGATTTTTCCGATCTCCGCGCGGCGCTTTTCGCCCAGGGCTTTCATGCCGCCGAGTTCGTCGAGGCGTGATCCGTCCAGGCTGTCAGAACGAATTTCAGCGAAGCAGCGAAGCTTCCCCGGAAGCAACATTGATCGGGCGCACAGAGAATAGCAGAAGCCGATTCGTCGCCGTGTTCACTCGCGTGACCCAGCGCTCATTGAACATCACCAGGGGTATGGAAGCGAAGATGGAGGCAACGATGGTCGCTGCGCCGGCAATGATGTTCGGATAGACGCCTGTTGCCCATGTCCGGGCCCAGATCAGGACAACACAGCCGAACGAGCAGAGAACGAGCACATGAATCAGATAGAGCGGGAAGGAGAGCGTCCCAAGCCGCTCGGCGAAACGGCTGGACAAGGGTCGCCGGAAGCCTTCCGGCGCAAGCTCGACCGCCGTGATGACCAGCATGCTGGCAAGGATCTGGGCTGCCGTTACATGTTTTCTGAGAATCCAGGCCGCCGGAACGAAAACGCCGGCTTTCGCACCCGTGAACCCGAAGAGATAGATTGCGATGAGGATCAAACCCCCTGCCGCCCAACCGGAAAGACGGCCCCGCCCTTCCGGCAGGAAAGAAGCAAGCGCGACGCCCGCTGGGAACGCCGCGTAGAGGGGAGATGCGGAATAGCAGAGCATCGTCATGACGGCGAGCATCGCCAGACGCAGTGGCTTTGTCTCTTTCGGGAGCAGCGCGAGCAAAAGTGCGAGCCCAAAGGCGATGAAGCTGCCGATGAATTCGTATCGCATCGTCCACAGGCTGGTATCGTAATAGGAATCCCCCCGGAAGAAAGTCGCATAGACCCCTTGACGAAGGGCATCCCACAGAGTGCGGTTGTAAGGCACCTCGGATGCGGCGGCGAATTTCGAGAGCCACGGTGAACCCGTGGCGGCACCCCCCTCCGTGAAATGGTAGGCGCCGAGCCTGAACAGCAGCCAAGATACCAGGACGCTCATCAGGACGGGTCCGGCCAGGCGTGGCCAGCGTTTGATCGCCCCGCGCAAAATGATCTGCTGATCGCCGGAGAGGAGAAAGCGCCGTGTCAGCACAAATCCCGACAGGACGAAGAAAAGAGTGACCGCTGCGGTGCCGTCGATGAGGCCGAACCATATCTGCCCGGTCAGCGCAATTTTCCGCGTCCAGTGATCGGGAAAGGCACCGGACCATTGCGGGAAGAAGCCAAGCATCGTATGCCATATAAGCACGGTGACGGCCGCAAGACCGCGTACCGCCTCGAGGGGCACATCTTTCTTTTTACCGGTTGCGACAACGCGCGCCGCTTTCGTCGGCGCAGTCTTCATGTCCGTCATGCGATCTGCGGACGGAGTCAATTGGCTGGCACTCGGCATGGAGGGGCGGATCCTCCTCTCAATGTACGCGTCAGATCTGCGGACATTCGCGAGATCGAAGGAGAACTCCTCCGACCGATTGCCGGAATCCGGCTCAGGACCAGGATCCGCGGATCAATCCAGGATCGAAGAGTTCCATGCCTTCGTGCGGATTCGCCACTTCCACCACCAGAGCACCCGTCATGCATTCGCCTCTTCTGCTTGTTCCCTGATGAGCTTGCACGCAATTGCGAACGCGTCTTCGGACGTGCTCCGAGTCATTGACTGTCATCTGTGGCAGGACCGAAGACGGACTCCGCCAGTCACTATAGTCGGGGGGCGTTGCCTATCAATGTCAAAGTTTGCGGATGGCCGCGTATGTCGCGATCAATGAGTCCGATGAACCAAAATCCTCCGCAAGAAGTGCGATCGAACAGAAAATTCGATGATCCCTCAACATTCGCATCCTTTGAGAAAAGACACTTCTGTCAGCCCTGATCTTCAAAAAGATACAGCCTCTGCGGAATCACCCCGCAGATCCGCCAAATCCTGCGATAGATCGCAAAAAAGAACCGCCGCGTAATGACCAAATTTGTCACGCTCCAGGTCCGTGCGGCCTTGACGGGTCAATGCGGCGACCCGCCAAGGTGTCGGTAAAAATCACAATATTGATTGTTAAAATTCACCAGGAGTGCGGTGATCCGAAGTTCATCATGCTCTAGGCGGTCGGCAGCCGCACATCGAGGCGCCCTCCGCATGGTGTGCCCTGCAAGGCAGCGTCCACACAGAACTTCACCACTGCGTTCGGACCGGAATCGGTGAAGACCGCAACCAGGCTGTCTGGCTGGTCGGGGAAGACGGTCTCACCCACCTTCACGGTTTCCGTGGTCACGATCGGAGAGGGCAGCGTGATATCCCTGCGCGGATATGTGCCGCGCAGGACGCTGCGCGCCAGCGCCAGCGCGACAACCGACTCATAGGGTGGGTCATCGATTGAGATGCCCTCGACCTTCTGGCCCATATAACCGATCATGAACTTGCGGAACCCGTTTTCCGCTGTGCCGGCCGTCGGCGGAAGGGGAATCCTGCCCGCGTTGATAAAAGCCTTGAGCACGCCGTCCGTTCCGCCCTGGCACCAGATTCCGTCGATCTTCGGCAGGCTCGGCAGGATCGCGGCGGTATTGCGCTCGGCCACCGAGGAATCCCACATGCCCGTGTATTGATTGACAATTTTGATATCCGGGTATTTCTTCCATACGCTCTGGGCCCCGGCATTGCGCTGGTCATTGTCATAGGTGCCGGCCACGCCGGTCACCATGATGACATTGCCTTTGCCGTTCAGCTTCTTGGCAAGCCATTCCGCCCAGGTGACCCCGAAACCATATTCATCCAGGTGCACTTTGAGGACGCTGGGTGCGGTTACGACATTGTCGAAAGAAACGACGAGGATTCCGCGCGCCGTGGCCTGCCTCAGAATCCCATTGAGTCCGGTGGGCGAAGCGGCATCAATGAGAATCGCATCGAACCGCTGTGAGATCAGATTGGAGAGTTGCTGGGACTGGGCCGCGACATCATTGCCAGAATTGAACCATGTGCCCGTGACTTCGGACATGTAGGGTTCCATCTGCAAGGCTGCTTTATACACATTCTCCATCATGATTCGCCATTTATTCCCAATGAACGAATTGGACAGAGCGATACGGAGCTTGCGCCCGGTGATCGGCGCCTGCGTCGAAGTCGCCAGCGCGAACGGCGAGCAAACCGTGCCAGCGGCAATGGACGCACTCCCCGCAAGGAACGTACGTCGCGCGAGATCCAGGACCATTCTTCCTCCTCCGAGACTTGCTTGTCGTCTTGCCGACGCCGAAATGTTATGCGGGCCTTCAACCACGAACAAGCCAACGTTCATGTTACGGAATCAGATCAATATGTCGCTCTTGCTTCTTCACCTCGCGGGCGCGAAGCTGTATGGTGGTCACTGTTGCTTCCTGCTCAGCGGTGACGAACAGCGAAGACACTCGGATCAGGCTCGCCGCGCAGAACGGCCCCGGGCCAGGGGATATGGTCAGACCTGGAGAAAGCCGATCTGGTCACCCTCAAGGACCGCGGCGGTAAGCGGGCCGCCATAGACGGCACCCGTATCAATGCCGATCCGGTTTCTCCGAATCACCGGTTTCTCTCTCGGCGTATGTCCGTGGACGACCACCGCGCCGAGATCGCCCTTATAGGAAAGAAAGGGCTCACGGATCCAAAGCAGGTCGGCCGGATCCTGCGCGGCGAGCGGCACGCCAGGGCGGACGCCCGCATGGGCGAAGAAATAGCCGCCCTCACTGTGGCTCATGGCGAGCGCCCGGAGGAAGCGGAGATGCGCTGGCGGCACGTGCCTGGCCCACAGCGGCGCCGGCGAGTCCGCATCGATGCCCCAGCTCGCGAGCGTGGCGGCCGCCCCGTTGAGCAACCAGAGTGTCGCCGATTCGGCATTTCCGCCGGCGAGCACGGCGAGCGCCATCGCCTCATGATTACCACGCAGATTGACCGTCTCGACGCCCGGCAAGGGCGGCCCGCCGGCAAGCCTCCCCACGACCGCAGCGCTTGCCGGCCCGCGATCGAGGTAATCTCCGGTGTGCAGGATGAGCGGCGCGGCGATGGGCCGCGCGGCAAGGTCGGCGGCGATTGCCTGATGAAGGAGGGTGAACTGGCGGTCGCAGCCGTGCACGTCGCCGACCGCATAGACGCGTCGGCCGGGCGGCAGAGTGGCCGGCGCGGGCTGAAAGACAACCATCGCGCGAAGATTAACACCTCTCTGTCCCCGCTCCGAGACGCTGTTGCAGCCACGTCAGGGGCGCTCTGTCCTGCACGCTCTTGGCGCGCGCAGGGGATCGGCCTATCCCGCGCGAAATGAATATGCCCGTGGGCGCCCCCAAGGACGCTATCGTGGTCGAGGGGCTGGTGAAGCGGTACGGCCGCGGCACGCTTGCCGTGGACGGCATCGATTTCCGGGTGCCAGAGGGCGTGACGGTCGGGCTCCTCGGCGGCAACGGCGCCGGCAAAACCACGACACTCGCCCTGCTGCTCGGCCTTCTGATTCCAACCGCTGGCCGCATCACCGTGCTCGGCCACGACATGGCGCGGGACCGTTTTTCGGCTCTGGCGCGGATGAATTTCTCCTCGCCTTACGTGGCGCTGCCGCAGCGGCTGACTGTTGCCGAAAATCTGCGCGTCTATGGGCATCTCTATGGTGTGGCAGCGCTCGAAAGGCGGATCGCCGATCTGGCCGAGGAACTCGATCTCGGCGAGTTCCTTCATCGCCCGGCCGGCCAGCTTTCGGCGGGGCAAAAGACCCGCGTCGCGCTCGCCAAGGCCTTGATCAACCGCCCGGAGGTGCTGCTGCTCGACGAGCCGACGGCCAGTCTCGACCCTGACAGCGCCGACTGGGTGCGCGGCTGGCTCGAGCGCTACCGGGCGGAGCGGCGCTGCGCGATCCTGCTCGCCTCGCACAATATGGGCGAGGTCGAGCGCCTCTGCACCGATGTGCTCGTGCTGAAGAAAGGACGCCTCGTCGATCGTGGAAGCCCAGGCGCCCTCATCGCCCGCTATGGGCGGGAGGATCTCGAGGAAGTGTTCCTGGATATCGCTCGGGGCCGGCAGGCCGCACGGGTCGGCGTATGATGAGGGCGGAAGCATGAACGTCACGGCGCGACGCATCTGGGCGCTGCTCTACCGGCATTTCGCGCTCTACCGGCGTTCCTGGCCGCGGGCCGCGGAGCTGATCTATTACCCGGTTCTCCAAATGCTGATCTGGGGTTTCACGGCGCGCTTCATCGCGAGCCACCCTGTCACTTCGTTCTCGCTCGCGGGCAGCATGCTGATCGGCGGCGTGCTGCTCTGGGAGGTCGCGCTGCGGAGCCAAATGGGCGTCGCGGTGAGCTTCCTCGAGGAGATTTGGTCGCGCAATCTCGGTCACCTCTTCGTCAGCCCGTTGCGCCCCTCGGAGCTGGTGACGGGTCTGATCGGCGTCTCCTTCCTGCGCATGATCGTGGGGCTGATCCCGGCGATCGCGCTGGCATGGCTGCTTTATGCTTTCGACCTATTCCGGATCGGGCCGATCCTGGTGCTCTTTTTCGCCAATCTGATGGTGATGGGCTGGTGGGTCGCACTCGCCGTGGTCTCGCTCATTCTCCGTCACGGCGCGGGTGCGGAAACGATGGCCTGGGCGGTGCTCTTCGGGCTGACGCCCTTTTCGGCGGTCTTCTATCCGGTTTCCGTGTTGCCGGTGGCGCTTCGGCCCGTGGCCCTGGCCCTGCCATCCGCGCATGTGTTCGAAGGGATGCGCGCCGTGCTGCTGCACGGTGCGGTGGCATGGGGTGAGATGGGATGGGCGATCGGGCTCAACGTGATCTGGACGGCCGGGGCGATGGTTCTGTTCGCGCGGCAGTTTCGCGCAGCACGGGTGCGGGGCGCGCTGATATCGATCGGCGAATGAACCCGACGCGGTTCTGGCTGGTGCGGCACGCCCCGGTCGATGATGCGGCGCGGGCGATCCTTTACGGGACGATGGACGTCGCGCTCTGCCAGGTGAGCCTTGAGGCGGCGGCGCCGCTCTGTCGTGCGCTTGCCAACAGGCTGCCGCAGCCGGCGGAATGGGTGATCTCGCCCTTGACCCGCGCGCGGCGGACCGCCGAGGCGATCTTTGCCGCCGGCTACCCTTCCGTCTCACCGGTCATCGAGCCCGGGATGACCGAGCAGTCGCTCGGCGAGTGGCAGGGACTGGGCCATGCGGCGCTGCCGGCGCGGCTGACCGGCCCACCACACGCCTTCTGGCCGACTGGTCCCGCCGAGCGCCCGCCCGGCGGGGAAAGCATGGAAGACGTCATCGCCCGGGTGGGCGCGGCGCTCGAGCAACTGGCGGAGCGGCACCCGGACAGGGACGTGGTGGTGGTGGGGCACGGCGGGGCGATCCGTGCGGCGGTTGCCCACGCGCTCGGCATCGGCCCGGGGCCGGCGCTGTCGCTCGCGGTGCAGAATCTCTCCCTCACCCGGCTCGAACGCTATCCCCACGCCTGGCGCGTGGTGTGCGTCAACGAAATGGCGGACAGCCCTGCCGGAGGGGATTCCTGAATAGGGGGAATCATGCCCCGCCCGGGCGAGCGACCACCCGGGCGGGGCTTTCAGGGAAGGGAAAATACCGTCAGGCCGCTGCGGAAGTCTGGGCGGCGTCGTTCGCCACCTGCGGGGCGGAGCCCGCTTCCGGCGTCGTCACCGCGATGCGGCGTGGCTTGAGCTGCTCGGGCACAATGCGCTTCAGCCCAACGTGCAGCAGGCCGTTCTGGAGCGACGCGCTCTCGACGACGATATGGTCGGCAAGTGCAAAACGCCGCTCGAAAGCGCGGCCGGCGATGCCGCGATAGAGCACCTTCGCCTCGGCGCCGTTGTTGGCGGAACGGCCGGTAACGGTGAGGGCATTGTCTGCCACCGTGACATCGATATCACCCGGCGCGAAACCCGCCACCGCCATCGTCAGGCGATAGGAGTCCTCACCGGTCTTCTCGATATTATAAGGGGGATAGCCCGGCGCTTCGGACGCCGCGGCGCCCATAAGCCGGGCGAGTCGATCGAAGCCGATCGCAGTACGGAAAAGCGGAGCGAAATCATAGTTGGTCATGATTGAACCTCCTGTGCATCAGCAAGGTCTGACAAGGCCACCCGCATGGGCCGACCCCAGATTTGCAGCGCGGCCCGCTCAGGGCACCGCGCACAGAAGCGAAATGGAGATGAAGATGGCTGCCTTCAAGCCGGCTATTTCTTTTTCATCTCACCCTTGCTGCCCAACCCGAGGCCAGCAAAACGCCGGTTGAACTTTGCCACCTGACCGCCGGAGTCGATGATCCGATGCTGGCCCGTCCAGGCAGGGTGAGATTTCGGGTCGACATCGAGATGGAGCGTATCGCCCGCATTCCCCCAGCAGGAGCGGGTGGTGAAGCTGGTCCCGTCCGTCATCACGACGGTAATCGGATGGTACTCGGGATGGATGCCGGATTTCATGGCGCTGTACTCAATCAAATAGCGGGCGCAAGTCGCGCTCTTTAGCGGCGCTGGCCGAAGAGGGCAAGCCGCGCCCTCTCAGGTAAGCGTCCCGCGAAGATATTGCGGCGGCCAGGGCAAGGAAACGTCAAGAGCACGGGCAGCGCGCATCGGCCAGGCCGGATCGGCGAGCAGGGCGCGGGCGAGCAGGACGATGTCGGCGCGGCCATTGGCCAGGATCTCCGCTGCGTGGTCGGGCGTGCGGATCAGGCCGACGGCACCGGTGGCGATGCCGGCCTCCCTGCGCACCCGCTCGGCAAAAGGAACCTGGTAGCCGGGATGGGCCGGCACCTCCTGAAGGGGCGAGTTGCCGCCGGAAGAGCAATCAATGAGATCGACATCGCCGCGGGCGGCGAGGAGCTTCGCGACCCCCACCGCATCGTCCGCCATGAAACCGCCGGGCACCCAGTCGGAACAGGAGAGGCGGACGAAAAGCGGCAACTCCGCTGGCCAGACACTCCGAACCGCGTCGATCGTCTCCATTAGAAAGCGCGCGCGGCCCGCGAGGTCGCCGCCATAGGCGTCGTTACGGCGATTGGCGAGCGGCGAGAGGAAGGAGCTCAGCAGATAGCCGTGGGCGGCATGAATCTCGAGCACCTCGAACCCAGCCTCGAGGGCCATGCGCGCGGTTTCCGCGAACTGGTCGGCGATCTCGGCGATACCGGACACGCTCAGCGGTTCAGGCACGCTATAGCCCTGATCGAAGGGAACCGCGCTTGGTCCGACGCCGACCCAGCCGCCCGCCGCGGGTGGGATGGGTTTGCCGCCCTCCCAGGGGCGGGCAACGCTCGCCTTGCGACCGGCATGCGCGAGTTGAATCCCGGGTACAGCGCCGCCGCGGCGGATGATCGCGACGATGCGCTTGAGGAATTCGCGATGCGCTTCGTTCCACAGGCCCAGGCAATGCGCGGTGATACGACCCGGTGCCGAAACATGCGTCGCCTCCGTGAAGACGATCCCGGCACCGCCCATGGCCTTGGCGCCGAGATGCTGCATGTGCCAGTCATCCCCGAGGCCATCGACGGCGCTGTACTGGCACATCGGCGAGACGGTGATGCGGTTGCGCGCGGTGATCGAGCGGAACGTGATCGGCTGGAAGAGAAGCGGCGGCTCGGCCATCGGACGAAAAATCCTCGCGTTCGGAAATACGTCCGGCGCCGATAGGGCCGCGCCTGCGGCTTGGCAAGGATGGGTCGTGCTGCCAGTCTTTCGTCCGCGCCCTTGCCTGGAGGAAAAATGCGGCTCACCGGGAACGCCGTCCTGTTCGTCGTCGTCTTCTCTCGGCCGATGACGATGACAGTCGTAACCGAAATTCTGTGAACATCCTCTCGCTTCAGTCCTGGGTGGCTTACGGCCATGTGGGCAATGCTGCCGCGATCTTCCCGCTCCAGCGCCTGGGTGCGGAGGTCTGGGCAGTGCATACAGTGCAGTTCTCCAACCACACCGGCTACGACGACTGGGCGGGAGAAGTCTTCAGCGCCAAGACGATCTCGGCGCTGGTCGAAGGAATCGTGCGGCGCGGCGCATTCGCACGGTGCGACGCGGTGCTTTCGGGCTATCTCGGCGCGCGGGCGATCGGTGAGGCTGTGCTCGAGGCGGTCGGCAAGGTAAAGGCGGCCAATCCGCACGCACTCTATTGCTGCGATCCGGTGATCGGCGATTCCGACGGAGGGGTCTATGTCGCGTCCGAAATTCCGGATTTCCTGCGCGCGCGGGCGCTGCCAGCTTCCGATATCGCATTGCCCAATCCGTTCGAGCTTTCCCTGCTCACCGGAATGCCGTGCGGCACGCTTCAAGAAGCGAAACGGGCACTTGCACGATTGCAGGCGATGGGGCCTCGCATCGTGCTGGTGAGCGGGCTTCGCACCGAGGCGACACCGGCAGACGCGCTCGATCTGCTGGTGGGCGCGGGAGGTGTGTTTCATCTGTTGCGTACACCTCTGCTCCCCGTCGCGGTGAACGGCGCGGGAGACGTGCTCGCCGCGCTCTTTCTTTTCCATTTTCTGGCGAACGGTGCAGCGCGACGCGCGCTCGAAGCGGCCGCCTCCTCTCTTTACGGGCTGATCCGCAAGACTGCGGACTCCGGAGCACGCGAGCTTGCGATCGTCGATGCGCAGCAGGAGTTCGTCTGCCCGACCTGGCCATTCACGGCCGTTGCCTGCTGATCTCCTGAAGAACGCCCCGGGGCGGCACGAGCAGAGGCCAGCAATGCGCGGCTTGGGAGGATATGGCCGTTTTTCAAGCCTTCCGCAGATGGACGAAATATGTTTGAGGTTCTGCATGGCTGTCTGGCTTCACTTCTGCGTGGCATCGTTCGCCGGGAGCGGAGTCCCATAAGTACGCTTCGCCAATGGCTGCCCGTACTGGCCGCCGTGACCTTATTTGCTCCGTCCGCCATCGCCGGCACCACGTCGAGCGACGCTTCCGGCATCTGGAGCCTCAATCTCGAGAACTCGTCGATCACACCGACATCACCGCCCGACCGCAACTATACCAACGGCATCGGCCTCGGCTGGACTTCGGCACCCGGCGACGTGCCGCTCGCCGGTCCCGCACAGCGTCTTTTGGGGCCAGGCGCGGTGCGGATCAGTCTCGGAATCTTTCAGCAGATTTTCACGCCCGATGAGACCCAGATCAATCCGCCGAGTCCGTTTGAGCGCCCCTATGCGGGCTATCTCGCATTGCATTTCGGCCTGATCGAGGACCAGCCAGGCGCCGAGACCATGGCGGCGGTCGATGTGGGCGTGATCGGGCCGGCCGCGGGGGGTGAGGAAATACAGAACGGCTTCCACCATTTGATCGGCCAGGAGCCCGACCAAGGCTGGGGATTCCAGCTCCATGATGAACCAACGCTCGAGCTTTCGGCAGGGCGGACATGGCGCGTGCCGCTCGGTCACGTCGGCGGGCTCGAGACCGATGTGCTTCCGGCAGCGGCGCTGGGCCTGGGCAATGTGCGAATCTATGCCCAGGCGGGCGCGCTCTTGCGCATCGGAACCGATCTCGATGCGGATTTCGGGCCCAATCGCCTGCCGCCAGGCTTCGCCGGCAGTACTGTGTTCGAACCCTCACGCCCATTTTCGTGGTACTTTTTCGTCGGTGCGGATGGTCAGGCCGTGGCGCACGATCTTTTTCTCAATGGCAATACGTTCTCGTCGAGCCCGCACGTGACGATCTACCCTTATGTCGGCGAGCTCGAGGGCGGATTCACCATGATCGTCCACGGCGTGCGCATAAGCGCCGTGCAAGTTTTCCAGACACGCACCTGGCATGGCCAGCAGGGCAGCATCTTCGGCTTCGCTGCGCTTGAGATCGCGACCCGGTTCTAAGTGTCTGACTCGGAATGCGACGTTGTCTATCAGGCTCTTGCAAGGGTTCTGGTCAGCCTGCGGACGTGAGCGATCAGCGTCCAGGCAGTTGCGCTGGCGATGGTTGCTTCGAAGTCCTTGGCGAGCCTGCGGCATC
>DATJLS010000075.1:0-63051 GCA_035509315.1 Acetobacteraceae bacterium | reverse complement strand
ACCATCACCGACTTCGAGGAGGGCGACAAGATCCTGCTCGACGCCGAAAGCCACGCCCGGCTCGAGAGCGCGCTCGCCAGCGCCACCGAGCAATACACCCCCGGAACCGGCGTGCAGACCACCCTCTCCTTCGACCTCAATAGCCGCTCCATCACCTTCCACAACACCGAGCGCGCCGAACTCGCCTCAGACGATTTCGGCATCGCCCCTTGAAACCGCTCACCCAGGCGCGCTTCTTCTCGACCTGAATCTTTTCATAAATCTTTTCATAACGGAATAAAAACGATCTGGAGAGGAGCGGGAAAAAACCGGTTTCATACGGCAGCCGGAGCGCTTCTCGACATGACCGACTTAGGGGGAGATTCTCGTATCGCCAACAGAGCAATTCACGCCGCCGCTCGCGCAGAGAGAAAATGAAAAATGATGCTTGAGTCCGATCCTTCCATATGGATATCGGAGCAGCCCGATAGCCCTTCTCCGCACTCGGCACGCTTGAATCTGGGATGGCAATCTGGGACAGGAAGCCCAAAGGAAAGGAACGAAATCACAAAACCAAGCGCACGATGAGCGGAAAACCCTCATCCGCTTGGACTTTCCCTCCGGATTCCTTTCACGATCACATCATGAACACACACTTTTCGCGATCACATTTGGGCAAGCCCATCAGCCCGAAGATTCCGGCCTGCTGCCCAAATTATGTGCTTTTTGCGCGCTTCGGGCTTCGAGGGATGGACAAACCTGTCGAATGCTTCTTTTTCCCTTCCGGGGTCTGGCGCTGCCGCCCAGGCCGGCTATAGTCCCGAGGTCATCGAGGTTTGTGCTGCGCAGCAAGCGCAAAGGCGTCGGCACACCGAGTGACCAGGGTGGGAAGGGAACGAGCGAATGCCGAGGAAGATTCGTACGCTTGACTGGACATCCCGGCCGACGCCGCCACGAATTCCCGTGGGGCAGCCTTCACGGCGCCAGGTTCTGGCCGGAGCCGCGGGGCTGGCGGGGCTTGCCACGGTTCCCGCCACTGCCCGCGCCGCCGGTGAGCCGATCAAGATCGGCATCATCGCCGAGACCTCCACTCTTCCCGGTGCGGCGATCCCAAAGGGCGCCCAGCTCGCGGCGGATGCGATCAACAAAGCCGGCGGTGTCGGCGGCCGGCAGATCCAGCTCATCGTCTATGACGATCATGTCTCGGCGGTCGAGGGCGTGCGGGCGTTCCAGCGTCTTGCCACGCAGGACAAGGTGGCAGTGGTTATCGCGAGCTTCATCAGCGAGGTGGCGTTGGCGATCGAGCCCTGGTCGGCGCGGCTGAAGATGCCCTTCATCACGCCCGGCGCCGCCAGCAACGATATTTCGAAGCGCGTGCACGACGATTACGCGCGCTACAAATATACATTCCATGGCTGGTTCACATCGTACTTCATCGCCGATGTCATTGCGGACGCGGCGCACGACATCCTGGTCAACGACCTGCACATGAAGAGCTGCGTGGTCATGAGCGAGGACGCGGCCTGGACCAGCCCGCTCGACGATGCCTATCTGAAGTTTCTGCCCCAGGCGGGGCTCAAGGTTCTCGATCATATCCGCTTCTCGCCCGACACCACGGACTTCACGCCGATCTTCAACCGGATCGAAGGGAAGAAGCCGGACGTGATCGTCGCCGGCATCAGCCATGTGGGCGTGGTGCCGACGGTGCAATGGAAGCAGCAGCGCGTGCCCATCCCGATGTGGGGCAATAGCTCGCAGGCGACCTCCAGCGATTTCTGGAAGGACACCAACGGCGCCTGCGAGGGGATCGCCACCTTTACCGGAGCCGGGCCGGATTCGGCGATCACGCCGAAGACCATCCCCTTCACGCAGGCGTACGAGAAGCGCTACGGCCTCACACCCGCCTATGACGGGTACTCTTCCTACGACATGGTCCATGTCGTCGCCGAGGCGATCACCCGGGCCGGAGGATCGACCGACCCCGACAAGCTCGTCACCGCACTCGAAGCGACCGATCATGCGGGAACGCTCGGCCGGATCAAGTTCTATGGCCGCGACGCACCCTTCACCCATGCCATGGAATATGGCCTTGATCTCGTGCCAGGCGTGATCATCCAGTGGCAGAGCGCCAAGCAATTGACGATATGGCCGAAGAAGATCGCGACCGCCAAGGTGCGGTTCCCCTCCTTCGTCAAGCTGCCGAGCTGAGCCATCCGCAGCGGTCCGGCGTTCGCGCTTGAAGGCAGCCCCGCGCGGCGCATGACGGCAAGCCCGTTCCCCCTCCTCCCGCCGGCGCGCTGAGAGCCGGATGGAGGGGGTCCAGATCCTCGTCGACGGGTTCGCGATCAGCGCGCTCTACGCGCTGGGCGCGGTCGGCTTCACGCTGCTCTTCGGCGTCTCGGGCGTGCTCAACCTCGCCCATGGCGGCACGCTCGTGGTTGCGGCGATGGTCGCCTGGCTGGTCGCGACGCAACTCCATCTCGGCACGGCAGCCGGCGCGCCCGCCGGGGTGGCAGCGGGGCTCATTTTCGCCTTCGCCACTTATTTCGCGGTGGTGAGGCCGATTCAACGCTCGCGCGCCATCCCGAGCGAGGAGACGGAGATCTTCATCCTTACGGGCACCCTTCTCTGGGGCATCATGTGCCAGACGGTGCTCGCCTATCTCTTCACCACCAATCCGGTGACGGTGCCGGCGCTTCTCAGCGGTGTCGTTCCCATTCTCGGCGTGCGAACGCCGCGCAACGAGATCCTGATCGCGCTCGCCTGCTGGGTCGTGATCGGCGCGCTCTGGCTGCTGATCAATCGCACGCGCACGGGCAAGACCCTGCTCGCGGCCTCGATCAATCCGCGCGGGCTGACGCTGCTCGGCTTCGAGCTTTCGCGCATCCATCTTCTCGTCTGGGCGATCTATGGAGTGCTGGCCGGTTTCGCCGGCGTGCTGCTTGCGACCTTTCTGGGCGCGAGCTCCGATTCCGTCGGGCCTCTCACCGCGAGCGCCTTCTCGATCGTCGTGCTGGGCGGGCTCGGCAGCGTCGGCGGCTCGCTCATCGCCGCCTATATCGTCGGGTATCTGGAGACATTGACCGCCTATCTGGTCGCGCCGACGTTGCGCTCCATCCCGCCCCTCCTGATCCTCATCCTTGTCGTCTATCTGCGCCCGCAAGGGCTGCTCGGCCGACGATAGAGATGCCGCTTCTTCTTCGTTCCCGCCTGCTCTGGACCGTGCTCATGGTCCTTGTGGTGGCGGCGCTGCTGCCGCTCTGGCTTTCCGCCTATATCCTCGGCGTGCTGACGACCTCCTATTATTTCGGCGTCTTCGCGATGTCCTGGGATCTTCTGTTCGGCTTCGCGGGCGAGGTGAATTTCGGGCCGACCTTCCTGATCGGCCTTGGCGCCTATACGGCGGCGCTGATCGACAATCTGCTCGGCTGGCCGATCCCGCTCTGCGTCGTTGCCGGCGCGCTTGCCTCCCTGGTGGGCGGGCTACTGCTGGCGCTGCCCGCGCTCCGCCTGCGCGGGCCCTATTTCGGCCTCGTCACGCTCGTTGCCGTTCTGTTGCTGCAGAACGTGATCGTGATCTTTGCCCACTTCACGGGTGGGGAGATCGGCATGACGGTGCCCGACGTGCTCTCGGTGAATGCCGGCACGAACTACTGGATCGCGCTCGTCGTTCTTGCGGTCAGTGCCGCGCTCCTTTTCGGCTACTCGCGCTCGCCGCTCGGGCTGATTCTGCAGGCGGCGGGGCAGGACCCGGTCGAGGCCTCTGCGCTCGGCTTCAATGTCGCCAAGCACAAGCTTGCGGCCTTCTCGGTGAGCGCGCTCTTCTCCGGCATCGCCGGAGCGATGCTCATCTTCTATCTCGGCAGCGCTTCGGTCGATGTGGTGGTCGATCTTGCGATCGCCGTGCAGATCATCATCGCCGCGGTGCTGGGCGGACGGCGGACGATCCTCGGCGGGGTGATCGGCGGGGTGTTCCTGATCGCCGCCGGGCAGGTGCTGCTGCCGCTGGGGCAGCTCAGCACCTTCGTCGTTTCGGCGGTAGCGCTGCTGGTGATCCTCTTCTTCCCGGACGGGCTGCTCGGCCATGCGCTGCGGCGGGGCGAGCAGGAATGAGCGCGGCCCGGCTCGAGGTCGAGGGCCTGACCAAGCGCTTTGGCGGGCTCGTCGCCGTCAAGGAGATCGGCTTCTCGATCCGTGCCGGAGAGATTCTCGGGCTGATTGGCCCCAACGGGTCCGGCAAATCGACCGTGATGAAGCTGATCATGGGGATCGAGCGGCCGAACGCGGGATCCGTCCGGCTGGAGGGAACGGAGATCGCCGGTTGGCCGACGCACCGAATTTCGCGTGCCGGGATCGGCATCGTCTTTCAGCACTCGCGCCCGCTGCATCGCCAGACCGTGCTCGAGCATATCAAGCTCGCGCTGCTTCCCGATTCGCTGTTGCGGCTTGCCGCCGATCCCGCGGTGGAAGAGAGGGCGCGGGCGATCGCCGCGCACGTGGGGCTCGACGCGGTGCTCGGGCGCCATCCCGGCACGCTTGCATTTGCGGATCTGCGCCGCCTCGAGCTTGCCAAGGCGATCGCGCGCGAGCCAAGCGTCGTGCTGGTGGACGAGCCATTCGCGGGGCTAACGCCGAGCGAGGTCAGCACATTCTCCGATCTCATCCGGAGCTTTCGCGCGGCCGGCAAGGCGGTGCTGCTGGTCGATCACAATGTGAAGGGCGTTGCCGCGCTGGTGGATCGCGTGCTTGCCATGTATCTCGGTGAACGGATCGCCGAAGGCACCGCCGAGGCGGTGATGAGCCACGAGCAGGTGCGCCGTGTCTATCTTGGCGGCAGCATCGAGACGGCAGCACGTGCGCCCGCCGCCGCGCGGGAAGCCCCCCCTCTCCTCACCGTCGAAGGTGTGAGCGTGCTTTATGGCAAGGCGCAGGCTCTGGATGGGATTTCGATCGAGGTGCGCGAGCGCGAGTTCGTCTCGGTGGTCGGGCTGAACGGCGCCGGCAAGACCACGCTCTTCAACGCCGTCTCGGGCCTGGTGCCGTATCGGGGCGCGATCCGTTTCGCCGGCCAGGGGCTTCGGGGGATGAGCGCGGCGGCAATCGCGCGCGCCGGGATCGTGCAGTGCCCCGAGACGCGCGAGCTTTTCGGGGAGATGACGGTCCAGGAGAATCTTGAGCTGGGCGGGGCGCATCTCAAGGGGGCGATGCATGCCGAGCGGCTCGCCTGGCTGCTTGATCTTTTCCCCATTCTTGCGGCGCGCGCGCGCCAGAAGGCCGCGACGCTCTCGGGTGGAGAGCAGCAAATGCTCGCGATCGCGCGGGCGCTGATGATGCGCCCGCGTCTTCTCATCCTCGACGAGCCGACGCTCGGCCTCGCCCCCGTGATCCTCGAGCAGCTTTCGAAGGCGCTCGCCCGGCTGCACACGACGAGCGAGATCACCATGCTGCTTGGCGAGCAGAACGTGACCTTTGCCCTGCCGCACGCGGACCGGATCTACGTGCTCGAGCATGCGCGGATCGTCTGGCATGGCGAGCCCGGCCGCTTCGCGGCCGAAGCGGGGGCAAGGTATCTTTAGAGCGGGATGACCGAAGGTGGGATCACTGCAGGTCTCAATCGCGCGACAAAATAATGACCGAGAGCGAAACAACCAAGCACGGGCGATCTCATCGCGTTCTCGCCGGCGAAACAAAGAGATCCTGCAGGGCCGTGAGCGCACCGCGGGCATATCTGTGGTACCGTCCGTCAACGAGGCAACGCAGGATTTCGGGCATTCTTCCGAGCCGTGAACGGGATCGCAAACCCGCCTGGAACAGGACCATGGTCGCGTGCCCCTGGAAAAAGTCGATGACGTCGTTTTCCGCTCCGAGGCGCCGCAACCCATCGCGGATCTGGAGGAGATCCCGCGCAAACTCCCTGCACTCCGCCATCGAGCTTCTTTTGCCCCTGAAGACATTGCTGATCTTCCGGCGCAGTTGCTCCATTCGTGTTGGCAGCAGGGCGCCTTCGTTCGTCACCTGCGCCGAATGCCTGCGGTACCGTGTCAGTCGATCCGGTATCGTTACGATATCGCGGGTTGCCCCGGTGACGAGCGCGCGGGCGAAATCATAGGTGCAGTCTGCCGCGATCTGGCTTGCCGGCATGACGAGCGCTGGTATTTTGCGAAATGCCATCGTATGGCCGGCCACCGCCCAGTTCGTCAGAAGAAAGCGGACGGTTCCCACACCTCTGCGGTGAAGCTGCTCGATCTGGGGAAACTTGATTGCGTAAAGGTCGCGTCCGATGGGCTGGAGAGTCCGATCGACAATCTCCGAGTTGCTGATCGCCATCGCCGCGGAGGGGTGCCGCCCGAGCACATCCACCAATTTTCCGACCTTCTCCGGCAGCCACACGTCATCCTGATCGCAGGGAAGGATGATGTCTCCGTTGCAGGCGGCGATGGCACGGTCGAAGTTGCCGTTCACTCCGAGATTGCGCTCATTCACCAGGAGCCGGACCGCGAAAGGCACCTTCGCCGCAAAGCTCCGGACGAGCTCGCATGTTCCATCGGTCGAGCCGTCATCGCTAACGATCAGCTCGTCAGGCTGCCGACTCTGGCACGCGAGGCTTTCGAGCTGCTCCATGAGAAATCGTTCGCCATTGTACGTCGCCATGGCGACGGAGATCCCGGGGCCGGAGCCTGCCCCAACCCTTCTTCCCATTGCGGCGCTTTTCTCTTCGCCGGTCATCGGGTGTCATGCATGATGTTGGTTGGAATCCTGCGTAACGTCATGGTTTTGTCCTTCAACCCTGACTGGCGACGAGGGTTCATTCCCGGCACTGGCTGAAGCTCGGAAATCGTGACTCTTCGTGACTTTCAAGTCCAGGTTTCGCACTCACTCCTTTCAGACGCAATGCGTCCTGGGCCTTCAGAAGGAGGTTGAAATTGCGGTCACTCAAGCGCGGCGACCGAAGGTGGAATCACCGCAGGTTCGAATCACGCGATGAACAATGACCAGGGCACTGGGACGGATGAGCGCGAGCGACCCCGTCCTGCTCTGGGGAAGTTGCCCCGACGTCGCTCGGCATTTCGGAACGTTTTAGAAATGACCGTGCGCGGTGCAAAAGGGTGCGAGCCACGCATAGCGGACCGCGAGTGTGTGCAGCATGACCTCGGCGTGAAGATGATAGCCATGCATGGTGAAAATGACCACGATGGAGGGACCGATCAGGCGGGGAAGACGAAGCCACTTCGGGGGATGGCCGGCGGCAAGCAGCATTGCCAGTGCGCCTACGCAACCGACAACGGCGCCGATCAGCACTTCCGGCAACGTGTGCACATCGAGCGCAAGGCGGGAGAAGCCGATGACAATGGCGGCGAGCGGAGCGGGAAGGAATGACGGGATCAGCCCGGCTCCGCTGCGCCGGGCAATGAGGGCTGCAAGCCCGCCATAAATAATCGCTGCGGAGGCTGTATGCCCGCTCGGGCTGTGGACGAGATCCACCGGCCCGCAGGCAAAAAACGCCAGCTTCAGCACCGCCATGGTGCCGAGCGTGACGACGACCGCGATGATCCACAACAGCGCCCCCCGCCGCCAGCCCGTGAGAGCGAGCATGAGGGACGCGACGATCGCGAGCGGCAGCACGACAGCGGGATCTGCGAAGTCGGTCAGGAACATCATAGCCGCGGTCGCAGAGCCGCACCGTCACACATGGATTGCGCATCGAAGACCAGTTGTGTCCAGCTCCTCTCCATGTCCTTTGCGGCGCATCTTCATCCGCATGTTTGCATTGCCATTCGGGCGCAACATGCGGAAAATCACTTCGGTCGGGATATCGTCCCGCATCGTAGGGACATTCGAGGCGGAGTGGAAGCATGCGCAAATTCCGGACACGCCACGCCGCTTCATTGATCGCTTCACTGATCGCGGCGGCAGGTGGGGCCTCTCTTGCGCGGGCCCAGCCGCTGTCGTCGACGAACGACGCTTTGCGAGGCCGATCGAGCGGCATCGTGAACGTGGTTTCCTATGGCGCCGATCCGACCGGCAAGACCGACAGCACCGCTTCCATCCAGGCGGCGCTCGACGCCCATCGCTATGGTGCATTCGAATTTCCGGCCCAGCCGAACGGCGCACCCGGCATCTACAGGATTTCATCCATCAAGGTGCTGAAGACACAGAGACTGGTCGGACCGGAGACAACCGCCGCGCGGCTGACCTGTGTTTCGCAGAGTGCCGCCTGTGTCGTCATCAGCGATCCGGACAGTTCCTATACGGCGGGTGGCATGGACAATATCACGATCCAGGGGCCGGGAGCCGCGGGCAGCAGCATTGGGCTCTACCTGGGCGGCGATCCCAAATCTGTCGTCAGCGGGCGCCGCAATTTCGCGGATGGCGAGGTATTCGGCAATCTTCTCGTCACCGGCTTTCACATTGGTGTTTCGTTCGGGAACAATGCCTGGGCGGACCGGTTCGAGGGCTCCCTGATCATGGGCAATGGAACCGGAATCGACGCGCCGCTCGGGATCAGCGACAGTGGCGAAGCAACGGCGATCACCGACACCACCATTGCCAACAACGGTGTCGGCATTCAGGATGATGCCGGGTTCGAATTCCTCGTCACCAATTCGGCGTTGGACTACAATCAAACCGCGGTCGCCGGCGGGCGGATCAATTTCTTCGCAAGCAATGTCCATTTCGAGCAAAGAGGCGGAAATTTCGTCTTCGCTCCCTATGGGGCCGTCAATCTTCTGATGGACAACATCACATTCCTTCTCGGCGGGACGAAGGGAAGCGACGCTTCGATGATCGGTCTCTGGCCGCAGGGCGCCAATGTGAAAATCGACGGCGCGAGCATTTGGTCCAATCACCCGGTCGCCAACTTTCTCTTCATCGATCCACATGCGGGGCACGCGCCACAGGTGATGCTGACGGGAATCGGCGGGAACGGCAACGGGAAGATCCGCAACCTTACCAACGCCACCGTTCAGCGCGCCAGCCCGGTCAATCTCAGGGGCGGCGGGCTCAGGCTGCCGCTCACCAGCGTTGCATCGCTGCCGGCCTGCAACCGGGCGACGGAAGGGGAGATGAAGGCTGTCTCCGATGCGGAGGCACCCCGCTACAATGGCATCGTGAAAGGGGGCGGCGCGGTGTCGGTGCCGGTTTATTGCAACGGGTCCGCCTGGACGGCGCGCTGAACAGTCATCGCCTGGACCACCATCGGTGTGGCCGGGTCATCAGGCCCATGCCGGCACCCCCTTGGGTGCCCCGGCCGCACCCTTCTCGCCGAGAAGCTCCTCGCTCAGCTCGCGATGGCGCAGCGCATACCCCTCGGAGGTAAGGCCCGCCTCGAGCAGTTTTTTTTGCGCCGCCTTCGTCATCGCGATCCGGCGTTCGCGATCCCGTGCGAGGCGTTCGACGGCATCCCTGAGGGCCTCGGGTTCGCTCACGGGGACGTAGCAGATCTCGTCTTCGGTAAAATAATCCCCAAGCCCGCCGACATCCGTCGCCACCACCGGGATGCCCGAAGCCACGGCCTCGAGAATCACCGTAATCCCTGAGGCGTGCCGGTTCTCGTCGAGGCAAACCACCGCCATGTCTGCCCAATCGTACAACGCTTTCACGTCACTTTCGCTTTGGGCAGGTCGCACGGTGATGTTCTCGGCGGTCATCCCGGCACAGAGTCCCGCCTGGCCCGACGCGATTCTGAGCTCGAAACCGGCCACCCCGCCGAAAGCTGTCAGGAGTGTGCTCCAATCCCGATGCATATCCCCGCCGAGAGATGCCAATCTTATCGGATGATGAACGCTCTCACCGCGAGGGGGCCTCATCTGCTCTGCGGATGTCCAGCCGAACAAGAGGCGTTCGCTTCTCCGCGAGGGCAGCGCCTGGCGGGCAGATTCGAGATTCTCATGCGAAAGGGTCGTGACGATATCCGCCCTGCCAAGCAGCCAGCGATAAAGCGCGCGCCGGGGCGCGGAAAACCTGTGCCACCGGTCAAAAAGCCAGACGCATTGCGCGACGATGCGCGGCGAACTCCTCCGTCCGAGCAGGCGGAAAAGAGCAAGTGCGGCGAGGCCTTCCCGCTCCGTATGAGTCCACACCACATCGGCGGCCAGGAGTTGGCGGCGGTGACGCCAAGCGTGAAGGAGGTCGAACCCGATGACATGTGTCAGGCCACGCCTTGCAAAGCGTGTGATGCCGTTCTCGGCCCGGTCTTCGGAATATTCGACCATCCAGCGATCGCTCGCGGCACGATAATAGCCGTAAGGGAGCGCGTCATTCAGGCCGGGGATTGCGCCACGGGCATGGCGCTCGCGCCATCGCGCCGCACCGAAGACATGCGCGAGAAGCACGAAGACCCGCACGCTTTGCTGCCGGGTGCCCGGAGACGGCGGCCGGCATGGGTACGTGGCGAGACCGAGAAGCTGGCTGCTCAATCTGCGATGAGAGTCGGCATAGTTCTGCGTGGTCAGCGCCGCGGAAAGAACCCGGCGCTGCGCTGCCTCAGCCATGGCGAGACGCCGCTCGTCATCGGCCGCGAGATTTCTTGCCGCCTCCCGCAACGAAGACGGATCCCGCGGAGAGAAACAGCAAACCTCATCACCGGGGAAGTAGGCGCGCAATCCCCCGGTATCCGTGCACAGGACGGGAATGCCGAGAACAATGGCCTCGAAGATCACCGTAATGCCGGAAACGTGCAGATTCGGCAACAGCGGCACGACCGCCATATCCGCCCATGCGTAGAGACGGCGGACGTCCTCGGCAGATTTGGCGGCCGCAACCGTGATGTTCGCCAATCCCGAGGGAAGATCGATCTTTCCCCCGGGTGGAGCGATTCTGAGCTCGAAGTCGGGCTCGCCCCCGAAGGCCGAGAGAAGCGTCCGCCAGTCGCGATGCATGTCGCCGCCGAGCGCGACAAGGCGCACCGGTCGGTGCGCTTGGCGGAGTGTGGGCGGCTGCATGAAATCGATCTTGGCACCGCCCGGGATCCATTCGATCGTCGCGCCGGGCACCAGCTCACGCAGCCAGGCAACCCCATCGACGGATTGAGACGTGATCGCATCGGCGCGCGCGAGCAGCCAACGATAGAGTACGCGTTTCGGGAACGAAAAGCTGTTCCAGCGATCCGGAAGCCATATGCATTCAGCTATGATCTTCGGCGCACGACGAACACGAAGCGTGCGAAGAACCAGGGCAGCAAGATGCTCGCGTTCCGAGTGTGCCCAGACAATATCGGATTCGAAGAGCTTGCGCCGATTTCGCCAGGCATGGGCGAGGTCGAACCCGAGAAGACGTGTGAGGCCCCGCCGGGCGAGCCGCCCGATGCGACCTTCCTCGGCGTCCTCCGAGTATTCGATCGACCATCCTTCGCCTCCGGCCCGGTAATAGCCGTAGGGAAGCGGCTCATTCAGGCCAGGAATCTCGCCCCTTGCGTGGCGCGCGCGCCAACGGGTCGCTCCGAAACCATAGCCGAGAAAGACAAAGACCTTCACCATGCACAGAATTTCCGACCGGAATGTCCCATATATGCCTGCCGCTCATCGGGTGGATTTGGGCTTCGTCTTGCCGTTCCGCCCATCGGGCTGGAGCGGGAGAAGATCGCTCACGCTCAGCCATCCCTCTCTCGATTTTTGTTCTCTCGCGTGATTCAGACTTACGGAGATTCCTCCTCCGGTCATCACACTCTCATGCGCTCTCGCGCGTCCATGGTTTCCGGGTGCAGGGAAACTCCTTTCTTCTGCTTCCGGCTCGGCGTGATTCGCGTCTCAGCGGGTCGGTTCAGGCGCTGGCCGGATAGGCATGCGCAATCAAGCTGGCATCGGTCCGCGCGGTGCGCAGCCAATTGCGGCGAACGATCGCGGCGAGAATCGCCCATGGGATCCAGAGGGCCGGCCCCGTGATCTCAGCCCCTGACTCCATCATCGCCATGATTTGCACCACGAGCGCCCAGCCCAGCGCCTCGAACCAGATCCGCTCCTGACGACCTTCGCTGCCAGCCAGGTTCCTGCCTTTTCCCAAGGCATAGAGCTGCCAGAGCAGATAAGCGAAGAGAACAACGCCCACCACGCCCAGATTGGCGAGAATATAGGCCGCCGAGCTCAAGGCGCGATCGGAGCCGAGGCCGACGCCGAGGCCGAAACTCTGCAGGAATATACCGCCGCTGTGATAGACACTGGCAAAGCGATGGGTGGCGGAGCTGGTCTGCAGCTTGTTGAAGAGCACGAGGCTGAGAAGGGTTGAGCTGTCTTTGCCGGAGGCAAAGGCGGCGACAATCGCCACCACGATCAGCGCCGCCGCCAGCAGGGACTTGACGGCCACCCTTCCTTCCAGGAGCGGCGCCAGAACATATTTCCAGATGAACAGCGTCCAGGCGAGACCAAGGGTGACATAGCCGGTCGTCGATGTCGTGTTCGCCACCATGAAGCTTCCGGCGAGCGCGAACCACCAATGTTTCACGCCCTGCCGGCCGCTGCGCGCCGCGAGCACCAGTTCGAAGACAGACCACATGGCGAGAAAGTCGCCCGCCGCGGACGCCTCAGGAAAGGTGGCGTTGATCCGCTGCCAACCGGCAATCCCTTCGCCATCAAGCTCGGCCCATACCTGATTGCTGTAGAGGAATGCCTTCGGAAATGGAAGGTGAAGCCGGTTCGAGAGGATCTGGTACGCGCCGACCCCGACCACGATCAGGCCCGTCCATGTAAAGGCCTCGACGAGACCTTCGATATAGCCGGGCCGCGAGGCGTTGCGGAGAAAAAGAAGAACGAGGCAGAGATCGAGCACCAGATATCCCGCCTGCCCGGCATTGCTGAAGGTCCAGTGCAGGGGGACCATGGCGAAGAACGTGGCATCGACGCCGGCTCGGCCGAGATCCACCGGCATGCCGGTGAACAGGACTGGCAATATCATGGCCGACACCACGCCCCAGGCGACGAAGAGGGCGAGCGTGCGCACATGGCCCAGGATCGGCTCTCCGGCTCCAAACCGGATGCGGCCGGTTGCCAGGCGCGTGACGATACGCGCGGCGATCACGGCGGCAGCGAAGAAATAAGGCGATATGCCGACGGCAAAGCCACCTCCGATATTCACGACAGAGGCCGCCGCAAGCGAGGAGACGACGATTGCACACTGGCCGAGCCGGTTCGGCGCGATGACGAGCACCAGCAGCGTGAGCGGAATGAGCAAGGCGCCGGCGAGTGTTATGGACAAGGCCAGCCTCCTTCAGGAAGGGCGGTCGATCACCGGGGCAGCCTCAGTAGCTCCCTTCCCGGCGCGCCACTTTCCCGACGGTGCGGATCAGGATCCCGACATCGGTCCGGAGCGACTGGTCGCGGATATATTCCATGTCCAAAAATATCCGCTTCGAATACTCCGCGATGCGGCTGCGGCCGCTGGTCTGCCAATGACCGGTCATGCCCGGCTTGACGGAGAGAAGAAGCGAGGCGAACTCTCCGTAGCGGGCGATCTCGTCGGGGACGACCGGCCGCGGGCCGACCAGGCTCATCTCCCCTTTCAGGACATTCAGGAGCTGGGGCAGCTCGTCGAGGCTGGTCGTGCGCAGGAAGCGGCCGATCCGTGTGATGCGGAAATCCTCCTCCGGCGGCAGCTTAAAGTTGTTGGCAACGTATTTCGCGTGGAGATCGGGGTTCTTCCTCAGGATCTCCTCGGCATCGGTGCGCATGGATCGGAATTTGTACAAGCGAAACTTTTCTCCGTCCTTGCCGATGCGCGGCTGGCTGAACAGGATGGGGCCCGGCGATGTCCATTTGATCACCGCCGCAATCACTGCGAAGAGCGGCGCCAGAGCGAACAGCCCGAAGACGGCGCCGGCAATGTCAAGGGCCCGCTTGAAGGCCGCTTCCACCGGCGCGAGCCGCCCCGCCTCCAGGCGAATGGCCGGTGCGCCCCCGAAATCATCCAGACTGTAGTGGAAAAGCCTCGTATCCACGACCGCGGGCACCACGTGCACGCACCAGCGGTTCCTGAGCAGCCCGAGAATCACGGTCTCGATCGTCCGTTTTTCGAGACCGGCCGTGACGACATAGGCATGGTGCCTCACCTCGCTTCCGGCCGGGGCGTGGCCCAATCCGGCATTGCCCAGCACCGCATTGCGCGTGGCAATCTCAACGCCCTCCGGATCGAACTCCTGGATCCTGCCCGGACGGAAGTCCCGGGAGCGCGCGAGGGTTTCGGCAACTTCATGCCGTTCCAGAGGTGAACCGATGACGACGGCTCTCCGGTCTGCCATGGGGCCCTCTCTTCTGGCGGCCAGCGCGGCCTCGCCGAATTCCCGGAACGAGATCAGCACCGCCGCCAGCACGAAGAAGGTGAGGCTGAACTGGCGGCTCAAGACATGCAGCTTGAGGAAGAAGATGGCGATGGCTGTCGCGGCGGCCCAAAGCGCCAATGTGCGCCAAAGGCGCCGGAATGCCCGGCCCTTGCTGGTTTCCACCGCCTGATAGATGCCACCGTAGGTGCTCGCCGCCGTCCACAGGATCAATCCGGTCACGAGAAGCGCGAAGTAGGGCCTGGGCCAGCCCGCGACATCCGATGAGACCGGGCCCGGCCAGACGAACAGGCCATAACGGCCAAGGAACGAGGAAATGCCCGAGGCCGAAACGAACGCGATAATGATGCAGGCGTGATCCAGAACGCTCGAGGTCGTGCGGGCGGAGCTTGGCGGCAATCCTGTTCTCATGAGATGACCTGCCGTGATGGTATGCCGAGCCTGCCAGCGAAGGAATTCCGCTGCCGGGCCTGATCGGCGGGAAACAAAGGCGGCGAAACCGGCACCCGATTGTGCCGACAATCTTGTAGCGGACGCGCAAAGGCGCGGTGCCTGCTGCGGAAATTCAATCGCGGCCGGTCCGGAGCGGTTCCGCCCGAGATGCGTGCTCCCTCATCGGCATCGCGCCCATTGAGACCGCGCAGGACGCGAGGTCGGGCAACGGCTCGGGGTCAAGCTGCGTCACATCCTTGCGCGCGGCCGGGAGCGGTTCGGCAAGTCTTTCCGGTACGCCGGAAAACGGAGGAAGCCCGGAGACGCGGCCGATATCGCCATGCATCGCAATGGCATCATCGATGCATCGGCGCATGGCGGACCGGAATGCGGCCACCGAGAATCTTTCGGCATTGCTTCTGCAAGCCCGCCAATCGATTCGGGGCTGCGCCGCCTCGAAGCGCTCGACAGCCTCAACGATCGCCTCCGGGGTCTGCTCGTCGAAAAGCACACCCGTGGGCGTTCGCGAGTTGAGATCAAGCACGATATCCTCCGCGCCGCCGCGCCTGAGCGCGATCACCGGCGTTCCCGCGGCCTGCGCCTCGGCGAGAACGATCCCGAAATCCTCGATGGCGGGATAAATGAAGGCCCGCGCGCATCGCATGTGCTCCCGCGCCACCGCGAAGGGTTGGCGGCCGAGGAGAGTGACGTTCTTCGGCGCCATCCGGTGTATCTTCGCCGCCTCCGGCCCGTCACCGATGACCATGAGGCGTCTTTGCGGCATCGCGGCAAAAGCCTGCACGACGAGGTCGATGCGCTTGTATGGGACCTGCCGGGCCATCACCAGATAGTCGTCCTTGCGCTCTCCGCCGGGCGTGAAGGCCTCGGTATCGACCGGCGGCCAGACCACCGCGGCGCGGCGCCCATAGGCCTTGGCGATGCGCCGAGCGACGAAGCGGGAGTTCGCGACGAAGCTATCCACCCCGTGGGCGGAGGCGACATCCCATTGCCGCAGCCGGTGCAAAGTGGCGCGGGCAAGCCAGCTCTTCGGGCCCCGTTCGAGCCCTGCTGTGTGCAGATATTCGCCCTGCAAATCCCAGGCATAGCGGATCGGGGAATGCACGTAGCTCACATGCAACTGATGTGGCCCTGTGATCACCCCTTTCGCGACGGCATGGGAGGAGGAAATCACCAGATCATAGGAAGCGAGATCGAGTTGCTGGATCGCGAAGGGAAAAAGCGGCAGGTAGGAGCGGAACCTTTTCCTGGCGAAGGGCAGCTTTTGGATGAAGCTGGTGCGCGGGTTGCGTCCGTTCAGGAATTGCCGCTGCTCCTGCGGCAGGAAATCGACAAGGGCGAAAAGATCGGCGCTCGGGAACATCGCGAGAAGCTGCTCCACCACGCGCTCCGATCCGGCATAGGTCTCGAGCCATTCGTGGACGATGGCAATCCGCATCGATCATCCTCGGGCAAGGGTCGCGGTCATCGCGCTTCCGCGGCAAACCGACGAGCGCTGAAAAGCGGTTCACTGAAGGGTGCGGGTGCTTCGCACACGCTCTCGATCGCGTGATTCAGACCTGCGGCGGTGCCACCTTCGGTCATCACGCTCTCGCGCGGGAGGCGTTCGCTCGTGCTCACTTACCCCGCTCTCGGTCTTTGTTTCATCGCGCGTGATTCAGACCTGCGGCGATGCCACCTTCGGTCATCACGCTCCAGGACTCGGGAGAGGATCGTGAAGGTCTCCCGCGCGCATCTTTCCCAGCTGAAGAGAACCGCCCGCCGCGATCCGCGCTCAGAGAGCTCGGCGCGCAAGGCCGGATCGTTCAGAAGCCTGCGGATCCGGCGCGCAATATCGGCCGGCTGGTGCGGATCGGCATAGAGCGCCGCATCCCCACAAATTTCTCGCAGCGCGGGGATGTCCGAGGCGATCACGGGGCAGCCGAACCGCATGGCCTCCAGCGGCGGGAGGCCGAAGCTTTCATAGAAGGAAGGAAAGACAAGCGCGGTCGCGCTTTCGTAAAGGCGGCGCAGCTCCGCGATATCATTGATCTGGCCGTGAAAATGAACCCGCCCTTGAAGTTCCGGGGGCAGGGAAAGCCCGCCCTTGAGAAGGCCCGGCTGACTCGCGCCGGCAACGATCAGATCGAGCGGCGTATCCTGATTGACCCGCGCGACCGCATCGATCACGCCTTGAGGATTCTTCCTCGCGATGAGTGTACCCACCCAAAGAACGAATGGCCGGTTTGCCAGGGTATTCTCTGGCACGGAAGGACCATCACCAGCGGGACAGCCCTGCGGCGCGCCGAGATGAACAGCATGGATCCGGCCATTCGCCGCCGGATGGCGGCCGAGAATGTGGGTTTTCTCGGCATCGGACACGGTGATCACGGCGTCGGCGCGGCGCAGCGCCGCGGGGACAAGAAGAGAGTAGAGAAGACGGAACGCTTTCGAATAGGCCTCGGGATAGGCAGCATAGGCGAGGTCGTGCACGGTGACGACACTGCCCATGCGGGCAAGCGGGAGCAGCGGGTGAATGTTGCCTGGAGAGAAGAGCAGGCCATCGCGCGCGAAGAAAGGCAGCTCGAGCTGCGTCCAGAGATGTCCGCCGAGCCGTCCAACCTGGCCGACACGGATCCGCTCGAGCTTCGGCACATCGATCGGACCGCGCGGCGCGAGCACCCGAAATTCGGTCCCCTGTCCGCTGATCTCTCCGCTCACAAGCATTCGGTCCCAGGTCGTCAGCAGTTCGCGCGCATAGCGCTGGACCCCGGTGATCGGCTGCTGAAGGAACCGTCCGTTGATATAGATCGGCACCGGTTGCCGAGTGCGGGCCGCCACGCGGCCCTGCCCGACCGCGAGTTCTGCCATCGTCCCCAAAGCGTGACGATACTCCGCCCTCATGGGTTGGCCCTGGCCCCGCCGAGCCACGATCCGATCGCGATTCCTCTTGCCGCGGCGATGACAGCCTCCACCGTCACGTCGCGGAGACAGCGGATAGTATCGGGGTTCGCGCAGGTTCCGGGCACCTGAAGCCGATAGATGTTCGAACACGGGCTGCAGGGAACGCCGCTCGCCGCAACTGCGGCCGTGTGGGGTCCCACGGGCGCGTAACGTCCGGTACTGTCCGGCCCGAAGATGCCGACGGTCGGTACCCCCATGGCCGCCCCCAGATGCATCACGCCCGTATCATTGCTGAAGAGAAGATCGCTTTCGGCGAGCAATGAAGCGGTGCGCTCGATCGATCCAAGCCCGCTCGCGTCGATCGCGGGCGCTGCGCATTGCGAGAGGAACGTCGCGATGAGCGGCTTTTCATGAGCGGTTCCGGTGAGGATCAGGGCGAGGTCCGGAACCTCCATCTGCAGCTGTTCTGCAAGGGCCACGAAACGCTCGACCGGCCACCGGCGGAAAGGTTGACCCGGGCCGCAGCCCATATGAAACACGACCCGCCTTATGCCTCCGCGCCCCTCCTTCCCTTCCAGCCCTTTCTCTTCCAACCACATGCGCACGAAGTGCTTCGCTTCCGGGCTGACCGGTAACGGAAACACTTCCGGGCTCTCGGGAAAATCCGAATCGACGAGACGGACCGCCCGAATCAGCGATGTCCACATCGAATCGTTCTCTCGAAAGCGCAGCGGCAGCGTAAGGAACGCAGCCTTGGCCCCATCGTGAAGCGGGACGAACCCGATATACGCCGGAACACCGAGGGCACGGAGGAATGCGGTCCCGGCAAGCGAGCCTTGCTCGAAGTTGAGCACGGCTTCGTAGGCGCAACGGCGAATTTGGATCGCGCTGCGAAGAATCTCCCGCACACCCGCTCTTTTCTGCTCATAGTCATGCACGCGAAAATCAGATCCGAGACTCATGACGTCCCGGGTCGCGGCACCCACCAGAACGCCGATTTCCATTTGGGGGTGCCGGGCGCGCAGCTGCTCGAGCAGTGAGCGCACCATCACCGCGTCCCCCATCCCGTGGACCTTGACCGCGAGGAGCCGCTGCGGGACGCGAGGCAGGGGAGCCGGGTCATCGCGATCGCTGCGCTGGACAATCATGCGGCGAAGCACCCGCTCGCATGCCTTTGTCAGCCGCCCCCGCTCCGGGGCCGTTACCCGGTTGGCCGCGATCAGCCGCGTTCCGGCGGCAACCGGACCGCTCTCGCTCACGACATTCATGCCTATCCCGATCCCCCGTCGGATTTGTGCGGTCCCCAAACCGCGTGCGAGACGATGGCGGACAGCGTCACTGTGCGCTCGAACGCGGCACGACCATCAGCAAATGGCGGAGCGCTGTCGATATTCCGTTGGCATAGAGATGGTAGCGACCGCTCATCAGATTGCTGGCCACAGGAAGAACACGGCGCAATCTCGAGGGGGGCAGTGCCTCCTGCACCGTCGCCATGCGGATCTTGCCCTGAAGGAAGCGAATCACATCCTCCTCCGCCCCGAGTGTCTCGAGCTCCGCTGAGATCTGCAGAAGGTTGCCAGCGAAACGGGCATTCGTCGCCGCCTGCCATTGATAGCCGGCCACCAGTTGGCGGATTCTCTCGACCGGGCCGGGCGAGACATCTTGCGCGGGGGTCACCTGGCTTTCGTGCCGCCGATACCTGGTCAAGGCGTGAGGAATGACGACGAGATCGAAGAAGGAGGCTGCCAGCAGCACCCGGATGACGTCGTAGGCGGATTGGGTCGTCACGAGAGCCGCGGGCCTCATCAGGAGAGGCAGGCTCCGGAACGCCATGGTGTGACCGAAGACGAGGCCGCTTGCGAGAACAAGACGCACGGCTTCCCGCCCGCGAGCGTAGAGATGCTCGGTCCCGCGCAGCCTGCGCGTATAGAGATTGCGTCCGGTCGGGCACAGGTGCTCGTCGACCAGCTCGGAATTGCTGATCACCATCCCCGCGCTCGGATGGCGAGCCAGTGCCTCCGTCATTTCGGCAAGCTTCTGCGGCAGCCAGACATCATCCTGATCGCAGGGAAAGACGATATCGCCCTGGCATGAAGCGATGACCCGATCGAAATTGTCGAGCACTCCGCGACTGCGGCTGCCGCAGAGGATGCGGACCGGAAAGGGTGCCTGAGCGGCAAAGGCGCGCACCCTTTCGAGCGTTCCGTCCTGAGAGCCATCATCACTGACGACGAGCTCGTCCGGAAGCCGCGATTGCTGAGCGAGGCTCGCCAATTGCTCTTCGATGAAACGCTCGCCATTGTAGGTCGTCATGGCGACGGAGACCTTCGGCCGCGCGGTCACGTCGATCCCTCCACGGCCATGTCTTTCCTCGGGCACCATCTGCGCTACGCGCGCCTCCACGCCGGCCTTTCCGGAATCGCCCGTTACCTGATCAGCAATTGCCATCGCGCCGCCTTCGCGCTGTTTCTCGGCTCTTCAGCGCGCCGGCCCGCTGACCGGCGAGAGGCATGCGTCCTGCAAGGCCGTCAGCACGCCGCCTGCATATTTATGGTACCGCCCGCCGAGGAGACCGAGAACGATCCCCGGAACTCTCTGAACGCGCGGACGCAAACGAAGATTCGCCTGAAACAGGACCATGTCCGCCCGTTGCCGAAGAAAGTCCGTCACGTCATGATCCGCCCCGAGCTCTCGCAGACCCTCACAAACCTGCAGGAGATCGCGGGCGAATTTCTTGCTTTCCGAAAGTGCGTTCTTCTCGCTTGCGAAGATATTCCGCATCTTCCGGCGCAGCCTTTCCAAAGGAGTCGGCGGCAGGCTCCAGAGGTTTGTCACCTGCGCCTGATGCCTGCGATATTTCGTGAGCCGGTCCGGTATCGTTGCAATATCGTGGGTTGCCCCGGCGACGAGGGCCCGGACGAAGTCGTAAGTGCAGTCGACCGCGATTCGGCTGGCCGGCATCGCGAGCGCCGGCACTCGCCGAAACGCCATCGTATGACCGGCGACCGCCCAGCTCGTCAGAAGAAAGCGGACCGTCTCGACGCCCCTGCGGTGCAGCTTCTCGGTTTGAGGAAACCGCAATGTGTAAAGACCCCGTCCGGTCGATCGCAGCTCCTGGTCGACGATCTCCGAGTTGCTGATCAGCATCGCCGCCGTCGGGTGCCGCTCGAGAACATCGGCCATCCGTTCGATCTTCTGCGGCAGCCATACATCATCATGATCGCAGGGAAAGACGATCCCTCCCCGGCATGCCGCAATGGCACGGTCGAAATTGCCGTTAACGCCGAGATTCCGGCTGTTTGCAAGAAGCCGCACCGGAAACGGCGCTTTCGCTGCAAAACTCTGAACGAGCTCGCATGTCCTGTCGGTCGAGCCATCGTCGCTGACGATCAGCTCGTCCGGCTGCCGTGTCTGGCGAAGAAGGCTTTCGAGCTGCTCCACAAGATAGCGCTCACCATTGTATGTCGCCATCGCAACGGATAGGGAAAGCTGCGCAGAGGGGGCGAAGACTTTCGCCCCTCCCGTTGCGACGCACGTTTCTTCACCGCTCATCGAGCACTCGCCGATCGGCCGATATGCGCACGGAGCATCTTCTCGTCCTCGTCGCCAATTTCGTTGTCACATCTCGCCGGCATGCGGACCGGGCGGAAATCCTTGAGAACTTCCTCGAACGAGGAGAGTGCCCGGGCCCATGTGAACTGGCGAATATTGTCGTTCCCCGCCTGGGCGATCATGCGGCGAAGCGCCTCCTGCTCTATCAGGAGGGAAACCGCGTTCGCCAGCGCCGATGGATCGCGCGGCGAGACAAGAAGGGAAGTCCGGTGGTCGGCACAATATTCCCGGTGGCCGCCGATATCGGTCGCCACAACAGCTGCCCCGCTCATCATCGCTTCCGCCGGCGGCAAGGGCCAGCCCTCCGCCCAGCTTGGGGACAGGAAGATCGCGGCCCGGTTGTACAGTTCCCGAAGCCCTCCCTGGGGGGGGGTGCGGTGATAGACAATCCAATGCGGAAGCTTGCTTGGCCGCTCCGGCACGCCGAACAGCTCCACCCGCAGATCCGGGTAGCGGTGCTTGAGGAGCGTGAGCGCATGCAGCCCGTCTCCGGACCCTTTCCATTCCATGTCGTGGTAGAGCATCGCGACCTGGCGCGGATTCCGCTGATCGATGGGCACATCCACGCCGAACTGCTCGAAATCCAGGCCATTGGGAATATAGACCGCGCTTTCGCCCTCCCGGGCGGCGATTTCGGCCAGCCATTTGGCGATGACGATCTTCTCGAGCGGCGCCTTCCACGTTGCCAGCACCCGTTCCTCAGGCCCGCCCCACGTCTCGAGATGCTGGATGAGATAGAGCCTGCGGGCGTTCATCTTCCATTCCGCTAGCCGTTCCGCGGTATGCCACCAGGTCGCCACGTAGGTATCGGCCTTCGGGAGAAAGGCAGGCTGCAGGACCGGAATCCAGTGAAGGCGGATGGCCGGGTCGAGCGGAAACCAGCCATCGGGGCGCCAGCCGGCCGTGATCGAGCGCTGCACATATTCCACGACCGAACGCTTGATCCTTTGCATGAGCGGCAGGCGCGACGAGCTCATGAAGCAGGTATGAACCACGGACACGTCGTATCCGCGACGCACCAGGCCGTTCGCGTACTGATAGACGATCTTGATCCCGCCGACGGGACGCGAACCTTCCGTCGGGAGAACAAAGCAGATTCGCTTCATGAAATCGTCTGCCTCGCGCGAAGCGCCAGCGGCAAGGGAATGAAGCGGCGCAGCACGGGAGGAAGGGACAGGACCGCATAGACGGCCGCAGCAAGAAGGATCAGGCCATAGATCAGATAAGTCCTCGGGTTCTGCGGGGAAAGCTCCGCAGCGGAGAGAACGGAGAGTACGAGAATCGCCACCGAGACCCAGAACCCTGGCTGTCGCCAGAGACGGAGACGAGAGGCGCTGCAAAGAAGGACGGCATCCAGCGTGCTCACCAGCAGCATCGCGCCTGCCGCGCCCAGCAGGCCGAAATAGCGCAGCCCCAGATACAGGCAGATGATGTGGGGAACGATCTCGATCAGATGGAACTTTGCCGTGAGATCGACGCGCCCGCGTGCCTGCAGGAGGGATGAGGGAACGTAGGCAAGGCCATTGACGTAAATGCCGAGGGCCAGAAGAACCCCGATCGGTGTTGCGATCCGCGCAAAGCCCTTGCCGATCCAGAGCCAGAAGAAGACGGGCATGGCCAGGATGCCCGCGGTGATCATCAGCGTCAGAGCGGCGGAGAGGACATCGAGCGCCCCTTTCGCCTGCTCCTGGGCATGCTCGGGCGTAGTCGCGGCCATAGCGGGAAACAGCGCCCGCACAATCGCGCCGGGCAGGATGGATCCTTGGCGCGTAAGCCTGTCCGGGATCGCGTAGTAGGTCACATCGACCGCGCCGAGAATGACGCCGATCAAAATCTTGTCCAGAGTGCCGAGCAACGGCGATATGAGATTCGAGATCGACACCCAGCCTCCGTATTTGAACAGATCCCGAATCACGCCCGTTTCTGCGCGTCGCGGCCATCCGGCGGGAACGAACCGGATCGCACCGATGAAAAGGGGAACCATCGTTGCCATCCGAGCAATGATCGCCGCGGGAATCACATTCGTCAGGGAAGGGCCGAGCATCAGCGCCGTGCCAAGTGGCACCACTTGCCCGATCGCCGTTCCCACAAGATTGACCCCGTTGTTGAAGGCAAAGCGCTTGCGCGCATCCAGCGCCCCGGTCAGCGCGCCGCCGATCGTGGCCAACGGCACGCTCAGGATAAGCCAGGGCAGAGAGGCAAGAACCTCGTGGCGGATACCGGCCGGCATCTTGAAGAAGTGCGAGAAGCAGATAAGAGCAACGGGATAAAGAACGATTCCGCCGATGGCACCGAAAGAGGCATTGAGGGCCATCGCAGTCCAGAAGACACGCGAGCGTTCCTCGTCCGGATGATCGGCCAGGCATGCCAGGTGATAGGAAGTGGAGCGGGACAGCCCGAAATCGAAAACGGCGAAGTAACCGATGAAGAGCCAGACGATCGAGAGGATGCCATAGCGAGCATCGCCGATGGTCCGAAGATAGAGGGGGATCGTCAGCAGGCTTACGCCAACTGGCGCGATGGAGCCGGCAAGATTGTAGAGCGTATCGCGGCGGACACCCATCGTTCAGCGCCGCCGGCCGGGCAAAGGGCGTCCTTTTCGGATGACGAGGCCCGGCATCGCTGCGCACCGAGGGGCGAATGTCTCGCTCACGCGGCATCTCCATTGGCGCCGAAGGGGCCAGGGCCGCCGGTTATGCCGCCGGGCATGCCGCTCCCGTTGCCGGTCTCATGAGGGCCATAGGATCCGTAACCGCCATAGGTTCTGTAGGTGCCGTAGGCGCGGTGCTGTGGAAGCCGGATATCGACGCGGTTGAAGACAAAGCCGAGAACAACGGCGCCGGCCCGCTGAAGCGCGGCATTGGCGTCGAGGACCGCCTTGCGGGGCGTGTCCGAGCCGACAACCAGGACGACGCCGTCGACCATCGTGGCAAGCACGATCGTCTCGCTCGCGGCCAGCACCGGCGCGGTATCGAGAAAGACGTGATCGAAGGCCTTGCCGAGAACACCGAGAAGCTCGCGCATGGATCGGGATGCGATCAACGCGGCGGGGTTCGGCGCGCGCGAGCCGGCGGGAATGACGAAGACGCCATTCGCGCTGCTATGAACGGCATCGGCAAAACCGCGGTGCCCGGCGAGAATGTCGCTCAGGCCGATCGGGTCCTCGGTGGAGACGAGGTTGTGGCATTGCGGGCGGTGCAGATCGGCATCGATCAGCAAGGTCCGCCCGCCCATGCTCGAGCTGGCGAAGGCAGCGCCCGCCACGCTGACGGTCTTCCCCTCCTGGGGCGTGGCGCTCGTGAACATGATGATCCGCGGCGCACCGCCGGCGCGGGAGAACTGCATTGCGACATGCAGGGGTTGGTAGTGCATGCTGTAGGAAGGTGTATGGAGCGCGCCGATGATTCCAGCGGCGCCGGAACTCTGCCGTCTGGCGATCGCCTGCGGGACATTTCGCGCCATTCCTCCTTTTTGGGCAGGAAGAAGCCGTTTGACGGTCGTGAAATCCGGGATGAGGGCGAATTTCGGCAGCCTGAGCGCGCGTTCGATCTCCTCCACGCTCTTGAACCGCTTATCCAGCTTGTCCAGCACCAGAACCACGGCGAGTCCGATCAGAAGGCTGCCCATCACGGCGATGGCGAAGGTCTTGATGATCTTCGGAGACGAAGGAAATTGCGGCACGCTCGCCGCGCTCGCGACCGTTGCGTTCGAAACCGGGCCCTCGTCGGTGATGCCCACTTCCTGCATACGCTTGAGAACCGTTCGATAAAGCTCGCGATTGGTCTCTACCCGGCGAGCGAGGATCGCGTCCTGCAGCGCCGCATCGTTGGAGGCGAAATCCTTCTTCCGCTCTGCCCCGACCAATGCTTCCAGTTGCTGCTCCCGGACGACCGCCGCCCGATATTGCCGCCGCACCCCTTCGGTGACGATCGCCACCTCCTGGGCGAGCTGAGCCCGAGCGGATTCGAGTCGCGCCTTGACGTTCGCAAGTGCCGGCCAGCGGTCGGTGAATTGGGTGGCCATGCCGGCATACTGGGCGGCGAGCCGGTCAACCTCCGGCTGCAGCGCCTCGATGGTGCGATCATCGATCACTTCCGGCAGCGAGCTGTCATGACCCGCCGCGATCAATTGCATCTCGGCACCGAGGCGGATGCGATTCGTCTCCGCGTCCGTGAGCGCCCTTTCAAGTTCGGCCATGCGGTCCGCGGCCAGGCTGTTCGAATTGTCCGTCTGGAAGGCAAGGATTCCCATCCTGCGGCGATACGCGTTGAGCGCCGCCTCCGATTCCTGAACCTGCTTGCCGATTGCGTTGAGTTGCCTGCGCAGGAAGCTCTGCACGATCTCGCCGGACTCCCGGCGGAGCTCAAGCCCACGGTCGATATAGGCATTCGCCTGCGTGTTGGCGATCTCCGCCGACAGCATGGGGTCCGGCGTCGTCGCGGTGATATCCATGAGCTCCGTGCCGGGGACGGGCTCGACATCGAGCATGCGGAGAAAGGCTTGAATGATTTCCGGCTTCACCCCGAGATCTTCCGGAATCTCAACACCCGGATGCTCGGCATGCGGCCAGGGATACTCGATCGTCGTGACGAGGTGGGAGAGGAAGGCACGGGCCCGGCCGATCACGCCCGCAGGCTTCTTCGCCGGCGCGAAGAGCGGGTTGTTCTCGAGATTCAAGGTCCGGATGACCCTGGCCGCGACCTCCGGACTGTCCGCGAGCGCGTATTGCGTCTTGTAGAAATCATGCTCTTCGGTCCCGGCATTCTCCTGCTGCAGCTGCGGGACATCCAGGACCTGTGGAATATCCGGCTTGAGCAGAAGCGTGGCCGTCGCCGAGTAGAGGGGTATCTTCCGAACGGTGATGATGCCGACCAGGAGGAGAATGCCCGCCATGATCCCGATCAGCAGCCAGATCCGCTTTCTGATCGTGATCCACAGATCCTTGAGCCCGATGCCCTCCTGTTCCTCGTCGAGGGAGAGATGCAATCTCTCCCGCGCAAAGAAGCTCCCCGCGTGGGGAACCCCGTGGGGAACGGCTGGACCGGCCGGATTTTCGGACAATGCGGACATGTTTTCTCTTGAGATCTCGTGTTCAGATCATGGAATCGGAATGGCAATACCCGAGCCGAGGCCCGTGAAGACTTCATGGAAGGCATAGGGCAGCGCACCCCAGGCCGAGCCTTCCACGATCACGACATCGCCGGCCCCCACGGTCGGGTCAGGCTCGCGGCCGCTCTTCACAGCAGCGAGATTCACGGGCACGCGCGTGCGACGACCCTCTTTATCTGCCCTCAGGATTTCCACGTTGGGGGAATAAAGAGCGCCACCGGCGGCCGTGATCGCCCCCAGCACGGTCATTCCCGGCGTGATCTGGACTTCGCCCGGATGCTCGACCCAGCCGCCGACCATGACATTCCCCGCCGGCGGCACGAGAATCGTGTCCCCGGCACGCATCGGAAGATTGAGGCAGCCCTGATCGACGCCCCCGTGCAGATCGACCACAATGGGCGCGGCCTCTCCCTGGCCTCCCTCTTGCTGGGCCGCCATGGAAGCGGCACCTGGAACGGTGTTCGCATCGGCGCTCGCTTCGATGATCCTGGGCGAGGGGGTGTGCGCTTCCGCCCCTCCTGGAAAGAGAAGGATGCGCTGGGAAGCATCGTTGGTGAGGCCGCCCGCTTCGCCGATCACCTCCATGATCGTTTCATTCGGCATCGTCAGCGGGACCAGCATCGGCTTGCTCACCAGCCCCATGACGGCAACAGCTTGGCTCCTGTTCCGCTGCACGACAATGTGCACCTCGGGTGAGCGGATATATTCGCCGAACCGCTGATCAAGCGCCTGCTCCGCTTCATCGACGCTCAGCCCCTGCACATCGACCGCGCCGGCGTACGGCAGCGCGATCGTTCCGGAATCGGAGACCTGGACATCCTCGTTTTGCAGTTCGCTGATTCCGGCCACCGAGATGCGCAGCTCATCGCCCGGCCCGAGAGGCCGGATTTGCTCTCCCTGTTGGCCGATGCGCTTCTCCCACAAACTCATCAGGGTCGGCGATCCCGTGCATCCCCCTTCGGCCGCCGCGAGACTGGTCATCGCTGTTGGCTGCATTGCCGACGATGCCGGCATCGCGGGAGGATCGCTCGAAGCGCAGGCCGTGAGAGTGAGTGTGCCGGCGACCGCGCTCAGCAAAGCACCCCCCCTCCGCCGGCCGACATGTGCCTTGCCGAAACGAGAGGCGCCTGGAGAAACGCGTGAGCATGCGCTGCTGTCAATCATCTCAGTCCGTACCCCATTCCAGTCACTCGAACGTCGATGACGCGAACCTGACCGTGATTTGCCGGACCCCGATTTGAAAAAAGCGGCATCATGGCCTGCTTGGCGGTGCGATTTGCCGGCCCGAACCCGGCTAGACCCTTGGAGCCGACGCGGAACCTCGCGCCGCCCGTTGCCGGCAATGTCATCGCTGGCGAGGCAAATCTCAGCCGTTCCCTTCGTCTTTGCTTCGTGAAGCCCACAGGAAAGCCTGACTGTCTCACGGCCCGCGCCCATGCCTCCGCCAATACCCTCCCCACGGTGCAGGAAGAATTTGCAGATCACGTTTTCTCCCCAGAGCCTACCCCTCTCGCGGGGGCGTATCGCACGCGCTATCGCGCCACCCGTGAGCCAGGCACGTCAGTCCGCTGCCGCAACCATATGTGTCGGCAGCACAACGCGCCGCTCGGCGTTCATGATCGATAACAGAACAGAGACCCGTTCTGTTCCCGAAAGATAGGCGTCGAAAATAGCCTCGAATTGCTGAAAAGGACCGCCCAGAACCTTGATCGCATCACCCGGAGAGAATGATGGCTTCAACAGCGCGATCGGCCCATCCGCGCACCGCAGAGCCAGCTGATCGATCACCCATTGCGGCACGATCGCGGCCTGCCCGCCGAATTGGACGATATCGCGTATGCCCGGCGTATATCGAACCTTTGGCGCGGCGACGGAAAGAGAGAACAGCGCAAAGAGATAGCAGGGAAAAAGGGGAGCAACGCGTTCAACCGCGCCACCACGCTGCCGAATCTGTGTCTTGCCGAGCGGCAGCAGGGTGTCCTCGACGAGCCCATCCAGATACCGCTGAGCCTTGCGCTCCTCACCAGTCTTTGTCCGGAGTAAGTACCATTCCCGCATCGGGATTTTCCTTACAGTCCACTTCGCGCAAATGTGCGCTGGTGCCGGGCGGAACCACGCATTCAGGCGAACACGCAATCACTCATAACGGCGCGATCGGCGGATATCAAGAAAGTTTGCCGCAGCGCGGTAGGACATTTCTGTGATGCGAAGAGAGCCCGAACATCGTGGCATTTTCGCGGCGCACCCATGCATGTGGATTCCTCTTAATCGATTCGATAAATTTGAGGCGTCGTATCCTGAAAATGCGATCCTCTCTCATGGGAAGGCACATGCCTTCGCCACCCGTCACCGCTCCGCTTGCTCAGGAAAATGGCATATGAGAATCGTGCCGTGAGTTTTCGCGCTGCTTTTTGTTGGGTCGCAAATTTGTCCTAAGCCTAACGAAGTGTCCCGATTTGTGATCATTTCTATATATTTCCTAAATGCAACGAAGCATTTGGGCCATTTGGTGCTCAGGTGCCCACATTTCTGTCGCAACGTTTCAAAAGAAAGATCGGCTTGGCGCGCGTTCGCATACTGCATCCGCATCAAAAATGAGTCTCTGAATGCAAGTATCGGCACATAGCTGAACAAAGTTGCACGAATTCATATCTCCAGAGAGATCGCTGCAACTCACGCGGGCAATCCGCCGCGGCCTCGCTCCGTGAAACTGTTGCGCAGCTGGGAGTGCCATCTCATGCCGAGATTTGTCGACGTTTTTGGACTTTCGCCGATTCTGAAAAGCCGCCACCGCCGATCTCCTCGATCAGGAGGAGCCCACAAGGCGGCATACGCAAGGCAGCATGCAAGGCTCCATCATCCCTGCTCCCGCCGTGCCCGTGATCAAGCTTCCCCGTGATCAAGCTTCAGTGGTGACCGAAGATCGGCCCAATTTTATGCCTGAGTATCGTCACAGGCGCCCATCACCAGGCAGGGCTGCGATGTGTACGTGATTGGCAGAAGGGATTGTCGAAATTTTTCCGATCGAGGAAACCTATCTTCCTTCGCCATCGCCGATCGGATGCACGGAGGACGGAAGCCGCGCACGGATCAGTTCAGCAAGCAGTGCCAAGCCTGCGCCGTACGGATAGCTCTGCCGCGAGACCAGACCGATCCGCCTCGAGAGCCCGGCCGCCAGCGGCCTCAGCACGAGCCCGGGCTCCCGTCGTTCGCCCACCGCCATCGCCGGCAGCAATGTGCAGCCGATGCCGATCGCCGCCATCTGTCGCACCGTCTCGAGGCTTGCCGCGCTGAAGTCAGGCGTCTCTTTATGCTCGGCGCCCGCTTCCCCGCAAAGCGCGAGCGCCTGGTCGCGCAGGCAGTGCCCCTCGGCAAGCAATAGCAGCCGCTCGCCCTTGAGGTCTTCCTCTCCCACGACATTCTTTGCCGCAAGCTTGTGGCTGGCCGGGGCGGCGAGCCAGAACGGCTCATCGAACAGGGCGAGGCTCTCGAGGCCCGGTTCGGCAACCGGCAAGGCGAGCAGGGCGGCATCGAGCCGATGGGCGGCGAGCCGCGCCAGCAGATGCGCCGTCAGGTCCTCATGAACGGAGAGGCGGAGCCTGGGATAGCGCTCGGCGAGCGCGGGGATCAGCCACCCGAGCAGATGGGGCCCGAGGGTGGGGATGACACCGAGCGCCAGCGGGCCGGCCAGAGGCTCGCCCGCCCGTTGGGCCATCTCCACGATCGCTTCGGCCTCGGCGATCACCTGCCGGGCGCGGGCGATCACGTCCACGCCCATGGCCGTCGGCGTTAAGGCCTTGCTGGCGCGCTCAAAAAGGGGAACGCCCAGAAACTGCTCGAGCTTGCGGATCTGGGTCGAGAGCGTGGGCTGGCTGACATGGCAGGAAGCCGCCGCCCGGCCGAAATGGCCGTGATCGGCAAGCGCCACGAGATAGCGGAGATCCTGCAGCGTCATCGCCGCAATGTGCGGCGGCGCTCCATTCGCGAAAAGACCCGCCCAAATCCTCCGAAAAGACTGGCCTTTCGAAAAGACTGGCGAACGCCGCCGTTTGGCCGCAAAATTGGTAAGTTCTTCAACGATTCGCGGATTGATTTTCGCGTCCCGTGGAAAATTGTGCGCCGCTCCCGCGGAGGGAAGGGAGCAGAGGAGGGTACCATGTTGCGTCGCGGTCTCTTCGTTCTGGCGGCCCTTGTGCCGCTCGTCGCCTGCGCCGGCCCGACGCAGGAAAGCGAAGCGCAGCGCGCGGTTGACCGTGCGACACTCACGATGGAGGACATCATGAGCTCCTCGAGCGCGCATGATGTCGGGCAGACGCTGAGGAACGCGCGGGCAGTGATGATCTGCCCCGAGGTCTTCAAGGCGGGCTTCATCCTCGGCGGCTCGGGAGGCAGCTGTGTGCTGGTGGGACGCGCCGCTGCCGGCTCCTGGTCCGCGCCGGCCTTCTATTCCATCGGCAGCGGCAGCTTCGGCCTGCAGGCCGGGATCCAGGATGCCAGCCTTATCATGATGATCATGAATGACAGGGCGCTCAACGCGGTGATCAACAGCCAGTTCAAGATCGGCGCCGACGCCTCGCTCGCCGTGGCGACGATCGGCGCCGGGATCGGCGGCTCGACCACCGCGGCGCTCAGCGCCGATATCGTCACCTTCGCGCTGGAGCGCGGCCTCTTCGCCGGCGTCTCGCTCGATGGTGCCCTGCTCTCATCCGATTACACGGCGGACCAGGCCTATTACGGGTCCGGCCCCGATGCGCGGCAGATCGTGGTTGGCATGCAGGCGAACAATCCCGGCGCCAACCCGCTCCGCGCCGTGCTCGCCCGCTACGGCGGATAGCATCCGGAGCCGGGCCGGGGGGCGGCTGCCCGGCGCAACCGGTCATTGATCGCCTGCCCGAGGCCGTGCTGCGGGATTGGCATGGCCGCGATCCTCGCCAATCCCAGCCGCATGCCCTCCGCGTCCAGGCTGCGCAACCCGGCGAAGAGCCGCGCGCCGGCCTCTGTGAGGTCGCCGGCCTCGCTCAGCTGGAACAGGGCGCCCGCGCCGCGAAGAGGCGGCCCGAAGGCAAGCAGTGCCTCATCGGCCGAGACACTTGCAGCATCGAGCCGGAGCGGCAGGCGCGGCGCGTAGTGCGAAGCAAGCATTCCGGGACCTGTTGGCGTCTCGTCCCGGCTCGCCGCGGCGAGCGGCCCGCAAATCGCGCGGATCGCTTCGCTCGTGACACCGCCCGGGCGCAGCAGGCGCGGCCCACCGCGCGGGGAGCCGGCAAGGTCGATCACCGTTGATTCAAGGCCGACGATCGCCGGTCCGCAATCGAGGATCGCGGCGATCAACCCATCGAGCTCGGCAAGGACATGCGACGCGGTTGTGGGGCTCACGCGGCCCGAGCGATTGGCCGAAGGAGCGGCGATCGGTCGCGCCGCCGCGGCCAGGAGCTTTCGCGCGAGCGGATGCGCGGGCACGCGGACCGCAAGGCTCGGAAGCCCGGCCGCCGCGAGCGGAACCACCGACGAGGAGGATCGGCGCGGCAGGACGAGCGTGAGCGGCCCGGGCCAGAATGTCCCCGCAAGCCGCCGCGCGATCTCGCAGGGCATGACGTCGGCGAAGGCCGCATCGGCCGAAAGGTAGTGGCAGATCAGCGGGTTGAAGGCCGGCCGGCCCTTGGCCGCGAACAAGGCGGCGACCGCGCGTGCATTGGTCGCGTCGGCGCCGAGCCCGTAAACCGTCTCGGTCCCGAAAGCGACCAGCGCTCCTTCGCGAAGCAGGAAGGCTGCCCGGGCCACCCCGGCCTCATCCCCGGCCAGAAGCTCAGTCGGCACGGAAGCCCCCGCTATTCTCCGGTGCAGATGAAGGGTGGGTTTTCCCAGCCCTTCTTGCCGTAGGCGAGCTGTGCCCCTTCGAAGGTCCGGACATGGCCGCCCGCGGCTTCCAGCACCGCCTGGGGCGCGGCCGTGTCCCATTCCATGGTCCGGCCGAGCCGCGGATAGAGATCGGCCCTCCCCTCCGCCAGGCGGCAGAACTTCATCGCCGAGCCGATATTGGTGAGCGAGGCGATCTTGCGCCCCTTGAGATAATCGACCAGGCGCGGATCATCCGCGTAGTGACGTGAAGCCATCACGTCGAGGCCGGAGGCGGGTGGCGTGCGCGTGCGGATGGGCTGGCGGTTGCCGGATGCGCCCTGGCGCCAGGCGCCGGTGCCGACGATGCCGAGATAGGTCTCGCCAGTGGCCGGTAGGGCAACCGCGCCGAGACAGGGCCGTCCGTCGCGCACCAGCCCGATATTGACGGCGAACTCGTCGCGGCCGGCGGCGAACTCGCGCGTCCCGTCGAGAGGATCGACGAGCCAGAAGCATCGCGCCACATCGGTAACCCGCCCCGCCGCCACCTCCTCCTCGGCGATCACCGGAATCTCGGGGATCGCTTCGCGGAGCCCGGCCACGATCAGCGCCTCCGCCGCATGGTCGGCTTCCGTGACAGGCGTTGCGTCGGATTTCCGCTCCACGGCAAACCCGCGATCGCGGATCTCCATGATCGCGGTTGCGGCGCGCTCAACCAGCCCGACCGCGAGCGAAAGCAGGGCCGCATCATTTTTTTCGTGCATGAGGCGCGTGATAGCGGGAGCGCCCAACCCTGGCAAACCCCGATGGCAAACCCCGATGGCAAACCCCAGACATGGCAAATGACGGGGTGGTTGGTAGAGTCCTCCGATCATCAAGACCGGAGGAGCCGTTTTCATGCCCGAGATCACTTTTTCCGATCCCGCGCTTCCGACCTCGGGCGCGCTCGTCCTGCCGATCGGCGAGGAGGAAACACCCTCGGGAGTGTGGCAGCAGGCGGATGAAGCGACCGCGGGCGCGATCGGGCGGGCGCTCGCGGTCGCCGAATTCGCGGGCAAGAAAGGGCAGAGCGCCACCATCCTCGCGCCCGGCGCCGGACTTTCCCGCGTCGTCGCCGTCGGGCTCGGCAAGGCGGCCGAGCGCAGCCGGCTGAGCGTCGAAGAGGCTGGCGGAACCGCCTGCTCCCTGCTCGCACGCGAGCAAGCGGCAACCATCGCCGGGGATCTTCTCGAACCGGTGCTCGCGGCCGCTTTTGCCCACGGCGCGATGCTGCGGAGCTACCGCTTCGACCGCTACCGCACGCAGGAAAAGCCGGAGGAGGCGCCGCGGCTGGCGCAGCTCCTCGTGCTTGCTTCCGATATCGTCGCCGCGCGCACGGCCTACGCGCCCATGCGGGCCCTCTCCGAGGGCACATTCCTGACACGCGATCTGGTCAGCGAGCCGGCGAACATTCTGACGCCGGCGGAGTTCGCCGAGCGCTGCCGGGCGCTTGCGCGCTTCGGCCTTACGATCGAGGTGTTCGGGCCGGAGGAGATGCGCTCGCTCGGCTTCGGTGCCCTGCTCGGCGTCGCCCAGGGCAGTGTGAACGAGCCGCGCATGGTGGTGCTGCAATGGCGCGGCGCGCCGAGCCCGCGCTCGGATGAAAATCCGCTCGCCTTCATCGGCAAGGGTGTGACGTTCGACACGGGGGGAATCTCCATCAAGCCAGCCGCGGGCATGGAGGACATGAAATGGGACATGGCCGGCGCCGGCACCGTCACCGGGCTGATGAGCACGCTCGCCGCGCGGCAGGCGCCCCTCAATGCGGTGGGGCTCCTCGGATTGGTCGAGAACATGCCTTCGGGCTCGGCACAGCGGCCGGGCGACGTGGTCAAGACCGCATCGGGGCAGACCGTCGAGGTGCTCAATACCGATGCCGAGGGAAGGCTCGTGCTCGCGGACGTGCTCTGGTACTGCCAGAACCGCTTCGATCCGCGCTTCATGATCGACCTCGCGACCCTGACAGGGGCGATCATCGTGAGCCTCGGCCATGAGCAGGCGGGACTTTTCAGCAATGATGACGCGCTCGCGGAAAAACTGTTCAAGGCCGGCCAGGCGACGGGGGAGCATGTCTGGCGGATGCCCCTCGGTGAGAGCTACGACAAGCAGCTCAAGTCCGACATCGCCGATATGAAGAACATCACCGGCCGGCCGGGCAGCTCGATCACGGCGGCGCAGTTCCTGCAACGCTTCGTCAACGGCAAGCCGTGGGCGCATCTCGACATCGCCGGCATGGCCTGGGCGACGAAGGAGCAACCGCTGGCGCCCAAAGGCGCCACCGCCTTCGGCGTGCGGCTGCTCGACCGGCTCGTTGCCGACAATTACGAGACTTGAAGCGTGATGACCTGCGGGCGATTCCGCCTTCCGTCATCGCGCTCTCGTCCGCCAGGCGCTGGAGGACGGACGCCGCCCCGCTTGCCGCAATGTCCGTTCGCAGTCGAACCGGCCGATCCACGGCGCCTTCATCCGCTTGGCACCTTCATCCATCGAGAGTGCGGCCGCCATCGACGATGAGTTCCGCCCCGACCGTCCAGGCGGACTCATCGGAAGCAAGATGCACCACGGCCTTCGCGATCTCGATCGGCTTTCCGAAACGGCCGAAGGGGATGGTGCTGACGATGTCCTTGTTCACCTGCGCGCGATGAGCGTCCGGAATCCCGAGCTTGTCGTAAAGCGGCGTTTCGACGGGGCCTGGGCTCACGGCATTCACGCGAATGCCGTGAGACAACAGCTCACCCGAGAATGTGCGCGCGAAGGACAGGAAGGCGGCCTTGGTCGCAGCGTAAACGGCGGAGCGTGCCGCGCCGATATGGGCGTTGATCGAGGTATTGAGCACCACCGAGGCAGGGTTGGCGAATACGGGAAGCAGCGCCTGGACCAGAAAGAACGGGCCTTTGACGTTGATGGCAAAAGAACGATCGAATGCGGCTTCGTCCCACTCTTCGATCGGTCGCCAGACCGATATCCCCGCGTTCAGAAAAGCCACATCCAATTGCCCATGATGTTCCTTCACCGTTTCCGCGAGCTTCTTCTGCTCGGCGACGCTCGCGGAATCGGCACGGATCACGACGACTTTGGAACCAAGCTCGTCTCTGGCTTTTGCGATGGATTCGGGATTGACGCCGGTCACGATGACGCGTGCGCCTTCGGCAACGAACTGCCTGGCCGTTTCCAGGCCGATCCCGGTCGTGCCGCCGGTGATCAAGGTGCGTTTTCCGTCCAGTCGAGGCATGATCGTTACTCCAATGAGGATATCACGGCTTCGGCGAACGGGCCGGGAAAGATGATCGCTCTTATCCGGCCGGTATCGTCGTCATGGTCTCGGCATATCTTCGCGAAGGTTCTCCCGGCGTAGCGGGATTGAAGGGCCGCGAATATCAAGTTAAGCGATTTGGCTTCTATCTCAGGGACCGGTGATCGTTTTAAAGTTCGATCGAATTTTCACGATCGATGGAACGAGGCTCCGTCTCTTTTCGGCATTCCTTGAAGCGGGATGCGTTCGCCCCTGCTCACGTATCCTCTCCACGCATTTGTTTTCTCGCGCGATTCGGACTTACGGCATTCCATCTCCGGCGATCACGCTCCAGGCGCTCCTCAATGCAGCTTGACGAGCGGCTGGGCGCGGCGGGCCAGGCTGCGTGCGAGCGAGCCGAAGAGCATCGGCACAGTTCCATGCAGCGCCCGCTCATGCATCTTGTAGAGCGAGCGGTACATCAGCCGGGCGATCACGCCTTCAATGAAGAAGTTCTTTCCAACCAGCGCGCCCATCAGGTTGCCCACGGTCGTGTATTTCCCGAGCGAGACGAGCGAGCCGAAATCTCGATATTCGAAAGGCTGCAATGTTTGGCCCGCGAGCCGGCGCGGCAATTGCCGGGAGAGGTGCGATGCCTCCTGATGCGCTGCCTGCGCCCGCGGCGGCACGGGGTCCGCATGCCCCTGCCATGGCACCGCCGCGCAATCGCCGATCGCGAAGATGTCCTCATCGCGGGTGGTCTGCAGCGTCGGCAGCGTCACGAGCTGATTGAGCCGGTTGGTTTCCAGCCCGTCGAATTCGCGCAAAGAGTCAGGCGCCTTCACCCCGGCGGTCCAGACGACGAGCCCGGCGGGAATGAACTCGCCGCCCATGAGACGGACGCCCTCGCCGGTCACCTCGCTCACCCGCGCGCCCACCCGGACCTCGACCCCGAGCCGATCAAGAAGCCGCCCGGTCGCCTTCGAGATCCGTGGCGGCAGCGCGGGCAGAACCCTCCCGGCCGCCTCGATCAGCACGATCCGGACGTCGCGCTTGGGATCGACGTGATCGAGCCCGTACGACACCACTTCACGCACGGACTGATGGAGCCCGGCCGCAAGCTCGGTGCCTGTCGCGCCCGCGCCGATGATCGCGACATGAAGCTGGCCCGACCGCACCGGCCCCGGCTGCGCATGCGCGCGAATGCAGGCATTGACCAGCCGGCGATTGAAACGCGCTGCCTGCGCCGGCGTCTCGAGCGGGATCGCGTGCGCGGCGACACCCGGCGTGCCGAAATCATTGGTCACGCTGCCGACGGCGATCACCAGCGTATCATAGGAAAAAGAACGAGGAGGCGTGATCTCCCGCCCCTCTTCGTCGTAGGTGGCGGCCACATGCGCGCGACGCTCCGCGCGCGAGAGCCCGGTCATCTCGCCGAAACGGAAGCGGAAATGGTGCCAATGCGCCTGTGCGAGATAATTCAGCTCATGCTCGCTCGGGTCCATGCTGCCGGCGGCAACCGTGTGCAGCAGCGGCTTCCAGAGATGCGTCCGCGTCTTTTCGATCAGCGTGATCTCGGCAAGATTGCGCCGGCCCAGGCGATCGCCGAGCGCGGTCACGAGTTCGAGCCCCGCGGCGCCGCCACCGACGACGACGATGCGATGAGTGCCGGGACCATCAGTACCGGGGCCATCAGTCCCTGGGCGATCACCCTCCGGGGGTCGCTGCAGGGCGTCCATCTCCCTCCCCTTCCCGTCCGGCCCGGCGGCGCAATGGTCACGATCTATCCACGCGAATCCTCACGATGCGCCCCCGTCCTTGACCGTGCAAGGTCGATGCCCCAAGCTTTGCGTCAACCACTCGCCGCGGGAGGGCGCAGCGTCGCCGATGCAGGATTTCCGCAGCCGGTGCGTTGCGTTGCCGCGAAGCTGAGCGGTCTTCCATGCCCGTCAATCCCGCCGACAGCGAAGTGTTCGGCACGCTCTACGGCTCCGACGCGATGCGCGCGATCTTCGACGACCGCGCCTATCTCGGGCGCATGCTGGCCGTGGAGGCGGCGCTCGCGCGCGTTGAGGCCCGGCTCGGCATCATCCCGGCCGCGGCAGCGGAACGGATCGCCGAAGCCGCTGCCGCGGGCCCGCTGGAGACGGCCTCGCTCGCGGCAAGCGTGCGCAAGGTCGGCTATCCGGTCGTCGGCCTGGTCGCCGGCTTGAGCGCCCGGGCTGGGGAAGCCGGGCCCGGAGAGGCGGGAGGCTGGACCCATTGGGGCGCGACCACCCAGGACATCATGGATACCGCGCTCGTGCTCATGGTCCGTGACGGGCTCCGCCTCGTCCGGGAGGAGGTTGCGGCGATCCTCCGTGCGCTCGCCCGCCAGGCCGACGCGCACCGGAACAGCGTGATGGCCGGCCGGACCCATCTGCAGCAGGCGCTGCCGATCACCTTCGGCCTCAAATGCGCGATCTGGATGCAGCCATTCCTCGCGCATCTCGTCCGCCTTTCCGAGCTCGGCCCCCGCGTCCTTTGCGTGCAGTTCGGCGGGGCGGCCGGCACGCTCGCCTCGCTCGGCGCGCAGGGACTCGCGGTGATGGAGGGGCTGGCGGCGGAACTCGGCCTCGCCGCGCCCCTTGCGCCCTGGCATGTGACACGGGATGGGTTCACGGAAGTGGTGAGCGTGCTCGGTCTCGTCTCCGGAAGCCTCGCCAAGGTCGCGACCGATGTCACGCTGCTCGCCCAGTCCGAGCTGGCCGAGCTTTCCGAGCCCTATGTCTTGGGGCGCGGTGCTTCATCGACCATGCCGCAGAAACGAAATCCCATCGCGTCCGAATATATCCTTGCCGCCTCGCGCATGGTGCAGGCGCTGGCGCCGGTGATGATGGGGGCGATGGCAGCGGATCATGAGCGCGCGACCGGACCTTGGCAGGCGGAGCTGCTCGCTCTGCCGCAAGCCTTCGTCCTCACCCACGGCGCGCTCCTGCACGGGCGTTCCATCGCCGAGGGGATGGTGGTCGATGCGGGGCGGATGCGTCGCAACCTCGCCGAAGGTGGGGGCCTGATCCTGGCGGAGGCGGTGATGATGGACCTTGCCCCCTATCTCGGCCGAGGCGAGGCGCATCATGTCGTCGCGCGGGCGGCAAGCCGGGCGCGCGAGGCGGAGATCACGCTTGCCCAAGCGCTCGCGGCCGAGCCTGCGGTGACGGCGCATCTCGATGAAGCGGCGATCGGCCGGCTCACCGATCCCGCGAATTATCTCGGCAGCGCCTCGGCCTTCATCGACCGTGTGCTCGCTGGCGCGCGGACGATGATGAAGGACGCGGCAGGCACGGCCCAAAGGGGAGCGACCTGCCAAAGGGAAGCGACCTGAAGGGGAGTGGAATTGCGATGGCAGTGAACAAGATCTACCCGAGTGCGAGGGACGCGCTCGCCGGCCTCCTGAAAGACGGCATGCTGATCATGTCCGGCGGCTTCGGGCTCTGCGGCATCCCGAGCAGCCTGATCGAGGCGATCCGCGAGTCCGGCGTGAAGAATCTCACCATCGTCTCCAACAACGCCGGGATCGACGGGGTTGGCCTCGGCATGCTGCTCGAGACGCGCCAGATCCGCAAGATGATCAGCTCCTATGTCGGGGAGAACGCGACCTTCGCGCGGCAATATCTCGCCGGGGAGCTTGAGATCGAGTTCAATCCGCAAGGCACGCTCGCGGAACGGATCCGCGCCGGCGGCGCCGGCATTCCGGCCTTCTACACGGCAACCGGCGCCGGAACGAGCATCGCCGAAGGCAAGGAGACGAAGATCTTCGAGGGCAAGACCTATGTCATGGAGCGGGGCCTGCGCGCCGATCTCGCCATCATCCATGCCTGGACGGCGGATCACGAGGGCAATCTCGTCTATCGGAAGACGGCACGGAACTTCAACCCGATCATGGCGAGCGCGGCGAACGTCACGGTCGCCGAGGTCGAGCAGCTGGTCGAGAATGGCAGGATCGACGCCGACCACATCGTCACCCCCGGCATCTTCGTCAACCGCATCGTCAGGCTGGAGACCATCCATAAGCCGATCGAGCAGCGCACGGTGCGCAAGCGTTACTGAGGAGGCTTCCCATGCCCTGGACCCGCGATGAAATGGCGGCACGCGCCGCCCGCGAATTGCAGGACGGATTCTATGTCAATCTCGGCATCGGCATTCCGACGCTGGTCGCCAACCACATCCCCGAAGGCATGACGATTCTGTTGCACAGCGAGAACGGCATGCTCGGGACGGGACCCTTTCCTTATGAGGGCGAGGAGGATCCCGACCTGATCAATGCCGGCAAGCAGACCGTGACCGAGCTGCCGCTCAGCTCCTATTTCGACAGTGCCGCATCCTTCGCCATGGTGCGCGGCGGGCATATCGATATCTCCATCCTCGGTGCGCTGCAGGTCGCGGAGAACGGCGATCTCGCGAACTGGATGGTACCCGGCAAGATGGTCAAGGGCATGGGCGGGGCGATGGATCTCGTGGCCGGCGTGCCGCGCGTCGTCGTCGTGATGGAGCATATCGCCAAGGGCGAGCCGAAAATCCTGAAGTGCTGCACGCTGCCCCTGACCGGCCAGGGCGTCGTCGACCTCATCATCACCGATCTCGCGGTGATGGGGGTGGGCAAGGACGGGCTCACGCTTCTCGAGCTGGCGCCGGACGTCACGGTCGAGGAAGTCCGTTCCAAGACCGAAGCTTCGTTCCGGGTTGCCGAGGATGTGAAGCCGCACTGAGCCGGATACGCCCGTTCCGTCATTCCGCGCCGGCGCGTTTGCGCTTATGGTTGCGTGCTTCGAAACGAATGTCGGGCGCCGTGCCTGTCGTTCCATGATCGTGACGGCGAGGAGGTCGTGATGCTGGTTTCTTCACGGACGAGACGCGGCCTCGTCATTTCTCTCGCCGGCCTGGCCGGCGCGCTCACCCTCCGGCCAGGCGTGGCGGAGGCCGCCTCGGCAAGCAGCATCACCCAGGACTCGCTCACGGCGCTGCACCGGCTCTATACGGACGAGCCGCATGCCCGCACGCTCGGCGCGAAAGCCAAGGCCGTTCTGGTCTTTCCGCAGATCGTCAAGGCCGGCTTCATCCTCGGCGGGCAGACGGGGGATGGCGCGTTGCTCGTCAATGGCGAGCCGGTTGGCTTCTACAATATTTCCGCCGTTTCCTTCGGCCTGCAATTGGGCGCCCAGGCCTTCAGCTACGCGCTTTTCTTCATGACGGACGCCGCATTGGCATATCTCAAATCGAGCCAGGGCTGGGCGATCGGCTCGGGCCCTTCCGTCGTCGTGCTCGACAAGGGCGCGGCCGCCAGCGTCACCAGCACGACGCTTTCGCAGGATGTCTATGCCGTGCCCTTCGGCCAGCAGGGATTGATGGCCGGAATCGGCATCGAGGGCTCAAAAATTACCCACATTTACCCCGGAAGCTAGGCGCCGATGAGCGATGCGCCGGTGAAGTGAGCACCGGGGAGGAACTGTTTCGATGCACGGACGTGCCGTACGGCTTATAGCCCTGCTGATGGCCATGGTCCTGCCTTTGCCGCAGCCCTGGCTGCTGGCGCCGGTGCCAGCGATGGCCCAGGCTGCTGTCCAGGGAACCGAACCGACAACGTACAACGCAGAGCAACTCGACGCGATGCTGGCACCGATCGCGCTCTATCCCGATTCCCTGCTCACCCAGATCCTGATGGCCAGCACCTTTCCTTTGCAGATCGTCGAGGCATCGCGCTGGCTCGAGCAGCCGGGCAATGCACAGCTCAAAGGCGATGCCCTGACCCAGGCGCTGGAGAGCCAGGACTGGGACCCGAGCGTGAAATCCCTGGTGCCATTCCCCCAGGTGCTGGCGATGCTGAACAACAATCTCGATTGGACCCAGCAGCTGGGCTACGCCTTCGCGACCCAGCAGGCGGACGTGATGGCCTCGGTCCAGCGTCTGCGGGCCCAGGCCCAGCAGGCCGGCGCCTTGCAGAGCACGACACAGCAGACCGTCTCCGCCGATCAGGGCGCGATCGTGATCCAGCCGGCCAATCCGCAGGTTGTCTATGTTCCCGTCTACAACCCCACCGTGGTCTATGGGCCCTGGCCCTATCCCGCGCTGCCGCCGGTCTATTTCCCGCCCCCGCCCGGCTATGTCGCTGCCAACGCTTTCGTCTCCGGCCTCGCTTTCGCGGCCGGGGTTGCCGTGGTCGGCTCTCTCTGGGGCTGGGCGCAGCCCTCCTGGTACCACGGGAACGTCAATGTCAACGTCAATCGCTGGAACAATATCAACGTCAACCGGACGGCGATTAACTCCAATGTCTGGCGTCCGCCGCCGCCCGGGGTGGGCGGCCGCCCCATTCGCCCGCCGGGCGGGCCGGTCGGCACGCCGGCGCGGCTGAACGGGCTGCCCCCCAACGCGATCGGGCGCCAGTCCGTGCAGGTGCCGTCCGGGCTGATGAGCCGCCCGCCTCCGGGGAACGGCGCGCCGCCGCCGAACCGCACGCCAGCGAACCGCCCCACGACGCCCCCACCGGGGCAACCAGGCCGCCCGGCAGCCGGAGGCCCGGGCCAGCCGCCGGGGAACCGTCCGCCTTCGCGGCCATCCCAGGGGCCGCCATCCCAGGGACGGCCCAACCCGCCGCCGGCAAATCGCCCGGTGACGCCACCGAGTGCCGCGCCGCGTCCACCGCCGCAGAATATTCCGCGCCCTGCACCTCAGCCCGCGCGTGCGCCTTCGCCGGCCCGATATTCGCCGCCGCGGAACACGCCACCGGCCGGCGCGTTCGGTGGTGTGAACGAGGGTGCGCGCGCAGCCCAGTACGGCTCCCGGGGCGCCCAAAGCCGCAGCTTTCAGCAACAGCGCGGCGCAGGCGGCGCCCGGGGCGGTTTCCGCCGATGATGAGAGGACCCGTATGAGGATCGGCAGAGGCCCCACCATCCGCCCTCGTCTCCGTCTGGTGCTGGCGGCGCTGCTGACGCTCGGCCTGCTCGCCGGCCAGGCGCATGCTCAAACCAAGAAGACGCAGCTGAGCTACGCGAGCCCGGACGCGGCAGTCACCGCGCTCGTGGCCGCCGTGCAGGCCAATGTGCCCCTGCAGCTTTATGCCGTGCTCGGGCCCGGAAGCGAGAAGGTGGTGTCCTCGGGCGACCCTTATGCCGATGCGGAAGGTTCCAAGAAATTCCTTGCCGCTTACGCGGAGCATCACACGCTCGAGCCTGACGGCAGCGGGCGGATGATGCTCGAGATCGGCACGGATGACTGGGAATTTCCGATCCCGATCGTCGAGGCGGACGGGCGGTGGCATTTCGATGCCGCCGCGGGTGCGCAAGAGCTGCTCGACCGGCGGATCGGCCGCAACGAGATCTCGGCCATCCGCACGCTGCTCGCCTGCGTCGATGCCGAGTATGCCTATTTCGCGCTGACCGCGAAGCAAGGCCAAGGCGAATTTGCCGAGCGGCTGGTGAGCCGGCCCGGCAAGCAGGACGGGCTCTATTGGCCGGCCTCGTCCGACGAAGCCGAGAGCCCGCTCGGCCCGCTCGTGGCGACCGCCGAGGCCGAGGGCTATCCCGGGAATCTGGTCGCCGGCAGGCCGATTCCCTATCAGGGCTATTATTTTCGAGTTCTCAAGGCTCGCGGGCCCAATTCGCCCGGCGGCGCGAAGAGCTTCGTGAAAAACGGGCGCATGACCGGGGGCTTCGCCTTCGTCACCTGGCCCGCCTCGTACGGAGCGTCCGGAATCATGACCTTCATCGTCGGTGAGGACGGGGTCGTCTTCCAGAAGGATCTCGGCCCCGACACCGCTTCCATCGCCGGGAGGATGTCCGTCTTCGATCCCGATCTGAGCTGGGCGCGCGTCGAGCTTGTCGGCCACTAGAGCGGGATGAGATCGCTCGCGCTCATTCATCCCGCTCTTGGTCATGGTTTTATCGCGTGAGAGAGACCTACGGTTTTCCCAACTAGATCCGTGTATGGATCCGACCGTCGAGGGCGATAGGCGCTCCGTCGCGAAGAATGCCTTCCGCCTCGTCCGTGAAGCGCCCGTCCGGCTTGTGCAGCACCAGCCCGGCCAGCATCCGGAAAGGGCTCCGGCTACCACGAATCGCCCGCAGAAGGATGAGCTTCGCGGGGCTTCCGGAGCGCGGCCAGAACGGGAAAAGCGTCATGCCGCCGCATCCCGACATCGCCGCGGCCTGCAGCGCATCCGCTGCCCGCGCCGCCGGCAGGATCAGGGTCAGGCTCCCGCCCGGCAGGGTCCGGCGCGCCATCGCGCCGATCCAAGATGCGAGCCGCGCGCCCCCGCGTTTGGCGCTCATTCGCGCCGGATGCGAAGGCGGCGTGCCGGCTTGCTCGTGCCAGGGAGGATTGGCGAAGCTGTGGGCGAATCTTTCGCCATTTTCGAATGTCTCGATATCGGCTTCGAGAATGGTGATTGCCGAGACGCCGTTGGCCGCCAGATTCTCCCGCGCCAGGGCGGCAAGAAGCGGATCTTTCTCCACACCCGTCCCGGCGATGCCGGGAACCCGCGCGGCGAGACAGAGGAGCCCGGCACCCGCGCCCGTTCCTGCCTCCAACGCCTTCTCGCCGGCTCGCGCCGGCACCGCCGCAGCGAGGAGAACCGGCTCGATCCCGCTGCGAAATCCTTCGCGCGGCTGCCGATAGCAGACCTTGCCGCCAAGCAGCGAACCCGCAGTGGTTTCGCTCACGCCTCGCCGGCTTGGCGCAGCACGAGCCTCGCCCGGCTCTCATCCTCCTCCGCGACCGCGAGGCGGCGGGGGAAGGCGCCGATCCCGCCTTCGGCGCCGTTGATGTAGCCATCGAGAACGACGCTCTCGATTCCCGCATCCTTGAGCAGCGCGACGAGGAAAGAGAGCCTGATGGGATCGTTGGTCCGGGCAATCACCTGCATGCACAATCCCCCATCCGGCGTCCCACCTCCGCCGGCCATTCTTGACCCTGTTTCCGGCCCGCCGATATGGTGACCATGTCTTTCGCACAATCAAGCCGGGAGAGCGATTTGCGCGCCGCGGTCAGCCTCGCCGAGCCGATTCAGGCACCGGCCGACGCACTCGCCGAACTCTCGGCACGGCTTGCCGACGACCTCGCCGAGTGCAATCGCACCATCGTCGAGCGGATGCAAAGCCCGGTGCCGCTGATCCCGCGCCTTGCCGCCCATATCGTCGCGGCCGGAGGAAAGAGGATCCGTCCGTTGCTGACCCTCGCCTCCGCGCGCATGTGCGGCTATCCGGCGGGGACGGACCATCCCGGCAAGCGGCATATCCAGCTCGCCGCCTGTGTCGAGTTCATCCATACCGCCACCCTCCTGCACGATGACGTGGTGGATGAAAGCGCGCTCCGCCGCGGCCTCGCCAGCGCCAACGCCGTTTTCGGCAACCAGCCCTCCGTCCTGGTTGGGGATTTTCTCTTTGCCCGCGCTTTCCAGATGATGGTCGCGGACGGCTCGCTCCGTGTGCTGGCGATCCTCTCGGAGGCGTCGGCAACCATTGCCGAGGGCGAGGTGCTGCAACTCGCGACGCAGAACGATCTCACCACCTCGGAATCCAGCTATCTCGAAGTGATCGACGGCAAGACGGCCGCCCTCTTCGCCGCGGCCTGCCGGATCGGGCCGGTGCTCGCCGCCCGGCCGCAAAGCGAGGAGGAAGCACTGGCCAGCTTTGGCCGCAATCTCGGCATGGCCTTCCAGCTCGCCGATGACGCGCTCGACTATTCGGCCGATCAGGCGTCCCTCGGCAAGACAGTCGGCGATGATTTTCGCGAGGGCAAGGTGACGCTGCCGGTGCTGCTTGCCTTCGCCGCCGGCGATGAAGCGGAGCGCGGCTTCTGGCGCCGGGTGATCGAGGAGCGGGCGCAGGAGTCCGACGATCTTGCCAGGGCCCTCGCGCTGCTCGAGCGTCACCGGGCGATCACTGCCACCATCGCCCGCGCCGCCGAGTTCGTCCGCGCCGCTCAGGATGCGCTTGCCTTCTTCCCGCCATCGCCCTGGCGCAGCGGCCTCGCCGCAGTCGCCGAGTTCGCGGTCAATCGCCGCAACTGATGCGCTTGCTGCCCGTTTCTTTCGGGCTCATCGCGGCCGCTGCGCTGTTCGGGTCGGTTCTCGCCCTCCTTCATTTGCGTCCGGCCGGACAGGCTTTCGGCCAGTCCGTCGGACAGGGCCCTCCTTGGCCGTTCGGCGCCCTGCACGGCGTGATCGGCGCGAGCGGTCTTGCAGCGCTTCTCGTCACGCTCCAGGGTCCGCCGCGCGGCGTGGCCTACGGTGTGGGCTCTTTCGGCGTCTTCGCCGCCGTGCTGCTGGGGCTCGCCTTCCTCGCCGGCCTCTTTCTCCTCGGCGTTCTCCGGCTCGGCCGCCGCGCGAACTTCCTTATTGCGGTGCATGCCGGGCTCGCCGTGGCCGGCTTCGCCATTCTCTCGGCCTATACCCTGCTCGGATAAGCGGGGAATGCCGTCTCCGCCTTGGGCACCTCAGCCCTGGGCGCCTCAGCCTTGGGCGCCTCAGCCTTGGGCGAGCGCGGCGGACCAGGGGGACATGGCATCGCTGATGCCGATGCGCATGCCGTCCGCGCGGCTTTCGATCAGGTTGGGGCAGGCGAAATTGACCGGCAACACCGCATGCTCGACGATTTCGGTCTTTCCCTCCTTGCCGAGGGCTTCGAGGATCTCCGGGGCGAGCCTGCGGTCGGCGCTCACTTCGTCCGGCCCCGAGACATCGATCCGCGGTTGGTGCGCCGCCCTCTCCGGGGTCATTTCGAAATCCGCGACGAAGGCGAGCATCTGAACGACCGCGGCGAGAATACGTCGCCCGCCCGAGGCCCCGGCGGCAATCCAGGGCCGCCCGCGATCGCTCAGCAGGCTCGGGCACATATTGCAGAGCGGACGCTTGCCGGGCCCCATGGAATTCGGCTGATCCGGCCGCGGATCGAACCACATCACGCCATTGTTCATCAGCACGCCGCTCTCTGGCAGCACGACGCGGCTGCCCATCGAGGAAAGGAGCGTGGTGGTCATCGCCACCATCCCGCCCTCCGCATCGCAGACCGAGAGATGCGTGGTGCAGCTTTCGGCGGCCTTGGGCTCGGCGTCGCCGATTCCGGCGAGCCGCTCGGCATAGGCGGTCTTCAGTGCGCGGGTGAGGGAAACATACCAGGCGGCATCGGGAGTCTCCGGCACCGGACGGCCTTCCGGGCCGCCCTTGGGGCCGCCCTTGGGGCCATGGTCCCAGAGCGCGAGCACGCGGGCAAAGGTGGGCGCCGCGGTGAGCCCGCCCGCAAGTTCGAGCGTGCGGCCGCCCCTCCAGGCGATCTCGGTCGCCGGCCGCAGGCAGGCACGGCAATTCCGGAGATCCTCCTTGTCCATGAGGCCGCCCATCGCGGCGATATCGGCGGCCAGGGAGGCGGCCACCTCGCCTTGGTAGAAATCGCGCAGCCCCGCATGCCGCAGCCGTTCGAGCGTCTCGGAGAGGTTGCCAAGCCGGAAGAAGCCGGGCGTGCCCTGATAAGGCGCGACGGGCGGCAATCCGCCGGGCAGATAGATGCGCGCGCTTTCGGGGTAGAGACGCAGCACAGCCGCCGAATTGGCGATCTTGAGCGTGGTGAACCAGTCTGCGGGCAGACCGCGGCGCGCCAGCGCGACCGCAGGCGCCATCACCTCGGACATCGGCAACCGGCCCCAGCGTTCATGCAGGGCCGCGTAGCCCGCGACCGCGGAGGGAATGACGAAGGAGAGCGGACCGTGGATGTTGGCGTCGTTCTCGACCTCGGGCCAGGCGAAGAGGTCCTGCTTCATCCGGCCGGTAAGACGGAAGCGTGAAGGATCGAGAGCGCGCGGCGCCACCGGGCCGAAATCCACCACCTCGGCGCGCGTGCTCCCGGCCGGGTGGACGAGCGCGAAGCCGATGCCGCCGAGGCCCGAGTTCCAGGGCTCGACCGCGGCGAGCGCGAAGGCGGTGGCGACCGCGGCATCGGCCGCATTGCCGCCGGCCTCGAGAATGGCGACGCCGGCCTCGGAAGCGGCGCGTGCCTGGGAGGCGACGATGCCGCGCCGCCCGCGCGCGGTCGGCTTGGTCACCTGCCAATTCTGTGTGGCGTGCAGCGGCGGCGCGTATTCCATCGTCCCGGGTCCTTCGCGTCCTCCCCGATGCTCGGCCGAAGCGGCGCGAGTGGCAACCTGCCCCGCTCGTCCCTATGCTCGCCCACAGGCCGACATCAAATTTTCACGTGCCGATTGTTACGGGTGCGGCCAAGTTCGCGGCAGCAGCGCTGCCATCCGGCGGTGTCTCTATGCCTGAAAAATGTGTGGAATATCTGGGATATGGACGAAATCGCAGAGATCAATCCGGCTGTTCACGGCACCCACCGTTCGGTGCAGGAATATATCGACGACCGGCCCCGATGGTCGGACGGCACCCATGTCAGAACGGTGCCGATGACCGGAATGCAGCGGCGCATCTGGTCGCTTGCCGCGGCTGGCAAATTCTTCGAAGGCTTCGTCGTCTTCATGACCGGCGTCGCCCTGCCGTTGATCGCGCGGGAATTCCATATCGGAGCCGCTGAGAAGGGCTTCATCAGCGCCGCGAGCCTGGCCGGCATCCTGCTCGGCGCGGTGCTGCTCGGTGGCCTCTCGGACTATTTCGGCCGCAAACGGATGTTCATCGCCGAGATGATCATCTTCTGCGCCTTCCTCGCCCTCCTGATCCTCTGCAACAATTTTCTCTCTCTCACGATCTGCCTTTTCGGCCTCGGCATGGCGCTCGGCTGCGACTACCCGACCGCCCACATGATCATCTCGGAAAACATCCCGAGCAGCAGCCGCGGCAAGCTCGTGCTCGGCGCCTTCGGCTTCCAGGCGCTCGGCGCGCTCGGCGGCACCGGCATCGGCTGCCTCGTTCTTTCGCTGGTGCCCGAGCTCGATGCCTGGCGCTGGATGTACGCAACCGCGCTCATCCCGGCCATCGCCGTCACGATCGGGCGGTTCTTCGTCACCGAGAGCGCCAGTTGGCTTGTCGTGCGCGGCCAGCACGAAAAGGCCGAGAAGGAGGTGAAGCGCCTGCTCTCGCGCGATCCGGAATATCCGAAGCATGTCAAGCTCAGGCCCCCCGGCGTCGAGGGCGGCAGCAACACGCCCGCCAGGCCCTCCTTCACGACACTCTTCAGCACACGCAACCGCCGCGCCACGATCTTCGCCTCGGTCCCGTGGTTCCTTCAGGATCTCGGCACCTACGGCATCGGCATCTTCACCCCGACCATTCTTGCGGCGGCCTTGGGCGGCGGGGCGGATCATGTGCGCAGCCTGAGCGACGTGATCTCGGACGGCATCCTCGCCGCCAAGGGTGCAGCGATGATCAACGTGCTCCTGATCGTCGGCATCCTCTTCGCCGTCGCGCTTGCCGACCGGGTCGGGCGCATCCGGCTGCAGATCCTGGGCTTCATCGGCTGCGCGCTCGGGCTGCTGATCGCCTCCTTCTCGATCGACTTCGCCGGATCGATGAAAATCGAAACCATCTTCGTGGGTTTCATGCTCTTCAGCTTCATGACCAATCTCGGCCCGAACGCGCAGACCTACCTGCTCGCGGGTGAAGTCTTCCCTACCGCGGTGCGTGGCATGGGGGCCGGCTTCGCGGCGGCTTTCGCGAAGATCGGCGCGGTCGCAACGGCTTTTCTCTTCCCGATCCTGCTCGCCGCGATCGGCACGCGCCTGCTTCTCTACGGGCTGGTGGTGACCTCGATTCTTGGCGCGATCGTCACCTGGCAGTACCGGATCGAGACGACCGGCATCAATCTCGACGAGATTGGACAATGAACCGCCTCTTCGCAAGCTCCCTGCTCGCCGTCACTCTGCTCGCCTCCCTGCCGGCCGGCGCGGCCGAAGTGACGCTGCACGAAACGGGCTCGACGCTGCTCTACCCGCTCTTCCAGCTCTGGAGCGTTGATTACGCGGCCGCCAATCCCGGCACGGGCATCGCCACCGCCGCCACCGGCTCAGGCGCCGGAATCGCCGAGGCGGTCGCCGGGCATGTCCAGATCGGCGCCTCGGACGCCTATATGTCGGACGAAGAGGCGGAGCGCGACCGCCATATTCTCAATATCCCGGTCGCCATCTCGGCGCAGACGGTGAACTACAATCTGCCGGGCCTGGGCGGGACGAAGCTGAAGCTCGACGGGCCGGCGCTCGCCGGGATCTATTCCGGAACGATCCGCATGTGGGATTCGCCGGAGATCGCCGGCATGAATCCGGGCTTGCATCTTCCCCACCAGGCGATCATCCCGATCCGCCGCGCCGATCCTTCCGGTGACACCTTCATCTTCACCCAGTTCCTCGATTTCGCAGTCCCTTCCTGGGACGAGGCGGTCGGGTTCGGCACGAAGGTGCCCTGGCCGGCCGTGTCCGGCGCGCGCTCGGCGAACGGCAATGAGGGCATGGTGAAAGCCCTTGCGGCGACACCCTATTCCGTCGGCTATGTCGGCGTGAGCTTCGAGGACACTGTCGCCAGGGCCGGGCTCGGCACGGCGATGCTTCGCAGCCAGGCCGGGCAGTTCCTGCTGCCGACGGCGGAGACGGTGAACGCGGCCGCTTCGGAGCTTGATTCACGTACGCCCGCCGATGAGCGGCTGAGCCTCGTCTTCGCCCCGGGAGACAACGCCTACCCGCTCATCAATTACGAATATGTCGTGGTCTCGACGCGGCAGCCCGATCCCGCGACTGCCGCGGCGATCCGCAATTTCCTCCTCTGGTCGATCTCGCCCGAAGGGGGCAATGCACCGCAATATCTCACCGCCGTGCACTTCATTGCGCTGCCCGACTTCATCCGCGCCTTGAGCGAGAATCAGATCAAGCGGATCCAGTAGCCGTCTCTCGCGGGCCAATCCCTTCCGCCATGCCCGCCGCCGCGAGCTCGGCTCATGCAAAGGCTGAGAATTTCCGTGCGCCATGAGAGGGTCGGCGCTCACCCATCCCGTTCTCGGTCTTTGTTTCCCCGCGTGAAAGAGATCTGCGGTGTTCCCACCTTCGGTCATCACGCTCTATACGAATACCAAAATTGCCATCGCGGGAGGAAGGAATGGAAGAAGAGCTCGTCTTCTACACCAACCCCATGTCGCGCGGACGGATCGTCCGCTGGATGCTGGAGGAGGTCGCGCAACCCTATCGCACCGAGGTGATCGATTTTGGCCCCGAGATGAAGGCAGCCGCCTATCTCGTGGTCAACCCGATGGGCAAGGTGCCGGCGCTCCGCCATGGCGATACCGTGATCACCGAATGCGCCGCCATCTGCGCCTATCTCGCCGACAGCTTTCCCGAGACCGCGCTCGCGCCGCCAGCGGGCGACCGGCTGCGCGGCCCATACTATCGCTGGCTCTTCTTCGCGGCCGGCCCGATCGAGGCGGCGGCAAGCAACCGGGCGCTCGGTTTCACGGTGCCGGAAGGACGCGAGCGGCTGATGGGCTATGGCACCTATGACGATGTAATGAACGTGCTGGAGCACGCGGTGAGCGCGGGCAATTACCTTCTTGGCGATCATTTCACGGCCGCCGATGTCTATCTCGGCTCGCATATCGGCTGGGGGATGCAGTTCGGAACCATCGAGAAACGTCCGGCCTTTCAGAGCTACTGGGCAAGGCTCAACGCCCGCCCTGCCGCCGAGCGGGCGCGCGCGCTCGACGATGCGCTCGTCCCCGAAAGCGGTCGCCCGGCGGGCGTAGGCGCGAATTAGATCAACATGGCTTCTGGTGGATCGGGGCACCCCGCGACGGGGTCCCGCCACGGAGTCCCCGGCGCAGAGCGATCCGCCGAAGCCCAAGGGGGAAGCCCAAGGGGGAAGCCATGACATTGATCGAGAAAATAAATTTGGAGCGTGATGACCTGAAATCATCACGCTCTAAGCTTCGAGAGCACGTCGCACGCCGAGCGCTGCAAGAAAATCCTCGCGCAACCGACCGTGGCCGGGGTGCCCCGGATCGCGTGGGCGCGGCAGGCCGACCGTGCGGTCGAGCGCGATGCGGCCGCTTTCGAGCACGAGCACACGATCCGCAAGCAGCAGCGCTTCATCCACGTCGTGCGTCACCAGAAGCACGGAAGGACGATGCCTCTGCCAGAGGGAAAGCAGCAGCGTTTGCATCTGCAACCGCGTCAGCGCGTCGAGGGCGCCGAAAGGCTCATCGAGAAGGAGAAGTTCCGGCTCTCGGACGAGCGCCCTTGCCACCGCGGCACGCTGCGCCTCTCCGCCCGAGAGCGTGAGGGGCCAGGCCTCGGCACGGTGGGCAAGGCCGACCTCGCCGAGAGAGGCAAGCGCGCGGGTCTTCGCGTCCGCCGCCCGCAGCCCGAGGGCGACGTTGTGCCAGACCCTTCGCCAGGGAAGGAGCCGCGGCTCCTGGAAGACGACCGCGCGGGCGGCCGGCACGCGCACTCTGCCTTCCTGTGCCGGATCGAGACCGGCAAGCGTGCGCAGGAGGGTCGATTTGCCGGTGCCGGAACGCCCGAGCAGCGCCACGAACTCGCCGGGCCGGATGGCGAGACTAAGCCGGTCGAGCACCGGCGGGCCACCACCGAAGCTGCGGGTCAGGCCGACGATCTCCGCAGCCAGGGTCGGGGGAACCGCGTTCATGGCGCCGCCTTCTGGTCGCCCGAGCCAAGCACGCCGAGCATGGACGGACGCCAGGCGAGCAGCCGCGCCTCGAGCACCCTCACGGCGTAGTCCGTGGCAAGGCCGAGCACCGCATAGACGCAGAGGCCGACGAAGATGACATCAGTTTCGATGAACTCCCGGGCGTTCATGATGAGATAGCCGATGCCCGAGGACGCATTGATCTGCTCGGCCACGACGAGCGTGATCCAGGCGACGCCGAGCGCCTGGCGCAGCCCGACGAGAAAGCCCGGCAGTGAAGCAGGGAGAATGACATGGAGGATGGTTTCGGGGAGTGAGAGCCCGATCGTCGTCGCGACCTCGAAGAGTTTGCGGTCCGCGCCACGAATCGCGCCATAGAGATTGAGATAGATCGGGAAAGCCGAACCGAGCGCGATCAGGACAAGCTTCGGCACCTCACCGATGCCGAACCAGAGGATCATCAGCGGAATGAGCGCGAGATGCGGGAGGGTGCGCAGCATCTGCAGCGTCGGGTCCAGCAGATCTTCCCCGAGCCGGGAGAGGCCGGTGACGATCCCAAGCACGGTGCCCACGGCCACGCCGACCAGGAGGCCGGCGGTCACGCGGGCAAGCGAGACGAGAAGGCTCGGCAGAAGCTGGCCGCTCACCGTGAGCTGCCAGAAGCTCGCGGCGATCGCCGAAGGTGGCGGCATCAGCCGGGCGCTGATCAGGCCCGAGGTGGAGGCAACCTGCCAGGCGATGAGAAGGAGCACGGGCGCGGCCACGCGGCGGAAGCGGGAGAGAAGCAGGGCGCGGCTGGCCGGGGTCGCGACCTGGCCTGCCTGCGTGCCGGCGAAGATCGTGACGCTCGTCATGCGAAGCCTCCGGTAAGGTTCTCCTAGAGTGGGATGCTTGTTCTTTTTCTTTGTTTTCAGTGACCTGCTTATCCCTTTTGGTCGTCGCAACGTGTGACGATCGGAGGGGCAGGGCACAAGGGTGAAAGCCGGGCTTCCTTGAGTCAAGAAATATTATCTATCATATAGAGATTAGAGAGCCCCGGATGCGGTCCGAGACGGGCCGTGCGAAAACCAGCGAATCGTGCTGATCTGCAACGGACGGTCCGGACCCGGTTGGCAGCCGCGCTTGCGAGGACGAACAGGTGCTTTCCCAGAAATGTAAATATGCGCTGCGCGCGCTTCTCGTGCTTGCCCGCGAGCAGGAGCAGGAGGTGCTGCTGATCGGCGAGATCGCCGAGCGGGAGCGGCTGCCCAAGAAATTCCTCGAGGCGATCCTGCTCGAGCTCAAGCGGCACGGGATCGTACGCAGCCGCCGCGGGCGTGGTGGCGGCTACGCCCTGGCCAAGCCGGCGGACGTGATCACCTTCGGCCAGGTGGTGCGTTTGATGGACGGGCCGCTCGCGCCCACTCCCTGCGTCAGCGTCAATTTCTACCAGCGCTGCACCGACTGTCCGGACGAGGCCAGGTGCGAAATCCGCCTTGTGATGCGCCGAGTGCGCGAGGCGATCGCCAATACGCTCGACCATACCACGCTCAAGGATGCGCTCATGCCGACAGGGGGCGACTCGCGAACGGATGCGGCGCTGGCCATGGTCGCGCAGGAGGTGGCGGTCAAGTGACTCTATGATACCTATTGACTGAATAGAGAATAAGCAAGAAAGATAGGTCGGAGAGAGATTTCTCGGGGAAAGGAATCGCCATGCTCCGCCGCCGCCTTATCCGGACGGGCGCTCTCGCCGCGCCATCGCTCCTTCTTGGCCGGTCCCGTGCCTTCGCTGCCTCGCGGACCTTGAAGATCGGCTATCAGAAAGCGGCGATCGCGCTCGTCGTTCTCAAGGGCAAGGGGCTGCTCGAGCGGAAGCTCAGACCGCTCGGCTTCGATGTCACCTGGAACGAATTTCCTTCCGGCCCGCCACTGCTCGAGGCGCTCAATGCCGGGGCCATCAATCTCGGCTTCACCGGCGAGACCCCGCCCATCTTCGCCCAGGCCGGCGGCACCCCGATCGTCTATCTCGCCAATGCTCCGGCCTCCCCGCACACGGAGGCGATCCTCGTCCGCCCGGACAGCAAGATCGAGAAAGTGGCCGACCTCAGGGGGCGCAAGGTCGCTTTCAACAAGGGCTCCAATGTCCACTGGTTCATCCTCGAAGCCTTGCGCGGGGCCGGTCTTCGCTACGCGGATATTCAGCCGATCTATCTCGCGCCCGCGGATGCCCAGCCTGCCTTCTTCAGCGGCGCCGTCGATGCCTGGGTGATCTGGGATCCGTTCTATGCGGCGGCCCAGGCGGCGGGCGCGCGCCTTCTCGTCGATGCCACGGGCCTCGTCCCGAACTATCAGTTCTATCTCGGCCGCCGGGATTTCGTGGCCGAGGGCGCGGCTGCGCTCGATGCCACGATCGCGGCCCTGGCTGCGGTCGAGGCTTATATTCCCGCGAACAAGGCCAAGGTGGCGGAAGAGGTCGCGCCGCTCCTCGGCATCACGCCCGCGATCGTCTCGGTCCAGCTCAATCGGGACACCTACGGCATCACGCGGACGACGAAGGCGGTGCTCGCCCAGCAGCAGAAGATCGCCGATGCCTTCTATGCGCTGCGGCTGATCCCCCGGCCAATCGCCGTCGCCGAGGATGCATGGAGCTGAGAGGGTGACGATTTCTCCCGCAAAAGCCGTGCGGGTCCTCTGGTTCCTCCCAACCCATGGCGATGGCCGGTATCTTGCCAGCGCCGAAGGCAGCCGCGCGGTCGATCTCTCCTATCTCGCGCAGATCGCCGGCGCGGCCGACCGGCTCGGCTATTACGGCGTGCTGCTGCCGACCGGACGCTCGTGCGAGGATTCCTGGGTCATCGCCTCAGCGCTCGTCCCGCTCACCCGCCGGCTGCGCTTTCTCGTCGCTTTCCGACCCGGCCTCGTCCCGCCCTCGCTCGCGGCACGCATGGCCGCGACCCTCGACCGCCTCTCGGACGGGCGGCTGATGATCAACATCGTGACCGGGGGCGACCCGGTCGAGAATGAAGGCGACGGCCTCTTTCTCTCGCACGAGGACCGCTATGCGGTGACTTGCGAGTTCCTCGAGGTGTGGAAGAAGCTGATGGCGGGGGAGCGGGTCCGCTACGAGGGGACGCATATCCGCATCGAAGACGGAAAGCTCATGTTCCCGCCGGTGCAGAGCCCGCATCCGCCGCTCTATTTCGGTGGCTCCTCCGAGGCCGGTATCGCGGTCGCGGCGTCGCTGGTGGATACCTACCTCACCTGGGGCGAGCCGCCCGCGGACGTCGCCGAGAAGATCGCCCATGTCGCCGCCGTGGCGGCGGACCATGGCCGTCAACTGAGCTTCGGCATCCGCCTGCACGTGATCGTGCGCGAGACCGAGGCGGAAGCCTGGCGGGCGGCCGAGGACCTGATCCGCTATGTCGATGACGGGGCGATCGGCACGGCGCAGAAGATCTTCGCCCGAATGGATTCGGTCGGTCAGCAGCGCATGATGGCGCTGCATGACGGGCGGCGGGACAGGCTCGAGGTCAGTCCGAATCTCTGGGCGGGCGTGGGGCTCGTCCGCGGCGGCGCGGGCACGGCCCTGGTCGGCGATGCGGAGACGGTCGCCGAGCGGATGCGCGAATATATGGCGCTTGGCATCGATCACTTCATCATGAGCGGCTATCCGCATCTTGAAGAGGCGTACCGCTTCGCCGAGCTCGTACTGCCGCGCCTCGATTTGCAGCACCCGGCCGGTTTGCCGGCGGGCGGGCACCATTCCGGCCCGTTCGGCGAGATGATCGCCAACACCGTTGTGCCCGGCCGGCCGGATCCGCCGCTTCAGGCGCATCCGGCCGAGAGCACCATCGGCCGGCGATAAGCCGGATTTACGATGGTGGCGGTTTTTGCAGTTTGGGACGATGATTGCGCTTCGGCAAGAAGCGAGTCCCCATGTCGCGTTCCGACTCACGCCCCCGAAACCGGCTTTTCACCGCTCTCCTCGCATCACTGATTGCGGGTGCATCCGCCACCGCGGCGGCGCAGCCGGTGCCCGTGCCGTCCCTCGCCTGGCCCGGGCTTACCGAGAGCGATATCGCGCGTATGCATGCGGCCGCGGCCCGGCTCTATGAGGGGCAATCGATCGGCACGGTCGAGCGATGGCGCAATCCCGTGACGGACAATGCGGGGGAAGTCATGCTGATCCGCAGCTTCGATACGCACGGGATGCCGTGCCGCACCATCGACTATACGGTGAAATTCGCAACCGCCGAAAACCGGCTGGATCATTACACGGTCAATTGGTGTCGCGTTTCGGACGGAAGCTGGAAGATCATCGAACTTCCCGAACCGCATTGACCGGAGGCACCTCACCGTGAGAATCCGCGCCACCCTCCCGATCCTTGCGACATTGCTGGTGCTGGCCAATTGCGGCGGAACGGAATCGAACCCCGAGGCCTCCCAGCCGACGCCACAGGCCCAGGCAATGCAGCATATGCTCGCGGATGTCGACCAGATCCGAGCCTTTCTCTACGGCAGCGGCAATCAGGCCGGAGCCGCCAAGGCGGCCAGCGATCTCGTTTCCTGGGCCAGGCAGATGCCAACGCTTTTCCCGCCCGAGCTCGCCTCCCGGCAATATGTGGATATGAGCCCGGAACGTGCGCGGGCTGCGACCGCGGCCATGAACCGGGAGGCAGGGCTCCTTCTGGCCGCTGTGCAGACGGGCGATCATGGAATGATCGGGGATCGGCTTGCGGAAACGGAACGGAATGGCTGCGGCGCCTGCCACCTCAACAGCACGCAATGATGCTGAGGGTGTGACGGTTCCCTCCGACAGCGCCAATCCGATCCGTGATTTTGCGTTTGCGAGGCTCGGTCCTGAACCGGCTTGCGAAACAGCCGGACAATCAAAGGCCGCGAGGGCGATGAGATTGCTCAAGCTCACTCATCCCGCCCTCGATCATTGTTTTCTCGCGTGAGAGAGACCTGCGGCGATTTCACCTTCGGTCATCACACTCTGGGCAGGCGACAAAGGGGCCAATCTTCGCAGAACGACTCGCTCGCTCACCCCTGATCAGCGGCAAGGCGCGCGGCCTGATCCTCGGCGATCAGCGGATCGATCAGCGGATCGAGATCACCTTCCAGCACCCGATCGAGCTTGTAGAGCGTGAGCCCGATGCGATGGTCGGTGACCCGGCCTTGCGGAAAATTGTAGGTGCGGATGCGCTCGGATCGATCCCCGGTGCCGACCTGCGCGCGGCGATCGGCCGCGCGGCTCGCCGCAAGTTCCGCGCGGTTCCGCTCATAGAGCCGCGCGCGCAGGATCTTCATCGCCTTGGCGCGGTTCTTGTGCTGGCTCTTCTCTTCCTGCATCGAAACGGTGATGCCGGTCGGCAGGTGCGTCACGCGCACCGCGCTCTCCGTCTTGTTGACATGCTGGCCGCCGGCACCAGAGGCGCGAAAGACGTCGATGCGCAGGTCGGCATCGTTGACGGCCACATCCACCTCCTCCGCCTCCGGCAGCACCGCAACCGTCACGGTCGAGGTATGAATGCGTCCCTGGCTTTCCGTCTCCGGCACGCGCTGGACACGGTGGACGCCCGATTCGAACTTGAGGCGCGCGAACACATCCCGCCCTGTGATCTCGGCGATCCCTTCGCGAAGCCCATCGAGATCGCTCGGAATCGCGCTCAAGAGCTCGAAGCGCCAATGCCGCGACTCCGCATAGCGGCGATACATCGCGAACAGCACCGCGGCGAAGAGCGCCGCTTCCTCACCGCCCGCGGCCGGCCTGATCTCCAGGATGGCGCTTCGTTCATCCGCCGCGTCGCGCGGCAGCAAAGCAAGGCGAAGCTCGCGCTCGAGAAGCGGAACCCGCTCGCGCAACGCGGCAAGCTCGCTCTCGGCAAGCTCCGCAAGCTCAGGGTCCGCACGCAGCGCCTCGGCTTCCTCGCGCGCTTGCTCCGCCTCGCGCAGCGCCTCGATGCGCACGATCACCGGATCGAGCTCGGCGAGCTCGCGGGCGGCGCGAACGGAACTCTCCCCGGCATGGCCGGCGGCAAGCTCGGCCTTCAGCACCGCGCTGCGTGCCAGGATGCGATCGAGCCGGGCGGAGAAACTCATGAAAGGCGGCCGGCGAGCTCCACCACCGGCACCTCTTCCTGGACGCCGCTGGCAAGATCCTTGAGCTGCACGGCCTCCCGCGCGAGCTCATCCTCGCCAATGATCACCGCCGCCCGCGCCCCGATGCGATTGGCCCGCTCCATGCGCCGGCGGAGATTGCCGTGGTACTCCATCTCGGCGCGGATGCCGGCCGCACGCAACCGCCGCAGCACATCCACCGCGGCGCCTTCCACCGCGGAGGAGACAGGCACCACGGCCACGGGCGGCCGGCCCGCCGGCGCGCCAGAGAGCAGCATCGCCAGCCGCTCGATCCCTGCCGCCCAGCCCACCGCCGGCGTCGGCGGCCCGCCCATCTCCGCGACCAGCCCGTCATAGCGTCCGCCGCCCATCACCGTGCCCTGCGCGCCAAGATGGCTGGTGACGAACTCGAACGCGGTATGGCCGTAATAATCGAGCCCACGGACAATCCGTGGATTCTCTCGAAAAGGCACGCCGAAACGGGCGAGCCCTTCCTTCACGCCCTCATAGAACGAAGCCGCCGCCGCGGTGAGATAAGGTCCGATCACCGGCGCCCCGGCCACGATCTCCCGATCGGCCGGCTCCTTGGAATCGAGGATGCGTAGCGGATTGCGCGCAAGCCGCGCCTGGCTCTCCACCGAAAGCGCAGCCTCATGCGTGGTGAAATAAGCCACGAGCGCCGCGCGATAGGCGCCCCGGCTCTCGGCATCGCCAAGCGTGTTGATTTCGAGCGTGGTCTCGGCCGAAATGCCGAGAGCTTCGAGGACCGCGAAGCCGCAGGCGATCACTTCGGCGTCGGCCAGCGGATGGGCGGGCCCAATCAGCTCGACATCGATCTGGTGGAACTGACGGTAGCGGCCCTTCTGCGGCCGCTCATAGCGGAACATCGGCCCGGCATAGAAGATTTTCTGCGGCAGGGACTGGGTGAGCCCGTTGGAGACGAGGGCCCGGCAGATGCCGGCCGTTGCCTCCGGGCGCAGGGTCAGGCTCTCGCCGGAACGATCGGTGAAGGTGTACATCTCCTTCGTCACGACATCCGAGGTCTCGCCGAGCGTGCGGGCAAAGACGCGCGTATCCTCGAAGATCGGCGTCGCCCATTCCTCGAAGCCTGCGGTCTCGGCAATGCGGCGCGCCGTTTCGATCACGTGGCGGTGTCGGCGAAGATCCTCCCCGATCAGGTCACGCGTGCCGCGGATGGGCTGCATCGCGCTCATGGTGTTGCTTGCGCGGACGCGCGAATGCCGCTCGATAAGGGGGCGGTTTGCATGGCTGCGATCTATGTTCCTGCGCGATGATCACGAATGGCGGTGTCGCCCGCGATGGCGAACCGCGTCGCCCGGAGGCGATCCCCGGCGAAACACCATCCTGCCCGCGAGGCGGGCATCCGGCAAGAGCAGCGCAAGAGAGAGGCGGGCAGCTCCGGGGCCGGCCAGCGCCCCGGAGCCTCCTATTGTCCTGCCCCTGAAATGCCTTCGCATTTCAGGGACCAGCAGGCCACTGAAAACAAAGGGCAAGTGTCCCGACGCATGATGACGATATTTGCGAGTCGGCACACGAGAGCGGGATGCGTTCGCCTGCGCTCACGGATCCCGCTCTCTACCATTTGTTTTCCCGCGTGATTCACGCCTCCGGTTTTCCCAACCTTCGGCGATCACGCTTTGGTGTCAGGCGGTCAGAACATCAGGTTTTGTGGCATAGGGGCCGACGGGCAGAACCTCGCGCTGATAATCGCCGTTGATCACCTCGGCCGCCGAGAGATAGGCGGCGAGCAGGGCGCAGATCAGGCCCATATAGCCGCCAAGCGTGCCGATGAAGTCGGCGCCGAACCATTTGCCGATGGCGAGCAGGAGGAACGTGATCCAGAGCGTGAGGAACACAAGCTGGAGCACCATGTTGTGGCGGAAGGAGGCGATCCACATATAGAAAGTGAAGACGCCCCAGACGAACAGATACCATCCGACGAAGGGCTCGGGCGTCTTGCCCACGAAAAACTTGACGAACAGGAAGAACGACCACCAGAAGGCGCCATAGCTCAGGAATGCCACGGTGGCGAAGGTGTTGCCGCGGATATAGGCGAGAATGCCGGCCAGCGATTGCGCGGTTCCCCCATAGGCGATCGCCATGACGAGGACGATGCCGAGCCCATCCGCGCTGGCCCATCCGGCATTGATCATGCTGAGCAGCCAAGTCGTGCTGGCGAATCCGATCAGCCCGAGCGGCGCCGGATTCCCGAACTTGCTTTCCACGATTTTTCCTCCCCTAGAGCTTGGCAGGCGCAGAAACGGATTGCCCCCTTTCTGCCGACATGGACAGGCCATCAAGACCGCGGATGCGAATCTTGCAGACTCTGCCTCAATGAAAGGTTAATCCGGCGCACCCAGCGGACACAAGCCGCTCGTCACACGCTCGGGACGGAACGCAACCGCAGCAAATTCCGGGGCCGGAAAATTCGCGGAGGAACCCGTGCGGTCCTCTGTTCTCTTTTCGGCCCGCCCTATTCCGCAGCCGCCTTCAGCGCGGCAAGCTCGGCCGCCTTCGCCTCCACCAGCGCGACGATATGATCGATCATCTGCTCGGCGGGAATGGTATGGTCGGTCTTGCCGGCGTGATAGATCATGTGCCGTCCGGCTCCGCCGCCGGTCACACCGAGATCGGTCATCAGTGCCTCTCCGGGCCCGTTGACGACGCAGCCGATGATGGAGAGCGTGATCGGCGTCTCGATATGGGCGAGCCGCTCCTCAAGCTCCGAGACCGTCTCGATCACATTGAAGCCCTGCCGCGCGCAGGAAGGGCAGGAGATGATGCGCACGCCGCGATGGCGGATGCCGAGCGCCTTCAGCATCTCCCAGCCGACGCGCACCTCCTCCTCCGGCTCGGAGGAAAGGGAGACGCGGACGGTGTCGCCGATGCCGGCCCAGAGCAGGTTGCCGAGCCCGATCGCCGATTTCACCGTGCCGGTCCGCCGTCCGCCGGCTTCGGTGATGCCGATATGCAGAGGATGGTCGCAGACCTCGGCGAGTTGCTGATAGGCGGCGACCGCAAGGAACACGTCGGAGGCTTTGACGCTGATCTTGAATTCGTGAAAATCGTTGTCCTGAAGGATTTTCGCGTGCTCGAGGGCGCTTTCGACGAGCGCGTCCGGATTGGGCTCGCCATACTTCTCGAGCAGATGCTTCTCGAGCGAGCCGGCATTGACGCCAATGCGCATCGAGCAGCCATGCTCGCGCGCGGCCTTGATGACCTCCTTCACCCGCTCATTGCTGCCGATATTGCCCGGATTGATGCGCAGGCAGGCCGCCCCGCTCTCCGCCGCCTCGATCGCACGGCGGTAATGGAAATGGATGTCGGCGACAATCGGCACATCCACCGCGCGCACGATGTCCTTGAGCGCAAGTGCGCTCTCCTGGTCCGGGCAGGAGACGCGCACGATATCGACTCCGGCGCCCTGGGCGCGGCGGATCTGCGCAACCGTGGCCGCCACGTCCGTGGTCAGCGTGTTGGTCATGGTCTGCACGGTGATCGGCGCATCGCCGCCCACCGGAACGGGACCGACATGAATCCGACGGGAACGCCGGCGCTCGATATGCTGATAAGGGCGATAATTCATTGCGTGGTGTCGCTGCTCTGCGATGCGTGGACGGAGGCCGGCACATAAGTGGGCGTGCCCGAAGCGGCCGCGGCGATCTGGGCCGGCAGCGCGCCCGCCCTGATCAGCGCGGCATCGAGCGGCTGATCGCGGACGACCATGCCAGTACTGCCGAGCGGCGGCGTGGGCCGCCCATCGACCAGGAGCTCGGTGCCGCCGGCATTGCCCGTGGTGAGTACGAGGCCGGCGCGCCGCGGCACCGTCCAGGACTCGCCCGGCTGCATGAGCTTGGTGAAGACGACGGCGCCGGTGGAATCCCGCACTTCGATCCACGCCGCGGCGGTCGCCATCACGGTGATCGTCCCGGGTGGCTGGGGAGGCCGGATTGCCGCGTTGGCCGGGGGCGCCAGCGACGAGACCGCCTCCAGCGCCGCGTTCGAGGCCATCGACGAGGAGGATGCCGGCCCCGGAGCAGCGGCAGGGGCAGCGGCAGGGGCAGCGGCAGAGGCGGTCCCCGGGGCAGGCGCCGCCGGCGCCACGGCGTCCGAGCCTGGGCCAGAAACCGCGTCGGAAACGGCACCAGAAACAATGGCCGGCGGGGCCGACAGCGCCTTCGAGGCGGTTATGACCGCGACCGGCGCTCCCGCCGGAGGAGGACTCGCCAGGGGAAGATTCGTCGTCGCGGCCGTGGCCGCCCCCGAACCTGCCCCCGGCCCCGCCGCTATGACGGGCGCGGCGGCGGGAGCGGCCGCCGGAGCGGACACCGCATGCGGAGGCGCCAGAGCCGTCGGGTCGGCGAGCTGCGCCAGCCGCGCCGGCACAGGGCCCACCGGATTCGGCGCCGCCGCATGATCGGCGAGGCTGTACCAGCCGATATAGGCGCCGACGGCGAGCACGAGGCCCAGCAGCACGACCACGCCCGCCGGTACGCCCCGATCGGGGACCGGCGCGGGAAAGCTCAGCTCTGTCCGGGCATTCACCTCGGCCACCTCGGCACGGAAACGGCGGGTGATGTCGTCGGGATCGAGGCCGAGGGTCGTCGCATAGGTGCGGAGAAAGCCGAGCGCATAGGCATTTCCGGGCAGATCGCCGACCCGGCCATCCTCGATCGCCTTGAGATAGGAAGCGCGGATGCGCAGGCTTTCTGCCAGCGCCTCGAGATCCCAGCCGCGCAGCTCCCGTGCGTCGCGCAGCTCTGCCCCGACCCCGGATGCGCGCGTGATTCCGCGCCTGGGCATAGGCCCCGGCGCCGATGAGATATCCTTCTGCGCGGACGACATGATGGCATGCCCCTCCGCCAGTCTAGCCTTTCGCTCGTGCAACACGGGTCCGGTCTCCGTGGCCGATCCGTGGCGGAT
>DATJLS010000074.1:0-8251 GCA_035509315.1 Acetobacteraceae bacterium | reverse complement strand
GCTGAGTGCGCCTGAGATTACGCCCTGGTCGTATCCGAAGAGCATGCCGGCGAGGAGGATGACGGTGATGGCGGCGACCATCAGGGGCGAAAACCGCCCGCCTTCCTGTGCTGCCCCCTGATCCATGCCGGCTCCCCCCGTGCTTCCTTGCCTACCCGCCGCGGCGCTGTCGGTATCGTGCGATCAGGGCGTTCGTCGAGCTGTCATGGCCGTGGGTGGGGGCGGCATTGGCGGCCAGCTCCGGGATGATGCGCCCGGCGAGCACCTTGCCGAGCTCCACGCCCCACTGATCGAACGAATCGATTGCCCAGATGGCCCCCTGTGTGAAGACGCTATGTTCGTATAGCGCAACGAGGCTGCCAAGGCTCCTGGGCTCCAGCCGGTCGGCCAGGATCACGTTGGTCGGGCGGTTCCCCTCGGTCACCCGGAACGGTGTCTGGAAATCGGGCGAGCCTTCCTTCTTCAGCTCCTCCGCCGTCTTGCCGAAGGCAAACGCCTCGGCCTGGGCGAAAAGATTGGCCATCAGGAGATCGTGCTGCGCGGCGAGCGGGCTCAGTTTCTCGCAGAAGCCGATGAGATCGCAGGGAATGAGCTTCGTTCCCTGATGGATGAGCTGGTAGAAGGAGTGCTGGCCGTCGGTCCCCGGCTCGCCCCAGATGATCGGGCCGGTCTGCCAGGCCACTTGATTGCCGTCGAGATCGACATGCTTGCCGTTGCTCTCCATCTGCAATTGCTGGAGATAGGCGGGAAAGCGCGCCAGCGGCGCCGCGTAGGGCATGATGCCGAGCGTCTCGGTGCCGAAGAAATTGTTGTACCAGACCGTGAGCAGCCCCATCAGCAGCGGCAGGTTGCGCTCGGGCGGGGCAGTGCGGAAATGCTCGTCCATGGCATGAAAGCCCGCCAGCATCTCGGCGAAGCCCTCGGGCCCGATCGCGACCATGCACGAAAGCCCGATCGCCGAATCCATCGAGTAGCGTCCGCCGACCCAGTCCCAGAAGCCGAACATGCGGGCAGGGTCGATGCCGAACTTCGTCACCGCTTCGGCGTTGGTCGAGACCGCGACGCAATGTTTCGCGACCGCCGTCTCGGTGCCGAGCCCCTCGACGATCCAGCGCCTCGCGGTCGCGGCGTTGGTCATCGTCTCGAGCGTGGTGAAGGTTTTCGAGGAGATGATGAAGAGCGTCTCGGCCGGGTCGAGCCCGTCCGTCGCCGCCGTGAAGTTCGCCCCGTCGACATTGGAGACGAAACGGAAATCCATCGCCTTGTCGGTGAATTCCCGGAGCGCCAGGCACGCCATCTCCGGCCCGAGATAGGACCCGCCGATCCCGATATTGATGACGTTGCGGATGCGCTTGCCGCTATGGCCCTTCCAGCTTCCGCTGCGGATCTCGCGCGCGAAGGACGCCATGCGGTCGAGCACCGCATGCACCTCCGGCACGACATCCTTTCCGTCCACGTCGATCCGCGTTCCGCGCGGCGCGCGCAGCGCCACATGCAGCACCGCGCGCCGCTCGGTTGCGTTGATCTTCTCGCCGCGGAACATCGCATCCCGCCGTCCCGTCACGTCCCGCTCGCGCGCGAGATCGAGCAGCAGGCGCACCGTCTCCGCGGTGATGCGGTTCTTCGAGTAATCGAGAAAAATCCCTGCGCCCTCGGCGGAAAATGTCTCCGCCCGCTTGGGATCCTCGGCAAAAAGCTGCCGCAGATGGCGATCCTTGATCGCCGCGTGATGGGCGGTGAGCGCCGCCCAGGCGGCTGTGTCGGTCGGCCGCTTGCCCGCCATCGAAGAATCCCTCCCTCAGTAGGAAGTTAAGAAATTCTAATAGACTTCAGGGCTTCGCCCCAGCAGGGGCTCTGCCCCTGCACCCCGGCAAAGGCGGAGCCTTTGCAATCCATTCGCGCAGCGCGAGTGGGGGTCTGGGGCCTCAAGGCCCCAGCGGGGTGCAGGGGCAGAGCCCCTGGCCTTCGGTTTTCAGCACCCCGTCAATTCAATGCCCGGCTCTTGGTGTCGATCGCCTTGAGCAGGTCCTTCCAGGACTCGACGAAGGCCTGCGCCCCTTCGGTTTGCAGTCGGGCGGCGAGGGCGGCCACATCGATGCCGGCGGCGCGATGCTGCTCCAGCACCTTGGCCGCATCCCCCCCGTCGCGGGGCAGCACGCCATCGACCTTGCCGTGATCGGCGAAGGCGGCGAGCGTCGCTTGCGGCATCGTATCGACCGTGTTCGGCGCCGCCAGGCCCTGCACATAGAGTGTATCCGGCGCCTTGTCGTCCTTCACGCTCGTGGAGGCGAAGAGCAGCCGCTGCGCCGCGGCGCCGCGATTGGCAAGCCGCTGCCAGCGATCGGAGTCGAGCACGTCCCGGTAGGATTTGTAGGCGAGCTTGCCGACCGCGACACCCAACCGATTGCGCAGCGCCTCCGGCACCTTCCCCGCCACCGCGCGGTCCCAGCGGCTGATGAAGACGGAGGCGACCGAGCGCACATCGGGCGCGAGCCCGGCGGCGATGCGCCGCTCCAGCCCCTTCATGTATGCATCCGCCGCCGCCGCATACTGCTCGGGCGAGAAAAGCAGCGTCACGTTCACCGGAACCCCGGCGAAGATCGCCGCCTCGATCGCCGGCAGCCCCTCGGCCGTGCCGGGGATCTTGACGAAGAGGTTGCTCCGGTTGGCGCGCCGCGAGAGACGGATCGCCTCGGCGGTGGTCTCCTCGGTCTCGTAGGCGAGCAGCGGCGAAACCTCGAGCGAGACCCAGCCATCGGCGCCCGCCGTGGCGACGTGGATGGGCATGAAGAGCTCGGCGGCCCGGCTGAGATCCTCGAGCGCCAGCTCGAAAAAGAGGGCCTCGCTCGCATAGCCGCGCGCCGTCATCCGGCGGATCTCGCCGTCATACTTCTCGCTGTGGGCGATGGCGTGGTCGAAGATCGAGGGGTTCGAGGTCAGGCCCGTGACCGAAAGCTCGGCGACGTAGCGCGCCAGCGTGCCGTCATCGAGCAGCTCGCGCGTGATGTCGTCGAGCCAGAGGCTCTGCCCGGCATCGCTCAGTCTGGCGGTCGGCTTCATGGTGTTGCCTCCTCGCGTGGAGCCGTGAAATGGGAAAGATCGAGCCGCGGCAGCTCGCCGATCGCTTCGATGGTGATGTCGGCGGGCGGATATTTCGCGATCTCCGCTTGATCGAGCGCGTAATGTCCCTGGCGCGGAAAGACGGTGGTCACCCGCTCGCCCCAGGCCTTCTTCACCGCGGCGAGGATGCGCAGCTTGTCGTCGATCAGCACGTAGCGCTTCGCGGGATAGAGCCGCGCGACATCGTCGAGCTCCTGCTCCTTGTGGATATAGATCAGCACCCGGTCCTCGAAGGCGTTCCAGAGCCCCGCGCGCTGCACCTTGCGCGGCTGGAAGACGGCGTCGCCGTCGGAGAGGATGACCGTCTCGCCCCAGCTTGCGACATGGGAAACGGCTTCGAGCGCGCCGGGATAGAGCCGCTCGGCGAACGGATAATCGACCAGCCAGTTGGCCATCCGGAGAATGCGCGGATCGTGCAGGTCCTCGCCCCGATACCGCTCGAGCGCGCCGAGATAATCGGCATAGCCGAGCTCGCCGCGCAGCTGCTCGAAGATCGCCCAGTAGCGATCGCGCGCGCGTGGCCCGTGCTCCGTCTCCAGATAGCGGCCGAGATCCTGCTGCACATGATCGTTGTCGAGCAGCGTGTTGTCCACATCGAAGAGGAAGACGATCTCGCGCATGCCGGGCATCACCCGTGCCCTCCCAGGTTCGGATCCTGCCACGGCCCGTTGCGGCCGATCATCTGGGCCGCCTCCGCCGGCCCCCAGCTCCCGCCCGCATAGCGGTAGAGGGGGCAGACATTGTCGAGAACCGGATCGACGATCCGCCATTGCGCGTCCACGAGGTCGCTCCGGGTGAAGAGCTCGCCCACCCCCCGCATCGCGTCCCCAAGCAGCCGCTGATAGGGCGGCCGGTCCTCCCCCGGCTGGCGGGTCAGGATCAGCTCCGTGTCGCGGCCGATCATCCGCTCGCCCGGCACCTTCACCCGCACGCCGAGCCCGACCGAGACATCGGGGCTCAGGGTGAACCGCACATGCCCCGAGAAGACCGGAACGATCTCGCCGAAGGTTTCGCGCGGCGGGCGCTTGAAGACCACCAGAACCTCCGAGGCGGTGACCGGCAGCCGCTTGCCGGCGCGGATATAGACGGGCACCCCCGCCCAGCGCCAGCTTTCGATCTCGAGCCTGACCGCGACGAAGGTCTCCACCGTCGATCCCGCCCGCACCCCCGGCACGCTGTGATAGCCGTCATACTGCCCGCGCACGACATGCGCCGGATCGAGCGGCCGCACCGCCTTCAGGAGGTTCGCCCGCTGGTCCCGCTCCGCATCGTTCTCCTCGCCCGTCGGCGGGTCCATCGTCAAAACCGCAAGCACCTGCAGCAGATGGTTCTGCAGCACGTCGCGGATGGCGCCGGTCTCGTCATAGAACCGCCCGCGATCCTCGACCCCGAAATCCTCCGCCATCGTGATCTGGATGCTCTGGACATAGTCCCGGTTCCAGATCGGCTCGAAGACCGGATTGGCGAAGCGGCTGTAGAGGATGTTCTGAACCGGCTCCTTGCCGAGATAATGGTCGATCCGGAAGATGTTCTCCTCCGCGAAATAGCGGCGCAGAACGGCATCCAGCGCGCGGGCCGAAGTGCGGTCGTGGCCGAACGGCTTCTCGATCACCAGCCGCGCGCCGTCCGCGCAATGCGATTTGGCGAGCCCGCTCGCGACCGTCGCAAAAAGGCTCGGCGGAACGGCAAGATAATGAAGCGGCCGCCGCGCGGGATCGAGCGCGTGGCGCAGCGCTGCGAAGGTCGCCGGATCGGCATAATCGCCATCGACATAGCGCAGCAGCTGCATCAGGCGGGTGGCCGCGTCGCCCTCCGGCTTGATGCCGTGCTCCTTGAGGCTCTCCTCCGCCCGCCCCCGCAATTGCTCGACCGTCCAGCCCTGCTTCGCCACCCCGATGATCGGCACCGAGAGATCCTGCTCCGCCACAAGCCGATAGAGCGCGGGAAAGATCTGCTTGCGGGCGAGATCGCCGGTGGCGCCGAAGAAGACGATCGCATCCGAGGGGACCTCGTGGTGCGGCCCCTCAGTCATGGCGCTGGCCCCAGGGCTTCTCCAGGTGGCCGCCGAACTCGAAGCGCATGGCCGAGAGCAGCTTGTCGGCGAACGCATCCTCCCCGCGCGAGCTGAAGCGGGCATAAAGGGCCGCGCTGATCACCGGGGCTGGCACGCCTTCATCGATCGCCGCCTGCAGCGTCCACCGCCCCTCTCCGGAATCCGAGACCCGGCCGCTGAAAGAAGCGAGATCGGGGCTGTTGCGCAGGGCCGTCGCCGTGAGATCGAGCAGCCACGAGCCAATCACGCTGCCGCGCCGCCAGAGCTCCGCGACCGCCGGAATATCGATCTTGTATTTGTAGAGATCGGGATCGCGCAGCGGCGTGGTCTCGGCATCCGTCTCGTCCTGGCGGGTGCCGATATCGGCATGGTGGAGCACGTTGAGCCCCTCGGCATACGCCGCCATCACGCCATATTCGATGCCGTTATGCACCATCTTGACGAAGTGGCCGGCGCCGTTCGGCCCGCAATGAAGATAGCCCTGCTCGGCTGTCGTGGGCTCGCCGGACGCGCCTTGCGTGCGCGAAGCCGCCCCCACGCCCGGCGCCAGCACCTTGAAGAGGGGATCGAGCCTGCCGACGATCTCCCTCTCCCCGCCGATCATCAGGCAATAGCCGCGCTCGCGCCCCCAGACGCCGCCGCTCACCCCGACATCGACATAATGCAGGCCCTTCGCCTGCAACATCTTCGCGCGGCGAATGTCGTCGTGGTAATAGGAATTGCCGCCGTCGATCACGATATCACCCTTCGCCAGCAGCGGCGTGAGCTGAGCGAGCACCCCTTCCACCGCGCCGGCCGGCACCATCAGCCACACCGCCCGCGGCGCCTCGAGAAGACGGACGAACGCCGCGAGATCGCTGCTGCCCTTCGCGCCTTTCGCGACCAAGGTTTTCACGGCGGACTCGTTCGCGTCATAGACGACGAGCCCGTGGCCCGCGCCGATCAGGCGCTCGACCATGTTGGCGCCCATCCGGCCGAGCCCGATCATGCCGAGTTGCATCGTCCCTCCTCCTTCGCCGTTCGCAGGCCTCTCATCCGCGGCGCGCGATCGCTTCCTTCGCCGCTTCCGCCACCCGCTCGGGGGTGAAGCCGAAATGCTCCGCCACCACCTTGATCGGCGCCGAGAGGCCGAACGTGTGCATGCCGAGCGTGATCCCCGCCGGCCCCGCATAGCGGTCCCAGCCGATGGTGGCACCTTCCTCCACCGTCACCCGCGCGGTCAGGCGCGGGGGCAGCACGCTGTCACGGTAGGCTTGGTCCTGCGCCTCGAACAGCTCCCAGGACGGCATGGAAACAACGCGCGCGGCGATCTTCTCGTCCGCGAGCAGCTTGCGCGCGGCAACACAGAGCGAAACCTCGCTGCCGCTCGCGATCAGGATCACATCCGGGCGCGCGCCGGGCGCGTCGAGCAGCACATAGGCGCCGCGGGCAAGCCCGCTCGCCGCCGCGCATTCCGCCCGATCGACGATCGGCAAAGCCTGCCGCGAGCAGACGATCGCGGCCGGCCGATCCTTGAAGCCGAGCACGGTGCGATAGGCCTCGGCCATCTCGTTCGCATCCGCCGGCCGGATCACGACCATGCCCGGGATCGCGCGCAGCGAAACCAGCTGCTCGATCGGCTCATGGGTCGGCCCATCCTCGCCGACACTGATCGAATCATGCGTCCAGACATGCATCACCGGCAAGTTCATCAGCGAGGAAAGCCGGATCGCCCCCCGCGCGTAATCGGTGAAGATCAGGAAGCCCGAGCCGAAAGCGCGCAACCCGCTCAGCACCAGGCCGTTGACGATCGCGCACATCGCATGCTCGCGAACGCCGAAATGCATGTTCCGCCCGGAAGGATCCCCCCGCGCCCCGCCCGCCCGCGGATCGCCCGGCTGCATATCCCCCGCGCCATCGAACAGAAGCCGCGTCTTGGTGCTCGGCGCAAGATCCGCCGCGCCGCCCAGAAGCCAGGGAATCCGGGGCCCGATCGCATTCAGCACCTTGCCCGAGGCATCGCGCGTGGCCATCCCCTTGGGGTCGGCCGCGAAGCTCGGCAGCGCGGCCTCCCAGCCGTCCGGCAGCGTCCGGGCACGAATATGCTCGAGCTGACCGGCAAGCGCCGGATAGGCCACGCGATAGCGGGCGAACAGCCCCTCCCATTCGCTGCGCAGCGCCGCCCCCCGCGCGCCGATGCCACCGGCAAAATGCTCGCGCACCCCCTCGGGCACGACGAAGAAGGCATCCGGATCAAAGCCGAAAAATTCCTTGGTGAGCCGAACCTCCTCCTCGCCAAGCGGCTCCCCATGCGCCTCCGGACTATCCTGCTTGTGCGGCGAGCCATAGCCGATATGGCTCTGCACGATGATCAGCGTCGGCCGGTCGGTGACCGCCCCGGCCGCCGACAGGGCACGCGCGATCTGCTCGAGATCGTTGGCACCGCTCACCCGCGTGACGTTCCAGCCATAAGCGAGAAAACGCGCCGCAACATCCTCGGTGAAGGCAAGGTCCGTATGGCCCTCGATCGTCACCCGGTTGCTGTCATAGATCCAGCAAAGATTGGCAAGACGCTGGTGCCCCGCAAGCGAGGCCGCCTCGCTCGTCACACCCTCCATCATGTCGCCATCGCCGCAGAGCGCATAAACACGATGACGGAAAATCGGAAAGTCCGGACGATTGTAGGTCGCCGCAAGCCACCGCCCGGCCAGCGCCATGCCCACACTCGTCGAAGCCCCCTGGCCAAGCGGCCCCGTCGTCGTCTCGACCCCCGCCGTCATCCCATGCTCAGGATGGCCGGGACAATGGCTGCCCGCCTGACGAAACGTCTCGATATCGGCAAGCGTCACCGCCGGCTCGCCATCCCGCGCCCTCACCCCCGCAAGATGGAGCAGCCCATAAAGCAGCATCGACGCATGGCCAACCGAAAGCACAAACCGATCCCGGTCCAGCCACTCCGGATCCGCCGGATCATAACGCAGAAAACGCTGCCACAGCGTATACGCCACCGGCGCCGCATCCAACGGCGTGCCCGGATGACCAGACTTCGCCCTCTGAACCGCATCCACCGCCAGCATGCGCATCGTACCAATCGCAAGC
>DATJLS010000073.1:0-17076 GCA_035509315.1 Acetobacteraceae bacterium | reverse complement strand
GCCTACCTCACCAAGCTCCTCACCCGTCTCGTCAATGGTTGGCCTCAGGGACGCATCGACGAGCTCATGCCGTGGCGCTTGACGCCGGACGTACCCGCCTGACCTCGCCGAAATTCAAAGGGTGGCAAAACAGCGCTTACGATGAGGTCATTGGCATCGCCCCGGAACCAGCGACACTGGCCACGGCGGCAATCAATGCCACGCGTACGGATGTCGGAATGCGGTTTCTCGAAGGCAGATCCGAAACGGTGGATGAGTCTCTCGGCCGCTTCCGACCGGCCAGTGCCACCTGCGTGAAGCGCTCGGCAACGGCTTGCTTTCTTTTGCTTCTGCCGAGGGAGGATGTCTCCAGGGCCATGTTCTCCGCAAATGTCAGCCACGGGAAGAGCCGCGGCTCCCGGAACACCAAGCCGCGATCGAGTGCCGGACCTTGCACCTTCTTGTCATCCTGCAGCATATCCCCTCGCACTCGCGCTCCAGCTCCGCGTGCGGCCAGGCGAAGCAGGGCCAATTCCCTGCTTCCGCTGCCACCGGCCGGCGTAAGAAATTCATGGCCTCGACGGAAAGATCGATACCGTCCGGCGCCTGGAAAGACCCTCAGCTGATTTGGAATCGCTCGCCGACACGATGAAGCTCAAGATGATCCTGTGTCGCAGATCTCAGAGACTGTTTGAGAATGCGCTGTGGTGAGTCGGTTCGTTCCAAGTTGGGGGCGCCGCAGGCGCCGGCCGGCGCGGCTTTCGAGAACCGGAGCGGAGCGGCCTTAGAAAGATCAATATGGCTTCTGGCGGAGGCAATCCGCCAAAGCCATGAAATTGATCGCCAAACCAACCAGCCGTGAGCACCGGAAGCGCAGAAAGACGCGTCGGACGACCACCACAGTCGCATTCTCAAACAGTCTCTCAGGACCCCCATTGCGGAAGCAAAGCCCGGCTCATTCTTCTTTCGTCCTGGCCCCTGTGGAGTATTGACGTCGCGAGCCATCCGAATGATCTACTTATCAGATAGGAAATATGCCTACGAGGCATCCTTCGTGGTCAACAAGATTCCGGCTTGGCTTCGGCCAAGGCCTCAATGAGATTGAGGCGGCCTCGGCAGTGCGTATCGCGCTTTTCCGATTGCAGCGCGCAAGCATCGCGAGGGAATGGCCATCGAGGGCCCCGGCAATCGCATCGGGTGCCTTGCGCAGCATCCGCGAGAGTGGGCAGATCTTGATGTCCGGGCGGTCTGGGCAAGGTCCGAATTGTGTCTTGCCGGCGCAGGGCGCCAGAGCCAGCCGCCCGTTCACGATCCGGACGAACTTGCTTGCAGCAATTTTCCCTGGCTTGCGCATCAGCCGATAGCGGCCGCAGCGGCTTTCCAGGCCTCCGTTGTCACGCAATTCAACGCAGGTCGCTTCGAGAAACTTGTACGGAAGATCCTCCGCCGCTGCGATCTCAGAAAATCAGGGTCTGTTCCTTGGATTCATGTTGCTCTGCGAGATAGACGCGGGCGCGCAGCGCATATTTTTCCTGACTCGATAGCATCGTATTTCTTCAAGTGCTCCGTTCACAGCATAAGGCTTCTCCGCTCTTGGGTAATAGAGTCAATGAAAGTCCGGCAAGCGTGGAAGCCCTGCAGGCCAGGGTCTCGGGTTTGGGCCGGTATCGCTGCCGCGGGCAGTGAAGCGGTTCTGGCAAACCATATGGATCGGGCATGCAACGGTCAGGAACTATCATATTCTAAGCGCGAAATCTTCCTGGAATCAGCCGAATCCTGCCGCAAACCACCACCACTCTTTCAAAGGATTTCCTGGCGGAGGAAGCGACCATTGCGTCTTATCCTTATCATTATCCTCATTCTTCTCTTGGTTGGCGCTTTGCCGGCATGGCCCTACAGTGCTGCCTGGGGTTACTATCCTTCGGGCGGGCTCGGATTTCTCCTGATCGTGCTCCTGATTCTTGCCTTGCTTGGAGTGATCTGAAGCGCGTTCTTCTCCGTTGGTGAGCACCTCTCATCGCTGAGAGGATCGATTCCGTGTCCCTTCCGACGTATCGCAGCATCACCGTGGCCTGCTGATAGCCGCATCCGACGCGGCTGCACAACGCGCGGCCTCTCGAGTACTCGGCACGGAGTCGAGCACCCGATACAGGCAGTTTGCCAATCCTATGGGTCTTTTGGCGCGCGCGATCATGTCGCTGGCGGTGCTGCCCTTTAGGGGGCGGTCCATTGTGCGAACCAGGGCTGTCGGCAAGCTCACTCGATCAATATGGCTTCTGGTGGAATAGGGATGTCCCGCCAACTTGCTGGCTGGGCCCGATTGGGTTCGCGAGGACTCCGGCATGGAGCGATCCGCCGAGACCCTAGAGGAAATCACGAAAACGGGCCGAAGGAACGAAACGATATAGCAATCATCTGAACCCGTCACGCTTCCGCCCAAGACGAGATCACTTGCGTTCACGCATTGCACTTTCGCTCATTGTTGTATCCCGAATTCAGATCCGCGGTGATGTCACTTCAGGCATCCCGCTCTCGTGTCCCGATCCCGAAGTACGCCGCATGGGAATATGGACGGAATCGCGACACTCGCTCTTTATTTTCAGTGGTCCGCTCATCCTCTCCGTCTGTCGCGAAATGCGACGAACGAAGAGGGCCGGACACTAGAGAAAACTCGCCATCAGGAGAGCCGCACCTGCCGAACAGAGGGCGAGCAGGAATGCCAGTATCAGGCTCGTGAAACGGGGCGCCGGCACGTCCCGGGGCAGACGCTTGGTGCCCGTCAGCATCGGACCGACAAGATTCTGGCGTTTGAAGACGGCATAAGTGAAGATCGCCAGCAGATGGAGCGCGATCGCGATAAGCAGCGCGTCCCACAGAATCGTGTGCAGGTCGGAGATGAAATTGGCGAGCCCGGCGGAAACGATCTCGGTGAAGGGGCCCTCATTCGCGACATCATTGTTGGTGTAGAGCCCGGAAAGGGTTTCCCCGAACAGCAGGCCAAGCAGCAGGAAAACCATCCAGGCGCCGGCAGGATTGTGCCCGACCGTTCGGTCCGGCTCGCGCCGGGCGAAGTGGAGAAGATGCCGGAGCGCGTTTGCCGGTGAGGAAGCGAAGCGGCGAAACCGCGCGGTCTCAGCGCCGAAAAACCCCCACAGAACCCGAAAGATCAGAAGCGCGAGCAATATGATGCCCGCCGCCACATGGAGGTCCATCCAGTTGACGCGTTGGCTCACATAGAGTGCGATGACAAGGACCACCACCGCCCAATGGAAAAGGCGTGTCGGCAGATCCCACACAGCCATCCGCCTGGTCCCCGCGGCGGCTTGGTTCAAGGAAGATCCGGGGGGCAAGACTTGCGGCCGCTTCATGCCGTGCATCATCGGGCATGGCGCGAAGCCGGGTAAAGCGCGGCTCCGCGCGAGGGCATCACGGAATCATAATCAGGAGCGACGATTGTTGCGGCTGCAAACGGATAGAGTTAGGATTCAGAACATGGTAGAGGGTCAGACTCACCTGGCCCGGCGTCCGAGCTGGCGGCCTTTCCTGATCGCGGCGGGAACGCTGGTGGGTCTCGCCGTGGCCGGGGCGGTGGTCCGATGGGAAGGGCTTCTGACGCCACCCGCTCCGCCCGTCCCACCCAAGCTCGCCGTGACCTCCCCCTCACCGCCCGCCGCTCACCTGCCCACGCCAGTGCCCGCCGCTCCGGCGGCACCAAGCTTTGATGTCGTCCGCGTCGATCGCCAAGGCAACGCCGTGATCGCAGGCCAGGCCCCTGCCGGCTCGCAAGTGACGGTCAGTTTGGGCAAACGGGTGGTTGGCACGGCGACGAGCGATGATGAAGGCCAATGGGTCCTCGTGCCGAGCGTGCCCCTGCCTGCGGGTGTGGGCACGCTCACCCTCTCCGCCCAGCTTCCGGACGGAAAGAGTCTCGCCGGTCCAGACCAGGTGACGGTGGCCGTTGCCGAGCATCCGGGCGAGGCTCCTCCAGTTGCCTTGCTGAGCGGGCCTGCGGGGGCGCCAAAGCTGCTGCAAGCGCCACCTCCGGCGGGCTCTGCCTCTCCGATCGCCCTCGACCTTCTGCAATACGGGCAGCACGCGACGGTGCTGCTGACCGGCCGCGCTCCGCCTGATGCCAATGTGCGGATCTATATCGACAATCACCCCCTCGGGGACGCGCATGCCGACGGCTCCGGCCATTGGTCGCTTAGGACAGGCGAGAAAGTTCTTCCAGGCCAGCATGAGATCCGCGTCGACCAGCTCTCGCCCGCCGGCACGGTCCTGGCCCGCGTGGTTGTGCCGTTCGACCGGCCGGAGGGGCCGCTGACGACCGCCGCTCGGGCGGTGATGGTCCGGCCCGGAGATTGCCTCTGGGTGATCGCCGAGCACGCCTATGGAAGCGGCTTGCGCTATACACTGGTTTTTCAGGCCAACCGGGATCAGATCCGCGATCCAAAACTGATCTATCCCGGCCAGATCTTCGTTCTCCCCGCTCAGCCGTCCGCAACGAGCGGTCACGGCTGAGTGAACCCGAGCCGAAGCGCAGATGCAAAACCGGGGCACAATAGGCGAGCCTTGCCGCATCGATAGTGAACTCCCATAACCGCGCCCGATGGCCATTGCCGACACGTTGCACTTCCCTCCGCCGCATCCCGCCGCGCGCCCGTTCCTGATCATCGGTGCGGTTCTCTTCCTGCTCGGCCTGCTGGTCGGCCATTGGCTGGCCTGGCTCGCCTTCCTTTTCATTCTGCTCTGCCTCTATTTCTTTCGCGACCCGGAGCGCGTGGCGCCGCCAGGGCCGGATATCCTGCTCGCGCCGGCCGATGGTCATGTCCTTGAGGTCGCTCCGGCCGCGCCGCCCCCGGAACTTGGCCTCGGCGCCGCGCCCCGCTGGCGGGTCGCAATCTTCCTTTCGATCCTCGATGTCCATGTGAACCGGATTCCCGCTCATGGCACGATCACGCGGATCGCTTATCGGCACGGCGGATTCCACAATGCTGCCGATCCTGAGGCGGGCGACCGCAATGAGCGCAATGCGCTCGCGATCCGCCTGCCGGACGGGCGGGAGATCGCGGTTGTGCAGATCGCGGGGATGATCGCGCGGCGCATCGTCTGCAATGCGCGCGAGGGCGATGCCGTCACCACCGGCGAGCGCTTCGGCATCATCCGCTTTGGCAGCCGCACCGATCTTTATCTGCCCGAAGGGGTCGAGCCTCTGGTAACGGAAGGGCAGACCATGATCGGCGGCGAGACGGTCGTTGCCCGCCTCGGCCCGGCCGCGCTGTTGTGAGCGCCGGTCGATGAACGGTTTCGGAGGTTCCCACGGGCCTTCCCACGGGCCTTCCCGGCCCGATCCCAGCCGGGTCTCGCCGATCCGGCGTCTCTCGGGCCGCCTGCGTCCGCGCACCCGCCCACGCTTCAAGGGTCCTTCCTTCAACCGGGTGGTGCCGAACATCATGACGATGCTCGGCCTCTGCGCTGGGCTTACCGGCCTGCGCTTCGCGATCGAAGGGCATTATGGGTGGGCGGCAGTGGCGATCGTTCTCGCCGGCGGGATCGACGGTCTGGACGGTCGGCTGGCCCGCCTGCTCAAGGCGACGACACGCTTTGGGGCCGAGTTTGACAGCCTGACCGATTTCCTCTGCTTCGGCGTGGTTCCCGCCTTCACGATCTATCTCTGGTCGCTCTCCTTCTGGCGCGGCTTCGGCTTCGTGCCGCCGCTCCTTTTCGCGATCTGCATGGCCCTGCGCCTGGCACGCTTCAATGCCTCGCTCGATGCGGGGCCGGCTCCGGCCTATGCCTACAATTTCTTCACCGGCGTCCCGGCTCCGGCCGGCGCCGGACTTGCGCTCTTTCCTCTCTTCGTCGGGCTCGAGGCGCAATCGCTCGGCTGGCAGTGGCTCGTGGACGCTGCCCGCTTCCCCCTCTTCGATGCGTTCGTGCTGATCGGCACCGCAAGCCTGCTGGTCTCCACGTTGCCGGTCTGGAGCTTCAAGAATTTCAAGGTTCCGGCGGAATATGTGCTGCCGTTGATGGTCGGAACCGCCGCCTTCGCGGCCCTTCTGGTTGCCGATGCGTGGGGGGCCCTCGCGATCCTGGTGCTCGTCTATCTTGGGATGCTGCCCTTCAGTCGCCGCAGCTTCCATCGCTTGAGGAGCGAGGCCGAGGCAATGCGTGTGCCGGAGGAGGAGCCGGACACCCCGAGAGACGCACGCCACGAGCGTTCGGCCTGAGATGACCCTGATTTGGCTGCTTGCCGGCGAGGCAAGCGGCGATCTCCTTGGTGCAAGGCTCATGGATGCGCTGGCGCAGCGCGTGCCGGAAATCGCCTTCGCCGGGGTCGGCGGCCCACGGATGGGCGCGCGAGGCCTCGAGAGTCTTTTCCCCTTCGAGGAACTCTCGCTTATGGGACTGGTCGAGGTCTTGCCGCGCCTTGTCCATCTGCGTGGGCGGCTCAGGCAGGCTGCCGCCGATATTGCCGCGCGTCGCCCGGCGGCGGTGGTGACGATCGACAGCCCGGGTTTCGCGCTCCGCCTGCTCAGGGAGATCCGTCCGCTCGGCGTGCCGCGCGCCCATTACGTCGCGCCGCAAGTCTGGGCCTGGCGTGAGGGAAGGGTCCGCCGTTTCCCGGGGCTCTGGGAGCGGCTGCTTTGCCTCTTGCCCTTCGAGCCGGCATTTTTCGCCCGCCACGGCCTTGCCGCAACTTTCGTCGGCCATCCCGTCCTCGAATCGGGCCTGGACGGCGGCGATGCCGGGCGTTTCCGTGCTACGCACGGGCTTCCCTCCGGGGCTCCTCTTCTGCTCGTGCTGCCGGGGAGCCGGCCCGGCGAGGTCGCGCGGCATGCCGGCATTTTCGGCGCCACGCTTACCGAGCTTATCGCTGCCCATCCCAACCTCGGCGTGGCGGTGCCGGCCACGCCGGCGGTTCGCCCGATGCTCGGACAAGCGCTGGCGGACTGGCCGGTCCGGCCAATCATTCTCGAGACGGATGACGCCAAGCCCGACGCCTATGCCGCCGCTTCCGCCGCGCTCTGCAAGTCCGGCACCTCTGCGCTTGAGCTGGCGCTTGCCGGCGTGCCGATGGTGATCGCCTATCGTCTCAATCCGATAACGGGCTTCATCGCCCACCGGCTGGTGAAAGTTCCCCACGCCTCGCTTGTCAATCTGCTCGCCGGCCGCGAAGTGGTTCCGGAACTTCTCCAGGAGCGCTGCACGCCCGAGCTTCTCACAGGGGCGCTCAGCGCACTTTTCTGCGATCCGCGTGAAGCGGCAGCGCAACGCGCCGCCTTCGGCCCCATCCTGGCGAGCCTCGCGCCACCTGCCGGAACTCCGTCGGAGGCCGCCGCGGAGGCGGTCCTGGGAATGATCTAAGGGGGGATGCGTTCGCTCTCGCTCACCCCTCCCGCTCTTGGTCTTTGCGTTCCCGCGCGATTCAGACCTCCGGTGTTTTCACCTCCGGTCATCACGCTCTAACGCCGTTTCCGACGAGGTCCGGGCAAAGCCATTTCTCCGGCGCCGGCCGGTGGCGCGGTGTTCATCAGGCGCAAGATGCTGACGATGCTGGCCATTGCCGAGAAGGACGCCGCCACGACGATCGCCGTCGTCGTTCCGGCCGCGCCCGCGAGGCTGAAGGCAAGTGCCACCAGCGCCGCGCCTGTTGTCTGGCCGAGCAGCCGCGAGGTGGACATGATGCCGCTCGCCCCGCCGGTGCGTTCGCGCGGCGCGCTCTCGATCAGGGCCTTGCCGTTCGGCGACTGGAAGAAGCCGAATCCGGCTCCGCACAGCGTCATTCGCCAAATGATGTCGAAATTGGCGGGATGCGCGGGCATCAGCGCCACCAGCAGCAGACCCGCCCCCAGCACGGCGAGGCCAATTCCGCCGAGGACGCCGGCAGGATAACGGTCGGCGAGCCTGCCCGCGATCGGCGCGGCGATCGCGACGGTGAGCGGCCACGGCGTCATCAGCAAGCCCGTGGCCACTTCCGAACGGCCGAGCACATCCTGGAAATAGAAGGGCAGGGACACATAAGCAAGGCCTTGCGCCGCGAAGGAGCAGATCGCGGTGGCCGCAGAGAGCGCGAAGATCGGCCGGCGGAAGAGATCGAGCGGCAGCATCGGCGCCGGCTGGCCGAGCGTGCGCCGCACCAGCAGCACCGCGGCGAGCGCCGAGCCCGCGAACGCGACCGCCGGCACACTCCATCCCTCGGCATGACCGATGCCGTCGATCGCCACGATCACGAGACCGAACATGACCGCGCTGAGCCCGGCGTCCGCCCACTCGAAGCGGTGGGGGGAACGCGGTGTCACCGGCAGCGAGCCAAGCGCGACCAATTGGGCGACGATCCCGATCGGCACATTGATCGCGAACAGCCAGGGCCAGGCGGCCACCGAGAGGATCGCCGAGGCGACCGTCGGTCCCACCGCCGAGGCCACTGCCACCACCAGCGCATTCATGCCGATGCCGCGGCCGAGCAGGTTGCGCGGCATGATGAAGCGCACCAGCGCGGCATTCACGCTCATGATGCCGGATGCCCCGAACCCCTGCACCACGCGCACGACCGCGAGCTCGGGCAGAGAGGTCGAAAGCGCGCAGAGGAGGGAGGCGAGGGTGAAGAGAAAAAGCCCGGCCTGATAGACACGCCGATAGCCGTAGATCTCGCCCAACGAGGCAAGCGGAAGAAGCGAGACCGTGACCGCGAGCTGATAGGCGTTCACCACCCAAATCGAGGCTGCGGGGCTCGCATGCACATCTCGCGCGATCGTCGGCAGCGCGACATTGGCAATCGCGCCATCGAGCACGGCCATCGAGATCGCCATGAAGACGGTTGCAAGCGCGAGCCGCCGGCGCCTCGGAGGCAGCCACTCCTCCTCGGCCATCGCGGTCTATTGGCCGATGAACTGGGGCCGGCGTTTCTCCATGAACGCGGTGCGTCCTTCGCGATAATCGGCGCTGTCGAAACAGGCCTGCGAGGCGCGCCGCAATCGTTCGAGATCGCGATCGGCCGGGTCCTGCAACGAGGCGGCCACCGCGAGCTTCGAAGCGGCAAGGGAAAGCGGCGCGTTCTCGGCAATCTGGCGGGCGAGCGCCGACACCTCGCGCTCGAGCATCTCAGGGGCAACCACTCGATTGACGAGCCCGATGCGCAGCGCCTCGGCCGCGTCGATCCGCCCGCCAGTATAGAGGATCATTCGCGCATGTGCCGGCCCGACCAGGGAAACCAGGGCGCGCACCATCTCGAATCCATAGGCGATGCCGAGTCGCGCGGCCGGGATCCCGAACTGGGAATCCGCGGACGCGATGCGCAGATCCGCCTGCATTGCGATGCCAAGGCCGCCGCCCAGGCAAAAGCCGCGGATGCGCACGATCACCGGTTTCGGAAAAGCCCCGAGCTTGCGCCTGCCGGCGCTGGTCAGCCGGTCGTATTCCATCTGCGCATCCGCATTGGCGCGGTTCTTCTCGAACTGGCTGATATCCGCGCCGGAGACGAAGGCCTTGTCGCCGGCACCCGTCAGCACCACCGCCCGGACGGACGAATCGGCCGCGAACCGCTCAAGGATCACCTCCAGCCCCTGCCACATCTCGACCGACATCGCGTTGCGCTTCTCGGGCTGGTTGAACGTCACCACTCCGACGCCTTCGCTCACCTCGGCCAGCATCTTCCCGCCGGCATACTCCATTCAGATCGCTCCTTTCGCGCGCATCTCGGCAATCTCGGCCGCGCTGTATCCCACTTCCTTCAGCACCGCTTCCGTGTGCTCGCCGGCCTCGGGCGTGGGCGTGCGGATGTCCTTCGGGTAGCCCGAAAGCGTGATCGCCGAGCCCACAAGCGCGATCTCGCCGAGCCGTGGATGCGTCACGGGGCGTGCGATCTTCAGGTACTGCACCTGCGGGTCGGCGAAAACCTTGTCGATCGTGTTGATCGGCCCGCAGGGAATGCCCGCCTCCTCGAACAGCGCCACCCAATGTGCCGTTGGCTTCTCACGCGTGACCGCGGAAATCGCCGCATTGATCTCCGCGCGTGCCGCGCTCCGTCCCTTCTGGGTGCTCCATTCCGCCTTCGCCTTCCACTCGGGCCGTTCGATCGCATCGCAGAAACGCTCCCAGAGGCGGGCCGAGGAAGCGGCGATGTTGATCAACCCGTCCACGGTCGGGAAGACCCCGGTCGGGATCCCGGTCGGATGGTCGTTCCCCGCCTGCCCCGCCACCTCATGGCCCATCAGCCAGCGCGTCGCCTGGAAATCGAGCATGAAGATCTGTGCCTCGAGCAGGCTCGTCTGCACCCAGCGTCCGACGCCGGTGCGCTCGCGGTCATAGAGCGCCACCATCACGCCATAGGCGAGGAGATTGCCGGCGGTGAGATCGGCGATCGGGATCCCCACGCGCACCGGACCCTGACCCGGCAGGCCCGTGATCGACATCAGCCCGCCAAGCCCCTGCGCGATCTGATCCACGCCGGCCCGGCTGGCGTAGGGCCCGTCCTGGCCGAAGCCGCTGATGCTCGCATAGACGATGCGCGGGTTGATCGCCTGCACATCCTCGTATGCGATCTTCAGCCGGTGCTTCACGGCGGCGCGCATATTCTCGACGATTACGTCCGCGCGGGCCGCGAGGCGCATAAAGGCTGCGTGACCTTCTGGTGATTTTAGATTGAGCTGAATCAACCGCTTGTTGCGATGGAGATTCTGAAAATCGGGCCCGTCGCGGTCCCCGGCAATGTCTTCATCGCCGCTCGTCGGCGGCTCGACCCGGATCACCTTCGCCCCCCAGTCCGCGAGGTGGCGCACACAGGTCGGCCCGGCCCGGGCAAGTGTCAGATCGAGGACGGAGAGATCGCCGAGAGGCAGATGCGCCTGGTCTGCCTGCCTCGGATCGGTTGGGCCTTCCGGCATGAAGCTCCTCCGTTCCTGGCAACAAGCCGAGTTTCAGCCCATCCCCCACCCTCGCTCAACCCCGTCCCGCCTCTTGCCTCCCATGCCTTTCCGGGGCCATGTGTCGGTTCCGACCATGGCTTTCACGGACTTCCTGCGCCGGCCGCTCTATCGGCTCTATGAGCGGCGCCTGCTGGCGGAGATCGCGCATGGGCCCCTGCCGCAGCATGTGGGCATCATTCTCGATGGCAACCGCCGGCACGGCCGTGAGAACGGCATCACCGACCCTCGGCAACTCTATACGCCGGGGGCGGACAAGCTTGACGATGTGCTCGACTGGTGCAGTGATCTCGCGATCCCAGCCGTCACCCTTTGGGTCTGTTCGACCGACAACCTCGCCCGCCCGCCCGAGCAGGTCTCGGGCATCCTTGCTGCCGTCGAAGCCAAGCTCCGCCTGCTCACGACCGATCCGCGCATTCACGCCCGCCGGGTGCGCGTCGATGCGATCGGCCGGCTCGACCTGCTGCCGCCCGAGACCCTGGAGGCCATCGCCGAGGCCAAGCGCGCGACCCGGCGCTACGGCAACCTGCTGCTGACGATCGCGATCGGCTATGGCGGGCGCGAGGAAATCATCGACGCGGTGCGCGCTCTGCTGTCCGAACACGCCAGCGACCGCTCGCCGCAGGAACTGATCGACAGCATCACGCCGGAGACTTTGCGCCAATATCTCTACATGCCGCACGCTCCCGACCCGGATCTCATCATTCGCACCAGCGGCGAGATCCGGCTCTCAGGCTTTCTCCTCTGGCAAAGTGCATATAGCGAGTTCTACTTCACCGACATCTACTGGCCGGACTTCCGCAAGATCGACCTCTTGCGCGCCATCCGCTCCTACCAAGGCCGCCGTCGCCGCTTCGGCCTGTAAGCAGGCAATTCCGTTGCCACCCGCGCTTCAATCGGCGGCGAAGCGTTCGCGCCGCTCGTGCCAGGCGAGCCCGAAGCGTCCACAGGCTGCGGCGAAGATCTGTTCGAGCAGCCATTCATATGAGTGGCCGGCAAGCCGGGCGAGGATGACGAGATCGGAATCGATCGGGTGCAATCCGGCGAGCGGGTTGATCTCGAGCAGCATGGGCTGCCCCTCTGTGTCGCTCTTGAGGTCGATCCTTCCGCCGTCGCGGCCGCCGAGGAGGCGCCAGGCCGCGAGCGCGACATTGCCGGCAATGATCGCCTCCTCGTCCTTGACCAGCCGGTACGAAACATGGTCGCGGTAGTGCTTCTTGGTATCGAAGCCGTAGGTCGCATCGGAGATGATCTCCATCACCCCGATGATGCGAGCGTGGGCGCCGCTACCGAGCACGCCCACCGTGAATTCGCGCCCGGGCAGATAGGTTTCCACCAGCACCTGCTGGCCGAAGCGCGCCGTAAGCCGCGCGACTGCGCATGCAAGCTCGCATTTGTCACGGCAGAGACTTGTCGCATCGATTCCCTTGCCGGTGCCTTCCGCAATCGGCTTGACGAAGAGAGGGAAGGGAAGGCCGACCTGGTCCGGGGGGCTATCGAGCACGGCGAAGGGTGCTGTCGGCAGTCCGGCGTCGCGCAGGAGGCGCTTCAAGTGACCTTTGTGCAAAGCGATCGCCAGCACGAGCGGATCGCTGAAGACATAGGGAATGGCATAGGCATCGAGCACCGCCGGCACCAGCGCCTCGCGCCCGGCGCCGCGCACGCCTTCACAGATATTGAAGACGAGATCCCAGCGTTCGCCTTCCGCAAGAAGCGGCACCAGCGCCTGCGCCCGCCCGATGCGCACCGCGCGATGGCCGTTTTGGTGCAGGAAATCGGCCACGGCGTCGATCGTCTCCGGCGTGTCGAACTCGGCGAGGCCCTCAGCATCGAGGCCCTCTGCTGCCCAGTCCTCGGCCAGATCGTAAGTCAGGCCGATACGCATCCCCTCGCCCTCACATGTCCGGATAACGGTAGATTTGGCCTTCGTAATTGCGGAGCACCATGCTGCCCTCCTCGCGTCCGAGGAGATAGTCGGGCAGCAGAGGGATCTTTCCCCCGCCCCCCGGCGCGTCGATCACGAAGTGCGGGACGGCGTAGCCAGTTGTGTGTCCGCGCAAGCCCTCGATGATTTCGAGGCCCTTGGCCACGCTGGTGCGGAAATGCGCCGAGCCGCGGATCGGGTCGCACTGATAGAGGTAGTACGGCTTCACGCGCAGCTTGAGCAACCCATGCATGAGTGCGCGCATCACCGGCACCGAATCGTTGATGCCCTTGAGTAGTACCGTCTGGCTGCCGAGCGGGAGTCCGGCATCCGCGAGTCGCGCCGTGCTCTCCGCCACTTCCGGGGTCAGCTCGTCCGGATGCGTGAAGTGGATGCTCATCCAGAGCGGATGATAGCGACGGAGCATGCGCGTGAGATCGCGCGTGATTCGTTGCGGCAATACCACCGGCACTTTCGTGCCGATACGCAGGAATTCGACATGACGAACGGCCCTCAGACGCGCCAGCAGCCATTCGAGCTTCTCGGTCGCGATCGTTAGCGGGTCGCCGCCCGACAGCAGCACGTCGCGGATTTCGCCGTGCGCCTCGATATAGGCAATCGCCTGCTCCCATTGGCGCAGGTTGAAGCTATATTCGCCGCCGCCCACCATGCGGCTTCTCGTGCAATAGCGGCAGTAAGTGCTGCAGAATCCGGTGGCCAGAAACAGCACGCGGTCGGGGTAGCGGTGCACGAGGCCCGGCACTGGCGAGTGATGATCCTCGCCAAGTGGATCGTCTGATTCGCCGGGACTTGTGAGATATTCGCCTTCGATCGGGATATGCGTGCGGCGGAGGGGCTGTTCGGGGTCGGTCTCGGAAAGAAGGCTCGCGTAATAGGGCGTGATCCCGATCGGAAGGGGCCCGCTGTGCCGCGTTACCGCCGCCCGCTCCTCTGCCGAAAGGCGGATGATCCGCGCGAGCTCAGCGAGATCGCGGATGCGATGCCGCACTTGCCAGCGCCAGTCGTTCCATAGGGCAGCGGTGGCGGTTGGGAAGAAGCGGCGGCGGAAGGCGCGCGAACGTTCGGATTGCGGGAAGCTCGCGACGCGCTCTCTTTCCTTGACCGTGGCGGGGAAGAGGCGCGGCGGAATTCTGGATGGAGGCTCCGGAGGTTCCGCCCCCTCGGTCTCTGCGGCGGCGGACTCGTCCGGTCTGGCAAGGGCAGGTGTGGGTTCGCTGTCCATCATGCAGTCCTTGGGCGGTTTCCGGCCTGGCGCCGGAGGAGGGAAAGATACGGCCGGTATCCCGGCTGACGAATCCGGCCGCCGTGGAAGTAAATGCAGAACGGCTTGCCACCTTCCACTGTTTTTTGTGCTGCCGTGGCGGCAATTCTTCCGCCTCCGACCTGAGACTCGCAAGTAAAAACCCTCCACTGTTCAATAAAAGGCATCGGCTTCAACACTATTCGCGGCGATGATTCCCAGCTTCTCGCGGGTGCCGGGCAGCGTCGGGCGAGGCTCCGTGCAATCTGCGAAGCAGAGCGCTCCCGTTTCGACTCGCTAGGGTTCGGGTCCTGTTTTCGTCCCTGATGGGGCGATTCTCCGGCTGCAGCACTGCGCCGCGAAGAACTGCCGGCGGACTTGCCCGCCCGCAGGTCGCGCGCCGTGCCCCCATCCATGCCGTGGCCGCGCAACAGCCCCGCTTTCGTCTCCGCACCGGCGACGGCGCCGATATCACCCGACCCGATGCCGGGTGGATCGGGGAATGCGCATGATGACCGGGAAGGAAGCAATCGCTGATTGTGTGAAGACGCTTGCCAAAACAAATACATAAAACGCTTTGCGTGAGTCCGCGCGAACGCAGGCTGCTCTCGTGCAAGGCGTTGCGCCCGCCCCCGTAGCGTGAAGGCGGGCTGGTCCCTATTCTCTGCGGTCCGTGCTGCACCTGATGAAGCTCGCCGTCGGCGTCACCGATACCGCCCATCTGCGGCGGCTTCAGGAAGCGCGGGTGCGTTCCGACCCGCCGCTTCGCCATCGCACGCGCAATTTTCCTCGCCGTGCCGCCGAGCTGCTTGACGGTGGCTCTCTTTATTGGGTGATCGGGGGCGCGATGCTGGTGCGCCAGCGCCTGCTCGACATCACCGAAACCCGCACAGCGGAAGGTGGCCGTTCCACGCTTTTCATCCTCGATGCAAAGCTGGTGGCGGTCGAAGCGCGCCTTGTCAAGCCGTTCCAAGGCTGGCGCTATCTCGAAGCGACAGCGGCGCCACACGATATCGCGGCCCGCCGGGCCAAGGGCGCTGCCCGGCTGCCGGAGCCGCTTCGCCGCGAACTGGCCACCCTTTGTCTGCTCTGAAGAAAGGATTGCCGAAAATATAAGACGATCCGGCAGACTCGTCTCGGCAAGCAAGATCGGGTCACACTCTTCATGCTTGCCTTGCCGGGGCCCGAGCGGCTAGTGCCAGAACCCATGGAAACCGGTCGCACGCCCCTTCCGCGTCCCACGCCGGCCCTCGCCGAGCTGATCGACGCCATTCCCCGGGTCTCCCGCGGCAACGTCACCGTGATCGGCGACGTGATGCTTGATCGCTATCTTTATGGCGACGTCCGTCGCATCAGTCCGGAGGCGCCCGTGCCCGTGCTCGCGGTCGAGCGCGAGGCGGCGATGCCGGGCGGGGCCGGCAATGTCATGCGCAACCTTATCTCGCTTGGCGTCGCAACGGCGTTCATCTCGGTCGTCGGCGATGATCCGGCCGGGGCCGAGATCACCGGGCTCATCGGCGGCCAGCGCGGCGTCGAGCCATGGCTCCTGGTCGAGGGCGGTCGCACCACCACGCTCAAGGTTCGCTATATCGCGAACGGCCAGCAGCTTCTACGCGCCGATCATGAGAACACAGCACCGATCGACCCGCGCCTCGCGGAACGGCTGGTCCGCATCGCGACCGATGCGATGGCCGCGACCAGTGTCACCATCCTCTCCGATTATGCGAAGGGGGTCATCGGGACGGACACCGCGGCCGAGCTGATTCGTGCCGCTCGCTCGCTCGGCCGCACCATCATCGTTGACCCGAAAGGCCTCGACTATCGCCGCTATGCAGGGGCCGACATCATTACGCCCAATCGCCGTGAACTTGCGGAAGCCACCGGCATGCGGGTCGATACCGAGCCGGCCTTGATCGAAGCGGCAAACGCACTTCGGGCGGCGCATGGGTTCGGTGCGGTGCTGGTCACCCGCTCCGAGGACGGCATGACATTGCTCGACGAGTCCGGTCCGCTTCATTTCCCGGCGGAGGCAGCCGAGGTGTTCGATGTTTCCGGTGCCGGCGATACGGTGGTGGCGACACTTGCTGCCGGGCTTGCTGCCGGGCTCGAGCTTCCCGCGGCCACGCGCCTTGCCAACATCGCTGCCGGCATCGTTGTGGGCAAAGTGGGCACCGCCACCGCGCGGCCCGAGGAGCTGCTCACGGCTCTCAGCGCCGAAGGGAGCTGCCTACGGAAAATCCTCTCGCGCGAGGCTGCGATCGAGCATGTCGAGCGCTGGCGCAGCAAGGGATGGCGTGTCGGCTTTACCAATGGCTGTTTCGATCTGCTCCATCCCGGCCATGTGCATCTGCTCGAGCAGGCACGCGGCACCTGCGACCGTCTGGTCGTTGGTCTCAACAGCGACGCCAGCGTTCGCCGGCTCAAGGGAAATGGTCGTCCGGTCCAGCCCGAAGCGGCGCGCGCGGCCGTGCTCGCGAGCCTTGCCGCCGTCGATGCCGTCTGCATCTTCGAGGAGGACACGCCGCTTTCGCTGATGTCGGAGCTGCGCCCCGATCTCCTCGTCAAGGGCGCGGATTATACGCTCGAAACTGTTGTCGGAGCCGACGAGATGAAGAAATGGGGGGGACGCGTGATGCTTGCCGCTCTGCTCCCCGGCCATTCCACCACGGCGACCGTCGCGCGCATGCGAGGCTAGATCGCGATTGGCCAGAATCGGCTCATCGTGTGAAGATGCTCGCCAAAACAAATCTATCAAATATATAGAGCGGTTCGCGTGAGGCTCTGCGAACACAAGCCGCTTTAGAGACTGTTTGAGAATACGCTGTGATGAGTCGGAGGCGCCGCAGGCGTCGGACGACCACCACAGTCGCATTCTCAAACAGTCTCTTAGTGTCTGACTGAGAAAGGGTTGAGTGATTTCAGCGGGTTGTGATTCAATCGGATTGCGAGCCGCGACGGAACCAACGATGCCCTGGACTGAAATCACT
>DATJLS010000072.1:0-47911 GCA_035509315.1 Acetobacteraceae bacterium | reverse complement strand
CGGGCGCGACATCGCGAAGGATGTCGCTTTCAGCCGTCCGGATGCCGAGCTTCTGCTCGGCCTCTGCGAAGCTTTCATGCTCGATCCGGAGACAACCTCGCCTTGTCTCCGGCAGGTCACGAGCGCGGTGATCGACATCATTGCCCATAGCCTGCGAGACGAACGCGATCCGATAGCGATCCCACTCAACACCTATGGGGCAAGCGTTGCGCAGACGGCTTTCTGCGCGGAGGCATGCGCCAGAGGCAATGTCGATGATGCCACGTTCGGCAGGGTTGCCAGGGCGCTCTTCTGCCGCATGTGGCGGCTGGGCGAATGATCCGATCACTGCTTTGAACCTGTAGACTAGGCGCTCCGCGTTATTATCGCTTCCACGCGGGACTGTCCGGGGTACGCTCTCGGCACAGAAGAGGAGGTCGCCATGGTTCCGGTAACGCACCGCCAGTGGAAGATGGCGCAGGAAGTCGAGGCCGGCGCGATCGCCAATGACGACGAGTTCGTGCTCGCGGCCGCGGTCGCAGTGCAGTGCGCCTACGGCCGGGGCTACCCGGTTGATCGCCACGCGCTGGAGATCGTCGAAGCCTTCGCCGACTGGGCCTGATCTCTGGGCTATCAAGCCCGCGAAGAAGGGCCTCAGAGGCCGGCTTAGTCCGAGAACCGCATCGTCACGCCATGGTCCGAGCAGGTCATGCCGCCGAGGGACGATTGGCAGTGGGCATCCGTCCATGGCGTGATGACGTACCCGGTGGTGGCCTGCCGCTCCGCCATGTAGGCCACGGCTCGGGCCGCATTGAGATCGCCATAGCCGACGCCGCACTCTGACAAGGCATCCGTGTCGCTCCGCTCGCCGCGTACGGTCGCTTGGCTGATCCGGAGCAGGCAGCCTCGGATGCCGGGCGGCAGGTAGGCAGGAGACGCCTCGACGGCGGCCGCAATCTGCGGCGGGAGCCATGGCGGCAGCGCCGGCTCTTGAGCCCGTACGTCGGCTACAGGGACGGCCAGCAGCGCGCCGGCCAGGGCAAAGGTCCTCAATTTCATCGCATAGCCTCCTCACGGCTCTATACGCCGCGAGGCGGTATCTAATTACCGTCTCCGGAGGCTGGCAGTCACAAGGACGAGTGGCGGGGACGCCTTGATCCCACTTGCGGGGATTATGCGGGGACGAATAAAAAATCATTCCGGGAATTTTATGATTTGGCGTCTAAGTCTTTGAAATCGTGGTGGGCGCACAAGGACTCGAACCTTGGACCCGCTGATTAAGAGTCAGCTGCTCTACCAACTGAGCTATGCGCCCCACCCGGCGCCCTGGTGGGCAGTCGATGGGCTCTTAGCAAGCGGGCCGCTGCCTGTGAAGGCAGACCGCATCTCAAGCCTCGCTCACTACAACCGTCGCGGTCGTGCGGTGATACCGGCGGCGGAAATAGATCAGCGCCTCCTCTTGCTTCGAGCCGAGGGCGATCGCCGCGACCTCGCAGAAAAAGACGCCGTGCGTGCCGATCTCCGTCACCTGCGAAACCGCGCAATCGAAGCTCACCACCGCCCCTTCGAGCACGGGGGCTCCTGTCTCGAGCGCGCGCCAGCGCCCGTCCGTGAACCGCTCATCCACCTTGAGGCCCGTAAAGCCGGTAAAGGTGGTGGAAATCCCTTCCTGGCTGGCCGCGAGCGTGTTGACGCAGAGCACGCCGTTCGCCTTGACGAGTCCATGCATATCCCGCGCCCGGTTGAGGCAAACGAGCAGGGTCGGCGGGTCGTCCGTCACGCTGCAAACGGCCGAGGCCGTGCAACCGCCGCGCCCACCCGGACCAGCGGTGGTAATCACGTTCACTGCGGCCCCAAGCCGTGCCATCGCTTCCCGAAATGTTTCCTGATCGACCATCGCGACCCCGTCACGCCTCACGGACAGAAATCCGACTGATTCATGTGGTCAGGAAGGTGTGTCTGTCCATCCGCCATGGTGCCGGGCGGGCGCGGCCGGTGCCTCTCTGTGGTAGTCAGGCCGCACGGCGCCGCCACCGCCCCGGCTCTCGGCACGCTTCGCGCCCGCCATTTCCAGGAGACTGCCCCTGCCCCCCGACCCGATGCCGGCGCTCAGGATCGCCAAGCCGCGATTCCTCACCGAGCCCGCTCTCGCCGCCGTTCTTGCCGTGCTGCCGGACGCCCGCCTGGTCGGCGGCGTCGTCCGCGATACGCTGCTCGCCCGCCCGGTCAGCGATGTCGACCTCGCCACCCCGAGTCCGCCCGAAGTGGTGATGGCGGCGCTGGGTCGGGCAGGCTTGCGCGCGCTGCCGACAGGGATCGCGCACGGCACCGTTACCGCGCTCGCCCATGGCCGCAGCTTCGAGATCACGACGCTCCGAGCCGACGTGGAGACCGACGGCCGCCATGCCAGGGTCGCCTTCACAACGAGCTGGCAGGCCGATGCCTCCCGGCGGGACTTCACCCTCAATGCCCTTTCCCTCACCCGTGAAGGCTGGGTCCACGATTATTTCGGCGGCATCCCGGACCTGATTGCCGGGCGGGTCCGGTTCGTGGGCCCGGCCGCGCTCCGCCTCGCGGAGGATCGGCTGCGCACGCTCCGCTTCTTCCGCTTCTTCGCGATCTATGCGCGAACTGCGCCGGACGAGGCCACCCTGGCCGCGCTCGCCGCGGCCTCGCAGGATCTCGGCCGGCTTTCCGCCGAGCGCGTGTGGAGCGAGCTCAAGCGCCTGCTCGCCGCGCCGGAGCCTCGGCCGGCGCTCGCCCTCATGCGACAGCTCGGCGCGCTGGGCGCGGTCCTCCCCGAAGTGCGGGATCTCACGCCTCTCGATCGGCTCGCTTCCCTCAACGCGCCGCCCGAACCCCTGCTCCGCCTGGCCGCCCTGATCAGCCGCGATCCCGCGCCGCTCGCCGAACGCCTACGCCTCTCCGCGGCGGAGGCCGAGCATCTCGCCCTCCTGCGAAATGGCCCCGTTCCCCCGGCGGATGCCGATGCCGCAACGTTGCGCCGCCTGCTCGCAGATGAGCCGGCCGACCTCCTCATCGCACGGAGCCTTCTCGCCTTCATCGGCGGGGGCGCGGGCGGGCGGCTCCGCGCCCGGCTTGCGAGCCAGTCCCGCCCGGTCTTTCCCTTGGCGGGTCGCGATGCGCTGGCACTCGGGATGAGTCCGGGCCCGGCCGTGGGCGCGACGCTGGCCGCTGTCCGCGCCTGGTGGCTGGCTGGCGGATGCATCGCCGATGCCGACGCCTGCCGCGCCGAGCTTCTAACGCGCCTCTCCGGCTGATAAAGCGCGCTGATGCTCAAGCCCCCCCCGGATTCTACCCGCGCCCTCGTCGCCCGGCTGTGGCGGGAGCACATCCTTGCCCAGCGGGCGCTCTTCGCGCCGATCCTCATCCTCACCCTGCTGATGGCCGGCACCACGGCCCTCTACCCGGTGATCATCGACCACGCCTTCACGATGTTCGCCGACAAGGACCCGCGCATCCTCTACCAGGTGCCGGTGATCGTGGTGATCGTCTCGGCGCTCAAGGCGGGCGCCCAATATGGCCAGAGCGTGCTGGTCCAAAAGCTGGTGCTGCGGGTAGTCCGCTCGCTCCAGGGGCGGATGTTCGATCATCTCGTCCATGCCGACCTCGCCCGGGTCGAGCGGGAAGCGCCGGCGCAGCTCGCGGCCCGCTTCACCACCGATGCCACCGTGATCCGGGAGGCACTTTCGCGTGCCCTCAATGGGCTTGCGGACGTCTTCACCGTCGTCGGGCTGATCGCCTCGATGCTCTGGCTCGACTGGCTGCTGACGCTGATCGCCGCCGCCCTTTATCCGCTCGCGGGCCTGCCCATCCTTCGCCTCGGGGCCAGAATCCGCCGTGCCTCGAGCGGCATGCAGGAACGGACCGGAGAGGCCGCGGCCATGCTCAATGAGAGCTTCGGCCAGGCGCGTATCGTGCGGGCCTATCGGCTGGAGGAGATGGAGCGGGCGCGTGCCGCCACGGCCTTCGACCATCTCTACCGGGCGCTTTACCGCATGGCCCGCAATCGCGCGCGTGTCGATCCGGTGCTGGAGGTGCTTGGCGGCACGGCCGTCGCCCTCGTCATCGGCTTCGCCGGTTGGCGTGCCGCCCTCGGCGGCCACACGATCGGCAATTTCACGGGCTTCGTGGCCGCGCTCCTGATCGCCTCGCGGCCGCTGCGCGCGCTGGGCTCGCTCAACGCCGCACTGCAGGAGGGGCTGGCCGGCCTCGCGCGGATCTTCGCGGTCGTCGATGAGCGGCCAACGATCATCGACGCGCCGGAGTCCATCCCGCTGCCCCCCGGCTCCGGCCGCGTGCAGTTCGAGCATGCCCACTTCGTCTATCCGGATGGACGTGCCGGCCTGGTCGACCTCAATTTCGAGGTGGCACCCGGCCTGACGCTCGCGTTGGTCGGACCGTCCGGAGCCGGCAAATCGACCGCGCTTGCCCTCATCCCGCGGCTGCATGACGCGACAGGGGGAAAGATCGTGATCGACGGCGTCGATGTCCGCCAACTCACCCTCGCCAGCCTGCGCGATGCCATCGCCTATGTCGGGCAGGACCCCCTGCTCTTCGACGACACCATTGCCGCCAATATCCGGATGGGCCGGCCGGACACCTCGGATGAGGCGATCGAGGCGGCGGCGCAGGCGGCGGCTGCCGCCGATTTCATCGCCGCCCTGCCCGAGGGCTATCTCACCCGCGTGGGCCCCGGCGGCCAGCGCCTTTCCGGTGGCCAGCGCCAGCGCGTGGCACTGGCCCGCGCGCTCCTGCGCAACCCGCGCATCCTGCTGCTCGACGAGGCGACGAGCGCACTCGACACGGAGAGCGAAGCGGCGGTTCAGGTGGCGCTGGCACGGCTGCGACGCGGCCGCACGACGATCGTGATCGCGCATCGGCTCTCGACCGTGCGCGATGCCGACCTCGTCGTCGCCATCGCCGATGGGCGCGATGTCGAGCAGGGCAGCCATGCCCAGCTCCTCGCCGACGAGGGGCTCTATGCCCGTCTCGTCCGCAACCAGGCGCTCGCGCAATAATTCAACGAATGCGGCGCATCATGGCCAGCGGACCTCGGGCGGCATGCTCATCAAAATCGCTTCCGGATTGCCGCCGGTCTTCAGCCCAAAGGCCGTGCCGCGATCGTAGAGCAGGTTGAATTCCACATACCGCCCACGGCGGACGAGTTGATGCATGCGCTCCTCCTCATTCCAAGGCCGTTCCATCCGCGCCCTGACGATACGCGGATAGACATCGAGGAAAGCGAGCCCGACATCGCGCACGAAGGCGAAGTCCGCGCCGGCATCGCCGCTCGCGAGATGATCGAAGAAGATGCCGCCGGCGCCGCGCGGCTCAGCCCGGTGCGGCAGATAGAAATAGCGATCGCACCACTCCTTGAACCGCGGATAATAGCCCGCATCGTGCCGCTCACAGGCCTCACGGAGCGCGGCGTGAAAAATTCCCGCGTCTTCCTTGGCCTCGGACGTGTCGAGCCGCATGGGCGTGAGGTCCGCGCCGCCGCCAAACCAGCCGCGCGTGGTGATCACCATGCGCGTGTTCATATGCACGGCAGGCACGTGCGGGCTCTGCATGTGCGCAACCAGGCTGATGCCCATCGCCGAGAAGCGCGGGTCCGTCTCGGCGCCAGGGATCTGGCGGCGAAACTCCGCATCGAAGCTGCCGACGACGACCGAGACATTCACGCCCACCTTCTCGAAGACGCGCCCACGCATCACGGCCATCTCCCCGCCGCCCGAAAGCGTGGGCTGCGTCCAGGGGGTACGAACGAAACGCCCCGCGGGACACCCCCCCAGGCCCGGAGAGGTCATTTCGTCCTCGATCGCCTCGAACGCGGCGATGATTCGTCCTTGCAGCGAACGGAACCACGCGCTCGCCTCGTCCTTGAGCGCCACGTGCGGCGGCGCCTGTTCCCCATGCTGATCCAAGCCGGGACCGGTTTCCATAAGACCCCTCTTTTCCCCGCCGAATGATTCTCTGTCGCCTGCTGGCGGACCACCCTGCTCAATGACCCTACTCACTGAGGTTGGGGGCGTGTTGCAGGAGCCAGACCGGCCACCTAATATGCGCCCAGTCTGCGGCCGGGGCGACCCGGCCGCGCGGTGACTTGTGACTGTCCGATTCGCCGGCCAGCCTTCCCCGTCGCCCTTTCGCTGGGCAACGGGTTCCGGTCGGGGCGGGAGGGCCGGCCGCTCGTTCCGCGCAGACTAGGGAAGAAGCGAGAAAACGATGGCCGAGCTGGGTCTCAAGAATAACGAGTTCAAGAATCCGGTGGTGCACTGGATCGACGCCAGGCTCCCCATCTTCACGGCGATGCAGAAGGAATATCGCGCCTTCCCGACGCCGAAGAACTTCAATTATTTCTGGAATTTCGGCGCGCTCGCCACGGTCAATCTCGCGATCATGATCGTGACCGGCATCTTCCTCGCAATGAACTACGATCCCAGCACCGGCGGCGCTTTCGATTCCGTGCACCGGATCATGCGCGACGTGAACTGGGGCTGGATGATCCGCTACATCCACATGAACGGCGCCTCGCTCTTCTTCGTCGTCGTCTATGTCCATATCTTTCGCGGTCTTTATTACGGCTCCTACAAGAAGCCGCGCGAGCTCATCTGGATGATCGGCGTCGTGCTGCTGCTGTTGATGATGGCGACAGCCTTCATGGGCTATGTCCTGCCGTGGGGCCAGATGTCCTTCTGGGGCGCCACCGTCATCACCAACCTCTTCTCCGCGATCCCGGTCGTCGGCCACGGCATCGTCACCTGGCTCTGGGGTGGCTTCGCAGTCGCCAACCCCACGCTGAACCGCTTCTTCAGCCTGCACTACCTGCTGCCCTTCATCATCGTCGGCGTCGTCGCCCTGCATGTGATGGCGCTGCACACGGTGGGCTCGAACAATCCGCTCGGCATCGATGTCAAAGGACCGCAGGACACCGTGCCCTTCCATCCCTACTACACGGTGAAGGACAGCATCGGTGTCTGCGTCTATCTCATCGTCCTTGCCATTCTCGTCTTCTTCCTGCCCCATCTTCTCGCCGATCCGAACAACGACATTCAGGCCGATCCGCTGCAGACACCCTCCGATATCGTGCCGGAATGGTACTTCCTGCCCTTCTACGCGATCCTGCGCTCGGTGCCGAACAAGCTCGGTGGCGTGACGCTTCTTTTCGGCTCGATCCTCATCCTCTTCGTCCTGCCCTGGCTCGATACGAGCCCGGTCCGGAGCTGCCGTTTCCGCCCGATCTATCGCTGGTTCATGGTCGTGCTGGTCGCAGACGTGTTCCTGCTCGGCTATGTCGGCTCGAACCAGCCGGTCGGCATCTTCATCCTGCTCGGCCGTTTCGCGACCGCCTATTACTTCATCCATTTCCTCGTGCTGCTGCCCGTACTCGGCTTGGTCGAACGCCCGCTTCCATTGCCCGAAAGCATCAGCAAGCGAGTGCTGGGAGGCGGGGGCGCGCTGCCCGCCGGGGCCGCGGCGCAGCCGATGGAGCAGGCCTGATGCGCCCGCTCGCCCTCGCGGCCCTGCTGCTCCTGAGTTTTGGCCTTGTGCGGGCCGAGGCCCAGGAAACGCCGCCGCTGCCCCATGTCTATTGGAGCTTCGAAGGCCCGTTCGGCACGTTCGACCGCGCAGCCGCGCAGCGCGGCTATCAGGTTTACAAGCAGGTCTGCTCAGCCTGCCATTCGATGACGCAGATGCATTTCCGCGATCTCGCCGGCATCGGCTTCAATGATCCGGAGATCGCGGCGATCGCCGCTTCGGTGATGGTCAACGGCAAGCCGGGCAAGCCGGCCGACGCCTTCCCTTCGCCCTTCCCCTCGGTCGCGGCCGCGAAGGCCACCTTCAATGGCGCCGTGCCGCCCGACATGTCGCTGATGGCCAATGCCTTCGAGGGCGGGCCGAGCTTCATCTATGCGATCCTCAACGGCTTTCGAAACCCGCCCTCGGGCGTGAATGTGCCGCCTGGGCGGTACTACAACATCTATTTCCCTGGGAATTTTATCGCCATGCCGCCGCCGCTTCATGACGGGCTCGTCCAGTATGCGGACGGCACGCCGGCGACGGTCGAGCAGATGGCCCACGATGTCGCGACCTTCCTCTATTTCGTCGCCAATCCGCACATGGAAGAGCGCAAGCGGATCGGCGTGCGCGTCGTTCTCTTCCTTGTCTTCCTCACCGGCTTGACTTATGCGCTCAAGCGCAAGGTCTGGTCCGATGTGGAGCATTGATGGCTGATGATGTCGCGCCGCTGATCGGAGTGATCGGCGGCTCCGGGCTCTACGAGATCGAGGGGCTTGAGGAAAAACGCTGGGAGCGTCTCCATACCCCTTGGGGGGCACCTTCGGATGCGCTGCTCTTCGGCCGGCTCGACGGCTATCCTTGCGTCTTTCTCTCCCGCCATGGGCGCGGCCATCCGCTTTCGCCCACCCATCTTAATTATCGCGCCAATATCGATGCGCTGAAGCGCGTCGGCGTGACCGAGATCCTCTCGCTTTCGGCGGTCGGCAGCCTGAAGGAAGAGCTTGCGCCAGGCCAGTTCGTGATCGTCGATCAGTTCATCGATCGCAGCTTCGCGCGCGAGAAAAGCTTCTTCGGCGATGGCTGCGTCGCCCATGTCTCGATGGCCGACCCGGTCTGCTCCCGCCTCGGCGATGCACTCGCGGCGGCGGCAGGCGAGATCGGCCTCTCCTTCTCGCGCGGCGGCACCTATCTCGTCATGGAAGGCCCGCAATTCTCGACGCGCGCGGAAAGCGCCCTCTATCGCTCCTGGGGCGCTTCGGTGATCGGCATGACCAACATGCCCGAAGCCAAGCTCGCTCGTGAGGCGGAGCTCTGCTACGCGACGGTCGCCATGGTCACCGACTATGATTGCTGGCATCCGGAGCATGAGCACGTCACGGTCGAGACCGTGATCCGCACCCTCAACGAGAATGCGGCCCATGCGCAGGCCCTGCTGCGCGCTGTTCTGCCGCGCCTCGCGAAGCCGCGCCTGCTCTGCCATGCCGGGTGCCAGCGCGCGCTCGAGCACGCGATCATCACCGCGCCTGCTGCGCGCAATCCGCTGCTGACGGCGAAGCTCGACGTGGTGGCCGGACGGCTTCTGCGCGCAGCCTGAGCGCTTTCATCCACTCCGGCCGGGCATCGCGCGGCCGGGAATGCGATGGCGGAAGCGAAACGCCTCCGCCACATGCGTCCGCTCCACCCTCTCGATTGCCGCAAGATCGGCGATGGTGCGGGCGACCCTCAGCACACGCGTGTAGCCCCGCGCGGAAAAGCCGAGCCGTTCGGCTGCCTCCTCGACAAATTGTCGTGCCTCCGGCGTGATCGCGAACTTGCCGGGGTCTGCCGCCGCATTCAGCGGCCCCGTCTCGCCATAGCGCGCCGCCTGCACAGCCCGCGCCACAGCGACTCGCCCTGCCACCGTTCCGCTCGACTCGCCCGCCGGCGCGCGGGAAAGCACCGAAGTCGGCACGGGCTGCACCTCCACCGTGAGGTCCATCCGGTCGAGCAGGGGGCCGCTGATCCGGGTCTGATAATCCTCCCCGCATCGCGGCGCCCGGCCGCATTCGCGTCCGGCATCGCCGAGATAGCCGCAACGGCAGGGATTCATCGCCGCGACGAGCTGAAACCGCGCCGGATAGGTGAGATGCGCCGCCGCGCGGGCCACCGTCGTGCGCCCGGTCTCCATCGGCTGGCGGAGCGCATCCAGCGCCTGGCGGGGAAATTCCGGCAGCTCGTCGAGAAAAAGAACACCGCCATGGGCAAGGCTGATCTCGCCCGGGCTTGCCCGATTGCCGCCGCCTGCCAGCGCCGCCATGCTCGCTGAATGATGCGGCTCGCGGAAAGGCGGGCGCTTGATCAGCCGCCCGCCTTCGAGCATCCGCGCGAGGCTGTGGACCATGCTGACCTCGAGCGCCTGAGCCGCGTTGAGGTCGGGCAAAAGCCCGGGCAGGCGCGCGGCCAGCATCGATTTCCCGGCTCCCGGCGGCCCGATCAGCAAAAGATTGTGCCCGCCCGCAGCCGCGATCTCGAGCGCGCGCCGCGCCGTCTCCATCCCCTTCACCTCGGCAAGGTCCGGCACATCGCCGGCTGGCTGCACGCCGGGCGGCTCCGGCGGGCTCAGCACTTGGCTGCCCTTAAAGTGATTCACAATGGAAATGAGGCTCGCCGGCGCCAGCACTTCGATCTGGCCTGCCCATGCCGCCTCGCCGCCCTGGGCCTCGGGGCAGATCAACCCAAGATCACGGTTCGCAGCGCCAAGCGCTGCCGGCAGCACACCCCCCACCGGGGTAAGTCCGCCATCGAGCGAAAGCTCTCCCAAGGCCGCGAAGCCCGCGATCTCCTCGATTGGCAGCACGCCCATCGCCGCGAGTAGCGCGAGCGCGATCGGCAGATCGAAATGGCTTCCTTCCTTCAGCAGATCCGCCGGCGCGAGGTTGACGAGGACACGGCGCGGCGGCACCGCAAGCCCCATTGCCGTCAGCGCCGCACGTACCCGCTCACGCGATTCCGCCACCGCCTTGTCGGCAAGCCCGACGATGAGGAAGGCCGGCAGACCTGAGGAGATCTGCACCTGCACCTCCACCGGAACCGCCTCGATGCCGACGAAGGCGAAGGAATGCACGCGCGCGAGCATGCCCGCCGCGAAGCCTGTCTCGGCCCCCCGGGCCGGCCGACCGGCAGCGTCTCCGTTCACGCGTCGTAGCGATGAAGCCAGGCAAGCATGTGTTGCCAGCCATTCTCGGCGTCCGCCTTGCGATAGCTCGGCCGATAATCGGCATGGAAACCGTGCGGCGCATCCGGATAGACGATGATCTCGACCGTCCGCCCGGCTTCCTTCGCTTTTGCCTCGGCCTCCGCGATCTGCGCCGGCGAGCTTGAAGGATCCTGCCCGCCATAGAGCCCGAGCAGCGGGCAGTGAATCTCCCCGGCAACGTCGAGCGCCGTCCGCGGCTGGATCGGCGAGGTCTGGCCGCCGAGCGGACCGTACCACGCCACCGCCGCCCGAAGCTTGGGGTTGTGCGCGGCATAGAGCCAGACATCGCGGCCGCCGCGGCAGAAGCCGATCACCGCGAGCCTTTGCGCATCCCCGCCATGCGCCGCCGCCCAGGCGGCCGCTCCATCGAGATCGCGCATCACATCGGCATCAGGCGTCTTCGAGATCACCTGGCTCACGATCTGGTCCGCGCTGGTCAATTGCCCAAGTTGCGGGAAACGCCAGTAAAGCTCGGGCGCGATGCCGAGATAGCCCGCCTTGGCGAGGCGCCGGCAGATATCCTGGATATAATGATGGACGCCGAAAATCTCCTCGATCACGAGGACGATCGGGAACGGCCCACCATGATCGGGCTTGGCATAGTACGCCGGAACCTGATCTCCGCCGACGGGAATCCGCGCCTCGCCTGCATCGAGCCCCACCATATCGGTGTTGATCACCTGCGCCTCGACCCGCGTGGTCGCGAGCGTCAGGCCGGCGATCAGCCCGCTTGCAAGCACGCCCCGTCTTCCAATTTGGGGCCGACCGATCGGGGAAGGCTCGGCGAGCCGCTGCCCGACTGTCGCCCCGGGCTTATGAAATTCGTCCATCGTCTCAGCCGGCGCTCATCGCGCGGCCGAGATTCTCGTCGATCTTGGCGAGGAATGCCTCGGTATTGAGCCAGGGCTGATCCTTGCCGATCAGGACCGCGAGGTCCTTGGTCATCGCGCCCGATTCCACGGTCTCCACGCAGACGCGCTCGAGCGTCTCGGCAAAATGCGTGACCTCCCGGGTATTGTCGAAGCGGCCGCGATAGGCGAGCCCGCGTGTCCAGGCGAAGATCGAGGCGATCGGGTTGGTCGAGGTCTCGCGGCCTTTCTGGTACTCGCGGTAATGGCGGGTCACCGTGCCGTGCGCCGCCTCCGCCTCCACCGTCTTGCCGTCCGGGCTCATCAGCACGCTCGTCATCAGGCCGAGAGAGCCGAAGCCTTGCGCCACCGTGTCGCTCTGCACATCGCCGTCATAGTTCTTGCAGGCCCACACATACCCGCCCGACCATTTGAGCGAGGCAGCCACCATGTCATCGATCAAGCGGTGCTCATACGTAAGGTTGTTCTTCTCGAACTCCGCCTGGAATTCCTTCTCGTAGATCTCCTGGAACACATTCTTGAAAAATCCGTCATAGGCCTTGAGGATCGTGTTCTTGGTCGACAGATACATCGGGTATTTGCGCGCCAGCGCATAATGGAAGCTCGCCCGCGCGAACCCTTCGATCGATTTGCGGGTATTGTGCATCCCGAGCACCACCCCGCCGCCACCCTTGAAATCATGCACGTCGAAGACCTCGGCCGGGCCGCCCCCTTCGGGCTGGTAGGTCAGCGTGACCTTGCCCGGCCCGGGGATCTTCAGGTCCGTCGCGCGATACACATCGCCATAGGCATGGCGCCCTATGACGATCGGCTTGGTCCAGTGGGGAACGAGGCGCGGCACATTCCTACAGATGATCGGCTCGCGGAAGATCGTGCCGTCGAGGATATTGCGCAGCGTGCCGTTCGGGCTGCGCCACATCTTCTTGAGATTGAACTCCTTCACCCGCGCTTCGTCCGGCGTGATGGTCGCGCATTTCACGCCAACACCGTACTCGCGGATCGCATGCGCCGCATCGACGGTGATCTGATCATCGGTGCGATCCCGGCTTTCGATGCCGAGATCGAAATACTTAAGTTCGATGTCGAGATAAGGCAAAATGAGCTTCTGCTTGATGAAGCCCCAGATGATCCGCGTCATCTCGTCGCCGTCGAGCTCGACGAGCGGGGTCTCCACTTTGATCTTCGCCATATCGTCCTTGTCCGCAGGAATGACCGCGTCTGGACCTTCGCATCGGCCGTCGCAGGCGGCAAGAGCAAGGGGCGCCCAGCCTTAGAGCCCTTTTTGAGAATGCGCTGTGGTGAGTCGGAAGCGCCGCAGGCGCTGGACCGGCGCGGCTTTCGAGAACCGGAGCGGAGCGGCCTTAATAGGGCCGTGAGCACCGGAAGCGCAGAAAGACGCGTCGGACGACCACCGCAGTAGCACTCTCAAAAGGGCTCAATTCCGCGGCAGGCGTGGGCGGTCAGGAGCATCCGGGTTCTGGGCGCGGTGCCGCAGCAGATGGTCCGCGAGCACGAGCGCCACCATCGCCTCGCCGACCGGCACGGCACGGATGCCCACACAGGGGTCATGGCGGCCTTTGGTCATCACCGCGATGTCCGCGCCGGAGCGATCGACCGAATGGCGCGGGATCAGGATCGAGCTCGTGGGCTTCACGGCGAAGCGGGCGACGATCGGCGCGCCGCTAGAGATGCCGCCCAGAATCCCGCCGGCATGGTTGGTGAGAAACCGGACCTCGCCCTGCTCCATCCGCATTTCGTCGGCGTTCTCTTCGCCGCGAAGGACGGCCGCCGCGAAGCCCTCACCGATCTCGACCCCCTTGACCGCATTGATTCCCATCAGCCCGGCTGCGAGGTCGGCGTCGAGCTTGCCGTACACGGGCGCGCCGAGGCCGGGTGGCACACCTTCGGCCACCACCTCGATGACGGCGCCGACGGAGGAGCCGGCCTTGCGGACCGTGCCGAGATACTCGTCCCAGAGCGGGACGGTCCCGGGATCGGGGCAGAAGAAAGGATTGGCGTCCACTTCCTCCCAGTCCCAGCGGTCCCGCTCGATGCGGTGGGGCCCGATCTGGATGAGGGCGCCGCGAATGCGCGCAGCCTCACCCAGCACCCGCCGGGCGATCGCGCCCGCAGCCACCCGCATCGCCGTTTCCCGCGCCGAGGCCCGCCCGCCGCCCCGATAATCCCGCACCCCGTATTTCAACTCGTAAGTGAGGTCGGCATGACCGGGGCGGAAGCGGTCCTTGATTTCGGAATAGTCCTTTGATCGCTGGTCGACATTCTCGATCATGAGCGCGATCGGCGTGCCGGTGGTCTCGCCCTCGAACACACCGGAGAGAATCCGCACCTGGTCCGGCTCCGCGCGCTGGGTCGTGAAACGCGACTGCCCCGGCCGCCTGCGATCGAGCCAGGGCTGGATATCCGCCTCGGAAAGGCGGATGCGCGGAGGACAGCCATCGACGACGCAACCGATCGCCGGCCCATGGCTCTCTCCCCAGGTCGTCAGACGAAAAAGCCGGCCGAAGCTGTTGTAGGACAAGCTTCAGGAATCCTGGGCGACGGCGATGTCCGGCGCGTTCGGGTTTTTCATGCCGACGAGGTGATAGCCGCAATCGACATGATGCACCTCCCCGGTCACGCCGGCGGAAAGATCGGAGAGAAGATAGAGGGCGGCGGCGCCCACCTCCTCGATCGTCACATTGCGTTCGAGCGGACTGTTGAGCTGATTCCAGCGCAGGATATAGCGGAAATCGCCGATGCCCGAGGCGGCAAGCGTCTTGATCGGCCCGGCGCTGATCGCATTGACGCGGATACCCACGCCGCCGAGATCTGCCGCGAGATAGCGGACGGATGCCTCCAGCGCCGCCTTCGCCACTCCCATCACGTTGTAATGCGGCATCACGCGCTCGGCCCCGAGATAGGTGAGGGTGAGCAGGGCGCCGCCCGGCCGCATCATCGGCACGGCCTCGCGTGCGAGAGCGACGAACGAGTAGCAGGAAATATCGAGCGCCTGCAGAAAGGCCTCGCGCGGCGTGTCGAGATAGCGGCCGCGGAGATAGGTCTTATCTGCGAAGCCGACCGCGTGGACCAGGAAATCAAGCTCGCTCCAATGGCCTCGCAGCGTCTCGAATGTTGCGGCAATCGCCCCCGGCTCGGCAACGTCGCAGGGCAGCGTGATGCGCGATCCGAGGCTTTCGGCGAGTGGCCGTACCCGCCGCCCGAGCGCCTCCCCCTGATAGGTGAAGGCGAGATCGGCGCCCTGCGCGGCGCAGGCGGCGGCAATCCCCCAGGCGAGCGAGCGCTCATTCGCGAGCCCGAGGATCAGGCCACGCTTTCCTGCGAGCAATGTGCCTTTGACGGGGCTGGTGGTAGCTCCTTCAAGCATGATTTGTCCTTGTGGCGGCGCACCGGAGAAAGACGCCGAAGCTTTGCCCAGAGCGTGATGACCGGAGGCGGAATCACCGTAGGTCTAAATCACGCGATAAAACAATGACCAAGAGCGGGATGAGTGAGCGCGAGCGATCTCATCCCGCTCTAGTCGAGTGGCACGTCCTGGCCCGGCCCGGCAAGGGGGACGGCGATTTCCGCGCGCCGTGATCGGCTCTATTCCTTGCCATCCATGAAGGGGCCGTCCATCGAGGGAGAGATCAGGCCATGGTCAAAACCGGGATCGAGATCGGAGCCGAACACGTGGCGAACGAGGTTCCCTTCGGCCTGTTCGGAGAATGGTTCGCCGCGGCCGAGGCAGCCGAGCCCGACAACCCCAACGCGATGACACTCGCGACCGCAACCACGGACGGCGCGCCCTCGGCCCGCATCGTCCTTCTCAAGGGCTGGGACGAGCACGGCTTCGTCTTCTACACCAACTTCGAAAGCCGCAAGGGAATGGAACTGGCCGCCAATCCGGGAGCCGCCCTCCTTTTCTACTGGAAATCCCTTTCACGCCAGATCCGCATCGAGGGAAGCACGGCCGCCGTCACCGAAGCGGAGGCGGATGAATATTACGGCTCGCGCCCACGCCTCTCCCGCATCGGCGCCTGGGCCTCGGACCAGTCCCGGCCGCTCGCCTCCCGTGCCGCGCTCGAGGCGCGGGTCGCTTCGTTCGAGGCCCGCTATCCGGGTGAGGTGGTACCCCGCCCACCTTTCTGGTCAGGCTTCCGGCTGATGCCCGCACGGTTCGAGTTCTGGCAGGAGCGCCCCTTCCGGCTGCACGAGCGCAGGATTTTCGTCCGCGCCGGCACGGGCTGGCAAACCGGCATGCTTTATCCCTGAACCTTATCATTCTGAACGGGGCGGCATCGGTGACGATCCCGGCGGCGCAGCGCGAGACGGCAAGGTTCCTCTCCCGGCTTGCCGGTGCAGCCCCATTGGAAACCCACATCTCCGCCGTCTTTCTTGGCCGCGATACCGCCTGGAAACTGAAGAAGGCGGTTTCCTTCCCCTATCTCGACTTCACCAGCCTCGCCGCCCGGCATCGTTTCCTTCTACGGGAACTGGCGCTGAATGGCCCTGCCGCCCCCGGCCTCTATCGCGATGTCGTGCCTCTGGTGCGCCGCCCGGACGGCAGCCTCGCGCTCGATGAGCAAGGCGAGCCAATCGAGTGGCTGTTGCGCATGGCGCGCGTCCCCGAAGAGGATTTTCTCGATCGCATTGCCGATTCGGGCCGCCTCACGTCACGCCTTGCCCGCGCGCTCGGCCGGGCCATTGCCCGCTACCATGCGGGTCTCGCGCCGCTTTCCGGCATCGATCATCTCGCCTCGCTTCAGCGGCTCGTTGGCGAGATTCGTATCTCCGCGCTCGCGGCAGGGCTCCCCGAGTCCGAGATCCTGGCCTGGGAAAAAACGTTGCTGGAAGCGCTCCAGGCCCGGTCGGATTGGCTCGTCCGGCGCGCGGAGCAGGGTTTCGTCCGCCGGGCCCATGGCGATCTCCATCTCGGCAATCTCTGCCTCTGGCAGGGCGAACCGGTGCCGTTCGATGCCCTCGAGTTCGATGAGCAGCTGGCGAGCGTCGATCTTGGCTACGATCTCGCCTTTCTGCTGATGGACCTCGAAGCGAGGGGCGATCGGGCGAACGCCAACCGCGTGCTCAACAGCTATATCGCTTGGCGCGGCGATTTCGGGCTGGTCGGCGGACTGCCGCCCTTTCTTTCACTGAGAGCCATGGTGCGCGCCCATGTCCAGGCTTCCCGCGGCCTGCAAAAGGATGCGCTGTGTTTTCTCGCTGCAGCAAACGGCTTCCTTCATCCTGTCGCGCCAACGCTGATCGCGGTCGGGGGCCTGCCCGGCAGCGGCAAATCCACCCTCGCCGACGCCCTTGCACCCCGGATCGGCGCCGCGCCTGGCGCGCTGGTGATGTCGAGCGACGTGCTGCGCAAGCGCCGGCACGGCGTCAGCCCCGAAACTAGGCTGCCCGATGCGGCCTATACGCCCGCGGAGAACCTGGCCGTGCATGCGTCCCTCATGGCCGCCGCCATCGAAGCGGCAAGTCTCGGCCACGCGGTGATCGCAGATGCCACGTTTCTCGATCCGGCGAACCGCGCAGCCATCGAGGCCGCCGCCTCATCGGCCGGCATTCCGTTCCTCGGTCTCTGGCTGGAAGCGCCGCTCCCCATTCTCGAAAACCGAGTGAAAGCGCGCGGCGCGGCGGCGGAGCCCGATCCTTCCGACGCGACGCAGGCGGTTCTCCGCCAGGCGGCAACTTCGTTCGGGCGGGAGGGCTCGCCAGTCCCGTCCCAGGGGTGGCCCAAGGGGTGGCACAGGCTCCATGCGGACGGTCCGTCCGGGGTGATACTCGCGGCGGCGCTCCAGCTTGCCAAACCGGGGACCGAACCGTGCTAAGCTCCTGATCGAGGCTTGATGTCACCCATCACCGGACCGAGTGAGGGAGCGATGACGATTCGCAAAATCCTGCTGCCGATCTCCAACACAGCCGCTGGCGAGTCGGCTCTGGCCACCACACTCGTGGCCGCCAAGATCTGGGGCGCGCACGTGGCTGGTCTGCATGTCCATGTCGATGCGCGCGACGTGGCCCCTCTCGCCGGAGAGGGCCTATCAGGCGCGATGATCGAGGAGATGATGGCCGCGACCGAGAAGGAGAGCAGCGAGCGCGCCACGGCGATCCGCAGCCTCTTCGACCGTGCGCTCGCCGAGCACGGGATCAAGCTCGCCGAGCCCCGAAACGCCGAGCCGGTGGCAACCGCGAGTTTCACCGTGGCCACTGGCCGCGAGGAGGAGCTGGTGGCCCAGCAGGCGCGCCTGGCCGATTTGACCGTTGTCGCTCGCCCCGAGGTCGAGGGTGAAACCGCCTCGGCGGATGCGCTGCACGCCGTGCTGTTCGACTCGGGCCGTCCGGTGCTGCTCGCGCCCTCTACGGCGCCCTCCGTCATCGGCCGGCGCGTCGGCCTTGCGTGGAACGGCACCGCCGAATCTGCATCAGCCGTTACAGCCGCGCTGCCCTGGCTTCGGGAGGCCGACGCCGTCTGCATCTTTTCTTCCGAGGGCTATCAGCGCCGCGGTCCGACCGCGCAGGAGGTGGTGCCGTATCTCGCCATGCATGGTGTCGTCGCCCAGATCCGGATGTTCAGCCCGGTGGAGGGCGTGGTGGGCGCGGGTCTGCTGGCGGCAGCGGCGGCCTTTGAGGCCGATCTTCTGGCCATGGGTGCCTATTCGCACTCCCGCCTTCGCCAGCTTATCCTCGGCGGCGTGACACGCCACGTGCTTGAGCACGCCCGGCTGCCGATCCTGATGAATCGCTGATCCCGGGTGTGGCCCAGGGCGTGATGAGATCACTCGCCCTCACTCATCCCGCTCTTGGTCATTGTTTTATCGCGTGATTTAGACCTGCGGTGATTCCGCCTCCGGTCATCACGCTCCAGGCGACGAAATCGAGCCTTACGGGGAGGAACGCCCGCAGGCTGCCTGGGCGGCCAGGACGCGGGCCATCTCGCTCAGCGCCTCCTGGTGCCGCTCATTGTGAATCGCCGAAAAGTTGCGGGCAAGCTCCAGCACCCGCCGCTGACCCGCGGTCAGGGTCGGGGCCGCGCCCTCTTCCCCGAGACCTTCGAAGAACCACGAGATCGGCACGTGCAGAACCTGCGCAATCTCGAACAGTCGGCCCGCCGAGATCCGGTTGAGCCCACGTTCGTACTTGTGTGCCTGCTGATAGGTGACGCCGATCAGCCTTGCCAGCTGCTGCTGGGAAAGCCCCAGCATCAGCCGCCGTTCGCGGATACGGGCGCCGACATGGCGGTCCGCCGCGACCGCGCGGCTCTGCGGCCGGCCACGCCGCCGCGAGGCTGTGGCCTCTCGTCCAGGCGAAGGCGAACCGGCAGCGATATGAGCGTGCTCCTCCGGGCGCTCGACCACCCAACACTCCCCATAATCATTCCAAAATCTCTTACCCGCGTCTCCATACCGGACAGCGGGTCCAGGTGTCATCCATAATATGGCCGAAAAATTGATGGATGTCTTATAATTTAGTCAATCCCAAGACAATCTTAACCATAAATTGGCATTCCAGCGTCGCAACAAGAGGTTACGTTTCCAGGACAACTCTCGGTGAGGCCCGGTTCTCAATGAGGCCCGGCATCCTCGCCGCGGGGTTTGGCCACGGCCTTGGCACGCGTCGCGCGGGCCTCGGCGAGCTGCTGACGGAGGCTCGCCACCTCGGCGCGCAAGGCTTCGATCTCCTCCTCAGCCAGGTCCGGCGCAGGGGAGGCAGCCGGCATCTCGCCGCCGGGCGGGCGGTAGAACGGGGTGAAGAGGGTCATGGCCCGCTCCATCTGGCGGCCCATTTCCTCCATGTTGAAAGGAAAGAGGTTTCCCATCGTCTGCTGCATCGCCTTGCGCATCTCCTGCTGCTGACGGGCGAAGTTCGCCATTGCCTGCTCGAGATAGCGCGGCACCAGATTCTGGAGGGAATCGCCATAGAAGGCTATGAGCTGGCGCAAGAAGCCCGTAGGCAGCAGCGCACGGCCCTTGTTCTCCTCCTCGACGATGATCTGGGTCAGCACGCCGCGCGTGATGTCCTCTCCGGTCTTCGCGTCATAGACTACGAAATCCCGCCCGGCGCGCACCATCTCGGCCAAAGTGTCGAGCGTGATGTAGCTTGAGCTCTCCGTGTTGTAGAGGCGCCGGTTGGCGTATTTCTTGACGACCACCGGCGGCCCGCGGGGGGCGTCGGCTACAGGCGCCTCGTTCTCGTGGATTTGCGACATGGCTTGTCCGTCCTCGACCCTGGCCGGATGGTAGAGCCGATCCATGTCGCATGGGAATGCGGGAAAGCTTGCGCACAAGGACACGGTCGCGCGCGAATCGTTCCGTGCCCTGGCGCTTGCGTCTATGGTCCGCCCGTGCCGCCTCCGCCCGGAGCGGCGCGGGCGTTGGCTGAAGTGCCCGATCCTCCGCGGCGTTGGCTCGCGGCTCCACGGGCCTGACATTTCGGCGATCGGGTGCCGGGAGGAAGGATGAGGGATGACCGAGGCGCCGGGACCGGACACATTGCCGCCCGCGGCGGCCGAGATCGAGACGATGGCGCGCGACTGGATCACGCTCTGGCAAAGCGAGCTCGCCGCTCTCGGCAGCGACCGCGAGGCGCAGGAGAGCTGGATTCGCCTGCTCTCGCTTTGGGCGGGTGCTGCGAATGCGCTGCTCGGCGCGCTGCCCGCTTCCCACGTTTCCGAACCGCCGCGTGACCATCACGACCCCAGGGCCGGGACCGCTCCGCCGGCTGGGGCCGCGCCCCCTGCTGCTGCATCTTCTCCTGGCGATGCTGCGCTCGAGCGCCTCGATCGCCGCCTCGCCCGCCTCGAAGAACGGCTGGCCGCGATCGAGCGCCAGCTTCCTGGACGGGGCGGAGCGACTGAGGCAGGCGCTCGGCCTCGCCGGCGGCCCTCCCGAGCAGGCATTCCGCCGGGCGGTCCTGGCTGAGGCGCTCCGCCAGGACCGGGAGCTGATCGCCGGCATCGCCGCCTATCGCCGCCATCCTTATCAACGCACGCTGCGTGACCCGGGCGTGCTCTGGCAGGAAGGCGATACGCGCCTGCTCGATTACGGAACCGGACGGCGCAACGCCCCTCCCGTGCTCTTCGTGCCGAGCCTGATCAATCGCGCCTATGTGCTCGACCTCTCGGAGGAGAATTCGATGTTGCGCTGGCTCGCCGCTTCCGGCCTCCGGCCGCTGCTGCTCGACTGGGGCTGGCCGGGCGAGCCCGAACGCGGCTTCACCCTCACCGACTATATTGCCGGCCGACTCGAGCGGGCGCTTGCCGCGCTTCCACGCCGGTTCGTACTCGCCGGCTACTGCATGGGGGGGCTGCTCGCGCTTGCCGCAGCACTCCGCCGGCCGGAACGAGTCCGCGCGCTGGCCCTGCTGGCGACTCCGTGGGATTTCCACGCCACCGGCGCCGAGCGGCCGATGATGCTTGCGCGGACCTTGCCGCTCTTTGCGCCCCTTTTTACCTTCGGCGCGAGCCTGCCGACCGATTGCCTGCAAATGCTGTTCGCGGGCCTCGACCCCTTCGGGGTCGCCGCCAAATACCGCTCCTTCTCCTACATTGACCCGGCAAGCGCGCGGGCGCGGCTCTTCGTCGCCCTGGAGGATTGGCTGAATGATGGCGTGCCGCTTGCCGCCCCGGTGGCGCGTGAGTGCCTGGGCGGCTGGTACGGTGCCAATACCCCCGCTCGCACGGCCTGGCGGGTCGCCGGCCTGCCGGTCGATCCCACCGCATTGCGCATGCCTGCCTTTATCGCCGCGCCGGGGCGCGACCGGATCGTGCCGCCGGAAAGCGCCCGCCCGCTCGCCGCGCTCATTCCCGGCGCGGTTCTGCATACCCCGGCGGCCGGGCATATCGGCATGGTCGCCGGCTCCACCGCCAAGACATCCCTGTGGCGCCCGTTCCGGGACTGGATCGGCTCCCTTTGACGGCCGATATTCGACGCCTGATATACGGGGCGTAAGTTTTTCAGCCACAGGCCAGGACAAGAAGGGCTCAGCCATGGACGAAATCGTCATCGTCAGCGCGGCGCGTACTCCGGTCGGCAGCTTCAACGGCGCCTTCAGCGGAACGCCAGCCCATACGCTCGGCAGCGTCGCGGTCGGGGAGGCGATGAAGCGGGCGAAGCTCGCGCCCGAGGATGTGGACGAAGTGATCCTCGGCCAGATCCTCGCCGCGGGGGAGGGTATGAACCCGGCACGCCAGGCCGCGCGCGCGGCGGGCGTTCCGGATTCCAAGACCGCCTTCGGCATCAATCAGGTCTGCGGCTCCGGGCTTCGCGCCGTGGCGCTCGCCGCCCAGCAGGTCGAAAGTGGGCAAAGCGCCGTCGTCGTCGCCGGTGGGCAGGAGAACATGACTCTCGCGCCCCACTGCGCGCATCTGCGCGCCGGCGTGAAGATGGGCGATATGAGCTTCGTCGATACGATGATCAAAGACGGGCTCTGGGACGCCTTTCACGGCTACCACATGGGCACGACCGCGGAGAACGTCGCCCGCGCCTACCAGATCACCCGTGAGGAGCAGGATGAATTCGCGCTCGCCTCGCAGAACAAGGCCTCAGGCGCCCAGAAGGCCGGGCGCTTCCGCGATGAGATCGCCCCGGTCACAGTAAAGACCCGCAAGGGCGACACCACCGTGAGCGAGGATGAATATATCCGCCACGACGCCAGCCTCGAATCGATGGCCAAGCTTCGTCCCGCCTTCAGCAAGGACGGCACAGTGACCGCGGGCAACGCCTCGGGCATCAATGACGGGGCCGCGGCGGTCGTGGTGATGAGCGCCAAGGAAGCGGCCCGACGCGGCCTCACACCGCTTGTCCGCATCGCCGCCTTCGCGACCGCGGGCGTGGACCCGGCGGTGATGGGCACGGGCCCGATCCCTTCGAGCCGAAAGGCATTGGCGCGCGCCGGCTGGAAGGTCTCCGACCTCGATCTCATCGAGGCGAATGAGGCGTTCGCCGCTCAGGCCTGCGCGGTCAACAAGGAGATGGGCTGGGATGCGGCGAAGGTGAACGTGAATGGCGGGGCCATTGCGATCGGCCACCCGATCGGCGCTTCGGGCGCGCGCATCCTGGTGACCCTCCTTCACGAAATGCAGCGGCGGGACGCGCACAAGGGCCTCGCCACGCTCTGCATCGGCGGAGGCATGGGAGTGGCCATGTGCCTGGAGCGGTAGGCGGCTTCTACTCCTCTCGGAAGGCATCGCTGATCCGCCGCGCACGGCCCTCCGCGTCCACGACGAGCACGTCGAACCGCACGCCCTGCCGGCCCCAGTCGGGGTGCGCGGCGAGCACGAGTTCGGCCGCGCGCAGCAGCCGCGCGCGTTGGCGCGGCGAGAGTGCGGCGGCTGCATCGGCGAGCCGGGGGCGTGCCTTCACCTCGATGAAGGCGAGCATGCCCTCTTTTTCGGCGATGATATCGATCTCGCCCGCCGCCGTCCGCATCCGTCGCGCCCGCACCACCCATCCCGTGGCTTCGAGCGCGGCGGCGGCGAGCGCTTCCGCCCCTGTACCACGGGCCGCGGCCTTGCGGCCGCGATATCGGCGCGCCTCGATTCGCGAATCGGACATTCCCCAGTGATAGCCTCGCCCCGCCTGCTGCCGCCAACCATGGCCGAGCGGCTGATCGTCGCACTCGACCTGCCCGACATCCGCGCGGCCGAGGCGATGGCGGAGTCCCTCGACGGTCTCGTCACCTTCTTCAAAATCGGGCTCTGGCTCGCCTTCGCGCGCGGTGTCGATGGGTTGATCGACCGGCTGATCGAGCGCGGCAACCACGTTTTTCTCGACGCGAAAATGCACGGTATTATGTAGCAGCGGCCACTAACGAATCTGCGCTGCGCGGCCGACAAGCGGTTAGGCTGTGGCATGACGTTTCCTGCCATGCATGCCACGACAACGCGCAATCTGGGGCGGCGCCGGAGCCGTATTCTACGCCGCATCGCTGAGTCGAAAGTGACTGTCGAAGCCATTGAGGCTGAGTTGATCCGGCGCGGAATTACGCCGTTGGATTATAAGTCGTCTAAAAAATTGTCTTTACCGGGTTTCCGGCAAGGAGAAATGGGGAAACTATGCCTAACTATCCTTTGCCAAGCCGGAGCGCCCATGAAGATCACGGAAATCGTGAATGCCATTGCGGCCATGAAGGGGCTCGACTTGGCTGGCTCACCATCTCTCGCGAAAGCCGTGCGACACTGCGTTAACGGAGCACTTGGCGCGACCAATCGGAGGGGAATTACTCAGCTAGTTGGGCTCACCACGTCAAAGCAGGTACAGTGGACACTGGCGAACTTGGATTCGTAACGATAGCCATTCATCAATTGCGGATTGCGAGGACGTGTCAAAACCACTAGAACCGCAGTCTTCGCGTTTAGCGAAAACGTGACTCTTCAATAGGTTACGCTACTGGCAGCTCAATTGTGGATAACAATTTCTTGACGCGATTCGTCCCCGAGGATTCTGCTGCCACCCCAAAATATAGTAGGGGGGAGCGTCCTTCCCTGCCGTCAGTGGAGGAACGGGGCATGCCGGACGGATTCAGCTACCAAACAATGGACCGGCCCCGTAGCCTGCCATCCGACATGGCGCAGAGGCTTATCGTAGCTCTAGACGTACCATCAATTCATGAAGCCGAAAAACTGGTCGGAAAACTAGACGGAACCGTTTCATTTTTCAAAATCGGTCTCTGGCTGGCGTTTGCTGAAGGTGTCGATTCTCTTATCAAACAACTAATTGAGTCCGGCAAGAAAGTATTCTTAGACGCGAAAATGTTTGACATTGGACAAACGGTAGAAGAAGGCGTCGCAAGAGCGGCAGATAGGGGCGTAAGTTTCGTAACTGTGCACGGTGACGGAAGAATTATTGAGTCCGCTGTACGAGGCAAACGAAGACGAGATATAAAAATTTTCTCGATTACTGTTCTCACAAGTCTAAGCGACTCCGATCTTCGGGAAATGGGTTACGGGGTTACGGCCAAAGAACTAGTCCATTTGCGAGTCAGACAAGCTATCCGCTTTGGATGCGACGGCATTATCGCGTCAGCGGATGACAATCCCGATGAGATTCGTAGCATGGCAGGGAATGACAAATTGCTAATCGCCACGCCGGGCATTCGTGATTCGGACGAACCTGCTGATGATCATCAACGGCGCGCTTCCGCCCGAGATGCTATTAACCGAGGAGCCGATTATCTCGTAGTTGGAAGACCGATCATCAAAAATCCTGACCCAACCGATAGAGCAAAGCATATCATCAAAGAAATGTGGGAAGGTGAGAAAGCTCGGAAGGAGGCTTTGTCCGCCCCTTAAAAGCCTCCAGCTTGTCTCAAAAATAGCGCTGTACTGTTTCGATATCGTTCTATATGATCTTTCTAGGTGGCGATCGTCGCCGAGTCGGCTAGTCTAGTTTCTTACTTGTCGCACTTCTTCGGGATTGGCTTGGGCTTGGTCCGTGTATGCCCTTTCACAGGCACGGTCTTCGGCCCAGGCTTTCCTTCCCGTTCGGGACGGCAAATAATCTTCGACATCGCTTTCACCTCCTTCCCGGGGCAGTTGCCCCGCCGTAAGGGTCTGCGACTCGGGAAGAGAGCGGCGATCGCCAAAATCGCGGATGCGCAGAAACGAAGCTGAGAGTCCAGAAAAATCTCAGCGCGCAGTCCGCTGCCAATACCCGCACCAATCCACGCTCGAGCCGCACCGCATTGCAAGCCCTATGACGGCGTTGACCTGCTCGCCATTGGCGACGCGTCGGGCATCCTCGCGCCACGCGGCTTCCTGGGCATAGCGGATCAGGTAGGGACCGGCGACATGGTGATGATGACCGATCTCGGCCCGACGCATCCGGGAAAAGAACTCTTCGGCACCGTTCGTATAGACCCCGCCAAGGCTGTAAGCCTCGCGATGGTCAATCCGCTGCATCGGGTAGCGGGCCTGTAGATCATTCCAGGACGGGGCTTCGTCCGCCACCAGATCGGTTCCCTTGGCGACGCGGGACATGATGAAATCAAGCGCGCCAATCTCAGAACGGAACACGGCGGGGAGGGTCCGGCCTTCCCGCTCACGGACCACCACCACGACGCGCCGCTTGCCGGTCCGGTTCTCCGTAAGGCGCCGGTCACGGCGGTTCTCGCGGCGATTGGCCGGCTTTACGTAGCCGCCGAAGTAGCCGCCATCGACTTCCGCTGTTTTGCCAACGCCGCCGATTGTCCGACCGCGCATTTCGGAGGCCATGGCCTCGCGGAGCTTATGGGCGAGCACGAAGGCCGTCTTGTACTGGCACCCGAGATCCCGGGAGAGCGCTAGGGCAGATTTGCCTTTGACTTCGTTGACGAAAATCGCAATGGCCGCGAGGTAGGACCGCAGCGGTATCTTGTGGAAGGCGAACAGGGTGCCGGACGTGATAGAGAAGTCCTTGCGGCACGCCTTGCAGCGCCAGCGGAGCGCGCCGGAGCCCTTCCGGCACTCATAGACCGTCTGGCACTTAGACCGTCTGGCACTCGCAGTGCGGGCAAACCGGCTTGCCGCCCGTCTCAGCCCACCGGATGCGGATGAAAGCCGCTTCAGCCTCATTGTCCGTCATCCGCAGCACGGCCGCCAGGGAGAGCGTCCGGGCCTTGGCTGAGAGGAGGAAGTGCTGGGGCATTTGTCGTATCAACCAATTTAGCTTACCTAAAACATATAGTTTGTATTGGTTGAGTGCAACCAAAAAAGTTGTCCTTGGCAAAAATACTTGACTTTAGCCATAAACAGGCATGTTGGCTCCCGAGCAAGCCAGGGCCGCGCGAGCGTGGTTGCAATGGACTCAGGCTGAATTCGCGAGGCGGGCCAAGGTCGGCCTATCGACCGTCAAAGACTTCGAATCCGGTACGCGTTCTCCGATCACAAACAATCTGAACGCCATGCAGCAGGCTCTAGAAGCCGCTGGTGTCCAACTGGTGTTTGAGGGAGAGAAGGCGGCGGGCATCACTGTGGATGACGCCCGCCGGGTGGTAAGAGCACCTAGCGCGGCAAGCGACGCCAATGCCCCGTAACGTGCTCAAGGCGCCCAAAGCGGACGCGCACGTAGTGATTGACCCAGGTCATAATGTGACACGGCCCTTCTACTGTTGGCCCTTGCCACAGCGAGGCGCCGGTGCGATCCTAAAGGACGTATGGTCCCAGTAGAGCCGTACCGGGCTCGCTGTGGTCACGGCCGGGATGCGGGTTTGTCCCGGTCCGACACAGGGCGGTTCCCTCTGCCAGGAGAGAGCCGCCCTTGGTGTATGCGACATGTATAACAGCATACTACTTCAATCACGTCAAGGGCCTTGGATGGCCAGTGAAACTCTATAACAACCCAAGGATTGACGTGATGATCAACATACTATAAATACCTCCACTTGGAGGTGTGTTGTGAGTGAGGCTACTGTCCATTACCGGCTTCGGAGTCCGCCTTACCCAAATCTGCCATTACAACGCGCGCTTGAGCGCGCAGAACAATTGTATCGGCAGGAGCGGGACCACTTGGCCCCCCTTTCGTCAGCGGCCAAAGCATGGGGAATGTCTCCGACTAGTAGCGGCCCGGTTCAAATCACTGGGGCGCTCCGGCAGTACGGCTTGGTGGAAGATGATGGCTCCCGAGAACAGCGAAAGATTCGCCTAACTAGCGATGCTTTGCGAATTTTGATGGATAAAGACCACGCATCGCCAGAACGACGGGATGCGGTTAGGCGATGTTTTCTTGCGCCTCGGATTTTTCTCGAAATGTGGGAACAGTGGAAGGCTGATTTACCGTCTGATCAGACCGTTATTCGGTATCTGACGCTGGACCGGAAGCTGAACAATCTAGCGCCATATAGCGAAGAGACCGCCACAGAACTATTAGCAAATTACAAGGCTTCCGCGTCTTTCGCCCTCATGAACGAGGCGCCTAGTCTCGCCTCGTTCAATGAACGGGGCGAAAAGCCGCGCGATTCGGAACTGCCCGAAGCCAAAGTTAAGTCTCCGGCTGCGGCGTCTGATCCGATTCCGATGGTAAGGCATCCCGCTCAGATCACAGCAAGAGGGGCCCGCCCCATGGAACACGAGCGAGTGCTATCGGACGGCATTTTATCCAAGTCATCGACATACCGCTTGATCGTCAGCGGCCACATCGGATTGAAGGAGATAGAGAGATTGATAAAGAAACTGGAGATTGATAAGGAAATTCTAGCGGATGATGAAGACGACACAGCGCTTCCGCCTAGCAATGAGGGAGAGACTTGAACTAACCCTCACATTCGGCCACCTGCAGTAAATACCCATCACCGACGGTCTACATCACAACCCTCCTAGACCGAGCCGGGCGTGCCTCGGAGGAACATCCGTTCTGGTGGCCGTTGCTACCGAATACCGAAAATGCACGATATCGGCGAGACCGTGGCCGGGGGCGTGGCGCGTGCCGCCGAGCGCGGGGTGAGCTTTCTCACCGTGCATGCCGAGCCCGAGGTCATGCGCGCCGCCGCGCGCGGTCGCGGGACGGCCGCCATGCGCATCCTCGGCGTCACCGTGCTGACGAGCCTCGGCGATGCCGAGCTTGCTTCCATGGGCTATCGGTTCCCTGCGCGCGCGCTCGTCGTTTTGCGCGCGCCAGGCCGTGGAGTGCGGCATCGACGGCATCATCGCCTCGGCGGCCGATAACCCCGAAGCGCTGCGCCGCGAAGCCGGTGCTTCCAACCTCCTGATCGTGACGCCGGGCATCCGCCCCGCCGGCACGGCCGCGCAGGACCATCGCCGCAGCGCCACGCCCGCTGCCGCCGTCGCCAACGGCGCGGACTACCTCGTCGTTGGCCGGCCCATCACCGCGACCTCAAACCCGCGCGCAAGCGCGGCACAGATCATTGCGGAAATGGAAGAAGCAGGGGCTTTGCCGCTGCGCCCCATTGGGGCCTGAGGCCCCAGGCCCTATCCTTCTTGAGGGAGTGGATAGCAACGGTATTCAGAGACGGTCGTCACAAGATGCGGCTATCCCACACAGTTGGCGTTTTCGAGCTTGTCTCAATTCTGGATTCCATTTCGGCTTGAGATCCACGGGGCGTCCCGGATCGCCAAGACGGATTTATAACGGGTTTATAAAGGAAGAAATCCGGAAACGCACAGGGGGGAAACATGCGGATCCAGATGCGTACATTGACCGCTTATGGGATTGGGGTTCTCGTCGTCCTTGCAATCGTGAACGGCATGGCGTGGCTCATGGGTGGGACACGGCGAGCACGCGATATTGGCATATTCTCCGCCGGTTTCGTTCTGGGGATGCTCGGCATGTATATCGCGGCCTATCTTTACGGATACAGACGTGTGCACTGATCGCCGGGACCAAGGCCCCAGCCCTTTGCAAAGGTTCTGCTTTGCCTGGAGTGAAGCCTCTGAACCGCTCTAGAAGATCCCGGTCACCTATTAGGCTTTTTCTTCCTCAGGCCGCGCGGTTGGCGCGTTTGCGGGCCAGGGGGTCGAGCTCGCGCTTGCGCAGCCGCACGGCCCCCGGCGTCACCTCGACGAGCTCGTCGTCCCCGACATAGGCAATCGCCTCTTCGAGCGAGAAGCGGCGCGGCGGGACCAGAAGAAGGGCCTCGTCCTTGCCGGCGGCACGGATATTGGTGAGCTTCTTTTCCTTGAGCGGGTTCACTTCCAGGTCATTGTCCCGGCTGTGCTCGCCGATGATCATGCCGGTATAGACACGTTCCCCAGGTGAGATGAAGAGCGCGCCGCGCTCCTGCAGATAGAAGAGCGCGTATTGCACGGCGAGGCCCTCGCCGGTGGCGATCAGCGCGCCGTTGGTGCGCCCCGCGATCGGGCCTTTCCAGGGGCCGTAGCCGGCGAAGCTCCGGTTCATCACGCCGGTGCCGCGCGTGTCGGTGAGGAAGACGCCGTGATAGCCGATCAGCCCGCGGCTCGGGATGCGGAAGGTGAGCCGCAGCCGGTTGCCGGGCAAAGGCCGCATCTCGGAAAGCTCGCCCTTGCGCTGGGAAAGTTTCTCGACAACGACGCCGGCATAGGGCTCATCCACGTCCGCCAGCACGTCCTCCATCGGCTCCTCGATGGCGCCGGTCTCGGGGTTGCGTTCGGTCAGCACGCGCGGGCGGCCGATCGTCAGCTCGAAGCCTTCGCGGCGCATCGTCTCGATGAGCACCCCGAGCTGCAATTCGCCGCGGCCGGCAACCTCGAAGGCTTCCGTCTCCTCCGAATCGCGAACATGGATCGCGACATTGCCCTCGGCCTCGCGGAAGAGGCGCTCACGGATCTGCCGCGAGGTCACTTTCTTGCCCTCGCGCCCCGCAAGCGGACCGTCATTGATGCGGAAGGTCATCGCAAGCGTCGGTGGATCGACCGGCATGGCGGGCAGGGCGCTCTCGCGCTCGGCGGCGCCGATCGTGTCGGCCACCGTGGCCTCGGCCAGCCCGGCCAGCGCCACGATGTCTCCGGCCTCCGCCTCCTCCACCGGCACCCGCTCAAGCCCTTTGAAAGAGAGAAGCCGGGTCAACCGCCCGAGCTCGACCGGTTCGGCGCTGCCCGGCCGCAGCACCTTGAGCGGCATGTTCCGCCGCGCGCGGCCGGCTTCGATCCGGCCGGTGAGAACCCGGCCAAGGAACGGGTCGTACTCAAGGATGCTGGCGAGCATCGCGAAAGGCTCGTCCACGGGCCGGGCTGGCGGCGGGACATGCTCGAGGATGAGCGAGAAGAGGGCGGAGAGGTCCTGGCGCGGCCCATCCGGCGATGGGTCCGCCCAGCCCTGGCGGCCGGACGCATAGAGAAGCGGAAAATCGAGCTGCGCCTCGCTCGCCCCAAGGGCGGCGAAGAGGTCGAATACTTCGTTGGCAACGACGTCAGCCTGCGCGTCCGGCCGGTCGAGCTTGTTCAGCACCACGATGGGCCGCAGCCCGCGCCCGAGGGCCTTGCCGAGCACGAACTTGGTCTGGGGCAGCACGCCCTCCGCCGCGTCCACGAGCAGGAGCGCGCCATCGACCATGCCGAGAATCCGCTCGACCTCGGCGCCGAAATCAGCATGGCCGGGCGTATCGACGATGTTGATGCGCATATCCTGCCAAGTGACGGCGGTGCATTTGGCAAGGATGGTGATGCCCCGCTCGCGCTCGAGCTCGCCGCTGTCGAGTGCGCGCTCGGCCACGGCCTGGTTGGCGCGGAAGACCCCCGATTGGCGCAGGAGCTGATCCACGAGGGTGGTCTTGCCATGATCGACATGCGCGATGATGGCGATGTTCCGAAGGTCCACGGGACGGGGCTCCAGCAGTCTAGCGTCCAGGGGAGGCTTCCCCTGAGACGAACGGTTCAGGCAAGAAGGAGTGCGGCACGGGCGGGCAGCCCCGCGTCCGGCCTGGCTCCGAGATGTGCAATCACCTCGGAGGCTGCAAGGCTGCCGAGCCGGCCGCAGACTTCCAGATCATGTCCGGCCATGTGGGCGTGCAGGAAGCCGGCCGCATAGGCATCGCCGGCGCCAGTGGTGTCCACCACCCGGGTCGGGACCGCCGGAACTGGGGTGGTCCGGTTGCCGGCCAGGATGACGCTGCCGGCCTCGCTCCTTGTGAGGGCGGCGATCGCCACCTCGGCCCGTGCCCGTTCCGCGGCCACCGCGAAATCCTCCTCTTCATAGAGGCTGCAAAGCTCGGCCTCGTTGGCGAAAAGAAGATCGACCGAGTCGCGCACGAAATCGCGGAAGCCCTTGCGGTGGCGATCGACGCAGAAGGGGTCCGAGAGCGAGAGCGCGACCTTTCGCCCCGCCTGCCGGGCGAGCGCGGCAGCGCGCCGGAAGGCCGCCTGCGCGGGGGGCGGGTCGAAGAGATAGCCTTCGAGATAGATGACCCCCGAGTGGGCCACCAGCTCAGCGCTGACATCCTCAGGCGCGAAGCGGGTCGAGGCACCGAGGAAGGTATTGAGCGTGCGTTGCCCGTCCGGCGTGACGGCGACCACGCAGCGGCCCGTAGGCTCGTCGACGGGACCATCGCCGGAATAGGGCAGAGGCGGGAAATGCACACCCGCGCGGGTGATGTCCTCGCGGAAGCGCGCACCCAGCCGATCCGTCGCGACCTTGCCCAGAAAAGCCACGCGGCTGCCGAGCGAGGCGGCCACCGCGCAAGTGTTCGCCGCCGAGCCGCCGCTCGTCTCCTGCGGATCGGGGAGCGACTCGGCCAGGCGCTGCGCGGTCTCGAAATCGCAGAGGGTCATCGCGCCCTTGCGCATGTCATGCCGGGTAAGAAAGGATTCGGGCACCCGCGCCAATTGATCGACGATGGCGTTGCCGATGCCCAGGATATCGAAGTGCGTTGCCGCCATTTTCAGCCCCTTGCCGCGAGGCGCGTAGCATTCCGCTGCGGCGCGGAAAAGCGCCCTGTTGGCGATCTTTCAATTCTGGGGAAAACTCCCCGGTTCGGGTTGTTCCGAAACACAGGCCTGTGATAGGCCGCCGGATGTGCAATCCAGTGGGTGAGGGACGCAATGTCCGTTTTCAAGCGCCGCCGACCCGAAGACGACGTGCCGTCGCCTGGCACGGCACCCGTTGCCGCTCCGGGGGCAGCCGAGGCTGAACCGGCCGACAACGGTCTTGGCGTGCCGCCCTTCCGTCCCGCTCCAGCCAAGGAGGCCCCCGTCATGGGCAGATCGCCGTTTGCTTCCACGCCGGCCCCCGTCGGCGGGCCGGCCACCCGGCCGCTCGCCACCACCCCCGGCCGCACCCCCGGCCGTGAGCCGGCGGAACGCCGCACACTCGTCGTCGGCCATGGCATCAGCCTTCAGGGCACGGTGCAGGATGCCGAGCGGCTGGTGGTCGAGGGCACGGTCGAGGCGACCATGATCCATGCGACCGAGCTTTCGATCGCCCCCGGCGGGGTGTTCAAGGGCGAGGTCGAGATCGAGGATGCCGAGATTGCCGGCACGATCGACGGCACGCTGACTGCGCGCGGCAGCCTCGTCGTCCGCGCTTCCGGGAAAGTGCTCGGCACGGCGCGTTGCCGGCGGCTGCAGGTCGAGGATGGCGGACAGATCACCGGCCGGATGGAGATGCTGACCGAGGCATCGGCCGCCGAAGGACGGACCGGCGGCCCGCGCGAGGTGCCGCGCGTCGAGCCGGTTCGGCCGGCTTCCGAGTCCGCCGCCTAATTCGCCCGGGCACGGCCCGGGCGGGACGCCGAAGCGGATCGCGGGACGGGATGCCGTCCGCGCCGGGGGGTGGATGTATCGCCGGCCGAGGAATTTGCGGGATAGTGGCTTTCCTGCTGCTCGCCGGTTGCGCGACGTCCCGGGCTCCGATCGCGGCTGGCACGAGCGCGCCGGCAGGGGTTGACCGACTGGTCGGCGCCACGCCGACTGTGCTCAGGGCAGAATTCGGTCAGCCCCTCCTTTTGCGCCAGGATGGCCCTGCGCAGGTCTGGCTCTACCGCTCCTCGCGCTGCGCCATGGATCTCATTCTCTATCGTGATCCGGCGAGTGGCGCTCCCAAGGTCGCGATGGCGGATGCGCGCCCGCTCGGCGCGCCGCTTTCTGATGCCGATTGCCTCGCCAGCCTGAGCAACGCGGATGCGTCCGCGGGAAGGCTCGCCGCCGGCAAATTCTGAGCATGGCAGGGCGGATCGGCTCCGCGATTCCGCCGGAAACCATATTGCTCTAATTGAGCCGCGGTCAGCGTGGAAGGAGACCCCATGCAGAATGCAGCCGTTGCAGCGGCGGACCAGACCGCCCGGAGCTGGACATTCCCGGCTGGCGGCGCCCTGCCGCCCGGCAAGGACGCGCACAAGGAAATGTTCGCGCGCATGCTGCTCGAGACCTTCAACCCGTACAAGCCGGCGGTGATCGCCTGGCCGGCCCTCGATGACGAGGCCAGGGCAAGACTCGTCAACCTGCCGATCTGGGATATCGCCGTGCAGACGGAGGGGCGGGCCCGGCTTCGCATGCTGAGCTATGCCCGCACCGTCGCCGACCCGCTGGTGCGCCAGGCGCTCGAGCTCAATGGCTGGGAGGAGGGCCGACACAAGGAAGTGCTCGCCCGGCTCATCGCCTTCTACGGCATCCAGCTCGAGCCGGAGCCGGAATATGTCGAGCCCAAGGATCCCGAATGGTCCTATCTCGTGACCGGCTTCGGCGAATGCATCGACAGCTTCTTCGCCTTCGGCCTCTTCGAGACCGCTCGCCGCTCCGGCTTCTTCCCCTCGGAGCTGGTCGAGACCTTCGAGCCGGTGATCCAGGAGGAAACCCGGCACATCCTCTTCTTCGTCAACTGGCTGGCCTGGCACAAGCGGGGCATGAAGCTCTGGCGCCGGCCCTATTTCTTCTTCCGCGTGCTGGCGGTCTGGGCGCTCCTGATCGGGGAGCGAATGAACATCGCGAAGGATGTGAGCTCCGGCGAGACGGGCTCCAAGCAGGATGCCAATTTCACCCTGACCGGTGCCAACCAGGTCGGCTATGAGATCAACACGGCGGAGCTCCTGGATATCTGCCTTGCGGAGAATGACCGCCGGCTGGCCGGCTACGACAAGCGGCTCCTGCGCCCGACCACCATGCCGCGCCTGGTGCGTTTCGCGCGCTTCTTCATGCGCTGGCGGCGCAAGTGATCCTCCTGGGAGAAGGGTTGCGGGCGTAACCGCTCTGTGGCATCCGCCCGCCGCTTTCCCACATGACGACCCGCATGGACGCAACATCGCTCGGCCTCGGCTTTCGCCTCTCCGATCTCACGGACCGTGACGGCCTCATCCGGCTCGACAGGGGCTTCCTCGCCTCCATCGAGACCGCTGCGCCGGACCTGCACGCGGCGCTGCTTGCGGCCCGTGCGCAACCCGATGCCGTCACCGCCGCGGAGGAGAGCGCGCTCCTGATCGGGCTCGGCCCGCATCTGCAATCCTTCCTGGGCGCGCTCTTCGATATCGAGGCCGAGCTGGCCGCGCTGGTCGCGGTCACGGTCTCGCTCGATCCGGTGCATGCGTGCCGTCGCCTTTTCGTGCAGCGCAAGGCGGCCAAGACATATCCCGACCCGGCAGGGTTCGACGGGCCGGCGCTGCGCCGCCAACTCGAGAGCGCGATGGGTGAGGCGCTGACCGAGGCCAGCTTCACCGCTCATGTGGCCCAATGGGAATTGGCGAAGGACTCGGCCACGCACGCGCAGAGCGTTGCCGAGGCGCTCGACCTCGCGCTCCGCTATGCCGCCTGGGCGAGCCTCACCGAGGAAGGGCAGGCGCTGCACCGGGGTGGCATCCTCTTCCATGTTCCGCACCGGATCGAGCCCGCGCATCTCCTCCCGCTCGAGACCACGGAGCGTGACGGCGTGACCATGCTGCGCCTGCCGGAGAGGATGCAGCGCCCGCGCGACGGCTTCGCGCTCACGGACAAGGGCATGACGAGCGCCCAGGCGCTCGCCGAGATGCAGTACTGCATCTGGTGCCACCACCAGGGAAAGGACAGCTGCAGCAAGGGGCTCAAGGACCGCAAGAGCGGCGGCTTCCAGCGCTCCGCCCTCGGTGTCACGCTGGCCGGTTGTCCGCTCGAGGAGCGGATCAGCGAGATGCATGAGCTCCGTGCCGGCGGCTCGCTGCTCGGCGCCTTCGCCGCCATCATCGTCGACAACCCGATGCTCGCCGCGACCGGCCACCGCATCTGCAATGACTGCATGAAGGCCTGCATCTACCAGAAGCAGCAGCCGGTCGATATTCCTCAGGCCGAGACCTCGATCCTGCGCGACGTGCTCGCCCTGCCCTGGGGATTCGAGATCTACGATCTTCTCACGCGGTGGAATCCGCTCGATATCCGCCGGCCGCTGCCGCGGCCGCCGAGTGGGCGGAGCGTGCTCATCGTCGGCCTCGGGCCGGCTGGCTTCACCCTCGCCCATCACCTGCTCAACGACGGCCATGAAGTGGTCGCGGTCGATGGGCTGAAGATCGAGCCGCTCGGCTTCGATCCGCGCCAGAAGGTGCGCGACGCGGAAAAACTCTTCGAGGATCTCGATGACCGCGCGATGGCGGGCTTCGGCGGCGTTGCTGAGTACGGCATCACGGTGCGCTGGAACAAGAACTACCTCAAGCTCATCCGCCTTCTGCTCGAGCGGCGCGATTCTTTCGCCGCTTTCGGCGGCGTGCGCTTCGGCGGTGGCGCCACGCTCGATATCGATTCCGCCTTCGCGCTCGGATTCGATCATATCGCGCTCTGCCTTGGCGCCGGCCGGCCGACCGTGCTCGATATTCCGAACGGCCTTGCGCGCGGCGTGCGCGAGGCATCGGATTTCCTGATGGCGCTCCAGCTCACCGGGGCGGCGAAGAAATCCTCGATCGCCAATCTGCAATTGCGCCTGCCGGTGGTGGTCATCGGCGGCGGCCTCACCGCGATCGACACTGCGACCGAGAGCCTCGCCTATTATGTCCGCCAGGTGGAGAAATTCGCCGCCCGCTGGCGGACTCTCGTCCGTGAGCAGGGCGAGGTGGCGCTGCGCACCGGCCTCAACGAGGAAGAGGCAGCGATTGCCGACGAATTTCTCGCCCATGAGGCGGCGATCGCAGCCGAGCGCGAGGCCGCGCACGCCGAAAACCGCCCGCCGCGCTTCGCTCCGCTGCTCGCAAGCTGGGGCGGAGCGACCATCGCCTATCGCCGCCGCCTGACCGATTCGCCCTCCTACACGCTCAACCATGAGGAGGTGGGCAAGGCGCTCGAGGAAGGCGTGCTGTTCGCCGAAGGACTCACGCCGCTCGCGGTGGAGATCGACCGCTTCGGCCATGCGCGCGGCATCCGCTTCCGCGGAGAGGATGGCAACGAGGCCGTGCTTCCGGCGCGCGCCGTGCTCGTCGCCGCCGGCACCTCCCCGAATACCGTGCTGGCGCGCGAGGATTCGCGAATCGCGCTGGACGGCCGGTTCTTTCAGGCGATCGACGCAGAAGGCACACCCATCCCGCTCGCGCGTGGCGAGGTCAAGCCGGTGGAGGCGCAAATCCTCATGCACCGGACCGCGGATGGGCGATTCTTGAGCTTCTTCGGTGATCTCCATCCGGGGTTCGCCGGCAATGTCGTGAAGGCGATGGCAAGCGCCAAGCGTGGCTATCCGCTGATCTCACGGCTCCTCGCCACGCGCGCGCCGGCGCGCCGGGCCGATGCGACTATTTCTGAATCAGAACAAAATCTCGCCGCCACCGTGCACGCGGTGCACCGGCTCGCGCCGCGCATCGTCGAGGTGGTGGTGCACGCGCCGGCCGCCGCGCGTGCTTTCCGCCCCGGCCAATTCTTCCGCCTTCAGAACTATGAACGTCATGCCGCCCGGGTCAACGAACCGGGTCTCGGCGCGAGCGTGCTCGCGATGGAAGGGCTCGCGATGACAGGCGCGAGCGCGGATCCGGAGTCTGGCCTCGTCTCGGTCATCGTGCTCGAAATGGGCGGCAGCTCCGATCTTTGCGCGCTTCTGCGGCCCGGCGAGCCGGTCGTGCTGATGGGCCCCACCGGCACGCCGACCCGCATCCCCGAAAATCAGACGCTGCTGCTCGCCGGCGGCGGGCTCGGCAATGCCGTGCTCTTCTCGATCGGCCGCGCCGCACGCGCCGCCGGCTCGCGCGTCCTTTACTTCGCGGGCTACCGCACGCGCGCGGATCGCTACAAACGCGAGGAGATCGAACGGGCAGCCGACACCGTCGTCTGGTGCTGCGACGAAGCCCCCGGCTTCAATCCGAACCCTGCCCGCCCCCAGGACCGGGCCTGCGTCGGCAATATCGTCGCGGCGATGACGGCCTATGCGGAAGGCCGGCTCGGGCCGCAGACGATCCCGCTTGCCGAGGTCGATCATCTCATCGCCATCGGCTCGGATCGGATGATGCGCGCAGTCACGGAAGCGCGGCACGGCCCGCTTCGCCCCTTCCTCAAGCCCGGCCATGTCGCCATCGGTTCAATCAACAGCCCGATGCAATGCATGATGAAGGAAGTCTGCGCGCAGTGCCTGCAGCCGCATATCGACCCTGTAAGCGGTGAACGGACGGTCGTCTTCAGCTGCTTCGATCAGGACCAGCCTCTTGACCTCGTCGATTTCGGCGCGCTTGCCGAGCGTCTCGCGCAGAACAGCCTGCATGAAAAAACAACCGCCCGCTGGATCGATCGCGCGCTCCGCCGTCTTCACGCGCGTCCCGCGCCGGTGGCGGCGGATTAGGGAGAAAAACAGTTCATTGAAGGGAACGCCCAGGGCTCTGCCCCAAGAGCCTTGGCCGTCATCGGGGCGGATGCGATAACCTTCCCATGCGCCTGCTCTATCATCTTCCGCTCTCGCCCCATTCCCGCAAGGTGCGGCTCGTTCTGGCCGAGAAGCGCCTGCCGTTCGAGCTTCGTCTCGAACGTGTGTGGGAGCGCCGTCCGGAATATCTCGACCTCAATCCTGCCTGCACGGTGCCCACGCTGATCGACGAGAGCGGGCTCGTTATCCCGGATTCGAACGTCATCTGCGAGTATCTCGAAGAAGCTTATCCTGATACACCGCTCATGGGCCGCACGCTCGGGGAACGGATCGAAGTGCGGCGCCTGGTCGCCTGGTTCGACGGGAAGTTCGCGGCCGAGGTGACGCAAAATCTTCTCGGCGAGAAATTCATGAAACGCCTGATGGGGCGTGGCGAGCCCGATGCCGCTGCGCTGCGCATCGGCTATGCACAGCTTCGCGAGCATCTCAAATACCTGGCCTGGCTGGCCGAAAACCGCAAATGGCTCGCCGGCCCGACGCTCTCGCTCGCCGATTTCGCCGCGGCCGGCCATCTCTCGGCACTCGATTTCGTGGCGGATGTCGATTGGTCGGTGGCGCCCGGCGCGCGCGACTGGTACGCGCGCATGAAATCGCGGCCGAGCTTCCGCGGCGTGCTCGCCGACCGTGTGCCGGGCGTGATGCCGCCACCACATTACGCCGATCTCGATTTTTGACGTCCCGCCCGCGTCTCCTGCTGTTCGGGCCGGGCTATTGCGGAACAGCGATCGCGCGGGCCGCCGTCGCTTCGGGGCAGGACGTCATCGCGGCGGGCCGAACCGATTTCGGCACGGCGATGGAAGCGCTTCGCAAGGCAACCCATCTCATCTCCACCGTCCCGCCCGATCGGGGGGGCGATCCCATCCTGGCGCGCTATGGCGACGCAGTTGCAACGGCACCCGCGCTCCGCTGGATCGGCTATCTCTCGGCGACGAGCGTTTACGGCGATCGCGGCGGTGCGACAGTGGACGAGGACTCTCCCCCCGCGCCGACGAACGAACGCGGTGAGCGTCGCCTCGCGGCGGAGTACGCCTGGGAAAAGGCGGCCGCCGGAAGACCGCTCGATCTCTTCCGCCTCGCCGGCATCTACGGCCCCGGCCGCTCGGTCTTCGCCGCGCTGCGCCGCGGCGAGGCCCGCCGCATCGTCAAGCCTGGCCATGTCTTCGGCCGCATCCACCGCGACGACATCGTCGCCGCGGTCCTCGCTGCCATGCGGAACCCGCCCGCTGGGATGCGCGTGCTCAATCTCACGGACGACGCCCCGGCGGAGAGCGCCGTGGTGATCGAGGAGGCTGCCCGCCTGCTCGGCGTTCCCGTCCCGCCCGCCCTGGCGTTTGCGGACGCCTATGCGGACATGAGCCCGATCGCGCGGAGCTTCTGGGACGAGAACCGCCAGGTCCTGAGCCGCAAGACCCGCACCGCGCTCGGCCTCGCCTGGCGCTATCCGAGCTATCGGGAGGGTCTAGCCGCCATCCTTGTCCAGGAGTCCGGCAAGGGTTGAGGAGAGCAGGGCAAGGTCCTGCGGACGGGAGAGCCGGTGCGTGCCATCCTTGACCAGGGTCACCCGCACATCCTCCCCCGTGATGCGCTCCGCCGTCCGCAGCGCCGTCTCCCACGGCACATCCGGGTCCTGCTGTCCATGCAGCAGGCGGACCGGACAGGAAATCGGGATCGGGCCATTGAGCAGGAGATGACGCCTGCCATCCTCGATCAGGCCACGCGTGATCAGAATCGGCTCGCCATAGTCGCTCGGGGCGGTGAGAGACCCCTCCGCAAGGAGCCGAGCCTGCTCCACCGGTGTCATGGCCTGCCACATCAGGGTCTCCGTGAAGTCGGGCGCCGCGGCGATCCCGAGCAGGCCGGCGATCCGCTCGGGTCGGCACAGGGCGATGAGCAGCGCGATCCAGCCCCCCATCGAAGAGCCGACCAGCACCAGGCTTGGTCCCGCCTCACGGTCGATCACCGCGAGCGCGTCCTCCATCCAGCGCCCGATCGCGCCTTCGGCAAATTCGCCGCCGCTCGCGCCGTGCCCGGAATAGTCGAGCCGGAGCATCGCAACCCCATGGCCGGCACAGAATGCGGCCAGATGCGTGCCCTTCTCGCCCTGCATCTCGCTGCGAAAGCCCGGCAGGAAGACGACCATCGGCTCGCGTCCGCGTCTGCGGATCCATGCCAACTCCACCCCGTCTCCGCGATCCAGCCGGCCGCGCTCTTCCATCCAAACCTCCTCGCCATCGTGCCTCGTGCTATAGCGCGCCCATTCCCCGCGGTCGTCCCGAGGCCCTCCCCTCGATGCGCATCCTGATCATCAAGCTCGGCGCGCTCGGTGACTTCATCCTTGCCTTCGGCCCCTTCGCCGCCATCCGCGCCGCCCATCCAGGCGCCCGGATCACGCTTCTGACATCGCCGCCCTTCGTCCCGCTCGCCACGCGCGCGCCCTGGTTCGACCGGGTGGAGACCGATCCCCGCCTGCCTTTCTGGCATTTCGGGCAGCATTGGCGCCTCGCGCACCGCCTGCGCGGCTTCCATTTCGTCTATGACCTCCAGACCTCTTCGCGCTCGGCCTATTATTTCCGCCTTGCCGGGCGACCGCCCTGGTCCGGGATCGCACGCGGCGCTTCGCATCCGCACGCCAACCCGGCGCGCAACCGCATGCACACGCTGGAGCGGCAGCGCGAGCAATTGGCGATGGCGGGGATCCGCGATTTCCCGCCACCCGAGCTCGCCTGGCTCGCGGCCGGACCCGTTCCTTTTGGTCTGCCGAACCCCTATGCCCTGCTTGTCCCCGGCGCGGCCGCGCACCGCCCGGCCAAGCGTTGGCCGGCGGACCGGTTCGCCGCCCTGGCCCGCCATTTGGCCCGAGAAGGGCTCACCCCGGTCCTGGTCGGCGCAACTGGCGAGCGGGCGCTGGGTGAGGCGATCCGCGCCGGCGCCCCCGAGACCATTGATCTCATCGGCCGGACCGCGCTCGCCGATCTTGGTCCCATTGCCGCGGGCGCTGCGCTCGCCATCGGCAACGATACCGGCCCCATGCATCTGATCGCCGCCTTAGGCCGTCCGGCGCTCGTGCTCTTCTCGGCCGAGAGCGATCCGGCGCTCACGGCGCCGCGCGGGCCGGGTGGAATGCCGGTCAGCGTCCTCCGGGCACGAAATCTTGCCGATCTTGCCCTTGAGCGGGTTGTCGCGGCCCTTCCAAGCCCCCATAGACGGCAGCCCGATCCGGAGAGCCCGAGCCCATGCCCGCCATCCGCCTTCCCGATGGATCCGTCCGCCAATTCGACGCGCCCGTGACCGGCGCCGCGCTGGCGGCTTCGATCGGCCCCGGCCTCGCGCGCGCCGCGATCGCGATGATGCTCTCGGGCAGGCTCGTCGATCTCGCGACCATGATCGATCGGGACGAGGAGGTGCGCTTCATCACCCGCGACGATCCCGAAGCGCTTCCCTTGATCCGCCACGATGCGGCGCATGTTCTTGCCGAGGCCGTGCAGAGCCTCTATCCCGGCACCCAGGTCACGATCGGCCCGGCGATCGAGAACGGATTCTATTACGATTTCGCCCGCGAGCCGCCCTTCGCGCCCACGGATTTCCCGCCGATCGAGGCGAGGATGCGCGAGATCGTCGCCGCGAAGGAACCCTTCACCCGCGAGGTATGGGAGCGAGAGAAGGCGATCGCATTCTTTCTGGCGAAGGGGGAGATGTACAAGGCCGAGATCATCCGCGATCTTCCGGAATCGGAAACGATTACGTTCTACCGTCAGGGATCATGGGTCGATCTCTGCCGCGGCCCGCATATGCGCACCACCGGCGATGTCGGCACCGCCTTCAAGCTGATGCGCACGGCGGGCGCCTATTGGCGCGGCGATCACCGCAACCCGATGCTCTCACGCATCTACGGCACGGCTTGGCGCAACCAGAAGGAGCTCGATTCCCATCTCGCCATGCTCGCGGAGGCGGAACGGCGCGACCATCGCCGGCTCGGCCGCGAAATGGATCTCTTCCACCTTCAGGATGAAGCGGTGGGCAGCGTTTTCTGGCACCCGCTCGGCTGGCGGCTCTACCGTACCGTCGAATCCTATCTGCGCCGCCAGCTCGATGCGAGCGGATACCAGGAAGTGCGCACACCGCAGCTGGTGGATCGCAGCCTCTGGGAAGCCTCCGGCCACTGGGAAAAATTCGGCGCGCACATGTTCACCGCGCAGGTGGAGGATGAGCACCGCACACTCGCGCTCAAGCCGATGAACTGTCCCTGCCATGTGCAGATCTTCACCCAGCGCGTCCGTAGCTACCGCGAATTGCCGCTCCGGCTTGCCGAATTCGGCTCCTGCCACCGTTACGAGCCCTCCGGCGCGCTGCACGGCATCATGCGCGTGCGCGCCTTCACCCAGGACGACGCGCACATCTTCTGCACCGAGGATCAGATCGGCTCGGAAACGGTCCGCTTCATGGCGCTGCTCTCCGCGGTCTATCGCGATCTCGGCTTCCCGGAATTCGCGGTCAAATTCGCAGACCGGCCGGATATGCGCGCCGGCTCCGACGAAACCTGGGACCGTGCCGAGGCCGCGCTTCGGGAAGCCTGTGCCGAAGCCGGCGTTGCCTACACGCTCAATCCCGGGGAGGGCGCGTTTTACGGCCCGAAGCTCGAATTCGTGCTCAAGGACGCGATCGGGCGGGAATGGCAGTGCGGCACGCTGCAGGTGGATTTCGTGCTGCCAGAGCGGCTCGATGCCGAATATGTGGCCGAGGACGGCAGGCGGCGACGCCCCGTGATGCTGCACCGGGCGATCCTGGGCAGCTTCGAACGCTTCCTCGGCATCCTGATTGAGCAATATGCGGGCCGTCTGCCCCTCTGGCTTGCCCCTTTGCAAGTGGTGGTCGCGACCATTGTCTCCGATGCCGACGCCTACGCCGCCGAGGTGGGGCGGGCCTGCGAGGCTGCCGGCCTTCATGTCGAAGTTGATACACGCAACGAAAAGATCAACGCCAAGGTGCGGGACTGGAGCCTGCGTCATGTGCCCATCATGCTGGTGGTGGGGAGGCGGGAAGCCGAAGCCGGCACCGTGGCAATGCGCCGGCTGGGCGCACCCGAGCAGGAGGTGCTCACAATTTTGGAAGCCGTGACCCGTCTTGCGCAGGAGGCCACGCCACCCGATCTTCAAGCAAAAATGCCCGCGAAGGTTGCCTGCGCTTGATCCAGCCCGTCCGCTGCGGCAAGAATCGCATGGGCGCCCCCGGTTCTACGGCCATCCCCCTAGCAACTGCAACAGGAGACCATCATCCCCAGACCCCCTTTGCCCGCCCCTCCCACGCGCGAGGGCCCACGTGTCAATGACGAAATCCGCTCCGAGAGAGTGCGGCTGATCGACGAGATCGGCGAAATGCAGGGCATCGTCAGCCTGCGGGAGGCGCTCAACCGGGCCTATGCGACCGGCCTCGATCTTCTCGAGATCAGCCCCAACGCCGACCCGCCGGTGGTGAAGATCCTTGATTTCGGCAAGTTCAAATATGACCAGCAAAAGAAGCGCAACGAAGCGCGCAAGAAGCAGAAGGTCATCGAAATCAAGGAGATAAAAGTCCGGCCGAATATCGATGAAAACGACTATCAGGTGAAGCTACGGGCCATGAGATCGTTCATCGGTGAGGGCGATAAGGTCAAGGTCACCTTGCGTTTTCGTGGCCGCGAGATGGCGCACCAGGAGCTTGGCGTGAAGGTTCTCGAACGCATCCGCGCCGACATGGACGCCGATAGCAAGGTGGAACAGATGCCGCGTATGGAGAACCGCCAGATGGTGATGGTGCTCACCCCACGCTGACGAAGCCGCTCTCGGTCATGTTTTCTCGCGTGATTGAGACCTGCGGTGTTCCACCTCCGGTCATCACGCTCTCGAGTGGGATGCGTTCACTCGCGTTCCCTCATCCCACTCTCGGTCATGTTTTCTCGCGTGATTGAGACCTGCGGTGTTCCACCTCCGGTCATCACGCTTTCGAGCGGGATGCGTTCACTCGCGTTCCCTCATCCCGCTCTCGGTCATGTTTTCTCGCGTGATTGAGACCTGCGGTGTTCCACCTCCGGTCATCACGCTCCGGCCCCGTTCGCATCCGGGCGTCGCGCGGCCGGGAGCGATGAGGCAACAAACCGCCGTCCATGGCAGAAAGGGCGCAATCGCATTTCCCGGACATCGCAGGAAAATCCGGGAAACTGCGAATTGATGCGGCCTCTCTTTCCGTGCTGGAAGGTTCGGGGGTCCGCCGCTAAGTAGGGCAGAAACACTGACCTCTTCGGGAGGAGGCGGTCATGGATTCGAGTCCCGGCGTCACGATGCTCGGCCTCGAAAGCCGGTTCGTGGATCACGACGTGCCGGTGCTTCTTTCGGGCATTCAGGCACTCGTGCGCGTGCTGCTCGAGCAATCCTGCCTCGATCGCGCGGCCGGGCACCATACAGCAGGGCTCGTCTCCGGCTATCGCGGCTCGCCGCTAGGTGGGCTCGACCAGGAGCTTTGGCATCAGGCGAAGCTTCTCGAAACGCATTCCATCCGCTTCCAGCCCGGCATCAACGAGGATCTCGCCGCGACCATGCTGTGGGGCGCGCAACAGATCGACGTCTTCCCCGGCAAGCGCGTCGATGGTGTCTTCGGCCTCTGGTACGGTAAAGGGCCCGGCGTCGAGCGCAGCGGCGATGCGCTCCATGCCGCCAACATGATCGGCACTTCCCCGTTTGGGGGCGTGCTTGCGGTCTCAGGTGATGATCACGCAGCCCATTCCTCGACTTATCCGCATCAGAGCGAGCCGATTTTCCAGTCGGCCATGATTCCCCTCCTGGTACCGGCCGATGTTGCCGACATCCTGGATCTCGGCCTTGCCGGCCTCGCTCTCTCACGCTTTTCGGGGTGCTGGGCGGCGCTCAAGACGATCGCCGAGACAGCCGAGCAATCGGCAACGCTCTTCGTGCCCGCCGCACGGCATTTCCGGCGCCCTGATTTCCCCCTTCCGCCGCACGGCCTCAATCTTGACCCCCATCTTCCGTGGCCGGAACGAAGGGCTGAGCTTGAGCGCCGCGTGGTGGAGGAGCGCCTGCCCGCCGCCATCGCCTTCGCGCGTGCGAACGGGCTCGACCGCCTCGTCGCCGGCGCGAAGGAGGCGCCGATCGGGCTTGTCACGATCGGCAAGGCGCATCATGACGCAATGCGCGCGCTCGCCATGCTGGGCCTCGAGGCCGACGCCCGGATCGCCATCTACAAGCTCGCCCTCGCCTGGCCGGTCGATGGCGAGGGGCTCCGTCGCTTTGCGTCCGGCAAGCGCGCACTCCTTGTGGTCGAGGAGAAGCGCGGCCTCGTCGAGGTGCAGGTGCGCGATGCGCTTTACCACCTGCCCGCCGATCGCCGGCCCGAGGTCGCGGGCAAGCGTGACAGCGACGATTCGGAGCTTCTCCCTTCGGTGATGGAGCTATCCCCCGAGATCCTCGCGCGTACGCTCGCACGTTTCCTCCGCCGCCACGGTCTTGCCGTCGCCGATCCCGTCCTGCCCCACCCGCCCGAGCGGCCGGCGGGGCTTCTCTTCCGCCTGCCCACTTTTTGCGCAGGCTGCCCGCACAACAGCTCGACCAAGGTGCCGGAAGGAAGCTTCGCGGCGGCCGGCATCGGCTGCCACACGATGGCAATCGAAAATCCCGGTCGGACCCGCAGCTTCACCCATATGGGGGGCGAAGGCATCACTTGGGTCGGGCTCGCCCCCTTCGTCGAGACCCCGCACCTCTTCGCCAATATGGGCGACGGCACGTACCAGCATTCCGGCAGCCTCGCGATCCGCCAGGCGGTCGCGGCGAACACACCCATCACCTACAAGCTTCTCTACAACGATGCGGTGGCGATGACCGGCGGCCAACCGGTCGAGGGCCACCCCACGGTGGCGCAGATCGCGCGGCAGCTCGCCGCCGAAGGCGTCCGGCGCATCGCCTTGGTGGCCGACGATCCGGCCCGGCTGCCTCCGGCCGCCTCGCTTCCGCCGGGCGTCACCCGCCACGGGCGCGACGCGCTCGATGCAGTTCAGCGCGAACTGCGTACCGTTCCCGGCGTTTCTGTGCTCATTTACGATCAGGTCTGCGCGACCGAGAAGCGAAGACGGCGCAAGCGCGGTCGGCTCGCCGAGGTCGAGCGCAGCGTCCTCATCAACCCGGATGTCTGCGAGAATTGCGGCGACTGCACCGTGCAATCCCATTGCATCGCGATCGAGCCGGTCGAGACGGCACTCGGCCGCAAGCGCCGCATCTCGCCCACCGCCTGCAATGCCGATTTTTCCTGCCTCAAGGGATTCTGCCCGAGCTTCGTCACGGTCGCAGGCGCGCATCCAAAGCTCCCGCCTGCACCGATCCTTGCGCGCGAGGCGGAGCTCGCCGCCGCACTTCCTGGGCCCAGGCCAGCCGGCACAATGGAACAGCCATGGCAGGCGCTCTTCGCCGGCATCGGCGGTGGCGGGATCGTCACGGCGGCGGCGATCGTCGCGATGGCCGCGCATCTCGAAGGGCGGGCGGTGCGCACGCTCTCCTTCACCGGGCTCGCCCAGAAGAACGGCCCGGTGATCTCTCATGTCCAGATCGCCGAGACGGAGGGCACGCTCGACGTGGTGCGCATCCCGCTCGCCACCGCCGGATTCATGCTCGCGGCGGATCTCGCCGTGGCCGCGAGCGGCGGCGTGCTAGACCGCTGTCGGAAGGATGCCGCGGTGATCGGCAATCTCGATCTCCAGGCAACCGCCGGCTTTCTCAAGGACCGCGACCTGCCCATCGACACCGAGCGACATCGCCGGACGCTCGCGCGCGCGACCGACAAAGCGCGCTCGTGCTATCTCCATGCCGGCCAGCTTGCCGAGCGTTTGTTCGGCACCGCACAGACGCTCAATACACTGTTGCTCGGGCTTGCCTGGCAGCGCGGCCTCGTGCCGGTCGGCCATGAAGCGCTCGCGCATGCGATCGCGCTCAACGGCACGGCCGCCTCGATGAATCTTCGCGCCTTTCTCTGGGGCCGTATCCTTGCTGAACAGCCGGACCTCGCGAGCGAGATTCTCGGAGAGGAGTCTGCCCCGGTCGACCCAGAGAGCCTCGAAACCATCGTCGCAAACCGGGCGGCGGCGCTGGCTGCGTACCAAGACGAAGCTTTGGCCGCGCACTATCGCGCGCGGGTCGCGGCGGTTGCCGCCCGCGAATCGGCCCTTTCCGGCATGGTAGGGCCGCTGGCACGGGCGGTTGCCGAAAATCTTCACCGCGTGCTCGCGTACAAGGACGAGTATGAGGTGGCACGCCTACACGCCGCGGCCCGATACGGGGAAAAGCCGTTTTTCCATCTCTCTCCGCCACTGCCGCTCGGCCGTGATCCGGCGACCGGCCGGCGGCGCAAGATCGCCCTGCCGGGATGGGTGGCGCTGCCGCTCTTTCGGCTGCTGCGCCATGGCAAGCGCCTGCGCGGAACGATGTTCGATCCGTTCGGCTGGCAGAAAGAACGAGGCCGGGAGCGGCAGATGATCCGCGCCTACTATTCCGACATAGAAACGATAATCCGTCTCCTCCAGGTCGACACCCTTCCGACCGCCGTGGCCCTCGCATCGTGGCCCGCCACCGTCCGCGGCTTCGGACTGGTGAAGGAAGGGGCGCGGAGCGCGGCGATGGAAGAGCGCGAGCGCCTGCTCGCCAGGCTCGTAACACCTCCCACCGCCCGGCAAGCGGCCTGAAAGACGCGCGCGGGGCTTAGAGACTGTTTGAGAATGCGCTGTGATGAGTCGGTTCGTTCCAAGTTGGGGGGGCGCCGCAGGCGCCGGCCGGCGCGGTTTTCGAGAACCGGAGCGGAGCGGCCTTGAGATCAATATGGCTTCTGGCGGAGAAGCGCAGCGATCCGCCAAAGCCATCAAATTGATCGCCAGAACAAAAGGGCCGTGAGCACCGGAAGCGCAGAAAGACGCGTCGGACGACCACCACAGTCGCATTCTCAAACAGTCTCTTAGTGTCTGACTGAGAAAGGGTTGAGTGATTTCAGCGGGTTGTGATTCAATCGGATTGCGAGCCGCGACGGAACCAACGATGCCCTGGACTGAAATCACT
>DATJLS010000071.1:0-18110 GCA_035509315.1 Acetobacteraceae bacterium | reverse complement strand
TTCGCAATCAGGCTTTGAAGGCGACGGCAGACAATCGGCGATACCGTGATCGAGATTCCTGTGCGCATGCCGCAGACTCGCACGCGCCAAACCGTTCGGGAATCCCTCTCAGGATTCAAATGTCAGGTTTTAACCACTAGTCCTTTCGGAATTTGCGGCAATTCTCCATCAGACCAAAGCATCGGATCACTGCTCAAGCTGCTCTCGCCTGAGGTAGGCCATTCCACATTTCGCCATCAAGCAAGCGTCCAGCAGCCTTTTTTCCCACCCGAAGCATCACCGTTCCATCATCGGCTTGCTGCATCGTCATGTCGACTTTCTCGTACGGATTTTTTCTGCTCGGGGCCCAATCGCCCCATTGCTTGAAATGGAAAGGAACGCCTGCTTGCATGCACTGACCTAGCAGATCCCGGAACCATGACGGACTTGACGGGCGAGCTTTCGGGCCGCTTTCTCCACCGGTTATGACCCAATTAATGGTCGTACCAAGACGAGATCGGAGATCCAAAGCACCGAGCAACGGTTCAGCCGAAATAAAGCGCACAGTGGCGGGTATGGCGGTTAGGTGGGGCAGGCGCGAATCAGCAGACTTTTGATTTTCAATTGTCGTACCGAGCCATACATTGGAAGGCCACTTATCTTGCCAGTGCGTTAGCTCAGCAACGAGTTCTGGTCGCTTCGTCAAAAGAAGCCAATCAAGCTGTGGCGTGGCCTCGATCAAGTTCCAAAGTCGTAGTCGCCATTCGTCGAGCTCCCGTCGATCCTCGAACACGTCGGCCATAGAGGCGCAGAACACACGACGCCGGCTCTTTTTTGAAAGAGCATCGGCATTCCATTTGATTGGCTCAAGCCAATGGCGCTCAGTGAAAAATCGCCGCTCAGCCTTAGGTCCCCAGACCTTTTGGCCGACACGTTTCGACCACGCTTCAGCATAGCAATGCTTGCAGGCTTCGGAGACCTTTGTGCACCCCCACCAAGGGTTGAAGGTATGATCCGTCCATTCAATCCGAGAATTCTTGCCCACTGTCTCTACCTGGAAGCGCCCACCCGTCCTAAGTACCACATCCTACGGCAAAATATACCTTAATGCTGGAAAGCAAGGAGGCCACATCCGGAGCCGCTGGTATGACTGAACTTGAGAGGGCTTCCTATTCCTCTCCCAATCTCCGTGCCGCCGCCCTGCGGAACTTCTTTTGCGTCGGATGGGCGTAGCGGCGGGCCATGGAAAGTGTGGTGCGGCCGGTGTGGGTTGAGAGCGCGAGCACGTCGGCGCCGGCGTCCTTGAGCTCGGTGGCAGCGGTGGAGCGGAGATCCCGGAACAGCAAATCTTTCGGAAGGCCTACCAAGTCGGCGATCCGGCACCATTCGTGGCCGAAACTGTGCCGCTCATAGGGTCGGCCCGTGCGCTCGCTGATGACGACGTGGGTGGTTGGACGGGTGACCTCCCTCCTCTCCCCTCGCCTGCCGTTCGGAACGCGCTCGCGAACCGTTACGATGCGTGGCGTGTCGGCAATTGCCTTGGCGACCTCGGGATAGGCTTCCACGTCGGTCGGCGGCTCCACGCCGGTCTTTCTCGTGCGCTGTCGCGTGCTTTCGAGCGCCGCCCAGCTGAGCGTGAGGATGCCGCCCCGCCGGCGACGGAGTCAGGCGACCCGGCGCCGGCGCAGCTGGTCGAGAATCGGGAAGATGGCGGAAGGCTCGGGCCGGCGGGTATAGTCGGCGTTGACCTCGGCATAGGCGATTACGCCGTTCTGGTCGATGACGTAGCGGGCAGGCATCGCCAGGGTCCAGCTATCCTCGCCATTGAACTGGGTGAGATCCGCGCCGAGCGCCTTGTGGATCTCGCGGAGATACTCGGGCAGGGTCCAGCGAACGCCGAACTGGGCGCCGACCTCGCCCCCCTTGTCGCTGAGGATCGGGAAGCCGAGACCGTTCTTGCGCTGTGACTTGCGGCTGTTCGCTGCCGTCTGCTGCGAGATGGCGACCAGGCTCGCGCCCCGCGCCTTGATCTCGGCGCGGGCATCCTCCAGCGCGGTCAGGTCGAAGTTGCAGTACGGGCACCAGACGCCGCGGTAGAAGGTGACCACCAGCGGCCCTTCGGCCAGCAGGACCTCGGATGAGACCGGCTTGCCGTCGGCATCCGGCAGGGTGAACCCGGGGGCGACATCCCCGGCCTTCAGCGCCCTGTCCTGGGCGCCCGACGCGATCAGCTCGTTGGTGGCCCGATGCAGTGCCCCGACCACCGGCGGCGGCGCGATGTTGGTCTCGAATTCGGCCTTCAGCGCATCGAGCTTGCCTTGCAGCGGCAGGCCAGACTTGGCGATGGAGGCGAGGGTTTCCTGAAGGGACATCGATCTACTCCTCACTGGCTGGGCGCGATCGGCCGCCGTGCCGCCAAGATCGATCCTTCCGCTCCGCCGCAGTAGCCGGGCGGCATGGGTTTGAATTATCCATTTCCGTCATGAATGATCATCTCGACGCCTTGCGGCTCTTCGCGCGCGTCGCCCGGCGCGGCAGCTTTTCCGCTGCCGGCCGAGAGCTCAGCGTGCCCCAGTCCACGGCCTCGCGCATGATCGCGGCGCTGGAGCGCGAGATCGGCGCGTCGCTGCTGATCCGGACCACGCGGGCGGTTACCCTCACCGATACGGGCGCCAATTTCCTGGCCCGGATCGAGCCGATCCTCGCCGATCTCGACGCGGCGGAGCACGCGGCCCGCGGATCCGACGAACTGAGGGGCCTGCTGCGCGTGGGGCTCGGCACGAGCCTGGGCGTGCGGCTGGTGATTCCGCGCCTCAAACCCTTCCTCGATCGCCACCCGGCGCTCCAGGTCGAGCTGATGCTGGACGATCACCGTCGGGATCTGGTCACGGAAGGCGTGGATGTGGCCTTCCGCTTCGGAACGCTGACCGACTCCACCGCAACCGTCCGCAAGCTCAAGACCTGGCCGCGCGCGCTCGTCGCCTCGCCAACTTATCTGAAGAGCGCACCTGCGCTGGACACGCCGGCAGACCTCGCCGCCCACTCTGTGATCGTCGGCCCACAAGGCGTCAGTGACTGGTCGTTCCGCAAGGGCGGGACGGCAACATCGGTGCGCATCGAGGGCCGCCTGAAGATTCCTGCCCTGGAAGGCGCGCTCACCGCGGCCGCGGCTGGCATGGGGGTCGTCATGGCGACGGCCGGCGCCATCCGGCGGGAACTCGCGGATGGCTCCCTCGTCCAGGTCCTGCCGGATTGGGACATGGGCTCGGTCGATATGCACGCCCTGTTCACCGCCGGCCGTGCCGCCAAGCCGTCGGCGCGGGCGATCGCGGCCTATCTCTCGGAGGCTTTGGCGGACGCCTGAACAGCGACTTTGTCGCGCGGCTTTCCGCAGTGACCGAACCCATTTCGAATTTGAATTGAATATCCGATTTCGACGCATCCCGACATCCAACCGTAACTGGAATTCGTAACGCCTTTTGGAAAGAAAGCGAGGAGCGGGCGCGCATGGCGACGATGATCGAGGAGCGTGCGGGGTCCTGGCGCTGATCCGGACAACGCCGCGCGGTGCCACGGGACCGAGCGTGTTCATCGAGAAGCGCAGCGCCCAGTATTTCGAGAATTCACGCATCCGCATGGGCGAGACGATCCATGCCGACGACGTTCAGCCCGTGCGCCGGTTCGGGAGCGAGTCCGAGCTGATGCAGATCCAATCCGAGGTCGCGCGGCGGCTTTCGGGGCTGACCGGGCTGCGGGCCGATATCGAATATACGTTCGAGACTATGCGGCTCGGCGCGATCCAGGGCATCGTGCTCGATGCCGATGGATCGGTGCTGTTCGACTGGTTCCAGGAATTCAACATCCCGCCCGGCGCAAGCTTCAAGGCCACCCTGCTCGGGGCCCAACCTTCCCGACCGCCGCCGCCCCGCTGACCGGGCTGGTCCGGCATGCTAAGTTGCCCGCCGGCGGGCGCGCGAGCCATGCGCCGCGGGGGAGAAAACATCATGTCCGGCAAAAAGATCCTGATGCTGACCGGCGAATTCAGCGAGGAATACGAGATTTTCGTCTTCGAGCAGTGCATGCACGCGGTCGGCCATACGGTGCATGTCGTGTGCCCCGACAAGCGCGCGGGCGAAACGATCAAGACGTCGCTGCACGATTTCGAAGGCGATCAGACCTACACGGAGAAGCTCGGGCACCTCTACACCCTGAACCAGAGCTTCGCCGATGCGCGTGCCGCGGAGTACGATGCCATCTACGTCGCCGGCGGCCGCGGGCCCGAATATATCCGCATCGACCCGCGCGTGCAGGCGCTGGTGCGCGACTTCCACGCCGCAGGCAAGCCGATCTTCACCATCTGCCACGGCGTGCAAGTGCTGATCACCGTCGACGGCGTGGTGCGCGGCAAGCGCGTCGCGGCGCTGCAATATTGCGAGCCGGAGGTGCGACTGGCGGGCGGCATCTATGTCGATGTGCCGCCGACTGGCGCCTGCGTCGACGGCAATCTGGTTTCGGCCAAGGGCTGGCCCGGCCTGGCCGCCTTCATGCGCGAGTGCCTGCGCGTTCTCGGCACGGAGATCCGCCAAGCCGACCACGCCGGCGGCGGCCAGCCGGCACAGCGCGCGGCGGCCGAGGCGCGCGCCTGAGGGCGCGTCAGACCGATCCCCGCCGCGGGACGGTGCCGCGGCGGGCCGGTCAGGGCGGCGCCAATCTCGCTCGGCAGCCTCATCGATGGGTGCGGCGATCCAGGCGCACATGAACAGCGCCGACAGTGGCAATAGCGGGACGCCGGACAATCCGCCGGGCGCAAGCTTCAAGGCCGCCCGCTGCTCGGGGCCCAGAGGACGCTATGAGCCCCATTCGCAGTTGTGCTTTTGGTTCGTCTGAATTTGCGTCGGGTTCGCGTTTCGATCACCAAAGTTATTGGACCGAGGAGCCGGCGATCCCGGAGCCCCGCGCGCGGCGTCCGCCTCACTCGAAGGCCTTGCGGTGCTTCTCGATGAAGGCCTCCAGCGAGATGGGCGGGCGGCCGCCGATCGTCTCGATCACGTCGTTGGTGCCGGCGAAGATGCCGGCCTGGTGGTCGAGCGCCACCTCGTGGAGATGCTGCTGGAGGAACGATTCCTTGAGCTCGCCCCGCTGCAACTGCTCCACTTCCCCGTACCCCGTCCGGGCGTTGACCCGGCCCGGGGCGGGCGTCTGGCTCGACGCTCTATGCTGCAGCATTTCCTTCACGGTGACCTGCTTGTAGCGAATATCCGTGACCAGGACGCGGCTCAGGACCTGTGCGATCTCGGTCTGCGTGTACTCCTTCGGCCCGAACAGTGGATAGACCTTGCCGCTATGCGCGGCCGGGTTCTCGAGGATCCCCACGATGACGCGCGCCTGATCCTCGGCCGCGACCGGGGCATGCTTGCCGGCCCCAAGCGGCGAGGCGAGCGTCCCAGCCTTGATGATGGGGGCTCTGTATAGAAGCCACTCGGCGAAGAACGTCGGCCGCAGATGCGTGACCGCGATCCCCGACCAGTCGAACACGCGCTCGGCGACCCAGTGGTCCAGCGCAGCATGACTTCGGGCGTCTTCCCGGGCGGATTTTTGCGACATATTCACAATCGCCTCGACCCCGGCCTCCTTGGCCGCCTGGGCGAAGTAGGCCGTCGCCTGGATGATCCCGGGGCGGATCGGGTAGACGAAGTACGCCCGGCGCACGGCTTTTGTTGCCGCCCGCATCGCATCCAGGTCGAGATAGTCTCCGGCGATTACCTCCACGCCCTTGTCTTCCAGCCGCTTCGAGCGGTCGTCGATGCGGTGGACGAGGGCCCGAACCTGGTGGCCCTTTTGCAGCAATTGCTCGATCGCGTACCCGCCCGTGTCACCCGTCGCTCCGGTGATCAGAACCTTTCCCGTGCTCATCTGGCGGTCTCCATAAAAATGCATTAAGATGTCATTCGACATCTAAAACTTGGGCGCGGCAATTTAGATGTCAACAGAAATCCAATCGTCTTTTGCCGGAGACCGTGAGAAATGAGGAAATCGAGGGAAGAGGCGGCCGAGACTCGCAAGAGCATCGTCCGGGCGGCCGCGCGCGAGTTCCGCGAGAAGGGGATCGTGGCGACCGGGCTGGCCGACCTGATGAAGGCCGCCGGGCTGACCCATGGCGGGTTCTACAAGCACTTCGTGTCAAAGGACCAGCTCGTCGCGGAGGCCACCGCCGCGGCCATGGACGGCATCCTCGAGGAGCTGGCCACGCGCCCGACCGTCAATTCCGCCGTGGCGGGATATCTCTCGACCCGCCACCGGGACAATCCGGCCTCCGGCTGTCCGCTCGCCGCGCTCGGGGGCGAACTTGCCCGGTCTGACAAGGAGACGCGCGCAGCAGCGACGGCGGGCTTTACAAGGCTTGTGGACATCCTGGCGGGGAACGCACGCGCCGCGGACGTCCGACGGCAAGCTCTGGTCGCGGCGGTGACGATGATCGGCGCAGTGACGATGTCCCGCGTGGTGAGCGATCCCAAGCTGTCGGACGAGATCCTCGACGCGGCGAGGGAAACTCTCGTGGCGGATACGTCATGACGATTCGCCAAGCCGGGGGCATACGTCGCAACAGAACCGGCGCGGGGTCTCCCAGATGGGCCGGCAACTGCCCTGAACCGGGCGTCTAACTTCAGCGTGTCGTGACCCTCAAGCGGACCGTCGCGATCCCACGCACGTCGGCTGCCAGGCCCGCTCACACATGCAACCTTCTATCGGTTCATAGCGCCCAACAATGACTGACATTCCGATCGTATCGGGCGGGGTGCTCCTGGCGGGCGACCTCGTGATGGGGGGCCTGACCTGCGGCAAGGCCACGGTCTCGAGACCGCGGTGATCATCAGCCTGACGACCGATCGGCTCGCGAATGCGGACGACGCGATTCACGCTATCCCACGCACGCTTCCATTTCACCCCGACCCATGCCTTCCGGATGAACCCGGTCGAAATCGGGTTCCTGATCCTCAACCGCTCCGCCCCGCGAGGCGTCAGCTTCACCTCCCCCAAGCAGATCAGGAAACAGATCCACGCCTTCGTCGAAGGCTGCAACCCGCGCCGCCAAACCCTTCTCCTGGAAGGCCACCACCCTCCATCAGAAGCACCTCGGCACCCGTGTCAGCCATTCGTGATCCCGGCCGCCAGGCTTGGTGAAAACCAGATTCACGCTGCAGGGAAGAATTTTCTGGAGGATCGAAATCCTGGCCAGCAAACAATAGTAAATAGCCTCGACAGGAGTACGGCACGTCGTAGAAGGATAGTGGTCAATCACCACCCCAAAGCCCAGACCCCGCGCCATATTCCATATTTTAGAGGTAATGAGAACATCTTCCTGGACTGCGGGCCTCCGCCTGTTCACTCGTCTCTTGGCGAGTGAATATAGGTATCCGGGGGTGGCGGGCTCGTAGAAATAGAACGCGACGCCTCCCGGCTTCAGAACTCTCATGATTTCTATGAGTGTTCGTCTGTGGGCGAGGAAGTGGTGTGCCGAAGCGTAGCAGAAGACACGATCGATGGAACTATCCGGCTCATTTATTTCGTAACTGACACAGGCATACGCATTGTCCAAATGAACTGAGAATATTCGCTCCCATTTTGGGACAGACATGATTGCAAATTCACTAATATCTGTTGCTGTCACGTGAGCGATTGGAAAGAGCTTCTTATATATGCAGGACGCCCAACCTTGCCCCGCACCGAGCTCCAAGACTCTACCCTCACTCGCGAAGCTTTGCCGATGACGTTCCAGGCAATCCAAGAATATCCTTGCTTCGGACATCTTGAATGTAAGATTGGTGAGCGAATCGCACTCAGGGGATTCGTCTTTGGAATCCCGCCAGAATTCAATTTCGGCCCTTTGTCTAGCTCCGATGTCCGGCGCCGAGGGCATACTGCGTTCCCTTCCCGGGATCTTAACCACTGCTTTTCTTGCATCCCCCGCATGGGGGACTGTTCGTCCTGTCCGGGTTTAAACTACGCCCATATGCCTGTTGTTTCAAAGAACATTAAGCGGCGTCTCGTCACCGGCGTCGGCTCGTCATGGCACCGGTAAGGACTGCCCACTTGGCCGCCAGCACCGCATACGCCGCAATTTCATCAAGATGCGCCTGAACAAATAACCGACTTCGGTTCTAACGCAGATCGCAACATTCCGATATTCGTTACCATTTAATAACATCGATCGAGAGAAGACGGCACTTCCAGCGTCCACGGTGCCGAGGCTGGATCGCGTGACTGAGTTCGGCCGCACGACGACCCAGCTCACTCCCTCACCCGAGTTGCCTGTCGTGAAATTGCAGTGGAATGCCAAAGGGACGATCCACAGGCGGATCGGGCGTCGGATGATCCAAGGTCTCAACGTGACCGTGTCCCGAGGCGTGGTAAAGAAGGCCAGTAGCGGGCATCGCGATGATTCTGGGTAGAAGTGAGCTGCAAGGCGCAATTCTGACCCGAGGACCAGCCCGATGAGCGATGGCAAGATTGCCCTTCACGAGCTTCTGAGGAAGGGGTTCGATGCCACTTTCCTACGCGAGATGATCGGCTTCGCCGCTTAGCGGCTGATGGAACTGGAGACGGAGGCACTCTGCGGGCCGGACACGGCGGGCGCACCGCAGAACGGCTTGACCACCGCAACAGCGACCGCGATGGCAACTGGCAGACCGGGATCGGTACGGTCGAACTCCGCACCCGAAGCTGCAAAAAGGCAGCGACTTCCTGGCTTGTCCGGGGCTGCGGCGAACGGCGGGAAAGGCACTAACGGCGGCGATGCAAGAAGCTTACATCCAAGGCATTTCGGCCCGATCGGGGCAGACGAGTTGATCAAAGCCATGCGCACGGAGGGGTTCAGCAAAAGCCAAGTGTCGCACTTCTACGCCGAAATCGACGAGCGGGTGCGGACCTTCGTCGTCCGGCCGATTGAGGGGTGATTGGCTCTATGTCTGGCTCGACGCGAGCTATGTCCGCTGTCTTCGGAGCAGCCATATCGTCTCGGTGGCCGTCATCGTCGCCGTTGGCGTCAACTCGGATGGCCGCAGCAAAGTATTCGAAATGACGGTTGGTCACAGCGGAGCCAAGTCGTTCTGGGTTGAGTTCCTCCGTTCGCAGGCGCGCCGCAGCCTGCGTGGCGTGAGGCTGGTGACCGCGGATGCGCGTGAACGGTCGAAAGCTGCCATTGCCAAGGTGCTGGGCGCGACCCGGCAGCGCTGCCGGGTGCATTTTATGGGCAATATCCTGTCCCATGCGGGCAAAGCGCAAAAAACGCATCGTCTCTGCGTGGATCGGCACCGCCTTTGCCCAAGACGATGCCCAGACCGCGGGAAGGCAGTGGTGGCAGGTTGCTGACCAGGCCCGCTCTCGTCTGCCCAAATTGGCCGCTCTTATGGACGAGGCGGAGGCGGACGTGCTCGCCTACATGAACTTTCCTGTGCAGCACCTGGCAAAGCTGCACAGCACAAATCCATTCGCACGCCTCAAGGGCGAAATCAAGCGCCGCAGCGAGGCCGTCGGCATCTTCCCAGACGAAGACGCCGCCATCCGTCTCATCGGCGCGCTCCTCCTGGAGCCAAATGATGAGTGGGTGGTCCGGCGTGCCCGCCACATGACATTGGAATCCATCGCCCCTCTCGGCAACGATCAGTTCATCAGCTTGCCGCTGCTCGCAGCCTGACACGATGGCCCACCTCGCACAGAAGCGCGCTTCTACACCAGGTTCAGGAACACCGTCCTCAATGTCCTAATCTTCGGACAGTCGAAAATGGTGATTAGGCCATCGATGGGGTCGGGCAGATGGACTCTAGGGCTTCGCGCAACGTCCTGTAGATTCCGAGCACTGGACCGTCCGGACACTCAGTTACAGCCCATCTGCGTCGCCGCAACAAGATTTGACACAGCGCTTCGTTCTTCGGGTTTCCTTGCGTGACTGCGACGGAAGCCGTGCCGTCATCCGAATGGTCGATCACGTCCCCAATACCAAAGAGGCCAGGGACACAATATCGGCCGACGTGCCATGCCGCTGCGTTCCAGCGGCGGAGTTCTGTGAGGTCGGAAGGAGTCGGCTCGTTCGGCGACAAAGCAATGATATCAGCGGTCATGTTGGCGTTTCCCTACTTTCTTCTGATTACGCCTTTCAAGACGACATCGGTGCCTACTATTTACACTTGTAACACGCCAACTTGAAGTATCGAAAGTATCACATGAACGTGTAGATAGGCATCGCATCTCTATTCTGTTTCCGCCCCGATCTCAGAGACTGTTTGAGAATGCGACTGTGGTGGTCGTCCGACGCGTCTTTCTGTGCTTCCGGTGCTCACGGCCCTCGAAGGCCGCTCCGCTCCGGTTCTCGAAAGCCGCGCCGGCCGGCGCCTGCGGCGCCCCCAACTTGGAACGAACCGACTCATCACAGCCCATTCTCAAACAGTCTCTCACTGTAGGTTGATTGACGACGAGATCGCAAAGAGCGCTTTCTATAAGGAGATTCCGGATTTGGCGGCAGTAGATGACCGACTGTTTCGCAACGGATCGTCCAGATCCGTACCGGTAGCAGCTGCTGAAAACGCCTCGTTCCCACTTCTCGATCGGTTTTCGGGTTGCAATTCCGCGCGATGCGTGCGCGGGCCGCACAGAGGATTTTGGGGAAGTGGCCGGGCTCGCCAGGTGCAATGCTTCGGCATGGGATGACGGGACCGATGCCGCGCGCAAGGGCAGCTTGCCCATTGCTGCTCGCGCCACAACCTTTGTCTGTCAACGCGGGGCGGAGCGTGACATGCGAAGCCTGCAGCGGAGTCGCAGAACCAAGCTCGTTCTCTTGATCAGGCAGGCAGAACCCGCGGATACCATCAGGCCCAGCAGCTATGTCCTGCGCCAAAAGGTTGAGGATATGACTGCGCTCGCAAGCCACGCATCACTCCAAATACACTCTTGATCTGCCGGTGCCGTCCAGACGCGATCATACTGTATCGTCCGACGGTCCGCCGCTGTCGTGCGGGCGCAGCCATGATAAACCCCGCCCCTCGTGCGTCTCTCCCCGCCCGCGAAAAGAGCGCGCTCCCAAGACCCGGAAGCAAACATCCTGAAGTGTGATTGCCGGAGGTCGAGTCAGCGAAGGTGCAAATCACGCGGGACAACAAATGGCGAACGCAGGATGCACGGGCGCAAGCGAGCACATCCTGCTCTAGCAATCTTGTTTGGCACGCGGTGCTCCGCCGCCGGCAGAAGAAAAATGCCAACGTCCAAGATCATTGCGGCTGATAGGAAGGTGGCGGCGCGCCAGCAGCACTATGCTGACCGGCAGCATAACCCTGGCTATAGGCATTTTGCTCGTCTTGCTGCTGATTTTCCTTGACATGATTGTACACCAGCCCGCCAACGAGACCGACCCCGGCGCCAATCGCAGTGCCGAGCGCCGCATTGCCCGCAAGCGCCCCGATGATCGCCCCGCCCGTGGCGCCACCCAATGTGCCGATGCCCGCAGCCTTCTCCTGCTGGGTCAAATTCTCACATCCGCCCAACAGGGCGATACAGGCCGCAAGGACAATGAATCGTTTCATGGCCTTCCCCCTCCCTGCGCAGTCACTGCCCCGCCGGGCAGGGAAAGCGCTGAGTAAGAAATTCATAGACACCATCGGTTGGTGGACGCTCACCCTGCGAGGGATTTTCTTTCACCCACGACACGAATTCCGCGATCGCCTGGTTACGCGTGGGCGCAGGTTTCGGAATGCAGAATGCCGGCTTGCCGCGCGCCGCATTGATCTGGGCCAGAACCTCATAGGTCCCAAGCATGTAGCCGTGGCAGAAATTCTGCGCGGCCGTCGTCATCAGGAGATTGGACGACGATGTGTCTGCGCACAGCTCCGCCACCGCGCTGGTTGTCGGCACCGTGAAGGTTTGTTCCACGGGCTGGCTGTGCGCGGCGGGCGCAAGGGCCATTGCTGCCAGGACGCAAACCGTAAAGAGCGATCGCTTCATTCTACCCTCCGCGCTCGCAGCACGACAGTAGCCATGCCGTTCGAAGGACGGTCGCTGCGACATGACCCGGTTTTAATTTTAAGGGGCTATAGACACGCTGTCACCAAGTTTTGCAATGAAAGGAGCATGTTAGAGCGTGACGACCGGAGGTAGGATCACCGGAGGTGTGAATCACGCGAGCAAACGATGAAATGACCGAGAGCGGGATGGGGAAGCCCAAGCCACTCCATCCCGCCCTCGGGATCCGGACGGATGGCGGCGGGCTGATCTGCCGGGCGAATATAGGCTTCGCACGACCGATGCATCAGGCTCGTGTTCCGGTACTTGCCCCGGCGTGCTGCGGTGCGGCGCGGCTGGCCGCACCCATCCGCAAACACGCAATCAGGCGGCGCGGCTGGCCCGGGCCCCGGCGAGAGCCTTCACCTTCTCGCTGTCGGCGGCAAGCTCGGCGGCTGGGCCGGCATGGGTGATCGCGCCGTCGCTCAACACGTAGGCGCGGTCGGCGAAGGCAAGGGCGAGAATCGCGTTCTGTTCGACAAGCAGGATTGCCGTGCCTTCGTCGCGCATCCTTTGCACGGCCCGCATGACCTCATCGACGATGACCGGAGCGAGGCCCTGCGACGGTTCGTCCAGCAGGAGCAGGCGCGGATTGAGCAGAAGCGCGCGTGAAATCGCCAGCATCTCCTGCTCACCCCCCGAGAGGCGGCCGGCCTTGCTGGTACGCCTCTCGGCAAGCCGGGGGAAAAGCAAGAAAATTGCGGTGAGCGACCATCGCCCCTCGGTCGGCGGCGGGACTCGCAGATTCTCCTCGACCGTGAGGTGGCGGAACATGCGCCTTCCCTCGGGCACGTAGCCCACGCCGCTCTGCGCGATCCGGTGCGTGGGCCAGCCGGTCACGTCCACGCCGCCGATTCGCACATGCCCCTCGCGCGGGGGTGTAAGGCCCATGATCGCGCGCAGCGTCGTCGTCTTGCCGGCACCATTGCGGCCAAGCAACGTCACCACCTCGCCCTGTGCCACGGTCAAGGAAACGCCGTGAAGGATATGGCTCTTGCCGTAATAGGCGTGCAGGCCCTCGGCTTCCAGAAGAGGCCTCATCGGTGCGAGCCGAGATAGGCAGTCTGAACCGCCTCACTTGCGGCGATCTCGGCTGCGGTGCCCTCGGCGAGCAGGCTGCCGTTGTCGAGTACGGTGATGCGGTCGGCCACGCCGAAGATGATGTCCATGTCGTGCTCGATGAACAGCATGGTGATCCCCCGGTCCCGGTTGAGCCGGCGGATGATGCCGACCATGTGCTCCGTCTCCTCCTCGCCCATTCCGGCCGTCGGTTCATCGAGAAGAAGAAGCCGCGGCTCACGCGAGAGCGTGATGCCCATCTCGACGATTCGCTGGTCGCCGTGCGCAAGCTCGCTTGCGATGCGGTCTGCCTTGTCGGCGAGATGCACGGCCTCGAGCAGGTCCTCGACACGGCGCTCCACCTCCTGCCGCCTGGCGGCGCCGAGAAAAGGGCGAAAGGTGAGGCCCATCGCTGCCTCGACCGCGAGACGCAGATTTTCATAGACCGTGAGGTCGGGAAAGATCTCGGTGATCTGGAAAGTGCGGATGATGCCGCGCGCCACAAGCCGCGCGGGTCGCTCGCCCGTGATCTCACGCCCTCCGAAGAGGATGCGCCCGGCGCTCGGGGGGAAAAACCCGCTGACGAGATTGAAGAGCGTCGTCTTGCCGGCGCCGTTCGGTCCGATGACGGCACGAAGTTCGCCTTGCTCGACGGTGAGGTCAATCCCCGAGAGGGCCTGCAGGGCACCGAAGCGGCGCGAGACCCCATGCAGCTCGAGCAGGCTCACCCGCTTCTCCGCCGCGCCAGCACGCCGAGCAATCCGCGCGGAAAGAAAAGCACGACCAGCATGAACATGAGCCCGATCACCGAAAGCCAGTTCTTCGTCAGGCTGCTCGCGTAATCCTGCATGACGACATAGATCGCCGCGCCGACGAACGGGCCCCAGAAATTGCGCATGCCACCGAGCACGCAGATGATCACGAAATAACCCGAAAGCTGCCAATAGAGATCGAGCGGCGAGGTGAAATTGTTGAGGAGCGCGCTCATGCTGCCGGCGAGCGCGGTGACGAAGCCGGAAATGGCGAAGGAGATCCAGGTCAGCCGCTCGACAGGAACGCCGAGGAACTCGAGCCGACGGGAATTCTCTCGCGCCCCCACCATGGCGCGGCCGAGCGGCGAGTTGAGAACCCACCAGAGCACGAAAACGCCGATGGCGAAGAAGAACAGCACGAAATAATAGAAACGGGGACCATTGAGGACGATGCTGCCCCCGGGAAAGGTGAGCGGCTCGCGCTGGAAGCCGGTCAGCCCGTCTTCCCCGCCGGTGAAATTGTTCCAGCGCACGGCAATGAAATAGAACATCTGGCCGATCGCGATCGTGATCATCGCGAAATAGATGCCCCGCCTTCGCATCACCACGGGACCGACCAGGGTCGCTGCGAACCCGCCCAGAAGAACACCGACAGCGACTGCGAGCCACATGTTCGGGCCGGCATAGCGGAGCATGAGGCCGGTGCCATAGGCGCCGAGGCCAAAATAGGCGGCGTGGCCGAAGGAAAGCCCGCCCGTAAAGCCGAGCAGGAGATTGAGGCCCATCGCGGCGAGCGCATAGATGAGTACGCGTGTTCCAAGATCGGTATAGCTGCCGACCAGAGGCAGCCAGAAAGGTGCGAGGAGAAGAATGGCGGCGAAGACCGCGAAGCCGAGCCGCTCTCCGCCGCGCGAAGCAAGGTTCGAGCCGGCGCGGATGCGCTCCCTCGTTTCGGCGGCCTCCACGCTCACTCGAAAAGGCCTTCCTGGCCAAGCAGACCCCGTGGGCGGATCACCAGCACGACCGCCATGATGAGATAGATGACGACCTCGCTCGCGGCGGGGAAATAGGCGGTGGTGATTCCGGCGGCGACACCGATGATGAGTCCGCCAAGCAGGCTGCCGATGAGGCTGCCGGCACCACCGACGATGATGGCAACGAAGCTCGGCATGATCAGGCTCGCGCCCATGGTCGGGGTGAGGCCGAGCTGGCCCGCCGCGAGAATGCCGGCCAAGCCGGCAAGCAGGATGCCGAGCGCGAAATTCGCCGCCCGCAGCAGATAGATGTTCACGCCGAGCGAGGCCACGGTCTCGAGATCGGCATTGCCGGCACGGATGCAGATGCCAAGCCGCGTGAACCGCAGCGTGGCGAAGAGGGTGGCCGTCGCGATCGCGGTCACGATGATGACGAAAAGCCGATAGCCCGTGAAGAAGAAATAGACATTGCTCAGGGGATGATTGAGAAAATTCGGAATGGCGAAGGGCAGGCCCTGCGCACCCCAGATGCTGCGCGTTACGTCCTCAAGGATCAATGCAAGGCCGAAGGTAAGGAGCAGGGAATAGAGCGGATCCCGGCCATAGAGTGGGCGGACCAGTCCGCGCTCAGCGAGAATGCCGAGCGCGGCTGCGGCGAAGGGGGCGAGAATGAGCGCCCCCCAAAAGCCGATGACCGGCACCAAGGTGAAGGCGAGATAGCCTCCCAGCGCCATGAACCCGCCATGAGCGAAGTTGATGACGCTGTTGAGCCCGAGAATGAGGGAAAGGCCAAGCGCCATCAACGCATAGAAGAAGCCGACAATGAGGCCGTTGAAGGCGTCGAAGAGGAGCAGTTCCATCAGCGGTTGCGCCGGCAGGTCCTCGTTGAGCGGAAGGCGGAACCGGTGCGGCGGACGAATTCCGCCGCACCGCCTGCCGGCTTCGGGCGAAGCTGCCTCACGTTCAGGACGGGTAGGTCATCTTGCAGCCCGCCTCGGCCGCGGACTTGCCGATCTTGCTTTCAGGCACGATGTCTGCGACGTGGAAGAGATTCGGATACGTCCCGTTGGGGATGACGTATCCTGGGAACTCGTTGGCGATGAGCTGGTGATCGGCGGCGCGATAGAACGGATTGTTCGGCTGTAGCGCAACCTCCGGCGGCAACTCCAGCCCTTCCATCGCCTTCACCGCGCTCATCGTGTCGAGTGCCTTGGCCTTGTTGGCCGCGAGCGCAAGCGCATGCAGGCTGGCAAAGCCGAACCAGCTTCGCGCCGAGGGCACCTTGCCGCCCGAGGCCGCCTTGTAGGCAGCCACGAAATCCGCGACATGCGGCTGGTTCGGCTGGTCCCACCACCATTCGAAGGTCCACCAGCCAAGCCGCGCCGCCGCCGGCAGCGCCTGCAGCACTTCAAGCTCCTGCAGCGCCCCGCCGATCGCCATCTCTTTATCAAGGCCGAATTGAGTCGCCTGCTTGAGCGAATTGACGAGATCATCACCCGCCGTGAGCATGATCAGCACACTTGGCTTCGCCGCCCGAGCCTGGATCAGGTACGATGAAAAATCGGTCGTCCCGAGCGGGGCCAGCGCATTGCCAAGCACCTTGCCGCCCGCCTTCACGAGTTGCTCGCTATAATCCTTTTCGAGCGAATGGCCGAAGGCATAGTCGGGGGTGATGAAGTACCAGTTCTTGCCGTACTTGTCGAACAGGGTCTGAAAGTTCCCAGCCGTCAGCATCCAGGTGGTCGAGCAGGTGCGGAAGGTCGTCCAGCGGCACTGCGTGCCCGTAACCTGGTCGGTATGGCCGCCGGTGCAGAGGTAGAGAGTCTTCAACTCCTCGGCGGCCTGATTGAGCGAGAGGGCCACGGCCGAGGAGACCGAGCCCATCAGGAAATTGACCTTGTCGCTATTGACGAGCTTGCGCGCCTTCTGCACGGCGGTTCCGGGGTCGGCGGCCGAATCCTCCACCAGGAGCTCGACCGGCCGGCCGAGAATGCCACCCGCCTTGTTCACTTCGTCGAGAGCGACCTTCGCGCCCGTGATTTCACTCGTGCCGAGGCCGGCATAAGTGCCGGTCTGCGGATCGATCATGCCGATCCTGACGGGCGTCTCGCTGGCCGCGAAAGTTCCCCGCGCCGGATAGACCATCGCTCCGGCCGCCGCGGCCGCGGCGCCCCCGAGCACCGTCCGCCGACGCAGATTTCGGGTGATGACGTTCATGCTGTCTTCCCTCCCACGCGTTCACCCCGCTCTCCGAACGATGCACTGGATGACGCACGCGATTGTTGGCCTCGGAGGCTTGAGGCATCCGAGATATCAGTCCATGTGGCTATAGGATCATGGGCCCGGCCCGTTGGGCAAGAGCCCGAACCTGCTTCGCCCAAGGGTCACGGTGACTTGTCCGTTCGATCATCCGTGACTTGCCCGAAATATTGTGCTCGCACCAGTGAGCGCAAGAAATACCGGCAATTATAAGAAATTGGCGATAAATTCTCGGGAAGAAGCTCTGACAAAAGATGAAGAGGTCCGCCCAAAAGAACAAAGAAAATTAATTTATCGAAATACTCGCGCCATGGTGGAATGACATCATGAGACATGATCCAAAATGTAGAATTTCCTGATCTCGCAACGTCTTTTTCTAGGGCTGGGACCCATAAAAGGGATTCCCAGAGAGGGGTTGGCGTGATTCAAGGTCTCCAGAAGGAGCTCTCTCTTGGATCACGGATACTTCTGGCTGACGAAATCCCAATTTGCTCGGCTCAGAGCCCGTTTGAGAATGCGGCTTGCGGTGAGTCGGGAGCGCCGCAGGCGCTGGTCCGGCGCGGCTTTCGAGAACCGAAGCGGAGCGGCCTTGAGATCAATATGGCTTCTGGCGGAGAAGCGCAGCGATCCGCCAAAGCCATGAAATTGATCGCTAAAACAAAAGGGCCGTGAGCACCGGAAGCGCAGAAAGACGCGTCGGACGACCACCACAGTCGCATTCTCAAACGGGCCCTCAGCTCGACTTTGGCCGTTCATGCGGCGTAGCAGGCGAGGTTTATCAAGGCGTTCAACGAGGAGCTGGAGATTTTGAGGAAGTTTGGTGGCGGTGCAGACGTGCGTAAATCGGCTGGTGCCCAAAGTTGGCGGCGCACTGCGGCGATCGCGTCGCTGAAAGTTGGCTGGACTTGCCCCGATTTCGTGGAGAGGTGAGAGCTTGGGATCAAGCTATGTAATCTGATGGCACGTTATCCTCCTGTTTCGTGGCATTCTTTGGTTCGATCCCCGACGGCGTCATTCTTCCGTCCCGACCCGCGCACTG
>DATJLS010000070.1:0-29772 GCA_035509315.1 Acetobacteraceae bacterium | reverse complement strand
TCTTCGCAGCAAGGGGTTATTTGTCTCACTGAGCTTTCCGAAGAAACTGTTGTGCGTCCGTGGTCGAATCTAGGTCAATGACAAATATGCTGTGACAAGAGGACCCTTTGCCTCTATTTGTAAAAAGCGAAACACTACCGGGTTGATTTCGTCTTCATGGCTCACAAGGAAAAAGTGACCCATGACTTGTCCTGCCTAGGCCCAAAAATCCTCATCGACCAGAATTGTCCGGAGGAATCTCGTCATGGACCGGCGTGACATCATACGTGAATTCGCGCGCAAAGAAGGTCGTGGGGTCGAGATTGGGCCCTATTTTGCTCCGATCGTTCCAAAATCGGACGGTTGGAATGTCTTGACTCTCGATGTGTTTGACAGGGTGAAGCTGCGCGAGCTTGCCGCGGCGGACTCAAATATTCCGCCGTCTTCAATACCCAATATCGAGGAGGTTGATCTTCTGGGACCGGCCCATCGGCTTGGAGAACTGGTCGCCTCCCGTGGCGAAGCTGGTCAGATCGATTTCATCATTTCCAGCCATAATTTCGAGCATCTGCCCAACCCGATCGCCTTCCTTCGTGCGTGCTCCGATGCGCTACGCCCTGGCGCCGTTCTGTCCATGGCAATCCCGGATAAGCGGACTTGTTTCGATTACTTTCGGCCGCTCTCAACGCTTGCGGCCATGCTCGAAGCCTATGCCGAAAATCGCGACCGGCCGAACGCTACCCAGTTACTCGAGCTGGAAACCTTACATGCTCGCTATCACATGGAGACCGGAGATGTTGGTTCATTTTTTCTGAATAGCGATCCGAGACAAGTGATCGCACTGCGGACGATGGAGGAGGCATACGCAAACTGGAAGTCCCGCACCACCAGAGATGCCGACAGGCAGATATATGAAGATTGTCATTGTTGGACTTTCACTCCGTCATCGTTCCGACTTCTCATGCTCGACCTTCACTTTCTCGGCCTCATCGACTTCGAGCCAATCAAGATTTCTGACACCCAGGGACACGAGTTTTTTGTTCATCTCCGCAGTCTGCGCGGGATAGAAACCGCTTCGCCCAACACCGATTCCTATTATGCCGAACGGCAGGCACTACTTCATGCCGTAAACTGGGATTCTTCTGTGAATGCCGTTCCTTCCACCGATATCACGACGCCAGACGGCTCGACTACGGAAACCGAGACACGGCTACTGGACCAAACGACCGCGACCAATGCAAAGAAAATCTACGCTGCCATGAGACAGAGCGGCATGTGTGATTGGGTTGGAGGCGGCGATCCAGAGATCATTGGCAGAGAAAATTTTAACTCGATAATTGAAAATCTGGCACTAAGCCGACAGGCTATCGTTTTCGACTTCGGTTGCGGCATCGGTCGAACAAGCTTGCCACTGGCCGAGTTTCTCGCCAAAGGTGGACAAGTCGTCGGGTCTGATATGATCCCTAGCCAGATCAAATTCTGTCAGGAACAATTCCGGCAATCCTTCCCGAATGCGACATTTCACTCGGTTCTGGCGGAAAACCCGCATTATGATTCTTACACCACAGCACCCATTGATACGGCGCCTATCGACGAAGAGCAATTTTTTTTCAGATACCGTGAGAGCTTTGATTTGGTCGTTGCTTTCTCCGTATTTACCCATTTTGACCCTGCCATGGCGTTACGCTATCTCAGACATCTTAGAGATGTGACAAAGCCCGGTGGTCATCTTTTCTTGACTTGGTTTCTCAGTCATCCCGACAATCCCGAAGAAGCCCAGCTTGATGCTCAGCAGGATTTCCGAGACCGAGATGGGAATCTTGGATTCGCACTCTATTCTTTGACAGCTGTCTTAGATCTTGCCGGTAGCGCTGGCTTAGTGGTGGAACGTGTCTCCTATGGAGTCTGGCGTGGCTCCCATGTCTCCCTCAGGGGCCGTCATTATCAGGATATCGTGATCCTAAGGCGGCCTGTTGAACCGCCGATCGAGGCCGATGCAAAGACGTATCTGGGATCTGTGCAAGCGGATCAAAAGGCCGTGCCAACCCGCACTGTGCCTGAATCCTTCGAGACAATAGCGGGCCGAGTTTACGAAGATATTTCGGACGAAATTTTTAAGGCCCGTGCCGCCCGCTACGTCCAAAATGTACTGTTCGATAAATTTCCTCAAGCCATTCCTCGCTTTGGATCCGAGATCCTCGAGATTGGTAGCGGAATGGGCTGGATTCTGGAGGCTATCAACGGATATCTGTCCTCCCTCGACATGGTACCGAAACGGCTGGTTGGCCTCAATATCGCGTCCGACATGCTCGCCAGAGCACAAGAACGATTGGGGGATCGTGCGCCCTACGTTCATCAGATCTATGACGGGACTATGATTCCCTTTGCAAATCGTTCTTTTGATTTGATCTATTGCAGTTCGTTTCTGAGGCGCCTGCCGCGCCACAATCTCTTCAATCTGTTATTTGAGATCAGGCGGCTACTGAAAGATCGCCGATTTGCACTCCTGCATTTTTCCCCGGGCGATGTTCTTCTGAACCACGAACGGAACTCTCTCTGGAGCGCAGAAGTTGAACGGCCGGTTGATGTGCAGGAGGGGACCTGGCCCCACTTCCCTACCCGCGAGAGGCTGGCAGATGCTCTCGCAATCTCTGGTTTTCCCTATGTCGCCGTGGCAGAGGACGAACTGGGCGCTCTGATTGCTTGCGTGTCCGATGCGCCATTGACCCTGCCGGAAGATTTCGACCCGGAAGCCTACTTTGCGCTGAACCCCGATATCCGCGAAGCCCACGAAGATCCCTCAAAACATTACTTGATGCATGGACACGAAGAAGGTCGCAAATGGTTCAGTGGTGACCGCCCCATCTCTCGAACAGTTGCCCACTATCATTTCCGGGAGCGCTATGGCGCTGTTCTCGTAGAGCAGGAAAAATTGCGTACAGAACTGCACCAGATTGAAGCGGAGCGCGATAGAATGTTGCGAGAGGCGGGGCCACCGTCGGTCGATCCGCTGCCGTTCTATAACGAAATCACCACGCTTCGAAGGCAGCTCGAATCCATGCGAGCCTCATATAGCTGGCGGCTCACCGCTCCGCTGCGTCGGGCCAAACGCGCACTCCGCTTTACGTGGCGTTGAAGGCATTGGGCCGAGCCGAAGCCCCTGTCTGCACCCACGCAGATGGTTTGATGGGGTTCCGGCTCTGCTTTCAGCCCTTCCTTTGTAGCTCCACGAGGACTGGTCCGCCTCGGCTTACACCCGCCCTGCCTGGAATTCCCGGGCCATATCCTCGGCCAGGACCCGATCCGCAATCGCAATGTCGAACCCGAGCACCTTGAGCGCCTCGCGCCAACCTGCTTTGTTCACGCCCGGAATGTCATCACGGACCGTATTGATCTTGATGAACGGAAATCCTTCGTCGAGAAGCTCGTGCCAACGGAACGCCAGCGGATTGTGCTCGCACCTTGCTTTGAAAAGCGCCGAAGCGGTCATTCCCAGCGCTGCGAGATATGATGCCAACTTTACCTCGTAGCAGTCGATCACATCTCTTTTCTCTGCGAAAGCGACAATGTCCTGGACGAATTGCCGCAACGCGCTGGACTCGAGAGCTCGACGCTTCAAAGCCACAAAATAGCTCTGGATATGCCAGCATGGCTCGAAGCTTTCCGTCAGCCCGACAAGGTCCTGCCAAGCCTCTCGAACACATGCAATCACCTTGTGGAAAGCCGCGCCGTTCACGGGCCCAAATACACTGTCGTTCAGCCAATAGAGGATCTCGGCGTCAAAGAATTCCGGATGCAGCCGCAACACGTGCGCCCAAGCTGCAAAATCGAACCCCCCATTGCTTCTGACAAAGAGTCCATCCACGAGCTCGTGAAGCCAGGGCGCGTCATCGGCAAATTCCCGGTCAGTCGCCACAATCAGAACGATGCCGATGCCCTCACGCCGAAGCGCCTCGAGATATCCTCTCACATGTGGCCTCAACCACCCGTCCGGAGCATGCGTCGCGAAGAGGGCGATTTCCCTGTGCGCGAGAGCGAGCTTGAGAGATTCGATCCTGGCTGTCGTTACGGGGCGGGACCGTGCCGAGCTGGTCTCTGGCGGCTTCGACAATCCTCCTTCCTGTTGGCCATGCAAGAGATAATGTGCAAGCGGATTGATCGAGGATGTGGCCAGATCGGGATTCTGCTCCAGATACCATCGCGTGTCGAAAGCAGGTGACGGATCGGCAAGCCTTGCCGAACCGATGGTCATGAAATGGATGACCGGGTTCAACCCCGATAGAATGACATCCGGGTTCCTTCGAACGTACCATGCGAGGTCGAAGAAAGGATTGGGGTTCCTGTTTTCGGCCATTCCGAATTCCAGGAAATGGACAAGCGGGTTGGCGCCCGCACGCGCAATATCGGGATATTCCCCCAGATACCAATCGCCATCGAAGAGTGGATGCGGGCGCCGGCCCTCCAGCCAGCCGCGGTTGAGGTAATGCCGCAGCGGCGCATGTCGGAAACGATCGATATCCGAGTGGGCTTGGAGATAGAACGCCTCATCGAACAGCCCGCTTTGGCTTATCAGAAGCTCATCCCGTCGTCTCCGGACGTACCGTCGGAAGGTCCCACGCAATCGTGAATTGCGAGACTTGGCCTCAGTCGCGACGGAGCGCCTGAGCCGATCGTAATCCTTCCGAACCTGCTGCAATTCGGTCTGGAGCTCCGCAAGACGCTCCTCGGTTTGGGCATTCGCAGCCTTGATCTGTTCATAGCGGCGCCGCGCGCTGTAGATGACATCCTCGGCCTTGCGCCGATATTGGGCCATCCTCGTTTCGTGGTCAGCCTCCCCCCCCTTTGCATCATTCGTCCTTGCCGCCGCAGTCCTTCGTAAGGCCGCCAACTCTTTTTCCTGCGCCTCCACCTGCCGCTTGAGCATTGCGATTTCAACCTGCTGCAGGTCGGCTTCCGCCTGCAACTCCTTCTCCTTGAAGTCAGCGGCCATCAGCGCTCATCCATATGATGACAGAGAAAGGTGCCAATCCGGGTGAGATGTTGGTTATGCCGCATGAGTGGCATGACGTTTTCCATCATCCTCGGGCCCGCATTCGCAATAGGGGATTGGGAAACCGGTGGCGCAATTGCTGGCCTGAAAGAGACGGCCCATGAGACAAACAATTCCATGCACAGTTCTCAGGCACTGCAGGGGAAATTGCATTCCGGCTTCCTCCCGCAACGGAACAAATAATGGGTAGGCAACCATAAGGTGTGAAGCCAACCACTTGCAATGCCGAGCTCACCTGAGGTACCGCGGGGCGGCATGCCAGGATCCCAAACACCTATGCGGCGAGGGTGGAAGAGAGAGGAAGCCCTATGATCGGCAAGGACAACCAAGAGCGGGCGGATCAACCGACGCCCGATCGCTCACCTTCTCCGAACAGGCTTCTCGAACATCTTGGTCCGCTGACTACACTCGGCCAGGAAGCAACAAGCATCCGCATCTTCCAGGATGCGGTTCGGAAGGCTTCCGGCGAACCAGGCTCTGCCGGTGGGCCAGCCCTCGTGCGCCCCCCCGAGCTCGATGCCGCCCCTGCCGTGCGCAGGCATGCGGCCGCCAAGCATCTCAAGCTCGGTTCCACCCTGCTGGCGGCCGGCAAGCCCCGTCAGGCGATCGCCGCTTTCCGGCAGGCAATCCTGCTCGATCCCGACAATCCGATCTCCCATCACGATCTCGGGCTTGCCTGCCTGCGTTCCAGGCGCATTTCGGATGCGATCGCCGCCTTCCGCGAGGCCATCGCCCTCAAGGAAGATTACCCATCCGCATATCACAATCTCGGCCTCGCCCTGGAGGAGAGCAGGGACGACATTGGGGCACTCAAGGCCCATGGCCGTGCTGCCGAGCTCGCCCCAAATATGGCCGATGCCCATGAGCGGCTTGGTGCCCTTCTGGACCGATGCGCCTGCCCAGACGAGGCGATCGAAAGCTTCGAACGTGCCGCGGCCGCAAAGCCGAACTCGACTACCGGCCGCCTTGCCCGTGCCGAGGCACTGCGTCTGCGGGGCCAACTTGCCGAGGCAGAAAGCTGGTTCCACCGCGCCATCGCCCGCGATCCCTCCAACGCATACGCCCTACGTTCCTTCGGCATTTTCCTCACCAATCTCGGACGGCTTGGCGAAGCCGCCGAATGGTTCATGCGTGATCTCGCCCAATACCCGACGGACGTGCTCGCGTTTTACAATTTGACCCTGGCCAGGAAATTCGCGGCGGCGGACGGCCCGCTGATCATTCGGATGACGAAGCTCGCCGAGGCCGGAGGCCTCTCCGAACATTTCAAAGAGCTGCTTCATTTCGCACTCGGCAAGGCCTATGACGATCTTGAGGACCGCGCCGCGGCGATGCGCCACTTCGATGCCGCCAATGCTTTTGCAGCCCACGACCTGCGTTTCGACCGGTCGGCCTTTTCCGCTCGCATCGATCGGATCATCGCTCAGTTCGGTCGCGGGGAAGACGCTGACCCCGTCACTTCCGGAGAGGAAAACGCGACGCCCCTTTTGCCGACCCCTATTCTCATCGTCGGCATGCCCCGCTCAGGCACCACCCTGCTGGAGCAGATCATTTCAAGCCACCCTGACGTCGCCGCCGGCGGAGAGCTCGGATTCTGGGAACGGCGCGCGCTTGTATGGGAGGCCGCTCTGGCAGAGCGGATCGCGCCGCCGGATCCCGCGGCGCTCGCGAGCGACTATCGAGCTGCCCTCCGCACGGTCTCGCCTGATGCTCCTTACGTCACAGACAAGATGCCCAACAACTTCCTTTGGCTCGGCCTGATCCGCACGTCCTTTCCCTCGGCACGCATCATCCACGCCCGCCGCCATCCGCTCGATACCTGCCTTTCGATCTACACCAAGCGCTTTTCCGGCTCATTCTACTCGCGGGACCGTGCCAGCCTCGTTTTCTACTATCGACAGTACCAACGCCTGATGGCCCATTGGCGGGCTGTTCTGCCGTCAGACCGGTTTCTCGAGATCGACTACGAGGCGCTGGTCACCGACCGCGAAGCAGAAACCCGCCGGCTCATCGCCTTCCTCGGCCTCAAGTGGGACGATTGCTGCCTCAGCCCGGAACGCAACAGCCGTCTCGTGAAAACCGCGAGCGTCTGGCAGGTCCGCCAGCCGGTTTACACGAATTCCCTCGGGCGTTGGCGACGCTACGAGCCGTGGCTCGGCGAGCTTCGCGAGCTGCTCGATGAGGCTCCCTCACCCTGACCTGCCCCCGGCGGAGAGCACATCCAAGACGACGCCCGGTTCAGTGCCCACCCAGGATCGTGAGGGAGGTTCCTCCGAGCCCGGCCAGATTTGAGGGACGGTCAACCTCGTCCCACAGAACCACACGCGGCTGCGACACGTTGTCCATCAGGGACGGCGTCGGCTCGGAAAGACCTTTGGCGACCTGTTTCGCGAGATCTGTATCATTGATCGGCATCGCCCGGGCGAGCATGACGCTCGGGGCGTCGCCGACCTCGATCAACATCGCACCCGAGTTCTTGAGATTGGGGCTTCCCGCCCAGGCCCCGACCGGCAGAAGGCTCAGGACACCTACGCCAAGACCAATGCCGAACGCCATGCGCGCAAGCCGCGCGCCCCTTCTCGGGCGGGCCTGCCCAGCCTCAGCATTCGTTCCGTTCCGAGCGAAGGGCATGGCTGCAAACCTTCTTCCACCCAACCCCATCCTAGCCCTGCCGGCCCGGCCGGCTCAAGAAGAATGGTCCGATCTGTCAATCACGATACCCTGGCACGATATCCTGGCACAATATCCCGGCAGGATGCCCGGCGCATTCTTCCGGCACATTGCCCCGTCCCTGTGGGAAGTGGCGGGCCGGGCCCTATCGGAACAGGATATCCCCCGAGCCGATGACGTTGGTCTCCCGCTGCGGCGGATTGCCGGAGACGATGAATGTCCCTGATCCCGTGATCGTCGCCCTGATGCGCTCGCGCGCGAAGGCACGAATCGTGCCCGAGCCGGTGATCACGCCGCTGACCGAAGACGCCGGAATCGCCGCCACGTCCACATCCCCGGAGCCACTGACACGAATCTCAACCTGCCCGACCTGTCCGTCCGCCGTCACCCCCCCCGAGCCGGAGAGCGAAATATCGAGACCCGGCCCGGAAAGGCCCGCCGCCTTCACCGTTCCCGCGCCCGTGAGGTCGATCGCGGTGAGGTTGGGCCCGCTCGCCGCAATCTCGATCGGCGAGGAAAGCATGACGGACCCATTGAGCGCGATCACCAGCGTCCCGCCTTCGACCTCGGTCTTGATCAGCTTCAGGATGTCCGCCGGGGCCGTGACCATCACGCGCGTCCTGTCCGACGGCGAGAATGAGACATCCGCCGGCGCGTCGAGCTGAATGCCCCAATAGGCCGGCACGGCGCGGTCCTCCGTCCGGATCGGCCCTTTCGCCACCGTGGTGTTGCCGCCGCCGGAGACCACTTGGCCGTTGATGATGACCGTCGATGACGATCCGTTGGTGGTGATCGTCACCGTGTCCGCCCGGGCGGAGCAGGCCGCGCTCGCGATCACGCCTCCCGCCGCGAACATCGCCGCGCGCCTCGCCATCATCGCCATCGCGCATTTCCCCCCTGCTGCTCCGGCCCGGTCCTTCCTCGCCGGAGGATCTTCGATCGGGATTGCTATTCGAATGCCGGCATGACCATTGCCCCGCCAGCGAGGAGGACCACAATCGGCAGAGTCCTTGCGTGGCGTGCCATCGTTTTTCTTCCCATTCCCATACGGCCCATTCCCTTATGGGACGACCCGATGCGGGACGCCGTCAAAGCCCGACATAGGCGCATGCCCGGATGAGGCAAGGGAAGCCGGAAGGGACAAATCTCTGCCTCAGGCAAGCGCCCGGCCCTTGAGCCGCTCCAGCACGCGGATCGGCGCGCGCGCCGGCTCCGCCATCGCCGCCACCGGCAGATGGAATGTCTGCTCAAGGGCAAAGCGGCCTGCGAGGGCGGCGTGCAGCACCTGGTCGGTATAGACGATCCAGCTCGTGCCGGGGGGAAAGGAAAGGGCCGAATGCGGCGCTTCCGCCTGGTAGCGCACATCCTGCTTCATCGTGTCGTGCAGGGCGAGCATGATGTCGTCATAGGCGCTGCGCCGGCCACGGGTGAGGCCGAGCCGCTCCATCAGCCACGCCGAGCCCGCCCATACCGGCTTCACCCTGGGCAGGAATTTTGCCGCGAAATCGGGAAACGGCTCCCCCACCTCCCAGCGTCGCTCCGCCCCGTCCGGGGCGATGTTGCTGAACACGCGCAGAATTCGTTCGCCCCGTGTGGGGCGGGTCGGGAAGGCATCGACGTGCAGGAGCCGATCGTCCTTCCGGACCGAGCTTGCCCGGTCCTCGATATCCGCAGGCCGGAAGCTCGTCCGCGCTCGTTTCAGCGCGCCCGCATAGCCGGGCGCGATGGCCCTGAGAAGCGCCTCCGCCTGCCTGGCGAACCGCTCGAGCATCGCCCCGAGCTGATCCGCCTCCGCGCCCGTGTAGGCGCTGCCCTGGCACGCGCCGCTTTCCGGGTCGAAACTGACATTCTTTCGTCCCGGCGCCAGCGTTGCCGGGGAAAGAAATTTCTTTTCCGTCTCTTGCAAAGAGTAGCTCAAAGTCGGGAAGAACAGAACCCGTCCCTCCTCGAGCGCTTGCGTGGCACGCGCACCCTCCGCCGGCTCGATCGCGCCACCCCAGTCCGCGATGTCCAGAATCGCGAGAACGCCCTCTTCGCGCATGTCGCCTCTCCCGCTCACTCGCGCGCCAGCACCCGCTCGGTGACGAAGGAGGCGAGCCGGTTTGCCCGAAAATTCCGCCTCAACGCCTCCTCGTCATAGTCGTTTCTCACCCACTCGGCGAATGGTCGTCGTCCTTCTGCCCGATAGAGCAGGAAGAATGCATCCAGAACCCCCGCCCGCGCCTGCCGGACATGCCCGAAGCGGAGGGAGAGCTGCGCCAGCGCCTCCTCGACCGGCCGGCCATCGGCCAGGAGGAAAATCCCCGCGGCGAGGCCTGTCCGGTCAGCCCCGGATTTGCAATGGATGAGCGCCGGCTCCGCCATCGCCCCATAAATCTCCATCAGGCGCAGGATCCGTGCGCGCTGCGGGACGCCTCGGCTTTCGAGCGGGAGGTCGATGAAGGCAAGACCAAGCTTGCCGGCGGCCTCGCGTGAAAGCGCGTCAGAGCCGTTGCGCGCCTCGCCCCTGAGATTGATCACCGTCCGAACGCCGCACCGCTGCGCGAGGCGGGCGAGCCGCCCCGGCGTCGGGTGGTTCGAGCGATAGAGCCGCCCCGGCGCGACCGGGGCGAAATTGGTCCAGGCCAGACGGAAAATCCCGTGATCGACGAGCAGGCTGTCGAGCCAGGCAAGCCGCCGCCCGGCCGGCGCGCCGAGATCGCCGCGGAAGATCGAGTTCATGGCCTGGCCCGATAATCGTTCGGGGCGCCCGCCGCAAGCGGATTGCCGACACCCGCCACGATGTCTGCTGCAGCCAAGGATTGCTTGCCCTCGATCGCGCCGCGGTTACCTTGCCCGCCATGGATGCGCCCTTGACCGGCATGGCCGAGCCCCCGCCGCCCCGCTCCTACCTGCCTTTCGAGGCGGGACCGTGGCGGATGGCCATGGGCCTGGTCGCTGCCCCTGTTTCCGCCCTCTTCGAGATCGACAGCAACTACCGAGAGCAGATGGCGCTCCGCCGCCGCCTGCTGATGGAGCGGCGTGGAGAAGTCTTCGCGGCGCTGCCCGGGTCCGCTCCTGCTCGTCATGCGATGCTGGCCCTCGCCGCCGCCCATCTTCCCGCCCACCACCCGCAATGGTTCGCCCGTGCCGGCTCGCGCCTCATCAACCGCCTTGCCGGGGAGGAATGGGATCTCGCGGCGGCGCCCTGCGATCCGCTCGAGCTTGCCGGCCGCCTGGTGCAGGAGGATCTCTGCCTCATCGAGCCCGAGCCGGCCGGCCCGTGTCTGACGGCCGCAGTGCTTTGTTTCCCGACGCGCTGGCGCCTTGCGGAAAAGCTTGGCCATCCGCTCACAGAGATCCACGCGCCGGTCCCTTTCTTCGCCGAGCGCCTCGCTGCCCCGGTCGATCGCTTCATGACCCTCCTCAAGCCGGGCAAGCTGGTCGAGCGGTTCAACTGGTCGATCCTCGACGATCCGGCGCTGTTTCAGCCGGGCGGGCATGGCCGAGCCGCGCGCGAGCCCGCCATCGCGGAGGAAAACGCGGGGGAAAAGCTCTGGCTTCGCGTCGAGCGGCAGACGCTTTCGCGCCTGCCCGGTGTCACCACGATTCTCTTCACGATCAAGATCCATCAGCGCGCGATCGGAAGCATTGCCGCCCAGCCCGCCATTGCCGCGCGACTCGCGTCGGCCCTGCGTGCCCTGCCCGAGGAGACCATGCGCTATAAGAGCCTCCTGCCCTTCCGAACTTCCCTGCTCGCCTATCTCGACCGCCGGGCGAGCGCGTGAAACCGATCGCCCGGAAGCTCGCGGCCGTCCTCGTTCTTCTCTTCGTTCCCTTTGCCGCCTGCGCCACCGATCCTTCCGCGCTCTGGCACATCGTGCATGACCGTTGCGTGCCGAACGAAGAGGCGCATGACAAGCCCGCGCCCTGCACGCTCGTCGATCTCGAGCGTGGCTATGTCGTGCTGAAGGATATCGTCGGCGCCACGCAATTCCTCGTCCTGCCCACCGCCCGCATCACCGGCATCGAAAGCCCGGCCCTCCTCGCCCCGGGCGGGCCCAATTACATGCAGGATGCCTGGGCGGCGCGCCGCTTCGTTCGCGCGCGCGCGCCGGCGCCGCTCTCACGCGAGGATCTCTCGCTCGCGGTCAATTCCATTCATGGCCGCTCCCAGAACCAGCTCCACATCCACGTCGATTGCCTGCGCGTCGATGTCCACGACGCGCTCGGCTCGCGCCTCGCCGACCTCTCCGACTCCTGGCGGCCCTTCCCCGTCCCATTGGCAGGCGAGCGCTATATCGCCCGCCGCCTGATTTCCTCCGATCTCGCGGGCGTCAATCCTTTTGTCCTTCTTGCCGATTCCTCGCCCGAGGCGCGCGCCCATATGAGCGATTATACGCTCGTCCTCGCCGGTGCCTCCTTTGCGGGCGTGCCGGGCTTCATCCTGCTTGCCGACCGCGCCGATCCAATCCGCGGCAATTTCGGCAGCGGCGAGGCCTTGCAGGACCATCAATGCGCGCTCGCACACCCGTAAGCCGCTTCATCAAGCTGCTTTATCCCGGGCGGAAGCGGCGGTGGAGCGCCAGGATCAGGCGGCGCGTCACCAGCGGCAGCAACCCGAGCACCGCGAGGGAAGCGAGGATGCCGGGCGAAAGAATCCCCGAGAGGCTCTGCAATCGACCGACCGCGCGCCCGGCATTCACATAGGCGGCGACGGCCGGCAGCATCCCGATGGCGCTGACCCAGGCGAAGGTCGCGAGCCCGAGCGAGGTCGCGCCCATCGCCACATTGACGACGAAGAACGGAATGGCGGGAATCATGCGCAGCGCGAAGAGGTAGAAGGCCCCTTCACGCTCGATGCCCAGCGCCAGGAGGGTGAGCCGCGATTGCAGATGCCGCCTCACGCCACCATGCAGCAGGAACCGGCCGATCAGGAAGGCGCCGCAGGAGCCGAGCGTTACCGCGAGGACGGCCAGCAGCGTGCCTTCGACAAGCCCGAACATGGCGCCGGCCGCGACCACGAGCAGCTCTGCGCCGGGCAAAGGCAAAGCGGAAAAGCAAGCGCAGATGATGACGAAGAGGCCGCGCAGGCGAAAGGGATGTGCGGCGCTCAACGCCGCAAGCGCCCGTGCGTGCATCTTCAGTTCGGCCAACGAGGGCAGGTTCAGATGGCGCGAGAGCGCGACCGCGGCCAGCGCTGCCAGTGCCACTGTCAGTGCCACTGCCGCGGCCAGCAGCCAGCCGAGGATCCGGCGCCACCGCATGCCCAATCCTTATGGCATGATCGGGGATGGCAGGATTCAGGTTTGGCCGGCGCGCGGATCTCGGAAGCTACCACCGACCGAAAGAAGGGCCGACCAGGAGAAGGACGCCACCATGACATCATCGAGCCTCGCCAATGAGCAAGGTTTTTGATCTTGGCCTCGCGCTCGCCGCGGCGGCGCAAAGAGTGACGCTCCACGACCCTGATCGCGCGCGATTCCGCGTCTTCGGCGCCGCCTTCGGCTCCGCCGGGACGGCCGGGGATCTCGCGCCCAGGGACATCCCATACAGGAACATCCCATCATGAAGCTGCTCATGCTCGCCGCGCTCGTCTGGATCGCGGTCCATTCGGGCCTTGCCGGCACGGATCTGCGGAGCGCTCTGGTGCGGCGATTCGGGGAGGCGCGCTTCCGCGCCACCTTTTCGCTCATCTCGCTCGGGACAATCACGTTCCTGATCGTCGCTTATGCCCGCGCGCCCGTGATCCCGGTCTGGTTCATCCCGCGCGGGCTGCATGATTTTCTCCTGCTCGTCATGCTCGCCGCTTTTATCCTCTTCGCCGGCGCCGTCACCACGCGCAACCTGACGTCAGTCGGCGGGGAGAAGGCACCACCCAATCCGGCGGAAGGCATGCAGCGCGTCACCCGCCATCCGATGCTCTGGTCCTTCGCCCTCTGGGCGGGGGTCCATATGATCGCGCTCGGCACGGAAGACGGCTTCCTCTTCTTCGGCGCCTTCCTCATCACCGCGATCTGGGGCATGCCCTCGATCGACGCCAAGCTCGCCCAGAGCAATCCCTCCCTCTGGACCGAGCTTTCCCGCACCACCTCGATCCTTCCTTTCGGCGCCATCATCGCCGGGCGCAACCGCTTCGCCGCCTTGGAAATCGGCTGGATCGCGCCCATCGCCGCCTTCGCCGTCTGGATCGTATTTCTCGTCTTCCTCCATCGCTGGCTGTTCGGCGTAAGCCCGCTCGCGGGATGAGCCCCCTTGCGATTTTCCAAATGAGCGAGGCGCAATTCAGTTCAGATGGTTTTTGACGAAACGTCCCTCCAGCATGATGGCGGGGATATGGGCGCCGTCGCCGAGGAAAACCGAAAGGTCGTGGAAAGGATCGCCTTCCACCACCAGGAGATCCGCTTCCGCGCCGGGAATGATCTCGCCGAGCTTTCCTTCCCGCCGCACGATCTCCGCATTGACGATCGTCGCCGAGCGGATGATCTCGGCCGGGCTCATCACATCGCTGCGAAGGATGAACTCGTTGCATTGATCGTTCTGGAGCTGGCCCAGAAGATCGCTGCCGAAGCCGATCTTCACCCCCGCCTCGCGACAGATCTCGAGCGAGCGCAGCCCCGCCTCCAGCACGATCCCGTGCTTCCCCAGGCTGTAGCGCGTCATGCCGTATTGCGCTCCGCGCTTCTTTAGCGAGTCATAGGCGACCAGCGTCGGCACCAGATAAGCGCCGCGCTCGGCCATCAGCCGTGCGGTCGGCGCATCGATCAGGTTGCCGTGCTCGATCGTGCGCACACCCCCGCGCACGGCGCGCGCGATCGCCTCGGCCGTATAGGCGTGCGCGCAGACATAGCTGCCCCAGCGCGTCGCCTCCTCCACCGCTGCCTCGATCTCGTCCAGGCGGTACTGCACGCTCTCCAGCGGGTCGCCCTGAGAGGCGACGCCGCCCGAAACCATGATCTTGATCTGGTCGGCCCCCTTGCGCAGCTCGTCGCGCACCGCCTGCACCATTTCCGGAACGCCATCGGCGACGCGCGCCGCCCAGCTGCGGCCGCTGCAGCACGGACAGCCGAAACGCGTTTCCGTGCGCATACGGAAATCGCCGTGTCCGCCGGTCTGGCTGATCGCCTGGCCGGAGACGAAGAGGCGCGGGCCTTCGAACAAGCCGCAATCCCGCGCCATCTTCATCCCGAAATCGGCCCCGCCGGCATCGCGCAGCGTGGTGAAGCCGCGCATCAGCATCGATCGCATCGCGACCGAGCTTTTCGCCGCGAGCAATGTCAGTGGCACATCGGAAAGCAGCGCGAAATTGACTTCCGTGAGCGCGATATGGATATGCGCATCGATCAGCCCGGGCATCAGCGTCCGCCCGTCGAGCGCGACGCGCTTGGCCCCGCTTGCCGTGATCGGGCGGTCGGACACTTCCCTGACGATGCCATCCTCAACGAGAACCTCGATCCCCTCGACCAGCGTGTCGCGCCGCGGGTCGAGAAACCGCCCGCCGCTGAAGAGGAAGGCGCTCACGCCGTGCGTTCCCTGGCGCCCTCGGTGCCGAACATCGCGCCGAGGCCACGGAGCAAGGGCGATTCCGCGCCTGCCTCATCCCACGCCGCCGCCACCTCCTCATAAGCGCCCGCCGCGCCGAGGAACATCTGCGCCGCGCCGGCATCGCCGAGGAAGCGGGCAATCTCCTCCATCTCTCCCACGAAACGGTACGATTTCGGATACATGCGCGGCACGCTGCGGGCGAGCCAGGCAAGAAGCTGAGGCTGGCTCGCCGCAAGCTCGGCCCTGAGCGAAGCGGCGACACCCGCCGAGGCTGCCCCTTGTCCAGCGGCGACGCCGAGCGCGGTGAGGCCCTTGGTGAGCGCGGCATAAGATAGCTTGAGCGCCGAAGCGGCGCCGATGCCGCCCTCCATCGGCCGCACATCGAGCCCGAACTGCGTGAGTACGGCGAGCCGTGCCGCGCCCTCGCCCGACACGTAGAGCCGTGGGCCCGCATCATCGCCTTTCGGCGGGCCGCCGATGACCCCGCCATCGGCGAAGGCCGCGCCCGTGGCCGTGACGGTTTTCGCAATCGCCCGCGCCGTCTCGGGCGCTATGGCATTGCAGTCCGCATAAAGGATTCTTCCGCCCACGCGCGCGAGCGCGGGAGCAAAACGTTCGGCGAGAGACCGCGCGCGCGCAGGCGGAACGACGGAAAGAAAAATCTCGGCACGCGCGATCAGCGCCGCGTCATCATCGATCACCGCAATCCCGGCACCGATCGCCCGGGCACGGCTTGCCTCGCTCCGTCCGGCAAGGTTGGTAAAAACCTCCGCCCCGCGCGCCTTGAACCGCGCGGCGATGCCGCCGCCCATCTCGCCTGTCGCCACCACGGCAATGCGCATCCTCGGCTCTCCTGCTCGTGCGATCAGCCGGGAGCATTAGCCTGCCGGCGCAGCGCGCAGAAGAGGGAACGCCGCCTGGGAAGGCTCAGATCTTCACCTCGGCCGGCGCGAAATATCGCCGCCCCAGCCCTTTCTGGTTTTCGTAGATCGAGCCCTGATGTGTGGCCGGCGGCAACGGCAAGCGCACCGGCACGGCGGCGAGCCGCGGTTCGAGGGTCGGCCGACCGGCCACCATCAACGCGTCGAAGGCTGCGATCCCGGGGGAAAAGCCGAGCAGCGGCCAGGCATCCGCAGCACAGAACTGAAAGAGAAGCAGCCGCCGGTCCCGGACGGAGGTATTGGGCGCCGACCCATGCACCGCGCGCACGTGATGCACCGTGATCGCGCCCGCCTTGCCGGTAAGCGGAATCGCGCTCGAGAAATCGACCTCGCCGCGTGCGGGGTCCATCGCGCCGCAGAACATGCCGTCCGCGTGATGATCGAACACGGGACCGCGATGGCTTCCCGGCACGATGAGCAGCGGGCCGTTGGCCAGCTCCATATCGTCCATCATCACACCCACAGCCGCGAGATCGTCGTTGGTATGGGGATAAAAGGCCCAGTCCTGGTGCCACTCCACGGCAGCGCCGAAGCCCGCCGATTTCATGTTGAGCTTCGCCGTGTCGAAGCGGATGTCCGGTCCCCAGAGATCCTGGAGCACGGCGATGATCCGCGGATGGCGCAAGAGCCGCGCGTACGCCGGATGATGGAGGTGCGGCGCCTTGATGCGCCGCACGCGCGGCGCTTCCGGCGTGTGGCTGTCCTCGAGATCATAGATATCGGTATGACCGGCCAGTCCGCGCGCGCCGGCAACGAATCCGTCCGTGACGCGGCAGAGTTCCTCGACTTCCTCCGTGCTCAGCACATCCCGCACGACGATCGCGCCGATCTCGCGATAGGTTTCGATCTCGGCCTCGGTCAGCATCGCTCTCCCCCCTTCTCGCGTTTGAAGTCTAACCCCGGCGTTGTGGCGGGTCCATTGACCGCACCGCAACGCCGTGCTGGCCTCGTCGGTGCTCAAAGGAAAGCTGTCCATGGCGCTCATCACCAATCACACCTTGCGCAAGCTCAAGGCGGGCGAGCTCGCGCTCGGCTTTGGCGTGCATCATTTGCGCACTGCCGCGGTGCCTCAGCTCGCCGCGGCCATCGGCTTCGATTGGCTCTTCATCGATACCGAGCACGGCGCCTTCTCCGTCCAGGAGGCCACGCAGATCTGCCTCGCGGCACTTCCGACCGGCATCACCCCGATCGTGCGCGTCTGCGCCGGGGCGATCGATGAAGGCACGCGCGCGCTCGACAATGGCGCGATGGGAATCGTCGTCCCGCACGTCAATACGCGAGCGGAAGCGCGCCGCATCGCCAGTGCCTTCCGCTTTCCCCCCGTTGGCCATCGCAGCTGGGGCGGGCCGCCCGCGATCTACGGATTCCAGCCGCCATCGCCGGCCGAGGCGCAGGCCGCGATCAACGGCGAGATCCTTGTCTGCGCCATGATCGAGACGCCCGAGGCGGTCGCCAATGCGCGCGAGATCGCCGCTGTCGAAGGGATCGATGCGCTGCTGATCGGCACCTCCGATCTCAGCGCCGAGATGGGCGTCTCCGGCCAGCTTGGGCACGAAAAGGTTCAGGCGGCCTACACCGAAGTCGCTGCAGCCTGCCGCGCCGAGAAGAAATTCCTCGGCATGGGCGGGGTCTATGACGAGCAATGGGCGGCGCACTATATCGGGCTCGGCGCGCGCTTCGTCCTCGGCGGCGGCGATCATGGTTTCATTCTGAGCGCCGGCACTGCCCGCAACCGATTCCTTCGCGGGTTGGCCGGCAAGACGTGAGAAAAAAGAGGCTTCCTGGAGGGAAGGCCCAAAGGGAAAGCCCAAAAGGAAAAGCCAAGCAAAAGCCTTATCCTCGCCCGGATCCCTCTCGCACGAGCGCGACAAGAGTTCCCTCCGCGCTCGGCGCCCGCCTCGACCTCCACGCCACGCTCGCAGTGTGGCGGGCTTCTTTCGCGTCGCGGCGGTCGCGCGCGTGGCTGGCTTCGTCGCGTTACGCAACGCCATGCAGAGCCCGATCTCAGCCATGAAGCGACCACGAGACGAGAGCGGGACGAGATTGCGCGCTCACTCATCCCGCTCTGCCCATTTGTTTTCTCGCCTGATTCAGATCCGCGGCGAGCCCATCCCGGATCATCACGCTCTATTTCCGCCAGAGCCACCCAGCGGCCGTCAACACCACCGAGAGCAGCAGCGAAATCGCCAGGCACGAACCAAGCGGCAGATAGACCCGGGCAGGTCCCTTTCCGAAACGAAAATCACCGGGCAAATGGCCGAGCCAGGGAAAGACGAGGCCGAGCAGGACAAGACCGAGTCCGGCGGCGATCAGCAGGCGCCCCGCCATCGCGCTCTCGCTTTGTTTTCTCGATCCATTTCACGGCCCCCTTTGGGCTTCCCCTTGGGCTCTGGTGGGTCGCTTCATTCCGGAGTGCCCCGATTCCGCCAGACGCCGCAGTGATCTGGAGCGTGACGAGCGGAGGTGGGTTCACCGCAGGCCTGAATCACGCGAGAAAACAAATGACGTGAGCGGGGTACGTGAGCCGAAGCGAACGCATCCCGCTCTAGTCGGCCGCCTTCTTGCTCTCCCATTCCGCCACTTCGATGCGCGGCATGTCGAAACGCTCGCGCGTATGCGCGTACCAGCCGCGCCCATGCATGCGCCCGATCAGGTCCAGCTTGGGCACGTCGATATAGCACTTGGCGGGATCCATCCAGCACCGCATCGTCACGCACATGCGCGGCGAGCACCCGGCCGAACACCACCGAACGGTCGGTGCCGAGCTCCACGGTCACGTGCTTCACGCATTCGAGCGCGACCGGGCTTTCGGCGATGCGGGGCGGTTTCACCTTCACGGACGGCACTTGTGTAAGCCCTGCCTCTTCGAGCTCGCGCACCTCGGACTCAAACTCGATCGCCGTCACGTTCATCCGCTCGGCGCACGCGGCGCTCACGAGGTTGACCACGAACTCCGATGTGTTGCGGATATTTACGGACGTATCCTTGCTTTCGCCCGGCCCGCGCCCGCCAATGCCGATCACGACGATCGGCGGATCGCCGGAAACGGCGTTGAAGAAGGAGAAAGGCGCGGCATTCACCCTTCCGGCGAGATCGCCCGTCACCACCCAAGCAATCGGCCGCGGCACCACGGTGGAGACCAAAAGCTTATAGCAATTCTCCGGGCTGAGCCGGTCGAAGTCGAACAGCATGGCGGCAACGTCCTTTCGGTCCTTGATCTCATTCCCTGGAACATAAGCGCTCTGCCCGATTTCTGCCGCATCGCATTGTCGCGTCTCCACCCTTCGTGCTTTCGTCTTGAAAGAGATTGGCTTTCGTAATATAAGACGCCCTGCTACGCAGCCTCTCTGACGTTGCCAACCATGCCATCAACCATGCCGCCTCCGGGGAGGGGACCGTCGCGTCTCTCATGTCGGATCTGATCGTTTTCCCCATCGTTTTCCCCCAGATCGTCCCGCGCGACGGCGCGTGATCATCGGCAGCCCCCTCGGGAGCCCGACCGGGAATCGCAGTGCCGTGCTCCAGCGCCGGTTGAAGATCGCGGAGTGGATCCGCCGACATGGCCAGATGCGCGTCGATGAGCTGAGCGAGGCGCTCGCCGTCTCCGCCGTCACCATCCGTGCCGACCTCAATTATCTCGAAGAGCAAGGCCTGATCGTTCGCAGCTTCGGCAAGGCGATCGCGGCCAAGGGCGTGCACGCGCGCGAACGCGCCCCGACGGCCCCGCTCGCCAAGTCCCTGGCCCTGCCGATGCTGCGGCTGGCCAGCCGCGTCGTGGAGGCGGACCAGACCCTGCTCGTCGGGCATGGCGAGCTTCCCTCCCAGATCATTCCGCTGCTCGCCGAAATCCCCGGGCTGACTGTGGTTCTCGCCTCGCTCGATGCGGTCCCGCTGGCAAGGCTGCTGCTCGATGGCCGCGTGCACGTGCTCGGCGGCGAGATCGGCGCCGATGCCTCTTCGCTGGAAGGCTCCCTCGCGCTGCGCGGCCTCGAATTCATCCCACTCACCCATTTCGTCATGCAGGCCGAGATGCTGAGCAGCGACGGCAATCTCCTGCTTCGCTCGAAACCGGCCGAACGCTTCTGCACCGCCGCCTCCCGCCGCGCGGCACGGCGCATCGCGCTGATCGAGCGCACCTCGCTCTCGCTCGAGAAACGCCCCTCCGAGATTCCGCTCTCCCTTCTTACGGATGCGATCTTCCCGACCCCGCCGAGCGCCAGCGCGCGCGAAGTCCTGGCCGCCGGGGGCTTTCACCTCGCCGGCGAGGAGGAAGGGGCAGCCGCGCATTTCTCCCGCTTCCACATCGAGCCGGAGCCCGCATCATGACCCTGCCGCCAGTCAAGCCCGGAAAGATCGTCACCATGGGGGAGATCCTCGTCGACATCATGGCGGTCGAGCATGGCCGCGGCTTCCGTGAGGCGCTCCACCTGAGAGGGCCTTTTCCCGGCGGCGCGCCCGCCATCTTCGTTTCCCAGGTCGCCCGCCTCGGCCATCCCGCAGGCATCATCGCCGGCATCGGCGATGACGATTTCGGCTGGCTCACCATCGAGCGGCTGAAGCGCGACGGGGTCGATGTGAGCGCCGTCCGTGTCGATGACGACCACGTCACCGCCACCGCCTTCGTTCGCTACCACGAGGATGGCGAGCGCGATTTCCTCTTCAACCTCGCGCGCAGCGCGGCCGGCCGGATCGAGCTCGACGCTCCGGCCCGCGCGCTGCTCGGCGAATGCGGCCATTTTCACATCATGGGCTCGTCGCTCTTCTCCTTCCATCTCATCGACGAGGTGAAAAAGGCGGTCGAGATCGTCAAGGCGAACGGCGCCACCGTGTCGTTCGATCCCAATATCCGCAAGGAGATGATGGATATCGCGGAAATGCGCGCCGGGATCGAGCTGATGCTCCAATATTGCGATATCTTCCTCCCGAGCGGCCCGGAACTCCTGATCCCGACGGCGGCGCACAGCGAGGAGGAGGCGATTGCCGCGCTCTTCTCCCTCGGCATCTCCATGATCGTGGTGAAGCGCGCCGCCCGCGGTGCCAGCTATTACGATCGCACGCGCGCGCTCGACCTGCCGGGCTACAAGGTCGCGGAAATCGACCCGACCGGTGCCGGGGATTGTTTCGGCGCCACCTTCATCACCTGCCTCCGCCAGGGCATGGAGCCCGAGGCGTGCGTGCGCACCGCCAATGCCGCGGGGGCCCTCGCCGTGAGCCGCCAGGGTGGAATGGAGGGGATTTCGAGCCTTGCCGAGATGCAGGCCCTGATTGCCCGCGCAGATGTCTCCGAAAACGGATTGACTTTCCAAACGAAAGCAATTTAGCTTCGAGTCATAAGCGGCAAGCAAGAACGAGGGCTTCGGCCCGCCGCCCCTAGGAGGAGACGCTCGATGGAGGAAAAATCCGTCGCCCGCTTGGCGCGCACGCCCTTCGCCGGGAAGCGTTTGCGCGCGCGCGTCTTCCGCCCCCTGTTCCTGACCCATCTCCAAGCTCTTCAAGCCCCAAAGCCTCTCCTGTCCCGGTTGCGAAGTGCGTCGCCCTGGAATGCGTACGGAATCCGGGCGCTTACTCTTCGTTTTCTCGATCAATTTCATGGCTTTGGCACGCCACAATGCGATTTGACCAGAAGCCGTGTTGATCTCGCCAAGGAAGGATCGATCGCAATGCAGAACAGGCTCCCGCGCGCCAGGCTGCTGGCCGCCACCCTCGCCGCCGCCCTCATCGGCCCCGGCTTTCTCGCCGCCGGCAGCGCCGAAGCCGCCACGCTCACCATCGCCACGGTGAACAATCCCGACATGCTCATCATGCAGAAGCTCTCGCCCGAGTTCACCAAGGAGACAGGAATCGGACTCAACTGGGTGGTGCTGGACGAGAACACGCTGCGCGAGCGTGTCACCACCGATATCGCGACCAAGTCGGGCACCTTCGATGTCGTCACCATCGGCACGTTCGAGACGCCGCAATGGGGCAAGAATGGCTGGCTCGACCCGATCGGCGATCTCGGGGCGACCTACGACATGAACGACATCTTCCCCTCGGTCCGTGCCGGGCTCTCCTACAAGGGCACGCTCTATGCCGTGCCCTTCTATGCCGAAAGCTCGATGACCTATTACCGCAAGGATCTCTTCCAGGCGGCGGGTCTCACGATGCCGGCCCAGCCGACCTATGACGATATCGCGAAATTTGCCGACAAGCTGAACGATTCCTCGAAGGGCGTCTATGGCATCTGCCTCCGCGGCCTGCCCGGCTGGGGTGAGAACATGGCCTTTCTCACCACGGTCGTGAACACCTTCGGCGGCGCCTGGTTCAACATGAAATGGGAGCCGTTGCTCACCAGCGCGCCCTGGGAGAAGGCGATCAGCTTCTATGTCGATCTGATGAAGCGGGATGGCCCGCCGAACGCGACCTCGAACGGATTCACCGAAAATCTCGCCCTCTTCTCGACCGGCAAGTGCGGCATGTGGATCGACGCCACCGTTGCCGCCGGCTATCTCTATGATCCCTCGAAATCGAAGGTGGCAGCCGATGTCGCCGTCGCCCCCGCGCCGGTCGATGTCACGCCGCATGGCGCGCACTGGCTATGGTCCTGGGCGCTCGCCATTCCCTCGACCTCGCGCCAGGAGGCGGACGCCAAGAAGTTCCTCGCCTGGGCAACCTCGAAATCCTATATCGACCTCGTCGGCAAAACCGATGGCTGGGTATCGGCACCGCCCGGAACGCGTGAATCCACCTATAAGAATCCCGACTATCTGAAGGCCGCGCCCTTCGCCCCGCTGGTCGAACAGTCGATCCTGACCGCCGATCCCGAACACCCGACTCTCAATCCCGTTCCCTATACCGGGGTGCAGTTCGTCGGCATTCCGGAGTTCCAGGGCATCGGCACGACGGTCGGCCAGGACGTTGCCGCCGCGCTCGCCGGCCAGACGAGCGTTTCCCAGGCGCTCGCGAAGGCGCAGGCCTCGACCCGGCGCTCCATGGTCGATGCGGGCTACATCCAGTAGCGCGGCACAGGCTCGATAGTCCGCGGATGGGCGCGACCACGCTTCAAGCCCCGGCGATGGCAGGCGACTCGCTCGCCCGCCATCGCCGGCGCTCGTCCTGGCTCCTGCTCTCTCCCGCCGTCATCCTGCTCGCGCTCTGGGCCTTCGTGCCGCTGGTGATGACGCTGCTCTATTCGTTCCAGCGGTACAACCTGCTTTATCCCGAACGGCGCGGCTTCATCGGCGTCAGAAACTACAGCCTGCTGCTCTCCGATCCGGCCTTCTGGACCGCAATCGTCAATACGATCGTGCTGGTGCTGAGCGTGCTCGTCATCACCATCGTGGCCGGCGTTCTGATCTCGCTTCTGCTCAATCAGAATTTCCCTGGCCGCGCGGTCGCGAGGCTGATGGCGATCGCGCCGTTCTTCGTCCTGCCGCCCGTTGCGGCGCTGATCTGGAAAAACCTCCTGTTCAACCCGATCAGCGGTCTCATCGGCTGGCTCTTCACGCTGGTCGGCCTGCACCCGGTCGCCTGGTTCACCACCAGCCCCATGGTCGCCCTGGTGATCATCGTCGCCTGGGAATGGACCCCCTTCGCAACCCTGATCCTGCTCACGGCCCTGCAATCGCTCGACACCGAACAGCTCGAGGCCGCCCGGATGGACGGCGCGGGCCCCGTCAATCGCGTGATCTATATCGTGCTGCCGCACCTCGCCCGGCCGATCGCCATCACCATCATGATGGAGTCGATCTTTCTCCTCTCCATCTTCGCGGAGATCCTCACCACCACGGCGGGCGGCCCGGGTGATGCCACCACCACCCTCACTTATCTCATCTATATCCGCGCTCTGCTCGACTTCAACATCGGCGGTGCCTCCGCGGCCGGTGTGCTCGCGATCGTGCTCGCCAACATCGTGGCCGTGTTCCTGATGAGCGCGGTCGCGCGCAACATAGAGGCCTGAGCCCGATGGAGCAGGAAAAGGCATCGCTCGCCGGCACGATCGCCGCGTGGCTCGCCGCGTTCCTGATGTTCTTCCCCATCCTCTGGATGGCCGTCACCGCCTTCAAGACCGAGGAGCAGGCGATCGCGATTCCGCCGCTCCTCTTCTTCCGCCCCGTGCTCTCGAGCTTCGGCGCCGCGCTCGCCCAGTCCGGCTATGTCCATTTCGCCGAGAACAGCGTGATCGTGAGCGTCTGCTCGACCGCGCTTGCCGTGCTCATCGCCTTTCCCGCCGCCTACGCCATGGCTTTTCAGCCCGGCAAGCGGACCCAGGACCTCCTCGTCTGGATGCTATCGACCAAGATGCTGCCGCCGGTCGGCGTGCTCGTGCCCATCTATCTCATCTTTCGCGACACCGACCTGCTCGACACGCGCACCAGCCTCGTGATCGTCGATGCGCTGATCAACCTGCCGATCGTGGTCTGGATGCTCTTCTCTTTCTTCCGCGACATACCCCGCGATATCCTGGAGGCTGCGCATATGGACGGAGTGGGCCCACGCGGGCAGATGATCCACCTCCTGCTGCCGCTGGCGGCCCCGGGCATCGCCTCGGCCGCGTTGCTCGCAATCATCCTTTCCTGGAACGAGGCTTTCTGGAGCATCAATCTCACCGCCGCTCACGCGGGCACCCTCGCGACCTTTATTGCCCGCTACTCGGCGCCCGAGGGCCTCTTCTGGGCCAAGCTCTCCGCCGCTTCCGTGCTCGCAGTCGCTCCCATCCTCATCTTCGGCAGCCTCGCGCAGCGCCGCATGGTGCGCGGCCTGACCGTCGGCGCCGTGAAGTAACGAAATGGCCAAGCTCGAACTCCGCAAGATCGGAAAGACCTTCAGCAATTTCGAGGCGCTGAAATCCGTCGATCTCACCATCGAGGACCGCGAGTTCGTCGTCTTCGTCGGCCCCTCCGGCTGCGGCAAAACGACGCTGCTGCGCATGATCGCCGGCCTCGAGGACATCAGCTCGGGCGATCTCTACATCGATGGGGAGCGCGCCAACGCGATCCCGCCCGACAAGCGCGGCCTCGCCATGGTGTTTCAGTCCTACGCCCTCTATCCGCACATGACGGTCGCGAAGAACATGGGCTTCGCGCTCAAGATGGCGGGCGTGCCGAAGGCCGAGGTCGAGGAAAAAGTGCGCTCCGCCGCCCGCATCCTGCAACTCGAACCGCTGCTCGACCGCCGTCCGCGCATGCTCTCGGGCGGTCAGCGCCAGCGCGTCGCCATCGGCCGGGCGATCGTGCGCAACCCGAAGGGCTTCCTGTTCGACGAGCCGCTTTCCAACCTCGATGCCGCCTTGCGCGTGCAGATGCGTATCGAGCTCGTCAAGTTGCACCAGGACCTCACGGCGACGATGATCTATGTCACGCACGATCAGATCGAAGCGATGACGATGGCCGACCGGATCGTCGTGCTCAATCAGGGCCGCATCGAGCAGGTCGGCACGCCGCTCGAGCTCTATCACAAGCCCGCCAATCTTTTCGTCGCCGGCTTCATCGGCTCGCCGAAGATGAATTTCTTTCCCTCCCGTGCCCTTGCCGTCGGGAGCGGCGACGTCACGCTGGAGCTTTCCCCGAGCCACACTCTGGCGTTTCCCATGCCTTCCGGTACGCACGGGGGCGCGCTCGCGCCCGGCGCGTCCGTCACCCTCGGCCTCCGCCCGGAGCATCTGTTCCTCGCCAATGACGGCCCGCTTGCCGGCCAGGTCGACGTCGTCGAGCATCTCGGGGTCGAGACACTGGCCTATGTGAAGGTGACGAACGGCGAGACGATCACCGTCCGCGCCGACGATCTCTCCCGCGTCAGCCCGGGCGAGAATGTTTCGCTTGCGCTCCACCCCGGCCGCGGCAGCCTGTTCGATGCGCAGGGAAATGCGATCTTCCACCTTTCGCCTGCCTGAAAGACGCCGCTCTGGAAAGGATTCCGCATGTATCGTGAAAAATTCGATCTCTCCAACCGCGCCGCGGTGGTTACCGGCGGCGGGCGCGGGATCGGTCTCGCCTGCGCGCAGGCGCTCGCCGAGGCTGGCGCGCGCGTGGTCATCGCGGATATCGAGGAGGCCGTGGCCGGCGAGGGCAAGGCGGCGCTCGCCAAGGCCGGCCATTCCGTCGAATCCGTACGCCTCGACGTGACCGATCCAGATGCCGTCCGCGCTGCGGCCGAGGCACTCAATGCGCGCTTCGGCGCAATCGATATCCTCGTCAACAATGCCGGCATCGCTCGTTCCGGAACCGCCGCCGAAGAGGTCGCCGACGAACACTGGCTCAACGTGCTCGACGTCAATCTCAACGGCACCTTCTGGTGCGCGCGCGCCTTCGGCGCCGCCATGCTCGGCCGCCGCCGCGGCGCGATCGTCAATATCGGCTCGATGTCCGGCTACATCGTCAACAAGCCGCAGAAGCAGAGCTTCTACAATGCCTCGAAAGCGGCCGTGCATCATCTGACACGCTCGCTCGCAGCGGAATGGGCGGATCGCGGCGTACGCGTCAACGCCGTGGCACCCACCTATATCGACACGCCGCTCACCCGCTTCGGCATGGAGGATCCCGAGCTTTATCGTATCTGGATTGAAATGACGCCGATGCGTCGCGTCGGGCGTCCGGATGAGATCGCCTCGGTCGTGCTCTTCCTTGCTTCCGACGCGGCAAGCCTGATGACCGGCTCGATCGTCCTCGCCGACGGCGGCTATTGCTGCTGGTAGGACGCGGATGAGCGGCAGGCTCGCAGGCCGCTACGCGGCCATCACCGGCGGCGCGAGCGGCATCGGGCGCGCCATCGCCGAGCGCTATGCGGACGAGGGCGCTCGTGTCTGCATCGCCGACATCTCAGAAGAGGCGGCCGCGCGAACCGCCGCCGCCATCGGCCGCGACGCCCATGCCTGCCGGCTCGATGTCGCAGACCTCGCCTCGATCGCCTCCTTCGCCGCGTTCACCGAAAGCCGCGGCGGGCTCGATATTCTGGTCAACAACGCCGCCATCTTCGACATGGCGCCGATCCTCGAAATCACCGAGGAGAGCTTCGAACGTGTCTTCGCCGTCAATGTGAAGGGCCTTCTTTTCACATTGCAGGCCGCCGCACGGCAGATGATCGCGCATCACCGAAGCGGCGCCATCATCAACCTCGCCTCCCAGGCCGGTCGCCGCGGTGAGGCGCTGGTCGGCGTCTATTGCGCGAGCAAGGCCGCCGTCATCAGCCTCACCCAATCGGCCGGGCTCGGCCTCATCCGCCGGGGCGTGCGCGTCAACGCCATCGCGCCCGGCGTTGTCGATACGCCCATGTGGGCTGAGGTGGACGCGCTCTTCGCCCGCTACGAAGGAAGACCGATCGGCGAGAAGAAGCGCCTTGTCGGGGAGGCCGTGCCCTATGGGCGCATGGGTCAGCCCGGCGATCTCGCGGGCGCCGCCGTCTTTCTTGCCTCCGATGACGCCGAATATGTCGTCGCCCAGACACTCAATGTCGATGGCGGCAACTGGATGAGCTAGGTCGCGGTGACCGGAGGTGGAGTGACCGAGGGTCCGAATCCCGCGGGAAAACAAATGGCGAGGGCGGGATCCGTGAGCGGGAGCGAAGGCATCCCGCTCTCGCGTGGCATTCTTCGAGTGACATGGCACCCGCGAACATAATAATTTTCCACCACCTATCGCCTGCTGCTCTCAAAGGAAAATCTTGCGGAGGAGGCCGGGAGCGCAGGCCGGCACAACCCTCGATCTGAGGAATTGCAAGTGCGGATGCTCACAAGATGGCCAAGCGCGGTGATCGGGCGGGCTCTGGCGGGCCTCCTTTCCCTGGCCTTCGCGGCCGCCGCGCCCTCCGACAGCGAGATCGCGCCCCCTGATGGCGATTCCGTGACACAATGGAGCCTCATCGCGGATGATTACGGTGAGGGCGCCGCCAATTGGCGCACCCTCGCGATCATGCAAATGGCGATGCACGATGCGCTGAACGCGGCCCATCCGGTCTATGCGCGTTGGTGGCCGCCGGCGCCGGGCGAGCCCGCGGCCGATGGGGCGAACCCGGAGGTCGCGATGGCGGCGGCGGCCGATCAGGTGCTGCTGATGCTGCACCCGGATCACAAGAACGAGACGGATACCGCCTTCCAGGCCGTGCTGACGCATTATGCGGACAATGCGGGCAAGGCGGCCGGCATCCGGCTTGGCAAGGCGATTGGGGCCGAAGCCGTCAAGCGCCGCGTACATGACGGCTTCGATGAAAGACATTTGTTTCAGGGCGAAAATGAACCGGGGCGGTGGCGGCCCACCCCAAGCCTCTTTGCGACGAGCCCTACGAACGATGTCCGGCCATTTCTCTTCGCCTCGGCGAGCGATGTGCCCACAACGCCGCCGCCCAAGCTCGGCACTGCGCGGTATCAGCAGCAAGTCGCGGCAACCCGCAGCCTGGGTGGCATCAACAGCACGAAGCGCACGCCGGAGGAGACGGAGGATGCCTATTTCTGGGCATACCAGTCCTCGCAGCGCGGCTTCCTGAACCTCGCCGTGCGGCTTCTCGCCGCCCACCCGCCGCCCGGCGGCATTTACGAGGAAGCGCGCATCATGGCCGAATTGACGGTGGCGCTGGCGAACTCTGCGATCCTTACGTGGGACGAGAAGGCCAAGTACTATTTCTGGCGTCCGATCACCGCCATTCGGGCCGACAGGCAGAGTGCCGATGCCACATGGGCCCCGCTGATCGAAACGCCGCCTTTCCCCGAATACCCCTCCGGGCACGCAACGGACTGCTATGTGGGCGCGGGCGTGCTCGAGGCCGCCTTTCCCCATCTTGCCGGCCCCATCCTTTATGTTTCATCGGCGCACTTGAAACCGCTGTACGGGACCGGGACCGCAGCGCCGCCGCCTAATTTCGGAATGGGACAGCACGCGCAATGGGACGTGGCGGGGGTGACGACCGCTTCCGAACTTCGCTTCCCCGACCTTGCCGTCACGGCATCGAACTGCGCGACATCGCGGATCTGGGCAGGCGCGCATTTCCCCGCCGCAGCCGAGGAATCGAAGCGCCTTGCGGCCATCATCGTCCAACGGGCACTCAGTGCGACGCCCCCAGCACATTAGGGCGCAGTCTGTCGGCTCTCGAGGGCGCCGGCAGTCGGAGGCGCCGGTGGTGGAATCCGAGAGCAGCACCCGGAAGGGACTCTCGACGTTAAAGGATCGGCAAGAGACCGGACTTACGGATTGACCGATGCAAGCCCTGCCGGCGGCTGAGCGGAGGGTTGGCCGAGGGGTACGACCATCGCGAGGAATTGACCGGCGCCCGTCACTTCGCAATCCGCGCGCGGGCTGCCCGCTGGCATAAGGTGATATGGCTCGTATTGGGCGCCGAGACGCTGACCTGCCGCAGTCGAAGAGCCGACGATGATCGTTTTCGCCGTCATCGCAGGATGGTTCCTCGTCGCCGTTTTTGGCGGCGTGTGCTTCAGTCTCTGGTTGAGATTCTGCGGCCATCGCGACCCTGCTGGCCGGGTGAACAGCAATCTTGCCGCGCCTGGGCAGACGGAGCTTAGAGGGGCCAGCGCGGCGCAACCAACACCGCCGGTGGAAGCTGTCCATATCGACTAGTGTCCTGCCCCTGAAATGCCTTCGCATTTCAGGGACCAGCCGGCCACTGAAAACAAAGAGCGTGTGT
>DATJLS010000069.1:0-42635 GCA_035509315.1 Acetobacteraceae bacterium | reverse complement strand
CTTGCATAACGCAGACCTTCCCGCCGATACTGCAGGCGAGTGATTTCAGTCCAGGGCATCGTTGGTTCCGTCGCGGCTCGCAATCCGATTGAATCACAACCCGCTGAAATCACTCAACCCTTTCTCAGTCAGACACTTAGGAAGCTTTCGGGGCAAAGAATCTGGTTTTATTCGAGTGATCGTTTCCTACTTTCTGCGAAACAGTATCTTGAGGCCCAGATTGACGAGAAGGTGATCAGAGAGGTTGGTGCCCGACTTACGCAGAAGCGCGAAGAGGACGAAGCCAAACTTGCAAAGCCTGTCGTCCCTGAATTTGACTCCGTCAATGAGGAGAAGCTGTCACCTTCGTCGGCTGAAAAACTTGCTGCCGATCGTGATGAGGATGATTCCTAAAATGGCTGTCCGAGTCTACTGTGATGATCCGCAAGAGCTGCTTCAGAGCATTCGAGCAGCTATCAGAAACGGAAAGGTTGATACTTGGAAAGTCGATAGTGATGGCGATTTTACGCACGCACCTGCACAATGGGCATATTTGGCTTGGTTACGGCCAAAGATATTTGAGGATCATATCACTTTCAGTATTCTTGGATCCAAGAATAAGAAGATGTCTAAGCTAGTCTATGGTGTTTATCATGGCCGATTTATCGAAATGCTGCTCTCACATTTTGATGACCAATTCACAAGAGCTTTAGCTACCGCGCTCCCAATATCAACGGACTCTATTTGATAATCCTAATCTTGGACCTTCAATCGTCGTTTGTACGAATATCTGTTTTTTTGGGATTATGGCCGGGCTGCCTTCGCGGCAGAGATGAGTCAAAAGCAGTAGTTCCTGATCGAGGCTTGACCCCTATAGCTCGAGGCACAAACTTCCGTCCGCATGCCGCGCAGCGCGGATGGGGTCCAGGGCCTCAGGCCCTGGCGGGGTTAGGGCTCCCAACGCGCTTGCGCGTTGGGGAACCCGGGCAGGGGCAGAGCCCCTGCTTCTGTTATTCGCCTAATACTATCCTGAGCCTTCCCTACTCCGCCGGGGCGTACGGGTTCTCCGCGCTGCGGAATGAGAGCCGGATGGGCGTGCCGGGAAGGGCAAAACTTTCGCGCAGGCCGTTCGCCAGGTAGCGGCGGTATTCCTCCGGCGTGTCGTCCGCGCGGCTGCCGAAAACGACGAAGCTTGGCGGCCGTGCCTTGGCTTCCGTGATGTAGCGGAGCTTCACGCGCTTGCCGCCGACGAGCGGCGGGGGGTGGCGCGCGAGCGCGGTCGCGAGCCAGCGATTGAGGCTCGCGGTCGGGATGCGGCGGTTCCAGATTTCCGCCGCCTCGGTCACCGCCGGCAGGAAGGCGGTCATGCCCATGCCGGTCTGCGCGGAGAGCGGCAGCACGGCCATGCCCTTGAGCTGGGGCAGGCTGCGGGCCAGCCGGTCCTCGATCGCGCGCTGCACGGCGGCCCGCGCCTTCACCGCATCCCACTTCGTCAGCACGAGGACGGCGGCGCGCCCCTCCTCGGCGATCAGCCGGCCGATCTCCAGGTCCTGCTCATGGATGCCGGCGGTCGCGTCCACCGCGAGCGCCACCACCTCGGCCCGCTTGAGCGCGGCGATCGCCGCGCCCGCGGCCAGGGACTCGGCCCCCGGCGCCACGCGCGCGCGCTTGCGCAGGCCCGCCGTGTCGATCAACGCGAAAAGCGTGCCATCCGCGGCGGTGAAGGGGATCGTCAGCGCGTCGCGGGTGATGCCGGGCTCCGGCCCCGTCACCATCCGATCCTCGCCGATCAGGCGGTTGATCAGGGTCGATTTGCCGGCATTCGGCCGGCCGACGATGGCGAGCCTGAGCGCCCGCTCCTCCGCCTCCCGCACCTCGCCCGCCGGGGCGAGCCGCGCGGCGATGGCGGCGGCCAGCGCGTCGATCCCTTCGCCATGAGCCGCCGAAACCGCGAGCGGCTCGCCGAAGCCGAGCGTCCACCCCTCGGCCGCGCCGGCGGACCCCCGCCCCTCGGCCTTGTTGATCACCGGCATCACCGGCCGGCCCAGCCGGCGCAGCCGCTGCGCAAGCTCGAGATCGCGCGGCAGCACGCCGGCCCGCGCATCGACCACGAAAAGAATGAGCTCCGCCCGCCTCAGCGCCGCCTCGGCATGCGCGAGCATCCGCCCGCCGAGCGAGCCTGAAGGCGCGTCCTCAAGCCCGGCGGTATCGACGAGCATCACCGCCCGCCCGGCGAGCCGCGCCTCCGCCTCGCGCGCGTCACGCGTGAGGCCCGGCACGTCCCCCACCAATGCGAGGCGCCGCCCCGCAAGCCGGTTGAAGAGGCTCGACTTGCCGACGTTTGCCCTTCCCGCGATCACCACCCGCGGCAGCGTCGCGTCCGTCATTTCAGCGCCCGTCCTGCCGGCGCCCCAGGCTCCTTCCCTCAAGCTTCATCTCCAGGCTGTGAGCGTGCCACTGCGCAACAGCACCAGCACTGTCGCGTCAGCCACGATCGGCGCCATCGCCGCCGGACCTGGCAGACGCTGCCGCGCGATGATCTTCCCGCTCTCCGGCGCCACCGCCGCAAGCTCACCATTGTCCCCCGTCAGCAAAAGCCGCCCGCCTGCGAGGACCGGCCCGTGCCACAGGATCGGGCCGCGCTCATGCTTGGGATTCTTGAAGCGCGGCATCACCGTGATCCAGCGCACCAGGCCTGTACTGCGCTGGATCGCCGCCAGGCGCTGATCTGCGGTGAGCACGAAGAGCCAATCCCCCGCAATCGAAGGCGTCTCGCTGCCTGCGATATCGAGATAGTAAATGCGGCGGCCGGAATGAATATCCTCCGCGACCAGGAGCTGGCCCAAGCTGATGGCATAGACCTCCGAGCCATCCACCACCGGCAGCGCATGCACGGCGGAGAGATCCGCCGGGCTCGAGCTGCCCAGCACCGCACCGAGATTGTCGGACCATTGCACGGCGCCGCTGTCGATCGAGATCGCGGAAAGCTCGCCCGAGGCGAAGCCCGCGATGACGAGCCCGTTGCCGATCGCCGGCGAGGGCTCCCCGAGCAGGCCCACGAGCGCCGTCCGCCCCTGATAGGACCAGATCTGCTTGCCGTTGACGGCATCAAGCGCGATCAGCTGGGCCGCGATCGTCGGCACGAAGAGCGTGCCGCCGGAGATGGTCGGCGCGGCGCGCGCCGGCTGGCCGATATCCTGCTGCCAACGCAATCTGCCGCTCGCGGCGTCGATCGCCATCACGTAGGCCCGCCCGGTCGCCGCGTAGATCACCCCGGAATCGAAGGCGATGCCGCCGCCCAGTTCCTGGCTGCGGTTCTTCTTGGGCTTGGTGTTGAAATGCCAGAGCTGCTTGCCGTCGGCGAAACGGAAGGCGCGGACGATGCCGGCCGAATCCATCGTGAAGACGGTTCCATTGGCGACGATCGGCTGGGCGGTGAGCATCTTTCGATAGCTCGCCCCCTGACCGATCGATGCCCGCCAGGCGACCGTGAGGTCCGTGCCGGCCGCAAGCGATCCCACCCGGTGCTCGACATTCCCGCCCACCTGCGGCCAATCGGGGTTGCGCCGCGGCGGCGGCAACGTGATCGGGCTCGTATCGGTGGTATCGACCGTCAGATTGCGCTGTGGCGGCAGCACGTCGAGCCGGACGCCCGGCAAGGGGGTTTTCGTGTTGCCGAACCAGCCGCCGCAGCCGGAGAGGGCAAGCGGCGCGAGAAGTGCGGCCCGCCGCGTCAGCGAGGGGCCCGTGGTGCGGCCAGCCCGGCTCATTCGGAAATTCGGGCCAGGAGTGCGGCGGCGCGCCGACGCACGCCTTCCGGCGCCATGGGATCCCCATCCAGCGCCGTCAACGTCTTTTGAGCGGCTCCTTTGTCGCCGACGGCCAGGGCGATGAGCGCGGAAGCCTCCTCGGCCAGCGGCCGCCAAGGGTTGCCGGCGGCGAGCAGGGGGTGAAGCTCAGCCTCAAGCGGCTTGGCCGCGGTTGCGGACTTCACCCCGTCGATCTGGTGCGTCACCCACAGCAGCCGCCCAAGGTCCTGGAGCAAAGGATCGGCATCCGAGTCCTCGGCCACTTCCCGCCAGAGCTTGAGGGCGAGCGTCTTCTGTCCCGCCCCGGCGGCGAGGGCGGCGGTGCGCAGCCGCGCGAGGGCGCGGTAGCCCGCCGGCGTGTTGTTTCCGGCCAGCCGGGCGAAATCCGCCTCCGCCTTCGTATTGCCTGACCCGGCCGGGGTTGTCGCCTGAGATTCCTGGGCAGCGGCGAAATATTCCATCGCAACCCGGGCCATCTGGCGCGCCCGCAGCCACGCCAGGCCCTGCCAGGCGGCGACGCCAAGCACGATGAGCACCACGGCCGCGATCCCGAGCTTGCCGTAACGCTGCAGCAGTGCCCTCGCCCGCTCGGCACGCAGGTCGGATTCGACTTCCTCGAAAATGTCAGCCAACGCGTTTCCCTTGCCCGAGGCGGGCCCGGACCATAAAGCCGATTATGGCGGAGGGGAATTGCCTTAGGACAATACGATCAATGATCAGGACGCGCTGCGGCCGTGACCCGCCGCCCGGACCGTGCTACCGGCATGCCCATGATGCCCGACCTTGCCGCACGGGAACGCAAGATGCCGCGCAGCGTGGCCCTCGCTCTTCTGCTTTTCGTCTTTCTGCTGCCGCTGCTCGGCGCCTGCGGCAAGCGCGGCGCGCCTTCGCCGCCCGGACCGGCGAACGAGATCACTTACCCCAAGATTTATCCGACCGAGTAAGCCGGTCTCCATCAGTAAGGGTAATAGTAGCCGGGCCAATAATAGCCGGGATACCAGGGATACGCCGGATAAGGCCCATAGGCGTAGTAGCCTGAATAGCCGCTCGGCGGCGGCACCTCATTGCCCTTGGCGGACATGCATTGCACGTAGGCGATGTTGTAGGCGTTCTGCACCCCGCCCGCGCTGGCCGAGGCGTTCTGCAAGCCGAACAGGCTGCCGAGCAGCAGCCCGCTCGCCCCGCCGATCGCGGCACCCGCTCCCACCTGCCCCACGGTCGAGCCGATCGCCGCGCCTGCGGCCGCGCCGATCCCGGTGCCGACCAACGCGCTCCCCACGCCGCTTGCCGCACCCGCCTGGGCCGGGGAGGCCCCACCGGTGCGCGCCGAGGCATAGCTGCGGCAAGTCGCATCGTCCGCCTGGAATGCGGCGAAGCTCTTCCCCTTGCCGGGCATCACCGCGACCGTTGGCCCCGTGGGCGGCGGAACCGCGCAAGCATCGAGGGCGAATGGCAGCATCATCGCAAGCGCCAACGGAGGTCCGACCCTTCTCGCGAAGGACCGTGCCCCTTTCGGCTCACGCTTTCGCTGCGGAGTCGTCCTGCCCATCGTCATCGTCGCATCCTCGCCCCGGCGCCTGCCCCTGCCGCCTTCAACGCCAAGACGGCGAGGCCGAGACGGCAAGACAAACGCTACGCCGCCGGCGCATTTCTATCACGCGCCCAGGCACCCGGCACTTTGCCGATTGTGAGAAAATGCAACGAGCGCGCGGGAAACTCCTCTGCCTTTCCATACCCGCCCGGCAGTGGCGCGATCCCGTCAGCTCGGGTGCGCGTCCGTATATTGGCAGGCCGCGGCGGACACGCTGCCCGCCGCAGCGGCTCCGGCAATCACACCCAGCACAGCCAAGGCAAGGAACAAACGCCTGATCATGCCACCCTCCTCTCGAACGGCGGTCCTCGACGCCTTTGGATACCACGCGCTAGAGAAGGCGATCAACAAAACCGCGACAAGCCATGCACGGCACCCTGGACGTTCCCGAGCTTTCCCCCGACCCCGATGAAGCGGAGCTGATCGCCGCGCGGCCCTTCCTTTCGCGGGACGCGCTGGATGGCCTCACGCTCGAAGGCGTGCCACTCGCCGCCATCGCCGATGCCCTGGGCACGCCGACCTACGTCTATTCGGCGGGAACGATTCGCGCCCGATACACGGCCTTCACCGAAGCGCTCCGCGAGGCGGGGTTGGCCGCGCATGTTCATTACGCCGTCAAGGCGAACGATCATCTCGCCGTGCTGCGGCTCCTGGGCGGGCTTGGCGCCGGGGCCGACGTGGTGAGCGAGGGAGAGCTCGCGCGTGCCCTCGCGGCAGGGATTCCGCCGGCGCGCATCGTCTTCTCCGGTGTCGGCAAAAGTGCCGAGGAACTCGCCCGTGCCCTCGAAGCCGGGATCGGGCAAATCAATGTCGAGAGTGCCGAGGAGCTTTTCGAGCTTTCCGAAATCGCTTCCGGCCTTGGACTCAGCGCGAAGGTGGCGCTGCGCGTCAACCCGGATATCGACGCACGCACCCACGCCAAGATCACCACCGGCCTTGCCCAGAACAAGTTCGGGATTCCGGCCTCCGACATCCCCGCCCTCTATGCGCGGGCCACAGCGCTGCCCGGCATCGCGCCCGTGGGCCTCGCATTGCATATCGGCAGCCAGATTCTCTCGCTCACGCCCTTCCGTGAGAGCTTCGCGCTGCTCGCCGCGCTCGCCCGCGCGGTCCGTGCCGAGGGGTTGCCGCTCTCCCGCCTCGATTGCGGTGGCGGCCTCGGGGTCCCGTACCGGAACGAGCCCGCGCCTACGCCAGCAGGGCTCGCCGGCGCGCTTGCCGGGGCGTTCCGAGGCCTTGAGGCGGAGCTTCTGCTGGAGCCGGGACGCTGGCTGCTCGCGCCTTCGGGCCTGCTGCTTGCGAGCGTGGTGCGGATCAAGCCCGGCCCTGAGCGGCCTTTCGTCGTGCTCGACGCAGGGATGAACGATCTGATCCGTCCCGCCCTTTATGAAGCCTGGCACGGGATCCTGCCGCTCATGCCTGCCGCCGGACCCGTGAAGCCAGTGGATATCGTCGGCCCGATCTGCGAGAGCGCGGACAGTTTCGCTACTGGCCGCGCGATGCCTGGGCTCGTGCCCGGAGCGCGCATCGCGCTCCTCGATGCCGGCGCCTATGGGCGGGTGATGGGCTCGGCCTACAATGCCCGACCCCCTGCCGCCGAGGCGATGGTGGAGGGCGAACGCTGGGCACTGATCCGCCCGCGCCCGCCGCTCGCCTCGCTCTGGCAAGAGGAGCGCGTGCCCGCTTGGCTGTAAGTGACTGGCTGTGAGCCTGCGTGGCGCCAGGCAGGCGCTTTTCCTTCCCCGGCGCCGCCCCACATAAGCTAACCTCGACGCGGCGGTTTCGCGCCCCGGGCGGGATCGCGCGGGAATCCTGACGAGGAGTTGGCTTCGTGCAGCAAGCGGCCATGACGCCGCGGAAAAATGCCCGCAGACGGGACCCGAAGGACGGCACGGCGCGGCTTGATCGCCAGCGCCTCGTGGCGCGGTTTGTGCTCGCGTTCGAGCGCCTATGGCCCCTCCTATGGCCGCCGCTCGGGCTCCTTGGCCTCTTCATCGCGGCTTCGCTCTTCGGCCTGGTGGCGCTGTTGCCACCGTGGCCACATCTCATCCTCCTGGCTCTGGTCATTGCCGGAACCGCGGCGCTCGCGGTCCGCAGCCTCGCCCGATTCGCCTTTCCGACGCTCACCGCGGCCGATCGCTGGCTCGAACGCTCGAACCGTCTCGCCCATCGTCCGCTTGCCGCCCTCGCGGACCGTTCCGCTTTCGCCGGCACCACGGCGGGCCTTCTCTGGCAGGCACACCGGGCGCGCATGGCCGCGAGCCTTGCCGGCATCCGCGTCGGCTTTCCGCACCCCAACCTCGCCGGGCGCGATCTGCGTGCGCTCCGGCTCGGCCTTGTCGTCGCCCTGGTCGCCAGCCTCGGCGTTGCCGGCCCCGACGCGCCCGGGCGCCTGGCCGCCGCCTTCACCCCTGCCGTCCCGATGGGCGCCCCACCGCCTTCCACGGAACTCGCCGGATGGATCACGCCACCGGCCTACACGCACCTCCCGCCGGTCTTCCTCCGCGCGCCGGACGGCAGCCTCTCCGTGCCGGAGGGCTCGGCGCTTGCCATCAGCCTCACCGGGGGGGAAGGGGTTCCGCGGCTGCTTTTCGCCGGCGGCGCGGTTCCCTTCGACAAGCTTGGCCCAGCGAGCTACCGGATGGCGATGGTCCTTGCCGGGGACGGCCGGCTGACCCTGAGCCGCGGCGGCACACTTCTCGGCGCCTGGTCTCTTTCCGTCATTGCGGCAACCCCACCGACGGCGCGATTCACCGGCACTCCCGGGCCAGACTCCCGCAGCACCGACACACGACTTCCCTGGCATGTGCACGACGCCTATGGCGTGACCAGCCTGAGCGCCGTGCTGCATCTTGCCGCCCGGCCCGGCGCCCCCGCGCTTGCCGTACCTATTCCGCTTGGGACCGGCGATTCCCGCGATGAAGGCGGCGCCGCGCTCATCGATCTCACCGCCAGCCCCTGGGCTGGGCTGGAGGTTACCGCCAGACTCCGTGCCGACAATGGCGCCGGACTCGAAGGGTGGAGCAAAACCGTCCGTTTCCGGCTGCCGGAGATTCCCTTCCACAGCCCCCTCGCCCGCGCGCTGATTGCCGTGCGCAAGGAGCTCGTCCTCGCGCCTCAGAACCGTATGCAGGCGATCGCCGCGCTTGATCAGCTCTCCGCGACGCCGCAGGCGCAGGATGGCGATTTCGGCGCCTTTCTCAATCTCCGCGCGGTCGCCTCCCTCCTCGCGCGCGATCTTGCGCCGTCGGCGGTGGACCGGGCTGAGGATCGACTCTGGCAGCTTGCCTGGCATTATGAAGCTGGCCCCGCTGCCGAGACCTCCCGCGCGCTCGAGGCCGCCACCCGCGCGCTGGAGCAGGCACTGGCCGAGGCCGGTCATCCCGGCGGGCCGCACCAGCAGGAGCTCGATCGCCGGCTCCGCGCGCTGGAACAAGCGATCCAGAAGCAGATCGAGGCCCTCTCGAAAAACCTCAATGCCCATAGTCTAAGACTTCCCGATTCCTTTGCCGCCCAGGAGTACGACCAGCAGACCTTTGCACACATGGTCGAAGCGATGCGCCGGGCGATTGCTGCCGGCGACCTTGCCAGCGCGCGCCAGGAGATGGCGGAACTGCAGAACCTTCTTCAGCAACTGCAGAATGCTCGCCCGCTCACTCAGGAGGATTTGGCGCGGGCCATGCAGATGCAGCAGGGCCAGAAGGCGATGGCCGCGCTCGGCGATGTGGTCCGCCGGGAGGCAAACCTGCTCGACCGTGCCGAGCGGCGGCTTGCCGCGCCGGATACCGCTTCGGCGGCAAAAGCTGGCGCTGAGCGCCGCGCCGAAGCCGCGATCCAGCAGGCGCTGCGCCAGGTCGTGGGCGTGATGATGAGCGGCTTCGCCGACGCGACGGGGCGGATTCCCCCCGCCCTCGGCCAGGCGGATGTCGCCATGCGCGGAGCTGCCGGCGCGCTCGGCGCCGGTATGGATCGCGAGGCTGCTTCCGGCGAGCGCCAGGCGATCGCTGATCTCCAGAAGGGAGGCCGCCAGGCCATGGCGGCGATGGCCGCGCAGGCTGCGCAGGATGCCATGCAGCCCGGCGGCGGCGCGGGATTCCTGATGATGCCGGGGCCCTTCGCAGGCAGCCCCGCACCGGGAGATATCGGCCATGCGCCGGGCATCGGGCTCGATCCGCTCGGACGGCCGACCGGCGATCAGGCCGATGGCGGCAACCCGAACGGGTTCGTCGATATTCCGAACGGCGATGTCGCCGCCGCGGCGCGGGCGATCCAGCAGGAATTGCGCCAGCGCGAGGCCAACCCGGCCCTGTCCGTGCCGGACCGCGACTATATCGACCGGCTGCTCAAGCAGTTTTGAGCGAGCGTCCGAATCCTTTCAGCGTGGCGGCGCGGGCATGAGGCCGACAAGCGCATAGACCCGCTGGCTCGGCGGCCAGGCTTGCATGATCACGCCGCGATAGGCATAGGCGCCCCAGACAAGCAGGCCGAGGACGATGAGGCTCGCCAGCCAGGCGAGCCACGCGCCTCCACCGCCGCTACCTTCCCGCCGCGGCATCGACGGCCGTGCCGGCTCCGCACCCAGCACGAACGGTCGCTCGCGCAGATCCTTCGGCTGCAACGTCGATGGCGATGCTGGCCCCGTGACGGTGGGGGCCGGCACGACGATCTCCGGGTCTTCCCTCGCGGTCCTCATGAGGGCGGCCGAGGAAGACGCTCGAGCGCCTTCGGCTTCCGCCACAGACTCGGACTTCGGCGCTGCCACCACCCACTCCGCGGCACAATGGCCGCAGCGCAGGATGCGGTCCCGGCTCCCGAGCAGGGGCTCCGGAATCTCATAAACGGCTGCGCAGGCGGGACACGTGATACGCATCGGCCGAGAATCGATCGGTCCCGGGACGGAAGCAAGCCCCGAGCAGGTGGCTGCGCCGCCGGGGACAGGGTGTCCCCACCGACGGCGGAGACGGCATGCGAGAACGCAACGATCTCGGAACAATACGCTCTTGGTCTGTTTTCTCGGTCGATTTCATGGCCTTGGCGGATCGCTTCGCAATTCCCCCGGAGGCCATATTGATCTAGAGCGTGGTGATCGAAGGCGAGATCACCGCAGGTCCGAATCACGCGATAAAACAATGGCCGAGAGCGGGATGGGCGGGGCCCAGCGATCCCATCCCGCGCCAGGAACACCGAGGGAGACGGATTCAGGGCATGATCCGATTCGAGCATGTCGGGCTGAGCTATCCCGTGCCGGGAAGGCCACCCGCCTCGGTTCTGCACGATCTCTCCTTCACCGTTCCCGAAGGCGGATTCCGCTGGCTGCTCGGCCCGTCCGGGGCCGGAAAGACAAGCCTGTTGCGCCTGATGTATCTCGCCGCCCGGCCAAGCGAGGGGCGGCTTTCGCTGCTCGGCACCGAGATCGCGCGGGCCGGGCGGCGCGCGCTTCCCGGCTTGCGCCGGCGCATCGGGGTCGTCTTTCAGGATTTCCGCCTGCTGCCCCATCTCTCCGCCTTCGACAATGTCGCGCTGCCGCTGCGCATCGCCGGCCGACCGGAGGGACAGATCCGTGCCGATGTCGCCGAGATGCTGCGCTGGGTCGGGCTGGCCGGAAAGCTCGAATCCCTGCCGGAGACCCTCTCGGGCGGAGAGCAGCAGCGCGTCGCGATCGCCCGCGCGGTGATTTCCCGCCCGCGCCTCCTGCTCGCCGACGAGCCGACCGGCAATCTCGACGAGGCCCAGGCCGAGCGGCTGATGCGCCTTCTGCACGAGCTGGTCCGGCTGGGCACCACGATCGTGGTCGCCACCCACAACGAAGCTTTGGTTGCGCGCCATCCCGCAACCGCGCTCCGTCTCGAGCATGGCCGCCTGGTCGCTCATGGCTAGCGCAAGGCTGAGGCCGGCGGGATTCGACGATCTCGGGCTGCAGCGCGCCCTTTCCGACCGGCTGCTTCCCTTCCTGGTGGCCGCAATGGCCTTCCTCGCCGCGCTCGGCCTCGCCGGCGCCTTTGCCGCCGCAGGGCTTGCAGGACATTGGCAGGAAGGCGCGGAGGCTGCGCTCACCGTTCAGGTTCCGGATCCGACCGCCGAGTCCGCCACGCCAGGGACCAGTCGGCTCGACCGGGCGCTCGCCCTGCTGCGCGCCGACCCGGCCGTCGCCACTGCCCGCCCGCTCACCGCAGGCGAGCTCAATGCGCTGCTCCGCCCCTGGCTCGGCGATGACGAGAAGCACCTTGCCTTGCCGCTCCCGGCGGTGATCGCGGTGCATCTGGCCGACCCCACGGCACCGCTCGACCAGCTTTCCGCGATGCTTGTCGCAGCGGCGCCGGGCACGGTGGTCGAAAGTCACGGCGTCTGGGTCCGCCGCCTCGCCGCCCTGGCCCGCAGTCTCCAGGCCTGTGCCGCAGTGGCGCTGCTCGTCGTCGCCGCTGTTGCCGTCGCCGTGGTCGCGGTCGCGACTCACGCGGGCATCGCCGCGCGGCGCGAAGCGATCGAAATCGTGCACGGCCTCGGCGCGTCCGACAGCTATATCGCCGCGCGCTTCGCCGGCCGCGCCACGCGCCTCGCGGCCATCGGCGCCGCGGCCGGCGCGCTCGCCGCCCTGCCCGTGCTGCTGACCCTCGCGGGGCTTGCGGCACCTTTTGGCAGGCTTGACGTGCCCGGCGTGCCCTCCGGTGTCGCGGCGGCGGTGCTTGCGCCCGCGGGCCTGCCCGTGCCTCTCTGGCTGGCATTGCCGCTCCTGCCCGTGATCGCCGCCGCGATCGGCTACCTCACGGCGCAAGCGACCGTTCGCCGCTGGCTCCGCCGCCTGCCGTGAGAGCACGCAGGCAGCGCTCTCCGCGCTCCTTTGGGCGGATTTCCGTGCCTATCCTGCTGCGCCGGTCAGCATTCGTGCTCTTCCTCCTCATGCTGGCCTGGATCGGCGGCTTCGGCTGGTTCCTGGGCCGCATCCTGACTCCGACCGATCCGCCCCCGCAGGCCGAAGGGATTGTCGTCCTTACCGGTGGCTCCGGCCGGCTTCAGGAGGCGTTCCGCCTGCTGCTTGCGGGCAGGGCGCCGCGGCTGCTCATCTCCGGCGTTGCGCCCGGCACCCGGCTCGACGAGCTTGCGCAGCTTGCCGGCATCCGGCCAGCCCGCCTTGCCGGACGCGTGGTCCTTGGGCGAAACGCCACCACCACAAATGGCAACGCCCGCGAGGCCGCCACCTGGGCCCACGCGCTTGGCCTTGGAAGCCTGATCGTCGTGACTTCCTTCTACCATATGCCGCGGACCCTCGCCGATTTCCGCCAAGCCCTGCCCGGTGTGCGCCTCGAGCCGGTCAGCGTGCCGCCGCCGGGCCCACCGCCTGCCTGGGGACCCGGCTTATGGCGTGTGGTGGCAGGCGAGTACACCCACTGGCTCGCCGCCGAAGCGGGGCTCGGCTTCTTGATCGTCTTTTGGGAGCGGGAGGAGATGGCGTGATCCTGCTCCGCTCGGCGCTCTACAATCTTTATTTCTGGCTTGTCACCGCGGTTATGGCGATCGGCTCTCTGCCGGTCCGCTTCCTCCTTATTCGGTTCGACCCCGACGCGGCGCTGACGTACGGCAAGATCTGGGTGCGAATCCTGTTCGCCGGGCTTCGCCCGCTCGCCGGCATCCGCATCGAGGTCACGGGGCGCGAGCACCTGCCTCTCGCGGGGCCGGCGCTGATCGCCTCGCAGCACCAATCGGCCTTCGATACGCTGGTCTGGCTGACGCTGGTGCCGCTTCCCGCCTACGTGCTGAAGCGCGAATTGCTGCGACTGCCGTTCTTCGGCCCGATGCTCCGGCTTGCCGGGCAGATCCCAATCGACCGTGCTGGCGGCGCCGCCGCGATCCGTGGCCTGCTCACCGATGCCAGCCGCGCGCTCGCCGCCAGCCGCCAGATCATCATCTTTCCCGAAGGCACGCGCATGGCGCCGGGCACGGTCGGCCGGCTTGCACCCGGGATTGCCGCACTTGCGATCCATACCGGCCTACCGGTGATCCCCGTGATCACCGACTCCGGCCGGCTCTGGGCCCGGCGCGGCTTTCACCGCCGGCCAGGAACCATTCGTATCGTGATCCATCCGCCGCTCGCGCCCGGTTTGCCGCGCCAAACGCTGCTTGCGCGTCTGGCCGAGATCTATGCGGCGGGCCCACCGGCAACGGGGGTTCCGGCAACAGGGTTTGTGGAAAACTCTGTGGAGCGCTTTGACGCCGGGTTCTCGGACGATCGGAGGAACCTCTTCCATTCTTCTGATTAAAGCTGGTTTTTTCTCCCTACCCCCGCCATCAGCCGAACCCTTTCGCGGGATGTGGATGATGCGCATTCCGAGGCCCGGCGCGGCCCTCCGCGCCGTCCGCGAGGCCGCGTGCTTTGCACGGGAAACACCGCTCGATGAATATTGATCCATCTCGTTCTAAGTATTTGCTCGAGAGCGTGATTCGCGCTTTTCGACGGTCTCGTGCCAAGTGATCATGCATCAAGGCTTGCAGTCTGCAACGCATGCGCCGCTCGCTCCGTCGCCGCCTCCTTGCCCTTGTCGTGCTGACGCCCGTGCTTGCGGTCGGCGTCGAAGCCGTGATCTGGCTCGTCGCGGCCCGCCAGCTTGAGGCCGGATTCCAAAGCTGGATCGCGGCTCGCCGCAGCGATGGCTGGCAGATCGCGTCGGGCCGCGAACGCCTCGGCGGCTGGCCTTTCTCGGCCACCGTCACCGCCACCGGCTTTGCGATTTCCGGCGGGCAGAATCTGATTCCCGACGGCCTTGCCTGGCGCACCCGGCAGCTCGCGCTCCGTGTCGATCTCCTCGCCCCAGACAAGCTTCTCATCCGCTCCGCCGGAACCGAGCATTTCCGCATTGCCGGCAGCCCTGAGATCGCGCTCGCCGCGCGCCAGGTTGAGGCCGTGGTGGTCCCCGTGGGCGCCAGTCCTGGCGGGCCCGATCAGATCGACATCTCCGCCGACGGGGTGCGCCTTGGCGCTTCCAGCCTCGATCCCGATTTGATCCGGGCAGACAGTCTCGCCATCAGCGCGAACTTCGAACAGCCTGCCGGCGAGGCCAGCGAGGTCTCCACCGACGCCGGAACCGACGCCTCTTCCGAAACATCCGGGATGGCACGGTCTGAAGTCTCACTGCACCTTCAGGCGACAAAGGTCACGGTTGCCCATGCCAAGCTTCCCGCCCTCGGCCCGGATATCGCCCTCGTCTCGCTTTCGGCGACGATGAGCGGGCCACTCCCCTCCGGGCCAGCCTGGACGGTTGGGCTCGGCGCCTGGCGTGATGGCGGGGGTATGCTGATCGTGCGCGATTTCTCGGCGGTGTGGGGACCGCTTGCGGTCGGCGCGGCGGGCCGGCTCGCCCTGGATCGGGCGATGCAGCCGGCGGGCGAGGGGACGGCGCGGGTCGTCGGCTATGCGGCGACACTCGACGCTATGGTGGCTGACGGCAGCATCGGCCACGGCGCGGCAACGGCGGCGAAGGCGGTGCTGATGCTGCTCGCCCGTCCGTCCAACACCGCCGGCGCGCCGCCGGAGGTGGACGTGCCCCTTCGTCTCGAGGATCGCACACTGAGCGTCGGCATTATCCCCCTGCTCAAGCTGCCGGTGGTGTCCTGGCCGAGCGCGCCCCGCTAGATCCTTGCAGTTTCCAGCGAAAACTCGCGGCTCCCTCGCCCTTCGTCGCCGGCTGACCTAAATCAACGCAAGGAGGCCGCTCGTCATGATGGCTTTGGAGCGTGACGACCAAAGGGGAGCGCGAGCGAGCGCATTCCGCTTCGGGGCTTTCCGGGAGGGACGAAATCCATGCAGATCCCGATCCAGATCACGTTCCGCAACATTGCCTCGGCGCCTGCGGTGGAAGCGCTGATTCGCAAGCGCGCCGAGGCGCTCGAGAAATATTTCGGGCGAATCATCGCATGCCGCGTTGTCGTTGAAGAAAGCACCCGCCGCCCGCACCAGGGCAAGCTCTACCACCTGCGCGTGGATCTCACCGTTCCCGGGCGGGAAATCGTGATCAGGCGGGATCCGGCCGGGCGTCATGCCCGTGAGGATATCCTCGTTGCCGTCAACGATGCGTTCGACGCAGCGCGGCGGCAACTCGAGGATCATGCCCGCATCTCACGCAACGACATCAAAACCCATGAGACCCCCCTGCACGGCTCCGTCGTCCGCCTGTTCCGCGACAAGGGCTACGGCTTCATCCGCTCGAGCAGCGGAGATGAGATCTATATGCACCGCAATGCCGTGCTCGGAAAAGGCTTCGACGCCCTCACGGAAGGCGACCCGGTTCGTTATTCACTCCATGAAAGCGAGGGGGAGAAAGGTCCGCAGGCCAGCACGGTGATCCTGATCGGGAAACATCATCCGGCGCCGTGAGCCCATCACGGGCGAGCACGCATCCTCTGCCGTACGTGGGAGCGGGTGAGATCAGGACTCCTCTTCGTCTTCATCCTCGTCCTCATCTTCCTCGCTCTCGTCCTCATCGTCCTCGTCATCGTCGTCGGGCTCATCGTCGGAAAGCTCGTACCCTAGGCGATCGAGCGCGTTTTCGATCGCGTCAGTGGCGACGAGGATGCGCGCAAGCTCGGGAATCGCCTCATCGGCAGAGACGGATCGTGCTCGCGCCATCGCCGTGTCCCACGCATCCTCACTCACATCCCCACTGCCGATGGCTGCGAGCGCGAGAAGCTGATAAAGCTCGCCAGGGGTAAATTCGTCGAGCATCGCCGTAAGCTCGCGATAGGCCGGATGATCAGCGAGATCTTCCGTGTCCTGCGAGATTTGGGTGCCCTCGGACTCGCCCTCATCCTCGATCTCGTCCGGCTCATCCTCGAAGTCGCTCCCGACCTGAGATGCCTGTTCGAGAAGCATGGCGATTCTGTCGATCGGCACGCTCAACATGATGCCCCTCCCCCTTTTATGGGATTCGGATACACGAAAGTGGAACCTCGGGCCGGACCATCGCGTGTGCCTTGCCCCAAATCAAGGGACGTGGCATCAGGGCCCGCCCTTTTTACACTTGTGTCACATTCGGATTGGCCTGGGCACTCAAAATCCCGGGTCCGGGAATCGGACCCGCGTACTCGCGCCGGAATGAGACGACAGGCGCTTCCAGCCGGTCGGCGATCACCTGCACCTCTGGCCGTGCCTCCATCGCGCCGCCGCCCACGACGATGAGCGGCCGTCCGGCCCGAACGTGTCGTCGTCGAGGCGGTGAGCAAGGAGGAAACGGCACCGAGGATGCCGGGTCCCGGCACGACGACGAAAGCCTGGGGCTGGCCGCTGACCAGCGCCATGCAGCCCGCCATTTGCTCATGGCGCGCATGCATCCTGCGGACGCGGACGCCGGCGCGCTGCACCGCGTCGAAGAAAAGGTTCGTTGTGCGTCCCCGGCACGCCGAAGAGCGCGGCGATGCCCTGGCGGATCAGGCTTTCCATGAGGGCCCCGGCCGTGCTCATGCGTGCCATCGCCGTCCCCGAATCCGAAGCGGTAGCAAATCCAACCCACCCGCTTCTTTTGACAAGGTCCGCCGACACCTTGACTCCCCGACGCCGCGCGCGCCGAGAGCGGGATGAGATCGTCGGCACTCACCCATCTCGCTTCCGGCCATTGCTTTCTCGCGTGAGGGAGAGACCTACGGTGTTCCCCCTCCTGTCATCACGCTATAGCCTCAAAGGCGCGGAGAGGAGCGGCAGCGCCCATGACGATCCGGGGGAAAGCCTATATCGCCGGTGCCTTCGAGCATCCTTTGCGCAAAGCTCCAGAGAAGTCGGTGGCACAGCTCCATGCGGAATGCGCAAAAGGCGCGCTCGAAGATGCCGGCCTCGGCAAGGACGATGTGGACGGATATTTCTGCGCCGGCGACGCGCCGGGCATGGGGCCGCTCTCAATGGCGGACTATATGAATCTCCGCCTGCGCCATGTCGATTCGACGGATACCGGCGGTTCCTCCTATCTTGTCCATGTCGCGCATGCGGCCGAGGCGATCGCGCTTGGCAAATGCAGTGTCGCGCTGATCACGCTCGCCGGACGGCCACGCAGCGAAGGCATGGCGACAGGCACCGCGCCGCGCCCGGGAAACCCGGCGCAACCCGATATCCAGTTCGAATATCCGTACGGCCCGACCATCGTGAATATGTACGCCATGTGCGCGATGCGCCATATGTATCAGTACGGCACGACGAGCGAGCAGCTTGCCTGGATCAAAGTCGCGGCCTCGCATCATGCGCAACACAATCCGCATGCGATGCTGCGCGATGTCGTCACGGTGAAGGAGGTGCTCGACTCGCCGATCGTCGCCTCGCCGCTTCACAGGCTCGATTGCTGCGTCATCAGCGACGGCGGCGGAGCGCTCGTCGTCGTCGCGCCAGAAGTGATGAAGAGCCTCGGGCGTCCGCGGGTGAAGCTGCTCGGCGCGGGGGAAGCGCCGAAGGGACAGCTCGGCGGGGATATCGATCTCATCTTTTCGGGGGCACGCTGGTCCGGCCCGCGCGCCTTCGCCGAAGCCGGTGTGACGCCTGCGGATATTCAGTACGCTTCGATCTATGACAGCTTCACCATCACCGTCCTTATGCAGATCGAGGATCTTGGTTTCTGCGAAAAGGGCCAGGGCGGCCGCTTCGTCGCCGACGGCAACCTGATCTCCGGCACGGGGACGCTTCCCTTCAATACAGATGGCGGCGGGCTCTGCAACAACCACCCCGCCAATCGCGGCGGCATGACGAAAGTAATCGAGGCGGTGCGGCAGCTTCGCGGCGAAGCGCATCCGGCAGTCCAGGTAAAGAATTGCGCGCTCGCCCTGGCCCAGGGCACCGGCGGCTCGCTCGGCACGCGCCACGGCAGCGCCACTCTCATTTTGGAGAGGGAATGATCTCCGTGCCAGACCGAACATGGCCCGCACCCGAGCCCAACCCCGAAACCAAGCCTTATTGGGAGGCTGCGGCGGAGGGAAGGCTTCTCATCCGCCGCTGCGCAGCCTGCGGCCGGGCGCATCATTATCCGCGCGCGCTCTGCCCCTTCTGCTTCAGCGACCGGACGGAATGGCTGGCGGCCTCGGGCAATGGCACGCTCTATTCCTTCTCCGTCATGCAGCGCGCCCCGGTGCCCTACGCGATCGCCTATGTGACGCTCGAAGAAGGCCCTGCCATGATGAGCAATCTTGTCGATTGCGATTTCGACACAATTCGCATCGGCATGAAGGTCAGGGCCATTTTCAAGCCAACCGAAGGCGGCCTCAAGCTGCCGATGTTCACGCCGGCTTGAAGCCGAACGTTCTCAACGTGCCGCGAGGGCGTTGACGGCCTGATGGACGAGTTCGGCGATGATGGCGGCGATTGGTTGGATCTCGGTCACCATGCCCACCGATTGGCCGGCCATCACAGAGCCTTGCTCGACATCGCCTTCGAGCACCGCGCTCCTGAGCGCACCCGCCCAGAAATGCTCGATCGCGAGCTGAGCCTCCTGGCGGCTGAACGTGCCGGCCTGGAAGCGGGCGATCGTCTCGCGCTGATGCTCGAGGAAGCGCTGGGTGCCAGCGTTGGCGAGGCCGCGCACGGGAATGACCGGGAATCGTTCGTCGAGCTGAATTGAGGGCACGGCATCGCGTGCGGCGGCGCGGATGAACGCTTCCTTGAAGCGGGGATGGGCAATCGATTCCTGCGCAGCGGCGAAGCGGGTGCCGAGCTGGGCACCAGATGCACCCATTTCGAGGTAGGCAAGGATCGCCTCGCCGCGGCCGATCCCGCCGGCGACGAAGACCGGAACTTCCCGGATGTGAGGAAGAATCTCCTGGGCGAGCACGGTGAGGGAGACGGGGCCGATATGGCCGCCGGCCTCCGAGCCTTCGATGACGAGCGCATCCGCTCCGGCCTTGATCAGGCGCCTCGCAAGGACGAGCGCGGGCGCGAAGCAGATGAGCTTCGCCCCGCCCTCCTTGACCAGGCCCGCGGTGCGGGCATGCGGCACCCCGCCGGCCAGCACCACATGGCTCACCCGCGCCTCCAGGCAGACGCGGATGAGCGCCTCAAGCGCGGGGTGCATGGTGATCAGATTGACCCCGAAAGGGCGCCTGGTAAGGGCCTGGGTGGCGGCGATCTCGGCGGCGAGCTGATCGGGGTTCATCGAGCCGCAGGCGATGACGCCGAAGCCGCCGGCATTGGAGATGGCGGCAACGAGGTGGCGCTCGCTCACCCAGGTCATGGCGCCGCCGAGGATGCCGACCTCACAGCCGAGGAAGCGCGTGCCGCGCGCCCAAAGCGCGTTGAGCCGGGCGCGCGCCGTTTCCGGCGCGGCTTTCGGGATGTATGCGTCAGGCGACATCGAGGCCGTATGCCGTGTGCAGCGTGCGGACCGCAAGCTCGGTATATTCGGCGCCGATCAGCACGCTCACCTTGATCTCGCTCGTGGAAATCACCTGAATGTTGATGGCCTTGTCGGCGAACGCACGGAACATGGTGCTGGCGACACCCGCATGGCTGCGCATGCCCACGCCGACCACGCTGATCTTGGCGACATCGGAATCGGCCGTGATCTCGGCATAGCCGATCGAGGCATGCGCCTCGTCCAGCACCTTGCGCGCGCGCGGCAGGTCGGCCTTGCCGAGGGTGAAGGTGAGATCGGTGGTGCCGTCCGCCGCGACGTTCTGAACGATCATGTCCACATTGACATTGGCGGCAGCGAGCGGGCCGAAGAGGGCCGCGGCGATTCCGGGCCGGTCCGGCACGCGGCGGACGGTGATCTTGGCCTCGTCTCGCGAATAGGCGATGCCGGCGACCATCGGTTTTTCCACGATCTCATCCTCATCGACGACCAGCGTGCCAGGCGCGTCCGTGAAGCTCGAGCGGACCTGCACGCGCACATGTTCCTTCATGGCAAGCTCAACGCTGCGCGTCTGGAGCACTTTCGCGCCCACCGAAGCGAGTTCCAGCATCTCTTCATAGGCGATCCGGGCAAGCTTTCTTGCCTTCGGAACAATTCGTGGATCGGTCGTATAGATGCCGTCCACATCGGTATAGATGTCGCAGCGGTCGGCCGCCAGCGCCGCGGCGAGCGCAACCGCGGAAGTGTCCGACCCGCCGCGGCCAAGGGTGGTGGTGCGCCGGTCCGGCCCCACGCCCTGGAAGCCGGTGACCACCGGCACCTGGCCTGCCGCCATGCGCTCGATGAGCGCGTCTCCCGCGATCCGTTCGATACGAGCGGCGCCATGGGCGGCGTCTGTGAGGACCGGGATCTGCCAGCCCTGCCATGAGCGCGCATCGATGCCCTTGGCCTGGAGCGCGATCGCCATCAACCCGGCCGTGACCTGCTCGCCAGTGGCGACCACGGCGTCATATTCGCGGGCATCGTGCAGGGGCGAGAGCTCCTGGCACCAGCCGACGAGCTGGTTGGTGGCGCCGGCCATGGCCGAGACCACCACGGCCACCTGGTTGCCAGCCTCGACCTCGTGCGCGGCACGGCTGGCGGCGGCACGGATGCGATCAAGATCGGCGACCGAGGTGCCGCCGAACTTCATGACGATACGGGCCATCCGTTCCTTATCCCCGCCCTGTCCCTTGATCTTGAACCTCTTGTCCGGGGCCGGTTGCCGGCAGCGAGGCGGCGGCACACATACTGGGGCCAGCCGAAGCGGGCAACAGAGGACGAGGCAACGGATGCCGACGCAGGACATGACCGCGGATGCGGCGGAGATCGCCCGCTTCGGCGCGCTGGCCGAGCGCTGGTGGAACCCGTCCGGCCCGATGAAGCCCCTGCATCGGATGAATGCGCTCCGGGTCGGCTGGATCACCCGGCGCGCGCGGCTTCATTGCGGCACGATCGGAGGACTTGGCCTGCTGGATGTCGGGTGCGGCGCCGGGCTCGCTTCCGAGGCGCTGGCCCGGGAGGGGTTTTCGGTGCTCGGGATCGACGCCTCGGCACCGCTGATCGAGGTAGCCAATTCCCACGCCGCGGCAGCCAGCCTCCCCCTTTCCTACCGCGCCATCCTGCCGGAGGCTCTGGCCGTCGAAGGGGTGCGGTTCCGGGTGATCACGGCACTTGAGGTGATCGAGCATGTGCCCGACCCGGCCGCCTTTCTGGCCACGCTTGGCGACCTTCTCGAGCCGGGCGGATTGCTCTTCCTCTCCACCATCAGCAGGACGATCGAGGCGCTCGCGCTGGCCAAGATCGGGGCGGAATATGTGCTTCGGCTCTTGCCGCCCGGAACGCATGACTGGCGGCGCTTCATCCTTCCGGCGGAGATGGACCGGCTGCTTGCGCAGACGGGGTTCCGCCTTGCCGATCTCGCGGGAATGACATTGGATCCCTTGCACCGAAGCTGGCGAGAGAGCCGTGATCTCTCGATGAACTACATCGCCATGGCGCTTGGCTGAGCGCCGGCAAACAGAACGATTTTAATTCAATACTTTACGAAACGAAAATCCTTTGCGCGCCTTGGGCCAAAGATCCCGACTTTTCCTCATGAAAAGAGGGAAACGTGCCACGGACGGGCGAGCACGCTCCCTCCCTTCAACCGCCGTTCCCCAGGGTTGCGCGCGGCAGAAGCGCGAAGCCCTCGGTCAGAGTGCTTTCGCCGGCCACGCCAGGACGGCGCGAAGCCGCCCGACGGCGCGATCGGTCATCGCTTTCGCCCCCCGGATACGCTCGCGACGGCCGAGCATCTCTTCGAGCCTCTGCGCCCGTCCGGTGTCGATGGTCGGCTCGCCTCTCTCGGCGCCGACATCGCAGGCACGGTCGAGTAGCTCGATCGCTTTCCTCCAATACCATGGGCGGGCGACCGGATCGGGCGCCTCGGTCGCGCAGAAGCAGAGCAGGCTCGCCACCGCCGCCGCGAGCTTGCAGCGGGCGGCGCCATCCGCGTCGATGTCGCGAGCATGGGTGAGATCGAAGAGCCGGCTGCTCAATTCCCGGAACTCGGTGGTCCGCCGCCAGCCTCTGAGTGAACCTTTTGCCAGGAAATCCGCGCAGATCCGCGGAAGAATTTCTCTTTCCGTGATGTCCCTGAGCACGATGGCGCGCTCACCGTCATGCCCGTCATTGGTGCCGATGATCCGCGGCACGAATGGCTTGAGCTCCTGGCGCATGGTGGCCGGCATCGCGTCATTGATTCTGACTGCGAGCTCGCGGATCAGGGGGGACGCGGTTGCGGGCCGGTCCGAATGGCCTTCGCCGGCAAGATAGGCCACGAAAGACATGACGCAAAGCTTGCCGGTGCGCGGGTCTCCGGCCCCCTTCACCAGTTCGACCTGCTGGTAGAGACGCTCGAGTGTTTCGTCGATGATCATGGCTTTTCTCCCTGGGAGAACGGTACCGGTCCAGCGCCAGAATCGGTCACGTGGTCCGCGCTTCGCGCGATGCTCCGGGGCAGTCCTGCGGAGAAAAAGTTCACGATTGCAGGAACACATATTCTCGCGGGCGCCAGGGAGTGAAAAATCTCTCCCCGCACCGAGCCTGAAGGCCCCGTCGCGACCGTCCCCGGCGTCGTCAAACCGGCGCTTCCGGGGAAATGGATCCCCGTCATCATCCATAAATCATTGAGCCGCGGGGCCGGGTGCGTCAAGCCTGACGCGCAAGTGCATCGCCAAGAATCACTCGTTCCGCGGGCATTTTGATTTGGGCGCGGAAGTAGCCCCCTAAATGACGAGTTCGATCAGGAACGGCCCCGGGCGCGAGAGCGAATAGGAAAAAAGGGTGGCGAAACACTCCATGGTCTCCGCCCGCGCGGCCTCGACACCGAGGCCGCCCGCGATGCGCGGCCAATCGAGATCGGGATTGGAGAGATCGAGCATATCGAGCGCGGTGCGACCGGGATTGGCGCCGACATTGGCAAGCTCGTGCAGCAGAATCGCGTATTTGCGGTTGGAGAGAAGGATCGTGGTCACGTCGAGCCGCTCGCGCGCCTGGGTCCATAGTGCCTGGATCGTGTACATCGCCGACCCGTCGGCCTGCAGGCCGATGACGCGCCGGCCCGGCGCGCCGATGGCGGCGCCGGTTGCAAGGGGCAGGCCGTCGCCGATCGCTCCCCCGGTGATCTGCAGCCAGTCATGCGGGGCGGCGGAGGCGGTGTCGGAGAAAATGCTGCGGCCGAAGCTCACGCTTTCATCGACAATCACGGCCTGATCGGGCAGCAGGGCCGAGAGCGATTGGCCCAAGGCTTCGGGGGTTGGCGGGCCCTTGGCGGGAGGCAGGCGCGGCTTTGTCGCCGGCAGGGACGCTTCGGCGGCGCCGAGTTCTTCGACGAGCCGGGCGAGCGCCTCAGGCAGATCCTGCTCGGGACGAGCAAGCACATGGACCGTGGCATCGGGTGGGAAGAGATGGCCGGGCTTGCCGGGATAGGCGAAGAAGGCAACCGGCTTCACCGCGCCGACGAGCACGATGTGCTTGAGGCCCGCGAGCGCGGCGAGCGCTTGATCCACCGGATAGGGCACACGGTCGATCGGCACCCGCCCGGCGCCGCGGGCGATCCTCGCGTTCGACATCTGGGCGATCAACCGCACACCGGTGGCAGCACGGATGCGATGGGCCAGCGCCAGCCCCTCCGCGGAGAGGGCCCCGCCCGCCAGCACGAGGACCGCGGGATCGTTGCCGCGCAAAATGCGCGCGATGCTCGTGACCACGCCCTGATCGACGCACGGAGCCGGCGGCGGGGGCAGCGCTTCGCCGATCACGCCGCCTTCGTTCCAGGCCGTGTCGGCGGGCAGGATGAGCGTCGCGATCTGGCCGGGTGGGGTGCGTGCCGCCCGAATTGCTGCGGCAGCGTCCGCCCCGACCTCGGCGGCGTGCGCGGCCGTGCGGACAAAGCCGGAGACGGGACGTGCCCAACCCTCGGTATCGGCGGTGAGTGGGGCATCGAGCGGGCGGTGATGAGTTGCCTGGTCACCGACGATATTGACGATCGACGCGCCGGCACGACGCGCATTGTGCAGATTGGCGAGACCATTCGCGAGACCCGGGCCGCAATGCAGAAGCGTGGCCGCCGGCCTGCCCGCCATGCGCGCATAGCCGTCCGCCGCGCCGGTGACCACGCCCTCGAACAAGCCGAGCACGCAGCGCATACCGGGGATGCGATCGAGCGCGGCAACGAAATGCATCTCGCTGGTGCCGGGATTGGCAAAGCACGTATCGACGCCGCCTTTCAGCAGCGTGTGCACCAGGCTTTCCGCGCCGTTCATCCAATCCCCCGAAAAATGTGCAAGCGCGAAGGCTGGCAAAACGGGGCAGGTTGCGCAAGGCGACCCGGGCCCGCAGGATCGCCGGCCTTTGCAGGAGGACATGCCCGCCCATGACGCTCACGGTGCTCTATCCCGAGGCGATGTATCCGGATCTATCCGTCGAGCATCGTCTCTACGGCCCGGAGGTGAAGATATTGAAGCGGGATGCGCAGACTCTCGCCGACCTCGATCCTGCGGACTGCGCCGGGGCGGATGGGCTGATGATCTTTCGCCAGTTCGTGCTTGCTGAGGATTTCGCGCGATTTCCGAAGCTGAAAGCCATCGTGCGCATGGGCGTGGGCTATGACCGCGTGGACCGCAAGGAAGCCGCCGCACGCGGTGTGATGGTTTGCAATGTGCCGGATTACGGCACCACCGAAGTCGCGGACCATGCGATCGCGCTCGCGCTCGCATTGCGGCGAGGATTGCTGCTGCACCATGAGCGCCAGCGCGCCACGCCCCCGGCCGCCTGGACATGGATCGCGCATCCTCTCATCAAGCGCGCCTCGGCGCAGAGCTTCGGCATTCTCGGGCTCGGGCGCATCGGCACCGCGACGGCGCTGCGTGCGAAAGCCTTCGGCTTCCGCGTGCTCGCCTATGATCCCTATCAGCCGAACGGAGTCGAGCTCGCACTCGGCATCGATCGCGCGCGCACGCTCGAATCATTTCTGAGGGAGAGCGACATTCTCTCCGTGCATGCACCGCTGACGCGCGAGACGCGCGGCATGATTGGGGCAGCCGAACTCGCGGCCCTGCCACGAGATGCCGTGGTGGTGAACACGGCGCGTGGGCCGATCATGGATCTCGACGCCCTGATGGAAGCGCTCGAACGCGGGCACATTGCCGGGGCCGGGCTCGATGTGCTGCCTGAGGAGCCGCCGGTGCCGCCGATTCCCGCGCTGCTCGCCTCCTATCAAGAGCGTGCGCCCTGGCATGAGGGGCGGCTGATCATCACCCCGCACTCGGCCTTCCATACCCCGGAAGCCTGGAACGATATCCGGGTGAAATCGGCCGAGACGATGCGCGCGGCGTTGCTCGGGCCACGGCCGCAAAACGTGATCCCGCCCGACGCGGACTGAAATGCCGGGCGGCGGGGCTTGCGGCCCCGCCGCCGACCATCATCGAAACGTCATCAAAACGCTCGCCTTTATGCAATAAGGGGTCGGCCATATGCAGCTTCGGGAAGCGCTCGGGCTGCCCCGGAATATGTGGCGCGGCGTATCGCGCATGTGTGCATAACCGGCTGACCGAACACGGGAAATTTTGGGAGACGGGCGTGATGCCGCGTGACGGCGGAACGGCATCGGCGGTGAATCGCGGCGCCGAGGTTGCGCTGTCCGGCGTGAGCAAGCGATGGGGCAAGACCTCGGCGCTCGACAACGTCTCCTTCGCCATCCCGGCCGGCAGCTTCACCGTGCTGCTCGGCCCGTCCGGGTGCGGCAAGACAACCTGCCTGCGGCTGATCGCGGGGCTCGAGAGGGTAAGCGAGGGACGGCTCACGATCGGGGGCAGGGACGTGACCGCGGCACCGCCCGCCGAGCGCGGCGTGGCGATGGTCTTTCAATCCTACGCGCTCTTTCCGCACCTGAACGTTGCCGAGAACATCCTCTTCGGCCTCAAGGCGCGGCGCGTGCCGGCAGCCGAGCGCGCCCGCAGGCTCGCCGAAGCCGCCGCGCTGCTCGGGATCGAGGAGCTTCTGGCGCGGCTTCCGGCGGCGCTGTCGGGCGGCCAGCAGCAGCGTGTGGCGCTCGGCCGGGCGATTGTGGCCGAAGCGCCGGTGTGCCTGATGGACGAGCCGCTCTCCAATCTCGATGCCAAGCTGCGCGCCGAGATGCGGGCCGAGATCGTGGCGCTGCAGCGCCGGCTCGGCATCACGATGGTCTACGTGACGCACGACCAGACCGAGGCGATGAGCATGGCCGACCGCGTGATCCTGCTCAATCGTGGATGGATCGAGCAGGACGCCACGCCCGACGAACTCTATGCACGGCCGCGCACGCTGTTCGCCGCCCGCTTCGTTGGCATGCCGCCGATGAATCTCCTGCCCCTCGTCCGACGCGGAGAGACATTGGTGGTGCGCGGCACAGCGGGGCCAGCGATCGCAGAACCAATCGGAAAAAATCTCATCGCCGGGGTTCGACCCGAAACGATGCTGATTGCCGAGAGAGGGCTCGCGCTTCGGCTCGAACGCAAGGAATATCTCGGGGCCGATACCGTCCTGCATTGCCGCTGCGGCACGGAAGCCCTGCCGGTGCTGCTGCGCCCTTCCGGACGCATCGATTTCGTTCCCGGCACGATTCTGCATGCCGCTTTTCCCTCCTCTGCCGTCGCGCTCTTCGATGAAGAGAGCGGTGTGCGCCTGGGCTGACATATCGCGAATCTTGAGGAGCCCTGCCATGCTTGACATCAGCCGCCGTTTCCTGCTCGCCGGAGCTGCCGGTGCCGGCGGATTGCTCGCTGCACCCGCGATCCTGCGCGCAGAGGAGGTGAAGGAGCTGAATTTCTTCTACCCCGTCACGGTGAGCGCGCCGCTGGCAAGCATCATCGCCGAATATTGCGCGCAATATGCCAAAGAGACCGGAGTTGCCATGAAGGCGACCTATGCCGGCACCTATCCGGAAACGCTCACCAAAGCCGTCACTGCGATCCGCGGCGGCAACGGGCCGCAATTCTCGGTCATGCTGACGGCCGATATCCATACGCTCCAGGCGCTCGATGTCATCGTTCCGCTCGAGGAGATCGGGCTCGACAAGGAAGGCGAGGATTGGCTTGCGAGCTTCTGGCCGGCCTTCATGTACAATACACGCATCGGCGGCAAAACCTGGTCGGTGCCGTTCCAGCGCTCGACCGAGATTCTCTTCTACAACAAGGCCGCCTTCGCCAAGGCCGGCCTCGATCCGAACCATTTCCCCAGCGATTGGAAGTCCCAGGCCGAAGCGGCGCGCAAGCTCACCAACCGGCGGGCCTCACCCGCAACCTGGGGCATCCAGTTCCCTGCCGACATCACCAACGGACATTGGACATTCGGCGCGCTCTGTGCCGGCAACGACCATACTTTGATGAACGACACGGGCACGAAGGTCTTCTTCGACGCACCGAAGGCGATCGAGACGCTCGATTATTGGATGAGCCTTTCGAAGACCTATGGCGCAACGCCGCCCGGCGTCAGCTATTGGCCGACCATGGTTCCCAATTTTCTGCGCGGCGATACGGCGATCGTCTGCACCAGCTCTGGCAATCTCGCGACCGTCACGGCGAACGCGAAATTCTCCTTCGGGGTTGCCCTGCCCGCGGGCAACCCCACTCCGGGCACGGTCGTCGGGGGAGGCAATCTCTATATCTTCAAGCATGCCTCCCCGGCCGAGCAGCGGGCCGCGTTGCGCTTCGCGCAATGGCTGACGACGCCCGAGCACGCCGCCGACTGGTCGATCCGCACCGGTTATATCTGCGTCACTGAACCGGCCTTCAGCGCGCGTAACATGCAGGCCTATATCGAAAAGCACCCGGTCGCAGCGCGGCCGCGGAGCTTCCTGCCGGCGGCGCGCGGCGAACTCTCGACCTTCCAGGACGCCCGCGTCCAGATCACGCTCGAGAATCACATTGCTGCGGCACTTTCAGGGAATGCGACTCCGGCAGCGGCTCTCAAGGCGGCGCAAGCCGAAGCCGAAACGATCCTCCGCCCCTATCGGCACGCCTGATGGGCAGCAGCAGCGGCGAAGAGACGCATCCCCTCGGCGGCTGGCTGCTGGTGCTGCCGGCAGCCCTCTTCATCTTCGCCTTCACCAATGGGCCGTTGCTCGCGACATTCGCGAGCAGTCTCTATGCCGCGCCGATCGCGGGGCAAGGTGGCGGATTCGTCGGACTCGCGAATTATCGCGATCTCTTCGCCGACCCGAGCTTCCTGAGGAGCCTCTTCAACAATCTCATCTATGCGCTCGTCACGGTTCCGGCCTCCGTCATGCTGGCGCTGCTCATGGCGCTCGGCGTCAATGGGGCGATGCTGGGGCGCGCGGCGCTTCGTCTCTTCTTCTTCCTCCCGACGATGCTGCCGATGATCGCGGTCGGTGCGATCTGGCTCTTCTTCTATACGCCGCAATATGGGCTGGTGGATCGTTTCACCCGGCTGATCGGGGCGGGGGACATCAACTGGCTCGGCGACCCCTCGACGGCCCTGCCGGCGATGATGGCCGTGGCGATCTGGAAACAAGCGGGCTTCTTCATGATCTTCTATCTGGCATCGTTGCAGAACATTCCGCCGGTGCTGCGTGAAGCCGCTTCGCTCGAAGGCGCCTCGCGCACCTATTTCTTCCGTCGTGTCACATTGCCGCTGCTCGGGCCGACGACGCTCTTCGTGATGGTCACAGCCACGATCAACGCTTTCTGCGTCGTCGATCACGTGGTGGAAATGACCCAGGGCGGGCCGGACAATGCCTCCTCGCTCCTGCTTTATTACGTATACGAGGCCGGATTTCGCGATTGGGACATCAATGCCGCTGCGGCGGCGACGATCGTTCTGGTGGTAATCCTGAGTGTGCTGGCTGCCCTGCTGTTCGCCCTTTTTGGGCGGCGGGTGCATTATCGGTGAGACGCGCCTTTTCAGCGCTCCCTCTATGGCTGTTCGGGCTCATCTGGGCGCTGCCGCTGCTCTATGCCGTCTGGAGTGCTGTTCACCCTCCTGTTTATTCGACGATCTTCGATCCTCTCGCCCCGCTGACCTGGCGCAATTTCGTGCAGGCCTGGAATGAGGCGCCCTTCGCGCGCTACTTCCTCAATACGATCTTCCTCGTCTGCTTCACCGTTTTCAGCCAGTGCGTGCTCGCGACATTGGCCGGCTTCGCCTTCGCCCGCCTCCGCTTTCCCGGTCGCGACCTCCTCTTCGCGGCGCTGCTGCTTCAGCTCATGATTTCACCCGGCATCCTGCTCGTCTGGAACTATCGGGAGATCAGCTGGCTCGGTCTTGCTGACACCATTCCGGCAATGGGCATTCCTTATCTCGGCTCCGCACTCGGAATTTTCCTGCTGCGGCAGAATTTCCGCACCATTCCGAGCGAGCTTGACGACGCTGCCCGGCTCGAGGGCTGCTCACTGCTCGGGCGGCTGTGGAAGGTCTATGTGCCGCTCAGCCGCGGCACCTATGTCGCCTTCGCTCTGACCTCGGTTGCCTATCATTGGAACGATTTTCTCTGGCCTCTGGTGGTCAGCGATTCCGTGACGACACGGCCGCTGACCGTCGGCCTCGAGATCTTCGCCACTCCCGATCAGGGCGTCCAATGGTCGCTCGTCACCGCAGCCACCTTGCTCAGCAGCGCGCCGCTGCTGATCGCCTTCCTGATCTTCCAGCGCCAGTTCGTGCAGAGTTTTCTGCGCGCCGGGATTCGTTGATCACTGCCCATCCCGGGCCCGCTCAAACCTTTCCGAAAGCCTGGTCCCACGCCTCGGGAACGAGCCCATAACCACCGGCACTGTGGGCGACGTGGGCAAAGCCAGGATAATGCAGATGCATGCCGGCGACCAGCAGGCGTTCACTTGCTGCCATATCGAGGACACGCAGGCGGGTTGCCGCCGCCAGGACGGGATCGGTATCGAAATCGATCGCCACGTCCGGACGTGGCACCTGGATCTCGGGCACATGGACGATATCGCCCCAGATAAGAAGGGATTCGCCGCCGGAGGCAATCATGTAGCCGGTATGGCCCGGTGTATGGCCGTGCAGGGGCATCGCGCTCACGCCGGGGAAGACTTCGCCGGGACCCGAGAAAGTGCGCAGGCGGTCGCGATAGGGCGCGATCTGCTCGCGCGCGGCCTGGAAGTAGAGCCTCTTCTCCCGTTCGCTGCCCCGCGCCATGGCGGCATCGTCATGCCAGTGGCGTGGCTCGTTCTCATGCACGACAAGCTCGGCATTCGGGAAAAGGCGCCGGCCGGAGGGCATCTCGCTCAGGCCGGCGGAATGATCCGGATGCATATGGGTGAGGATCACACGCTCGATCGCCGCCGGATCGATACCGGCAGCGGCGAGATTGTGCGCGAGCTTGCCCGCGCTCGGCTGGAGATAGCTGCCTGAGCCGGTATCGATGAGCGCGAGGCGGCCGGCGGAATGGACAGCATAGCAATTCACAGAGGTGCGGCGGCCTCCGCCCGGAAAATCGGGACGGAAGGCCGCGCGAAGAAGGCACGCCGACTCCTGGACGGTGATGTTGCGCAGCATCTCGAGCCCGCTATCGAGATAACCGTCCGAGAGCGCGGTGACGACGATCTCGCCCACGCGGCGATGATAGACGCCCGGAATCTGCTGCATGGGTGGCGCGATCATCCGATCATCCATCCTCCTGTCCGCTCATCGTCAGATGTCCACGATGTCATGCAGAGGCAAGGCGTTTCGGGGGAATCGGCCTTGCCATCCCTTGCCTGGAAGACCAGGGTCGCCTGGCGAGTATCTGGCCGGAGGGAGGAATTGGGCGAGCTCAGCATCTGGCATTGGCTGATCGTGCTGATCGTTGTGCTTCTGCTGTTCGGAAGCGGCAAGGTCAGCACGCTGATGGGCGACTTTGCAAAGGGTATCAAGGCGTTCCGCAAGACAATGGAAAGCGATGAGGCGCACACGCCGCCGCCTGCGGCCGCACCGCCATCCGCGATCGGGAGCGAAACCAGCATCGAGACGACGGTCGATACGGAAAAGACGCCGGCTCACCACGAGGGCTGAAGCCCGCCGGCCACGGTGGCGATCAGGTCCGGAAATGGCGAGAAGACTCCGCCGCCGCAGGGCATGATGCGGCCATGCATCTCGACCGCGAAAGCTGCTACCGGGCTCTTCTCGCACGCGATCCGCGTTTCGACGGGCAGTTCTTCACCGCTGTCCGTACGACCGGCATCTATTGCCGACCAATCTGTCCGGCCCGGCCGCCCAAGCTCGAGCACGTCATTTTCATGCCAAGCGCCGCGGCAGCGCAGGCGGCTGGGTTCAGGCCCTGCCTGCGCTGCCGGCCCGAGACCTCGCCCGAGACCGCTGCCTGGCGCGGTACTTACAACACCGTCTCCCGCGCATTGGCGCTGATCGCCGCCGGCGCGCTGAACGAGAACGTTGTGGAAGAGCTGGCGGGGCGGCTCGGCGTCGGCGCGCGGCAGCTCCGCCGTCTCTTCCAAAAGCATCTCGGCGCCTCACCCAAGGCGGTCGCCGGCACGCGGCGCGTGCTGTTCGCCAAGCGACTCATCACCGATACGGCGCTGCCGATGGCGGATGTGGCCCTGGCCGCTGGCTTCGGCAGCGTGCGCCGGTTCAACGACACGTTCCTCAAGCTCTATGGCCGCCCGCCCAGCGGCCTCCGCCACGCCGGGAAGGAGGCGGCGCAATCCTCCGTCCGCCTCACCCTGCCCTTCAAGCCGCCCTATGACTGGTCCTCCCTGATCTTCTTCCTCGCGGCCCGCGCGATTCCGGGCGTGGAGCGCGTGAGCGCGGATGCCTATGCCAGGTCCATCACGCTTGGTGAGATGAAGGGGACGATCCTGGTCCGCCCGGCGCTGGAGCGGAACTGCCTGATCGCCACGATCCGGTTTCCGGCGATCACGGCGTTGCCGCTGATCGTCGAGCGGATACGGCGGCTCTTCGATCTCGGCGCCGAGCCCGGTCTGATCGGGGCGCATCTCTCCAGCGACCCTGGGATGGCGGCACGCGTGCGCGCCCGGCCCGGCCTGCGCGTGCCCGGGGCCTGGGACGGGTTCGAGCTTGGGGTACGTGCCATCCTCGGCCAGCAGATCAGCGTCGGCGCCGCAACCGCCCTGGCGGGCAGGCTGGTCGTCGCCTATGGCGATGCCCTGCCGCCACCGGAAGACGCCAGCCTGACAGGCCTGACCCATGCCTTTCCCCCGCCGCGCCGGATCGCGGAGGCGCCCGATCTCGCCGCCACGCTCGGCATGCCTCGGGCACGGGCTGCGTCGCTCATCGCGCTTGCCGAGGCTGCCGCGACCGATCCGCACCTCTTCGAGCCCGGGAAGGGCCTGGAGGCGAGCATTGCACGGCTGCGCGCGCTGCCGGGTATCGGAGCCTGGACAGCGCAATACATCGCCATGCGCGCGCTCCGCGAGCCGGATGCCTTTCCCGCCAGCGATCTCGGGCTGCTCCGCGCCGCTTCCGAGCCGGATGGGCAGCCGACCCCGGTCCGGCTCCTTGCGCGCGCCCAGGCGTGGCGCCCATGGCGCGCCTATGCCGCCCTTCATCTCTGGGCGTCCGATCCGGTCGCGGCGCGCCGCAAACAGGAGGAGACACGTGGATTTCTGGCTCGAACGCATGGCCTCGCCGATCGGGACGATTCTGCTCGTCTCTGACGGCGAGGCGCTGCACGCTCTCGATTTTTCCGATTATGAGGAGCGGATGCTGCAATTGCTGCGCCGGCAGTACGAGGATTTCCGGCTCGCGGAATGCACGGCCGGGACGGCCGCCAGGCATCTCAAGGATTATTTCGACGGCGACCTTGCGGCACCGGAGCGGATTGCCATCCGGATGGAAGGCTCGGCATTCCAGCGCAAGGTCTGGACGGCCCTCAGAAAAATCCCCCCGGGCGAGACTTCGAGCTATGGGCAGCTTGCAGCGGCAATAGGCGCCCCGGGCGCGAGCCGCGCGGTGGGGCTGGCCAATGGAGCCAATCCCATCGCGATCGTCGTGCCCTGTCACCGGGTGATCGGCGCGGATGGCAGCCTGACCGGCTATGGCGGCGGGCTCTCCCGCAAGGCCTGGCTGCTGCGCCACGAAGGAGACGAAGGCCTGCTCCGCCACAGGGCTTAGAGAGGGCCTGGAGTGGCATCGACGGCAATGTAGCGAAGGCGACGCACACGCTCGAGATTCATGCCCTCGATCCGGAGCAGGGAGGTGGCCTTCTCGCGTCGCGGGGAGTGCAGCACACCGGGCTCGTAGAGATAGGCCATGCCCGGCGCGAGACTGTACTCGCGCAGGCGGCGTGCCTTGCCGGGGCCCGTCTCTGTCGGGCGGGCGATGCATTCCCAGTCCGTCATGACGGTCTCACCCGTTGCCTGGCCGTAAATGGCCCAGGTCGGGCCGTGATCATGCGGGCTGGAATCCTTCGCCCCCAGATAGGCATGAGCGAGAATGGTGAAGCCGAGATCGGGATCCTCGTAGAGGACTTTCCGCTCCGGCCCATCCGCACGGATATTGGCGGCGACGAATTCCTTGTCTTGCAGCACTTCCCGAACGAGCGCGCAGAGCTTCTCGCGGCCCGTTGGCCCGGGATCGGCCGCGAGCGCTTCCCGGCACGCGGCTGCGAACTGCTCAAGAGTCTGCGCCATGGGCTTTCTCCCTCGTCCGAATGGGGGTTGAGTATGCCGCAGAGCGAAAGGCGACGGGAGTGGACGATTCGGCCGTGCGACGGCTCACCGTCTGGCTTGGCGAGAGATTGGGCGAATCAGTCGCGATCGGCGCAGTCGAGCGGCTTTCGGGCGGTGCGATCCAGGAGAATTGGGGCCTGACGCTCGTCCACGGAGATGGACGGGAAGAGAGGCTGGTGCTGAGGCGGGATGCGGCGGCGCCGATTCCTTCGAGCCGCAGCCGCGCCGAGGAATTTGCCGTTCTCAAGGTTGCTCGGGCGGCCGGCATTGCGGTGCCCGCGCCGGTAGCGCTCTGCACCAATGAAGCCGTGCTGGGCGGACCCTTCTTCCTGATGCGGCATGTCTCGGGCATTGCCGATCCGCGGCTTCTGGTGCGGAACGATTCGCTGATCCCTGACCGGCCGGAGTTCGGCGCGGCGCTTGGGGCGGCGCTTGCGCGAATCCACTCGCTTCGTCCGTCGCGCCCGGACCTCTCTTTTCTCGGTCCGCCCGATCCGGATCCGGCGATGGCGCGCATCCGGGCACAGCGTTGGAATCTCGACCGGCTGGCCGCTCCCCAGCCGGCGATCGAGTTCGTATTGCGCCGGCTGGAGCGCGATCGCCCCCGCCCCGCCGCCATCACGCTGATTCACGGCGATTATCGTATCGGCAATATCATGGTCGCGAAGGGAAGGATCGCCGCCGTGCTCGATTGGGAATTTGCGGACTGGGGCGATCCGGATGAGGATCTTGGCTGGTTCACGGCACGCTGCTGGCGCTTCGGATGTGAAGACCGGGAGGCGGGGGGCGTTGCGGCACGGGCGGATTTCTATCGCGGCTACGAGCAGATCTCCGGGCGGAAAGTGGCGTCGGAGCGCGCCCCCTATTGGGAAGCAATGGCGGCGATCCGCTGGGCGATCATCGCGCTTCAGCAGGGCGAGCGGCACCGAGCGGAAGAGAAGCCGGGGCTGGAGGCGGCGTTGAGCGGGCGGATGGCGCCACAGCTGGTGCAGGAGGCGATGGCGAGGATCGCCGGGAGCCGGCATGCGTGACGGGCCGGAGGGGGCGCGGCTGCTCGCGATCGCGCGCGCGACCTTGCTGGATGAGGTGCTGCCGTATGTTCCTCCGGCGCAGGTCTATGCCGTGCGGATGATCGCCAATGCGATGGCGATCGCGGCGCGGGAGCTGGCGGCCGAGTCCGGCGAGGCGGCGGGGCGCGAGCGGATCATTTCGCTTTATCGGCAAGCGGAGCTGGCTGTACCCGACACATCCTGCGCGCTCGAGGATATCGAGCGTATGTTGGCGGCGGATATCCGGGCCGGAAGGTTCGATGCGCATGAGGAGGCGCTGACAGCACTTCTGGAGTGGCAGGTGGACCTGCGCCTCGCGCTTGCCAATCCCAAGCTCAGACGGCATGGCGATGACTGAGGCGCCACCCGGAGGCAATGATCGGGGCTGAAGGGCGGGATTGCTGATGCTAGCGTCGGGGAAACGAAACCGGAGCGAAACCATGAGAGAGAGCGAGGCCGCGTTCGCGCGCTTTCGCCCGCTTGCGCCGGGCAGCCAGCCCGCCTATGCGACGCCCTCTTATCGCAGCACGGCGCTGCGTGCACCGCTTCAGCCCCTGGTGCTGTCCGCAGCCGGAGTGACCGAGGCGAGCGGTCCCTGCTTCTCGCCGGCACATTTCTCGGCCCTTGCCGATCTCACGCGCGTCGATGGTGGCGAGGCGCAGGGGCAACGGATCATTGTCGCCGGGTCGGTGAGCGACGAGGATGGAAGACCTGTCGCGGAGACGATGATCGAGCTCTGGCAGGCGAATGCGGCCGGACGCTACCGCCACCCGACCGACCAGCACGACGCGCCCATCGACCCGCATTTTCGCGGTGTCGGTCGCATCTTCACCGATGCGCAAGGACGATATCGCTTCGTCTCGGTGCGCCCGGGATCCTACCCCTGGCGCAACCACGACAATGCCTGGCGGCCAAGCCATATCCATTTTTCCCTGTTCGGAACGGGCTTCGTGCAGCGGCTGATCACTCAGATGTATTTCGAAGGCGATCCGTTGCTGGCGTCCGACCCGATCTTCCATTCCGTGCCGGACCGGGCCGCGCGCGCGCGGCTGGTTGCACGCTTCGACTCCACACTGACCGAACCGGAATGGGCGCATGGCTATCGGTTCGACATCGTGCTGCGCGGGCGGGATGCGAGTCCGATGGAGGAATGAGATGCAGACTGCAACGGCGCAGCAGACGATCGGACCCTATTGGCATCTGCTCGAAGATCCGAGCTGGGCGGACCTTACCCGCTTTGGCGCCACCGGCACGAGGATTGTGCTGCAGGGGCGCATTTTGGATGGAGAGGCCGCGCCGGTGAACGATGCCTGCGTGGAGCTCTGGCAGGCGGATCCGCCGGCCTCCGGGAGTTTTCCGGCATTCGGGCGGAGCGGAACGGACGCAGAAGGGCTTTTCCGTTTCCGAACGCTGCGGCCGGGGGCACCGCGCGGCCGTGGCGATATTGCCGAAGCACCGCATCTGGCGCTCGCGATCCATGCGCGCGGATTGACCCGGCCGCTCTTCACGCGGGTCTATTTCGCGGGCGAGGCACTGAACGAGACGGACCCCCTGCTCGGCCGGATCGATGATCCGGTAAGGCGAGCAAGCCTGGTCGCAGGGCTGGTGGGAACCGGCGTGTGGGAGATCGACATCCGTTTGCGCGGCGCGCGAGAAACGGTGTTCCTCGAATTTTAGAGCGATATGGCTTCTGGCGGAATAGGCGCGCCAAGCGAAGGGATTCCCCGCTGACAAGCTGGCGGGATGCCCCGGCGCCTAGCAATCCGCCAAAGCTCAAGGGGAGGCCCGAGGACAAGCCATCAAGTTGATCGAGAAAGCAAAGCGAGATCGCGATGATCGGAAATCATCCCGCTCGTGAAGTTGGAAGATCGTCCCGGGTCTGTCATCGTAGAGGAAATCGCCGCGGCATCCGTCCTTCAACTGCCAGCGGGCTCAGGCACATTCCAGCGGCGCGACATCACTTTTTTGTCGAGAAGGATTGCTCAAGATCCGCCTCGATCATCGAAGCCAGTGCCGAATGAATATCTGGGCGCGAACGGCCGCTGCTGTCAGAGCATAAAAGGGCTCCTTCTCCTTCACCTTTCAAGAATGAGAGCGCATTCGGCTTGCACTCGGGAAATGAGCTGAACGGCCCCGCTTTCGGGATCGTCGCGTAGGTCGCGCCAGGAATTTCGGATGCCAAGCGTGACGCATCGAACGCGGCAGGAATCGCATCTTGCTGTCCCAGGTTCACGACATGGATGGGAATGGAGACTGCCTGCAGGCTTCGGCGCGTCAATGCGCTCGTCAGCTCCGGGTCGATCACGACGGCCGCCTTGAATCGCCAATCCAGGTTGGATCGTTCCAGACGAGCGGCATCGACACGACGCAAATCGACACCGCCCTGCGCAAACCACGCGCAATCGGGGCCGATCTGGCCGCCTTCGCATGATTGCGCAAAAACCTTCGCATCAACACGTGCTCCGGCCAATTCCAAAACCGCATAGCCGCCAAGAAAGAAGCCGACAGCGCCAATCTCGTTCGTATCGATTTTGCCGAAAAAAGTCGGTTGTTTCTCGACGGCACTGAGTATCGCCGAGAGATCGGCAGGCCGAAGCCAAAGTTCGTTCAGAACCGACTGTTTCGGCGGGCCGGGCGGAACTGCCGGTGGTATGACCACGGCGGCGATATAGCCTTTCCCTGCCAGTGCGGAGGCAAGCCAACTGGCGATGTTCGGAGCGGCCCTGAATCCACCGTGCGAGATGATGATCAGCGGGAAGCGACCCGCGGCAATCGGAGCGTTCCTGAGCCCCTTCGTTCCGATAAATATCGCGTTGTCGCCGACAAGAACGGCCTTGCCGTTCCCGCCGGCGGGGTACCATACCGTTGCATGGAAGACGGCATTGCGCGCCGGGGCAAAGACCGCAAAGTCTCGCACCCCGGCCATCTTGGCTTCGGCGAAACGAATCGTGCCGATTACAACCATTGCCGCGATAAAAGCCGCTCGAAATCGCATGCCGGAAACGATCCCCCCTCCATCGATTGACAATGACCCGTTTTGCCTCTCGAGATCGAGGATCTCTTTTCCGCTCTTCCGGGTATCGAGACGCTGATCAATGATGTCATCTCAATGACAATCATTCCGTCTAGTGTTTTCATTTGAAACGATGCTGCATTCGATATACCCCGCGATCTCGACAAAAAGCCTAACAAGATCAACGTCACCAGATTGTTTGGAAGATCGTCTGCCGCGCCATTCCCATCATAGTCCGGCCCTGATATGTTCCGGATTCGGAAGTGTCGCGCTTTCAATTCGGGAAAGGGATTGAGGATATGCCCACGGTCACCACCAAGGATGGCATCGAAATTTTTTACAAGGATTGGGGCAGCGGGCAGCCGATCGTGTTCAGCCATGGATGGCCACTTTCGTCGGACGATTGGGATCCGCAATCGCTCTTCTTTCTAAGGCATGGCTATCGCGTGATCGCGCACGACCGGCGTGGCCACGGCCGATCGACCCAGACAGGCGATGGTCACGACATGGACCATTATGCCGATGACCTGGCCGCTTTGACCGCGCATCTCGATCTCAAGAACGCAGTCCATGTCGGCCATTCCACCGGTGGCGGCGAAGTCGCGCACTATCTTGCACGGCATGGCGAGAGCCGGGCGGCAAAGGCAGTGTTGATCAGCGCGGTGCCGCCGCTGATGGTGAAGACGCCGGCCAATCCCGGTGGCCTGCCCAAGGACGTATTCGATGGCCTGCAGGCACAGCTCGCCTCCAACCGCGCGCAGTTCTACTACGACCTGCCTGCGGGGCCGTTCTACGGCTTCAACAGGCCCGGCGTGAAAGCCTTGCCAGGCGTGATCTGGAATTGGTGGCGCCAAGGCATGATGGGCGGCGCCAAGGCTCACTACGACGGCATCGTTGCCTTCTCGCAGACCGACTTCACCGAAGATCTGAAGAAGATCACTCTGCCTGTCCTGGTCATGCACAGCGAAGGCGACCAGATCGTGCCCTATGCCGATGCCGGGCCGCTCTCTGCCAAGCTGCTGAAGAACGGTGCCTTGAAAACCTACAAGGACTTCCCCCACGGCATGATCACCACCCAGGCCGAGACGATCAACACGGATATCCTGGTTTTTCTGAAAAGCTGAAGATGGCGCGATGCTGCGGCTGGTGCCGGGGCTTCGGTCCCGACACTCCCGTGAAAGCGCGATGTGGGTACGGAGAAGCGCCGCCTCAGGCAGCGGCGAGAATTGGCGGCAGGGCCGGAATTGCCGGCCCGATGCGATAGGCATCGGGGCTTGCGAAAAGCTGCTCGAGCAGACGGTGATTGAGCGTATGTCCGGGGCGATGGGCGCGGAAGCGACCGCGAATGGGAAGGCCAGCAAGGGAAAGATCGCCGACCGCGTCAAGCAATTTGTGGCGGACGAATTCGTCCGGCATGCGCAGGCCAGTCGGGTTGAGCACGCGCGCCTTCTCGACCACCACCGCATTGTCGAGCGAGCCGCCACGGGCAAGTCCGGCTTCGCGCAAGCCGGCGATTGCATCCGCGGTCGTGAAGGTACGGGCAGGCGCAATTTCCCGGCGGAAGATCGCACCCGAAAGCGCGAGCGAGAGAGCCTGGCGACCAATCGCGGGCGCGGAGAAATCGATCGAGACATCCATTGCCAGGGCCGGCTCGGCATGGGGCAGCAGCTCGGCGAAAGCATCACCCTCCATGACGGAGACGGGGCGAAGGATCGCAAGCTCCCGGCGCTGAGCCTCCTGCTCGGCGATGCCGGCGCAATCGATCAAGAAGACGAATGGCGCGGCAGAGCCATCCAGCACCGGCACTTCCGGGCCATCGAGTGAAATTCGCGCATTGTCGATCCCGAGAGCCGCGAGCGCGGCCAGCAGATGTTCGACCGTGCCGACACGAATTTCGGGCGCTTCCGAAGCGGCGAGCTGCGTGGCCAGCCGCGTATCGGAGACAGAGACGAACCGGGCGGGAACCTCAACCCCCACATCGCGGCGATAAAAGACGATGCCGCTATCCTCGGGCGCTGGCGCAAGCTCCAGCTCCACCCGCACGCCGGAATGAAGGCCGACACCCGTGCAGCCAATCGGCTTCAGGAGTGTCCGCTGCCTTACCGCACCCGGAAAAGAGGAAAAGTTCCCGTGCATGCGTTGAGGCTAGGCGGCAATCATGGCCCCGCAAAGTCAAGGTTTATTTCCGTATATTACCGCATAACCATGTGACTTTACACTATTTTGTGCGCCGCTCATCCTTCCCGTCACGAGGTCTGCTTGCGCAGGAAGGCTGGAATATCCAGCCCGAGCTCGTCGCCTCCCGCAAGCCGCACCGAAGCGTGCGGGGATTCCGACGCAGGCTCGGCCTGATGCTGCGGAGGCCGGGCGGGCTCGCTGTTCGACGGGCGGCGGAAAGCCAGTGTGACCGCCTGGAAGATGCTTCCTCGGCGGGGCGCCGGGCTGGGGCTGGCCTGGTGGGGTGCTGCCGGCGCGCTCCAGGATGAAGGCGCAGGCTGGGGTTCGGCGAAAAGGCCACGGCCTTGGGCCCCCGCCATTCCGCCAAGCGCCGTCCCGCCGGGCATGCCGGGAACCGGCAGAGCGGAAGGCATGGCGGGCATGGCCGGACCTGCGCCCGCCGATGGCATGGCAGGATCATGGGCAGCTGCCGGATAGGAGGAGAGAGGCTGAGGTGGCGCGGCCGCCAGCTCGGGTCGGGCTCCCGCAAAACCTGCCTGCTCGCTCGGAGCCTGCCACTCGGGTGCGGCCCGCTCCGTCAATGGGGCGGACATGGGAACAGTCGTCACCGGGCTTGTCATGGGGCTCGCGACCGGGCGTGGTGGGGCCACGGGGGTTCCTGCAAGGCTCGCCGAAAGGGGGCGGGCCGGGCTTCGGCCCGCTGTGGCGGCATAAGCCAGCGGCGCATGCGTGGGCGCCGCGTGCGTGGGCGCAAAGGCGGGCTCCGCCGTGGGCACGATGCTGAGCGGCCGTGACTCGCCGCCGGCCGGATTGAGGCCGGGAGCCGCATGCAGGAATGTAGGCTGGGTCCCGGCCAGCCCACCGCCGACCGCGACCAGTCGCGGACGCTCGACGGCCGGCCGGTCGATCCCGGTCGCCACCACCGAGACCCGCATCCGACCGTTCGCGTTCTCGTCGATCGAAGAGCCGAAGAGGATGTTCGCCTCCTCGTCCACCTCCTCGCGCACGCGGTTGGCCGCCTGATCGACCTCGAAGAGGGTCATGTCGTCCCCGCCGGTGATGTTGATGAGCAGGCCCTTCGCGCCGGACATGCTGGTGTCCTCGAGCAGCGGGTTGTTGATCGCGGCCTCGGCCGCGCGGGTGGCGCGATTCTCGCCCTCCGCCTCGCCGGTGCCCATCATCGCCTTGCCCATCTCCGCCATCACGGTGCGGATATCGGCGAAGTCGAGATTGACGAGGCCGGGGGAGACGATGAGGTCGGTGACGCCGCGCACGCCCATGTAGAGCACGTGATCGGCCATCTTGAAGGCCTCGCGCCAGCCGGTGCGCTCGTTGGCGAGCCGGAACAGATTCTGGTTCGGGATGATGATGAGCGTGTCGACGAACTGCTGGAGCTGGTCGATCCCGGCCTCCGCCGAACGGCCGCGGCGCGCGCCTTCGAAGTTGAAGGGCTTGGTGACGACGCCGACGGTGAGGATGTTGCGCTCGCGCGCCATGCGGGCGATGACGGGCGCGGCACCGGTGCCGGTGCCACCGCCCATGCCGGCGGTGATGAAGAGCATGTGCACGCCGTCGAGATGGCGTTCGAGCTCGTCCGCAGCTTCCTCCGCCGCGGCGCGGCCGATCTCGGGATTGGCGCCGGCGCCGAGGCCCTGGGTGAGATGAGGGCCGAGCTGGATGCGGCGGTCCGCCTTCGAGTGCATGAGCTGCTGGGCGTCGGTGTTGGCGACGACGAAATCGACGCCCTGAAGGTTGAACGCGATCATGTTGTCGACCGCGTTGGTGCCGCCGCCGCCCACGCCCATCACCGTGATGCGCGGGCTGAAGTCGGTGTGGACCTGCTTCGGGATCGTGAGGTTGAGGGTCATCGGCGTTTCTCTCTCAGAACGGGAGCGCTGGGCGCGGGTTGCGGGGAAAGGGAGGCATCAGACGCGCTGGCGGAAGAAGTCGATGATGCGGCCGACGACTCCGCGTGATGCCTCGGGGGTGAGGTCGATGTCCTGCATCGTCTGGCCGGCGCCGGCCGCCCAGGCGAGCAGGCCGGCTGCCGTGGCGAAGGCGGGGCCGGAGGCGGCCTCGGGCAGGCCGCGCAGGCCGTGCGGGCGGCCGATGCGGATCTGCTTGCCGAGGATGCGCGCGGCCATCTCGCGCGCGCCGGCGAGCTGCGAGGCGCCGCCGGTGAGCACGACGCGGGTGCCGGCGACGCGGGAAAGCCCGGTCGCCTGCAAACGTTCCCTGACCATTTCGAAGGTTTCCTCGAGCCTCGGGCGGATGATGCTCACCACCATCGCGCGGGGGACGCGCGCGATCTGGTGCTCCTCCTCGCCCACGAGCGGCACGGGCAGCATCTCCCGCTCGTCGTCCGGGGAGGATTCGGCGTTGCCGTAAAGCGTTTTGAGCCGCTCGGCATGGGCGACGGGCGTGGAAAGGAGGCGCGCAAGATCGTTGGTGACGTGCAGGCCGCCCACGGGAAGCATCGCGGTGTGGA